>CALIRO010000008.1 GCA_938042245.1 uncultured Thermoguttaceae bacterium
CAATTGGTCGTCGGCTTCGGCGCCCAAGGCAATGGTGATGATGGGAATACGGGCGGAAGCGGCGGCATAAGCCTCTTCAATCACCTTCTGCTTGGCGTAGGTGGGATTGCTGGGCAGGTTGGCCTGGCCGTCGGTCATCAGCACCATGACACGTCGGGCGCTGGGGCGGGCATTTTGCTGCAGTTCGAGTCGGCCCGCCTTCATGCCGTCGTAAATATTGGTCATCGCATGATAATGCCCGGCTTGCCGACGGCGCACAATTTGGGCTACTGTCTGGAAATCGTGCCTCAGCGGGCTTTCCCGAACAGCTGTCCCGCTGGAAGAGGTATAAATGACCAGTCCCAACCGATCCTCCGGGCTGTGCTCTTTCAAATAGGCAGCCAATACGTCCACTGCATCTTTTAACGCAGTGATCGGCTGTTCTGGAGTCTTCCACAAATCAGGTGTGTGGCTCGCAAGATAGCGTCGGGCCTGGAGATAATTGACCCAAGTTAAATAGCCATATTTCTTCCGGTAACCCGCTTGATAAATATAATTGTCATTCATGACATACTGGATATATTCATCCCAGGAGCCGCCCGGATAAGGATAGGCAACACTGGCCAGTCCTAGCCCCTGTTTCACTCGGGTAATATCTGAGGTCCATGCCCGTTCGAAACGCTCTCCATATCCTGGCCCTTCCCCACTGCTGTTGCAGCCTGATTTGACCCAGACTTTTTCGATCTGTTTAGTTCCATTGCCAAATGTACCACTAGTACCAGAAAGGCCATCATATTTGTATTTCGTCCCATCAGAATATTGCACCACCACGTTGGACAAATCTTTGGTGGACTGAACATACACTTTCTTTTCGTTCTCTAAAAACTTCACTTTGATCAGGGGCATGCAAGAGCTGGTGGGACTTCTGCCTACCAGAGTTACATAATCTGGCTGGAAAGCAAGGTTTCCATAAATAGGGGCCCCTAAACTTTGGTAGATTTGCAGGAGATTACTTTCTACGGGGGCTTTGCCCAAGGTGGAAATGGAGCGCAGTTGGCTGTCGTAGCACATGGAGGCAGAAAAGTCCAACACCAGCATGATGTCTCGTGGTGCGAAGGTGGCAATGGCCTTCGCTTCGGATTGGAAGAACTGTTTGCCGAGCACTCGACCGAAGAATAGCGGCCGGTCGAAACTCCGCAAGGTAACTTCCACCGCAGAACATTCCGTCTCGCTGGGGATAAACACTCGGGCGTTTTTGTCCCACAGGCCATATCGGATCTGAATCTGTTCGGGCTGAATTGGTTGGCCCCCAACGGTATGCAAACTAGCGAATTGATAGACGGCTTGGGCGGCAGCGGCTTTGCCTTCGACGGCAGCGCCCGCGCCGGCCAAAGCAGCGGCATCGGCGGCGGTTTGCAACTCCGTCCGAGTCAACACCACGTAGCCTAAATCCACCCCAAAGGCCACCATGCCGATCAACACCACCATCAACACGGCGGTCAAGACCAAAACGGCCCCTGCCCGGGCGAACTGCTTGTTTCGGTTCTTGGCCGATCGATCCAAAACCGGCCCCCTCCCCGCCAACCGCCCAGAATAGGCTCTTTTATTCTTTAAACCCCAACCTTCAGTTCGCACACCCGTAGGTTTCATCGCTTGTCTCCTCACAGCAAAAAAGGGAACCAGAACAGGTAACCGAATATTCCCAGGAACCGAGGCAACCCTATTCCACCGGATCGGACGGGGAAAAACACTTCGAGAGCCAAAAACGCCCGACCAAAACAGGGGGCAAAAAATCTTCCTGAATGCCCTGCAGCATCTCGGCCATGCTCGCCTCTAGCTGCGCGCCTCATAGCAGGCCTTCGCACAAGAAGAGCCTCGGGAGTTTGAGAAAAATAGCTAGGCAACCAGATCGCAGTTGGCAGGGGCTTCATGATATAGTTCCTCCGGGCTGCCAGGCGCCAACCGGGTACGCAAAGAGCCCCGTCGGCCTGGACAAGCATATCCCCGTTCGCCCTCGGAGGACCTTCGGCAGCCTGGCGAACTCCCTGGCCGAGGAGTCCCATGGCTTTGCGCCCCGACCTTGCGATCGGTTTGCCTTTTCGGGTTCTTCGGGCGTTTGGTGTTCCAGACGAGACAGACTACATCCCACCATTACAATCAGTAGGTTACAAAAGGCCCTCTGTCAAATCGACGCCCCAAGCGGTTCTGCTTCGCCCAGAAGAATGTGCAGCAACGCGGGGAAATCCTTAGCGTTGATTTTGGCCAGAACCGCCCGCGTCGGCACCGTCTAAAAAATCAAAGAAGGGAAATCACCGGATAAGGTTTGGTGGGGCAAAGGTAGCGGATCGGTTCAGGGGGTGCGGCGGGCAAATTGCTCTGCCTGGCCAACGATATCCACTCCCACCTCTTGGCTCCATGCCTGCAGGAGCTTTTGATAGATCGGGCCTGGGTGGCCAGCGCCTACCGGTTGGCCCTGCAAGCGGGTAACCGGCAAGACGCAAAACGGCGTGCTAGTAATCATAATTTCATCTGCCGACGCCACCTCCTCCGGCCGAAGAGGTCGAAATCCCGTTCGGATGCCCAGCCAGTGGGCCAACTGAAACAGTACCTCCAAACTGATGCCGGGCAATATCCGTTCCCGGGGCGGGGACAAAAGTCCTTCCTCGGCCCGATAGATCACCAGATTAGCCGTGGAGGTCTCGGTAACAAAACCTTCCCGGTCTAAAAGAACCGCTCGGGCGCCAGGGTCTTTGTGGGCAGCTTCCTGGTCGGCCAGGTAGTAATGCATTCGACTCCGGCACTTTAGCCAGGGCGGCCAGCAGGCATGATCCACCTGCCGAACGGTACTCACCCAGAGGGCTTGCCCCTGCCGGTACTTGTCGGCCCAAAGCCAAAAGGCCAACGGATAGGTGTGCAGGCAAACCGTGGGCTGAACGTCCATCGGCTGGCCGCTGTAGCCCAAGTACGGCCCAGGGGTAACCAAAATCCCCAGTCCCAGATCATCTCCCGGCTCTAGGAGCCGATGGTTATGCCCCGCCAACTCCCAGGCCACATCGGCCAACTGGCGCCTGCCCAGGCCCGGATCAATCCCGACCACTTCCAACGAGCGCCAAAGCCGATCCAGATGCGATTCCAACCGAAACAACCGGCCACCAAAGGTGCGCAACTGCTCCGAGACCGTAGCACCCAGGACAAAACCAGCGTCGATGACCGAAATGGCCAAATGCTCAGCAGGCAAAAACTGTCCATTTAGATACGCTAATGCTCCTTCGGTCATCGCAGAACAGCCTCCCGGGGGATGCCCTCGGCATTGCTGATGGATAGGGACAGATCGGAAGGGGCCCGACCGGAATCGACTTTTAGCGATGGCAGCCCACGCATTATTCCTACGGTTGGCCGTCTGAACTGTCAAGACCAAAAACATACTCCAGAAGCCGGGCTTGAACGTCAGGGCTCTCCAGATACACGCGCCAGGTATGCTGTTTGCCTACCGAACTGGTTACCGAGAGCCATTCGATTTTGCCTGTAAGATCGTTTTTGGCTAGTGGATAGGCCGGACAATTTGCCGCCGGCAGCCCCGCCCAGCCCAACGCAGGGCTATCGCAGGGTTCCAATCGGTGATACCATCGAAGAGCCGGATCCGCCCAGTTGACAGTAACCAGCATCTTTTCCAGAGGTAGGAGGGCCTGTTGGTGTCGGCCGCCCGGCAAGAGCCAATCGTTGCCGATAGCCGCCGCCAGCAAAACCGCCCGAAACGGGCCCGGCAAGTGGGAACCGTTGCCAGCTCTCGAGCAGCCCCCTAGAGATTGCTCCGGCGCAGTAGCCGCATTTGTCCCGGCAGGCCACCGGAGGCCTGTAGACCGGCTCTCTGAGGAATAGGTCCCGGAAGTGATGGAAGCGTCCGGCCGTAAAGATCGGCCCATCAGCCGACCGCCGCCTACCAGATGCAACGCCCCGGTAATCACCCGGGCGCCGAAACTATATCCGACCAAAAGGATCGGCTTGCTAGGAGGCATTGGCTCCAAATGCCGCGCCAATAAATACGCCTCCACATCGCTTCGGCCCGCTTTAAACCGAAGGTCGGAAAGCAGCCGAGATGCAGTCCGTTCCGCGGGCCAACACCAAACAACCAGCCGAAACCGCCGGTTGCCCCCCGCTGCCTCCCAAAGGGGTCGACCGATCGTCCAGGCCTGTTGAATAGCCGTACCCACATCTGTCCAGTTGCCGTGGATATATATCACCGTAGGCACCGGCCTCGCCATTTCGGAAAAGAAGCTCTCTTGGTCCACGGCTTCCCAAGCTGCTGAATCCCCCAGGCGCCAATATCGGATAGTCGAAACAGCTTCGCTGAGATCGGTCTGCCAAACCGCTTCATGCGTATCAATCAGCCAAACGTCCCTTTTCGGATTCCTCTGACCAAGCAAAAGAGGCAGGACGTCCAACCCGGCTTGAGAAACAGCATCGGGAGCGGGTTTTGGGGAAAGCAGGTGTTCGCTTATTTGGTCAAAAGAGATCGGCCAGATGGGGTGCAGCCCGACGGCGTCCGGTTTTTGTCCGGTAGCAGCCGGCCGCTTTTGACCAGCAGCCCGATTGGCACAACAGCCGCCCGTATCTCCCGAAAATCCGTTATCTTCAGCAGATCCCGATGTTTCCGAACTCCCAGCTCTTTGGCCATTTAGCCCCGGCTGCCCAAAACAAGCCCCAGAAAAAAGCTCCGGCCATAAAATCCCCACGACCCCTACTGCCAGCCAAACCGACCAAACGCCTCTTCTCATAGCAGACCAGGCCCCCCTTCGCTGCATGGACGCATCCGTTTTAGACGTGGTAGGCTCCCAGAAAGCCAAGCTCGAGGGTGCCCCAAAGAAGGCCTGGCATCCCAAAAAGCCAACCTATGGATTTTCCTTCCTAGGAAAACTTCTTTTCCCTATGGAATTGTAGCCTTTGTTCCACCTTGGCGCCTTGGGCGAGATAGAAAAAGTGGCAAAAAATCATCTGTTGCATTTGCATTTGCGATTTTATGGTGTAGAGTTGCTTGACGACAACCTCTCGACCTAACAGAGTTCCTATTGGAAGGGAGAAACGGAACATGAGAAAACTACTGGCACTCCTGCTTGTAGCGATGTTAACGATTCCTGCCCTTGGCTGCCGGCAAGGCCGACTGTTCCGCGGCGTTTGGTGGCGGCAGGAAGTGGAGCCGGTGATTGTCGATCCCTGTGCGCCAATGATCACTACAACTCCGGCCCCAGCCACTTGTTCTCCCTGTGCCCCAGCGCCGACCACCGTAGTACCCTCTACCACGGTCGTGCCTGGTCCAGGGGCTTACACAACCCCCACTCCTTAAATATCCTCCAACCATGATCACCAAAGGACTAGGCCGATCCGTTTGCGGCGGCGCCAGGCAGCCTATGTTTACACTGCCGTCCATTCCCCGCTGTTTATGAGATGCTCAGCCTCCCACCGTTTGTCAGCCGCCAGACATCCTCTGCGAGACGGTGGTTGTCCGAAGGTGCCCGCTGAGCCTGCAACAGCGTCTGGGAGCCGGTGTTTGTTCCACGCTAAGATACCCCCCTCTAAAAAACCTATTTAGGTTCCTCCGGGCAAAATCCGAGCAGGCTCAGCTCACTGCTCGGACGACCAGGCCGATTCTCTCCGCCGGATCCCCAGCCTGATTACCTCGGTGGGCCAGCAACGGCATGGCATCGAACAAAATGACCATTGATCTCGATCAGTTCCGGTGTCACCCGCTTGCAAATATCCTCTCGTTGCCGACATAGCTGCGGCGCCATCGGGCAGCGGGGATGAAATCGACAGCCCGACGGCGGACGAATCGGACTGGGCACATCCCCGCTCAGCACGATCCGGCTTCGCTGTTTGCTCGGCGTCATCGTCGGAATGGCCGACAGCAACGCCTGGGTATAGGGATGCAGCGGGTTTTGGTAAAGCTCTTGCGAGTTGGCCATCTCGACAATCTGCCCCAAATACATCACTGCCACCCGGTCCGAAAGATACTGTACCACCCCCAGATCGTGCGAAATCAGTAGATACGTCAGCCGAAACCGCTCCCGAAGCTCCACCAGCAGGTTGATAATCTGCGATTGGATCGAGACATCCAGAGCGGAAATCGGCTCGTCAAGCACCAGGAACTTTGGTTGCAGGACCAAGGCGCGGGCCAGGCCGATCCGCTGCCGCTGGCCACCGGAAAACTCATGCGGATACCGGTTCATGGCCGAGGCGTCCAGACCCACCGCCTCCAGAATCTGCCGTACCCGGTCTCGACGCTCCTGTTTCTCCCCCTGCCGATGGATCAGCAAACCCTCTTCCACAATCGCCTGCACCGTCATCCGGGGATTCAGCGAGCTGAATGGGTCCTGGAAGATGATCTGCATATGGCGGCGAAGCATACGGAGCGTTTCCCCCCGGGCCTGGGTGACATCTTGGCCGTCGAAATAGATTCGGCCTGCAGTCGGTTCAAGCAGCCGAACTAGCGTTCGGCCCAGCGTCGTTTTCCCGCAGCCGGATTCCCCGACGAGGCCCAGGGTCTGGCCGGGCCAAATGGCAAAACTGACATCCTCCACCGCATGAACATAACCAACCGTCCGAGAAAACAAGCCTCGGCGCACCGGGAACAATTTCGTCAGCCCCTCCACCTGGACTAACGGGGCCTGGCCCTCTGTTCCGCCCTCTGATCCGGAGTTTGCCCGTTGGGTTGTCTCCGCCCTGGATAACATAGCGCTCATAACGGTTCCTGTTGTTCAGCAGTCCTATCGTTCTTTCTCTTTTCAATATAATACCCTAGTTCATGGAACAGAGGGAGCTTCTCCTTCCTGGCCAGGGAATCCGGCAAACTCGCCTCTGCCCAGCGTGGGAGAGGTCGGCTGAGCCGAAGGCGAAGCCGGGGGAAGGGGAATTCGTGCCATTCTCCCATCTCCATTCCCGCGCAAGCAGCAGTCCAGCCCCCCTTCAGCCTAACCCTCTCCCACGGTGGGGAAGAGGGGATATGATGGGAGTCCATCCCACACGAAGGGGGATATTGTTGGAATCTTTCCACTCCGGAGAGAGGATGTTGTTGGGGTGCATCCCCCAGGGAGTAGGGGTAGTGAAGTCTATGTCCCCCGATAGAGGGGATTCCCTCGGTGCGGTTCCCGGAGGTGCTTGCACCCGGGTACTGAGATACCGTGCCTGATCACCTGAGCTACCTATGGCCGGTTACCTGGAGCTAAAAAACACCCTTTCCTCACACGGTTTTATAGAGGCCCTCACCTCTCAGCCCCTCTCCGTCCTGGGAAGCTTGTCTGGAGATTGCTTTTCCCACACGCTGAGAGGCTTCTTGGGCTGACCTACCAAAAAGGAGGGTATCGGAATCCGAACAGGGCGAAAGGAGGAACTATCGTTCCTTCCTACTTGATCAAGCCGGGTGGCGGTGGCATGATCATGGAGAAACAGGCTGGGGAACCTCTGAGAGTTTATTCCCAGACTACCTCGTTGCTCGTTTTCAGGAGAAAAAGCCATGAAACCGATTCCCAAACTTCCCCAGAGATTTGGAAGGCTTTGGCAGGAAGGCATCAAAGTCCCCCAATGGATCGGTTTTCTTTTGGGGGCCATCTTTCTTGCTGGAAGCCCAGGGAATGTGCTCCCCGGGGTGGATTTAGAAGACTCCGGAGGCTTTTTGACCCAGGCGAGTGGGGCGGAAGCCCCTCCACCGCTCCTATCCGCCTCCGATTCACCCAATAGGGCCAGCTCCGATCGGCCTAATAGGAGCTGTTCAGATTCTTCGGCAAGGGTGGAGAAAGAGCGGCCCAATATTTTGTGGATTACCTGTGAGGATATGGGGCCGCATCTTGGCTGCTACGGAGACCGATATGCTCAGACACCGAACCTGGACCGGCTGGCTGCCCGAGGACTTCGCTACCGCGTCTGCTGGTCCAATGCGCCGGTCTGCGCTCCGGCCCGGACAGCCATTATTACCGGCGTTTATCCTACCAGTTTAGGCGCAGAACATATGCGGAGCGAGGTCCGGATGCCTGACTGGATGAAAATGTATCCGCAGTTTCTCCGGGCCGAGGGCTACTACTGCACCAATAACAGCAAAGAAGACTACAATCTCACCAAGCCGGACGGCGTCTGGGATGAATCGTCGCCGAAGGCCCATTGGAAGAATCGTCGGCCCGGCCAGCCGTTCTTCGCCATCTTCAATCTGACCATCACCCATGAAAGCCAAATCCGAAACCGGCCCCACACCTTGCAGCACGACCCGGCCAAAGCGCCCCTGCCGCCCTATCATCCCGACACTCCGAAAGTTCGCCATGACTGGGCCCAGTACTACGATCGGATCAGCCAGATGGACGCCCAAGCAGGCCGGATTCTCCAAGAACTTCAGGAAGCCGGTTTAGCCGACCAGACCATCGTCTTTTTCTACAGCGACCACGGTTCCGGCATGCCCCGGCACAAACGCTGGCTTTATGACGACGGATTGCATGTGCCGCTGATCGTCTATTTTCCGGAGAAGTTTCGGCATTTAGCGCCGAAGGATTATCAGGCGGGTGGCGTGTCGGATCGGCTAGTAAGTTTCGTAGATCTGGCCCCAACCCTTTTGAGCTTGGTGGGCCAGAAGCCGCCCGATTGGATGCAAGGACAGGCGTTTATGGGACCCTTTGCCGGGCCGGAACGAAAGTATCTGTTCGGCTTCCGGGGTCGGATGGATGAACGATACGATATGTCCCGGGCTGTCCGGAATCAGCGCTATCTGTATATCCGAAACTACATGCCGCATCGCTTGCAAGGCGAATACCTCGGCTACATGTTCCAGACGCCCACTACGCTGGTTTGGCGGAAGCTATTTGACGAAGGTAAACTTCGGCCAGAGCAGGCCGCCTTCTGGCAACCCAAACCCCCTGAAGAACTCTATGACCTGCAGACAGATCCCCACTGCATTCGGAATCTGGCGGAGGATCCGAATCACAGGGGGGTTTTGCAAGAGCTTCGGGAGGCCCTTCGGCAACATCTGTTAGAGGTTCGGGACCTGGGTTTTTTGAGCGAAGCGGAAATGCATCGCCGGGCGGGCAACCGCAGCCTTTACGAGTTCGGCCATGATCCAGCAGCCTATCCCTTGGAGCGGATTTTGGCAATGGCGGAGCTGGCTGCGCAGCGGACCAACGATGTAGCTCAACAGACCAATCAATCTACCCAGCGGACCGATGAAGCAGCCGCCCAGCTTCAATCTGGCCTGAAAGACCCGGATAGCGGAGTGCGTTACTGGGCGGCCATGGGACTATTGATCCGGGGGCAACAGGCGGTTCGGACAGCCAGAACCGATCTGCTCCGGGCATTGGCGGATGAATCGCCCAGTGTACGGGTAGTAGCGGCCTGGGCCTTGGGGCTTCATGCAGAGGCGGACGATCTGCCCAAGGTGCTTCAAACCCTCCAAGACCATGCCTCGCCGGAAGCCAATGGAGCGTATCTGGCCACTTTTACACTGAACGTGATCGACGCCCTGGGCCGAAAAGCCGAGCCGATTTACCCCGCCCTCCGCCAGCTTCCTTTAAAAGACCCCAAGGCCCCAGCTCGAGCCAACGAGTATGTGGAGCGCCTTTTGCCAGTAATCTTAGGCCCCGATTGGCAACCGCCCAAGCCCAAGCCAAAAGCAAAACCGAAAACCCAAACCCCGTAACACTCCATTGTCGATCGCCTCTCCCGCCAGGGGAGAGGCCGGCCAAGCGTCAGCTTGGTCGGGTGAGGGAGCCTCACCGCCTCTCCCCACCGCAAAAAATCGCCTCTCCCCGGTGCGGGAGAGGCCGGCGGAGCCGGAGGCGACGCCGGGTGCGGGGGCGCCTGGAGCGCGGGCGTGCCGCCCGCATCCCCCGGGGAGCCACGGGCGGCGACGCCCGTGCTATCTTGTCATTCCCGCCCTTTGTGTCATTCCCGCTTTCGCTGGAATGACAGAGGTTTTTGGTTTTGTTGCCAAAACCAAAACCTCTTTAACACGTCCGCATGGGGGCTATCTGGGTTTGGATTGGAGAAGTCTGGTACAATGGAATAAGCAGACGATCATTCCACCCAATGAAAAAAGAAGAAAGGAGGTTTTGATGCAAGGCAGACTGTTCCGGAGAGTCCGCGCCGGTTTTCGAGGATTTGGGGTTTTGGGGGCGGCGGTGTGGCTGCTGGGCGGATGGGCTCCAGAGGGCTTGGCGCAGAACTTCAAACGGGCCGGTACGGAGTTTCAGGCCCTTCGGCCGGTGCAGCTTACCCCAGCGGAACTTCGACCGATCATTGTGGTGGAGTTTTACCACCATGGTCAGATCAACGCCGAAGGGAGCAATGTACTGGTCTTTTGTCGAGCCACTCAAAAGGCGGTGCCTACCCGGCTGTTGCAGCTAGGGCCGGGCGATTTTTGCCGATTGGCGTTTGAAACGATACCTGGCCAGACCGGGTACGAGATTTTTTACGGTGGCAATCCCCCGGAGCCCAGTGCCGTGCCCGCTTGGACCAACCGGGATGGCCTGCTATTGGAGACCCGGAAATACAAAGAGTGCAATCCTCATCAGTTGGAGTCGGTGCGGAAAGCCTTTGAATCTTCGGAGCGGATCGGCAGCGATTATGTGGACAATGTGTTTCATTCTCGGAATCCATTTTCCCTGAAGCCGGGGCCCTTCCTGAGCCGATATAGTGGCTATTTGCACATTACGCAGCCGGGGACCTACGGCTTTTTCACCTCCAGCCAGGACGCCAGTTTCCTTTTGATCGACGATAAGGAGGTAGTTTCCCATCCTGGGGTGCATGGACCGCATCATCAGGCCCGACCAGGCCTTCGCAAAGAGATCCAGCTCAAGGCGGGGGCACATAAGTTTGAATATTACCATGTAGCCGTGGGAGATTCAGCGATTATGGTAGCGGCCTGGGAGCCGTCGCCGGGGCCGCCCGATAAAGCCAAACCGTCCCAGATTCCGCCGGAGGCCTTCCGGGCCTATTCGGTCGGCCGAGCGGTGCCGGGAGTGGTGCAAATGAAAGACCACAAATTGTTTCCTGATTTTCAGTTTACGATTCGGGCGGATGTGCCCCTGCCGGATTCTGACGAACCGTTAATCGTCGTGGAGTTTAGGGACCTTTCGCCAAGTACGTTAACAGGGGGAGGGTCGGCCCGATGGGATTTCGGCGACGGGCAGACAGCCCAAGAGAATAATCTGTTCCATATTTATCTTCGGCCTGGGCTGTATACGGTCAAACTGAGCACCGGCCGCCGCACCGCCAAAGCGTTGGAAATGGTCAATCGGATTTACATCGACCGGCCCTTCCTGACCCGGCATGATGAAAAAAAACTTCCTACCTTGGACCAATGCCTGCCGATTTTGGACAGCTATGATGCCAGCAAGTTGGATGCGGCATCGCTTCGGCAATTGGTATTGGTCTATCAGTTCAAGGCGGATCAGGTAGCGGCGGCGTTTGAACCGTCTGGCCCAGCCAATCCGCAAGAAGGTACTTCCCCGGCCATCCTATTGTCTCCGGAGCAGGTGGCCAAGATGCGGGAGGCGGTTCGTCCCTGGATTCAAAAGGCGGTCAAGGCTGGGCAGGCGCCTTTCCTGACCGATTCCCCGGTCTCCCAAGATGCGGATCTGTACAGTTTGGTGCAGGTGGTCGGCCCGATGGCCAGGGATCAACTGGGCGATAGCCAACTGGCCTTTCACATTTGGCAAGGAGCCGCCGCCAAAATCAAAACCCCGGCGCAGCAAGGCCATTGCTTTGTCGAAGCCGCCGATATCCTCATCACCGATTTAGTGCAACCCGACAAGGCCAAACCGCTGCTGGAAGCCGCCGACAAACTCCTGGCCGATACCAAAATCGGTCTGCCCGCCAGCCGACTGCAAACCGTGTGGGGAGATTACTATGCAGCCACCGGCCAAGGCGAAAAGGCTCGCCAAGCCTACCGAAAAGCTGAGGAACTGCTTGGCACCTATAAATCCCATACCGAGCGCACCGCCTGGATGGGCGCCCATAGCCGATCCACCGAAGAATTCCTCAAAACCGGCCAACTAGAACGAGCCGCCGCCCAAATCCGCCAATGGCAACAAAATTTCCCCACCGAAAAGCTGGCCGGGTATCTGCATCTATTGTACGCTCGCTATTGGGCCGCCCGACGCATGTACGAACAGGTCCTGGGCCTGAACGAACAACTGCAAACCGCCGCCCCAGACGCCCCCTATGCCGACCAGTTGCTGCTTTTGTGCGCCGAATGCGAATGGGACCGAGGCCAAACCGACCGGGCCATCGCTACGCTGAAAGACCTCATAAACAAATATCCCGGTAGCCCCCTCGTCCCCGAAGCTAAAGACTGGATCCAACGCATCCAATCCGGCACCAAAGCAAAACCGCCAAAAAGGAAACCATAAGTGCCTATCTGTTAAAAATATCAATATTCCTAGGAGATTGGCGACGGCGCGCATTTCCTTATTGGGGATGGACTGTCAGTTTCGCCCCGGCGTTTTGGATTCTCCTGGTGGTTTTTGGGCTTCGGCGCTGGCGTTTTGGCGATTTTTATCATTTCTTTTGTTTCGAGCGGGTTCGAGGAAAATACAGCCAGTTATCCTGTTTAGTATGAGTTAGGAGGGAGTATGGGTTAGGGGAGTGTTTTTCCGGGGGACTCAACATTAGCAAACTTCGATCTGAGCGATTAGCCAGAGTGCTACTCGGTTTTCCGAAAAGCTGGGGGACCTCCGGAAGTAATTGTTCATTCTGGCGTTGCAGGAAAAAATAGTGCGGCGGAGGGAGCCGATGGATGGAGCAAAGCGGTGCACTGAGGAGGCCAACGGCCCGAGGCAATAAGCCCCTCAGACCCAATCGAGGCCGGTTTCGCGCTTGATGCGTTCTTCAAAGTCGCCCAAAAATCCGCCGATCACATCCCAACGGTCGCGCCGGCGGAGTTCGATATCCCCCTGTTTATTGACCCGGACAATACTTTTGGGGGTCAGGCCCACCTTGGCTAACTCCTCCGGATCCGGGCCCCCTTCTGCCACGATCTGCAACAGGGTTTGTCCGGTCATTTCGATAAATGGCATCGGTAAGCCCCTCCTAGCTGGGTTCCATTTGCTTTTTATCTTAACGGGTTTTTGCCGAGGATCAACCCACCGGAGGCATTCAGAAAGGCTCAAGGAAAAGAGGGCACCCAGACCACGGCAGCGCAGGGCCCTAAACGCAAATCGAACGGTGCAGCTGCTTGGACTGGGCTCAGCCGCTGGGCCTGGAAGATTGTTCCGCAGAAGGCAACATCCCTTGCCGTCGGCACTCCGCACAGCGACCGGTTACAAAAAGCCGGTGGCTGGCTATTTCAAAATCATACTCCTGGGCTACCCGAGCACACAGCCGGGCAATGGCCTGGCTATGGAATTCGATCAGCCGATTGCACGACTGACAATATAAATGATCATGCTGAGGATATCCGTAGTTATGTTCATAGATATTTCGGCCGCCCAGGGGCATCTTTTTCAGCAGCCCTGCTTCGTCCAACTCGGCCAAGGTGCGATAAACAGTTGGCCGCGACACCTTGCGCCGGGCAATCAGTTCCTGAAGATGGTCGAGCAACTCTTCGGCGTCGAAATGGTCGTGATGGCTGAATACCTGTTCAACAATCAAACGCCTTTGCATCGTCAGCCGTTTGCCCCGAGTGCGCAAAAACTGGGCAAACCGCTCCAACGGCGTCAGAGCCACCCGAACCGATCGAAGCGCATACCGGCCAGCCATTTAGCCGATTTCATCTAACAGACGATCCAGAGCAATCTCTAGCTTTTCGGGGGTTTCATAGGTGCCGGCAGCAATTTCTGCCCGGATTCGGGCCACCAGATCCGTCCGAATCCCCGGCGTCTGCCGAGCCCTTTCTAACGCCTCGGCTGCTTCGGAAATGGTCAGTTCATCCTGAATCGGCCCTGCGGGCGCCGGACCGGCAGCCTGCTCCAGGCGAACCCCATGAGGCGGCCCGATCGGCTGCGCCCCATGCACACGGTGCGGACCGTAAATCTCCATCGTCCTTTCCTCCGAAGCCCAAAAAGGCCAAAAAAGACCTCCCTCCCTTATCTGCTCAATTTTACTTTATTTTCCTCCCCTTTTGCCACCCCCCGCTTGGTATTATATCCCCCACCGTGTAGAGCCTCTAACAACCGACCTTTTTCCCACTATCTGCCGAGAATAGGGGCCAGTTGAGCCGGTAGAGGGTTGAAGCTTTCGAATTTTTCTTTTCTGACATATCCGCAGAACGTTTCAACCCGGTTTCTCAACGTCCCTGCCGGCCAGTGCCACCCTACCACGCGCTCCGACGCATTGGGTATCCATCCCTCTTATCGACCGGGCCTGGGGCCTCCATCAGTCGAACCCCTAATGAGCACATGGTATCAACCGGGATTTACCAGACGTTTTATAGAAACATTACCGACTAGGTGCAAGCTCCTTTTTGGGCCATCTGGGCGATCCCGACCGAGGGCACATTCTTGGTGCCAATTAGAAAGAAAATGTTTTCTTGCTTTTTTGGAACAATTCCGCCCAATAGAGCGTGTTTCTCCTTATCCCAGCGGAAGCGCACGATCTGAAAACAACGCCTCTGGCCACCCAGCCAGAGGCCCAGCAGCGAAGCAGGCCGCCAGGAGCCTCGCATCCCGAATGCCACCAACCTGTGGTAGATCGGGCAAAGCCCCCGGAGGGTGCACTCCTCCTCCGATGTACGCTCCTGGGCCTAAGTAGGTTCGCTCCAGGTTGCCTCCAAAACCGAAAGTCGGCCCCGGAACCGGAGGGCCTGTGGCCGAGCCGGAAGCTCCTCCTTGCTAACCCAGAAAGAAGGCCTCAGTCGGCAGTAAAATCGGCACTGAGTATAAAAGAGAAGGGAACATCCTACAAGAGAATATCTTAGGATTTTCCAGAGGCCGATGGCCTGGCAGGTTCGAGGAGGCCCATTTCCAAATAAGAAGAGCTCCACAGAACAATGGGCTGAGAGCAACTAGAAGGAGCTTTCCATGGATAAACTAGTGGGTTTGGGGAAAATAGGCAGTCCTACCGTTGCCAAATTAGGCCTAAAGAAAGCCCCTGATAATAGACAATTCCATTGGTGTTGACCCGGTTGTCGGGATTGGGGTGGAACTTGAGTTGTTCGGGGGCCAAAGCCACCCCCACAGCCCACATCATATCCCAAGAGGCCCGCAGAGAAAGATTCGGCCGCAGATGGTAGTAGCCGACCACCGAGACCTCCCCCAACAAGGCTACATCATCTTCCCGGTCCCGAAGCAGCACATCAAAGGAGGTCCCCGTGACGGGATCAGAGGCACGGATTCGGCTGGTTTGCCCGGCGAAATTGATGGCCGGAACCACCTTGCATTCAGCGCCCCACTCTACCGTACATTGCCTATATTTCACATCTAGCCCAAACTGAAGCCCCAGCATCTCATTGTAGGTATCCACATCGTAGCGGCCCCAGGTGCTTACTTGCTGAGTAGGATTTCCTTGGGAATCAAAATATTCGGTTGCCCCTTCCGCCAAAAAGTTACACTGCTCCTGAAGCGTAAAATACCGAATTCCCACCAGATAGGTACCATAGATGCCCGGTTGGCACTGCCGGCGCCAATGGCCGTTGGGGAGTAATACAATTCGGTCTGGTCGGCCTCGGGGCACAATCCGCAGATTCACCTCCACATTATGCAGACGAGATTCATAGTAGAGCTGATGATGATCCGCCCGGTCAAACCCGCCAATGCCGCTAAACATCCCCTGGCGATCATCGGTATAAGGGGTAAATAGGTTCCCAAAGGTAACCGTCTGGGCATTGGCCCCACTGCCGATGGTAGAACTAAGCCGCTGCGTAGCATACACATCCCGTGCTTGCCGCCAGGTATTGAACCCAAAATAGATGCCTTCCAGATAAAGGTCTGTGTTCTCCCGAGCCGGCCGAAGATAATGGCGCAGGGTGGCCCCATAGCCGGCTGCCACATCAAAACTGGGACTCCGAGTCCCCATGACGCCAGTGGTGTAGAAAACTTGCTCATTATCGACCGTGGCAAACCCCCCTAATCCACTGGTGCGCATGCGTCGGGGCCGGGACCGATGCCAAATAGTAACCCGTTGGTCGATGTACCAATCGGGCCGAAAGTTGGCACCATGACCACATAGATCACAAAACGGCCCCACTCCCATCAGTTCCTCTTCCAGCAAAGGATACGATTCGTTTACTGCAGATTCGGGAAAGGGCAGGTTTTGGGGGGGGAGACGTTCTAATCCTATTTCTGGGGGGGCTTCTGGTACCTCGGAAGCCAGCCTTTCGTTGGGCTGGCTGGGAATTATCCTTTCCGATTCAAAAGAGGTTTGCCGGATTCTGCTTGGCGGATACTCCGGAGCCCCTGGCCAACGGATATCCCCACCAAGCTGCTGGCCTTGGGCCCAACAGGCTATCGCCAGCAGGCTTATCAATCCCATGATCAACCGACATCCGTTTTTCCCGCACATTTTTTTGCCCTACCAAATGGTGTTGGCACACTCCAGCTTATAGAATCAAATGGAATGGACAGCTCTTAACCGGACACTCCAAAGGGGGTTTGGTTTCGGGGAGATTCTTTCGGCGTTCTAGGGGGAGGCCCTAGCCGATTTCCGGCTCGCAACCCCTGTCAATCCCACATTGGGAGGCGTCATGATCTTGTTTGCCCGGATGAGGCGGAAGGACCTCCTTTACGAGGATTTGCCGGAGGGTAAATCGGCAAAATCCGGGCTAGAACAAAAGGAATAATCGTTAAAATCCGAAAAGTATTTTCAGAATACGTTATTGATATTCTTTTCCCAAAATATTTAAATTATGTATTTTGTGTAGATTGCCAATTGCGAATGACTCCTAAAACTTCTGCTCCCTTGGAAGTTGGAAGCAAACCTCCCCCAATCGTTAAATCTCAATCCTGGGAAGGATTACCCCACCAGATTGTAAATACGGTGCAGCCCCTCAAAAGAGGGTCAGCCCCGGCAAAAGCCGGAATCCCTCCTCCAACCCCCTGTGCCTTGACAACCAAATAAATCCACAATGAGGAGGGCTTTCTTCTATGGAATTGGGTAGGTAAATTAGGCACCATTTGCAAGGGACCTGCACGATGCCATGCCGGGGAGTTCGCGGAGCAACGACCGCCGATGCGAACACTACCGAGGCCATTCTGACGGCCACCCGTCAACTGTTGGCGTTGATGATTCGGCAAAACGGCATCCAGAAAGAAGACGTGGCCAGTGCCATTTTTACGACCACCAAGGATTTGGATGCGGAGTTTCCTGCTTTGGCAGCCCGGCAGTTGGGCTGGCTAGATGTGCCGCTTCTGTGCGCCTACGAACTGAGCGTTCCGGGGGCCTTAGAACGGTGCATTCGGATACTGATCCATTGGAATACCGATAAACCGGCCCATGAAATCGTGCATGTGTATATTAAAGGAGCGGTGGATCTTCGGCCGGATCTATCGAAGTTGCCCCCGGTCGATTGGGAGGAATTGGAACGCTGGATTCAAGCCCATCTGAACACCCAGGCCCGTTCCATCCGCAAACCCCCTCCTCCGGAGTTACCCAAACAGTTCCGGTAACCATGACCACTTGTCTGGAAGGGAGTGCCTGATGATGGCTTATCCTCAGCCCCGTTCCGTGCAGGCGCCGGTGATCTCTAGCCCGGGCAGGCCTAGTGAGGAGGGAACCTCCCGGTGCCTGGGTTAATGCTGGGCAATTCCAAACTCCTAGAGGAGGGTCTGAGTCGGCTGGTGGCGGGCCTTTTACCCTGGCTGACTCTGGCTGGTTTGGCCCTGGGACTGGCCATGGACGCCCTGGCGGTGGCAATTGCCGTCGGATTGGTTTTGGGTCAGGTGCATTTTCGACAGACGTTTCGCTTGGCCTTCCACTTTGGACTCTTCCAGTTTTTTATGCCCCTTTTGGGATGCGCTGCCGGGACCGGCTTGACGCACTGGATCGCCCACTATGATCACTGGCTGGCCTTTTTGGTCTTGGCCTATGTGGGCGGCCGGATGATCTGGGAGGCCCGAAAACCAAAGGAATTGCGGTTTGCTGGGGATCCCACCCGGGGCTGGATGCTGGTAACGCTTTCGGTGGCTACCAGTTTGGACGCCTTTGCCGTGGGGCTTGGCTGGGGCATGGTCGAAGAGAACCTCTGGCTGGGAGCGGTCGTTATCGGATTGGTTGCCGGGCTGATGACCACTCTTGGCCTTCGCTACGGAAGCCGACTAGGCGCCCGCTGGGGCCGACGGGCTGAAACCGCCGGCGGAGTGCTGCTGATCTTGATCGGCCTGAAAATTCTGCTAGAACACGGCTTGGCCATCTAGCCTTTTTCGGTATCCTTCTGGCGATCAACCTTTCGTCGTTCCCCCCCAGCAAAGCCAGAGTAAGAACTTCTCCCCCTCTTCCATGCCTGCTATATTGAGGCTAGGAAGAATAATCCCCCTAGGAGGTTTTCGGGATAAAGTGTACCCATTTTTAATGAGGTGTGTCTATTTTGAAGGATGGCGGTCTATGCGATGCGGGTGGAAAGTAGCGTTGGTCATCTGCGTTTTGGGGATTGCTGGGTTCGCTCTGGCGGCAGCGCAACGTTTCGATGGGAATGGGCCTGGACAATACTTCCAAGCCACAGGGTATGACGGGGGACGGGAGGGTCGGATGCTGGCCATGGCGGAAATCCCCCCGGGCGGACTGGACACCTCCCATCCCAGAACCAAGGACTGGCGCAATATCCGCACCGGCTCCCCAATCCCGGATGAAAACTACTGTGATCAGCCCTATGTGGTCGTCCTGCCCGATGGCAAATGGCTATGTGTGATGACCACCGGCAAAGGCAAAGAGGGCGATAAAGGTCAGCATGTGGTTTCCACCATCAGCGCCGATCTGGGCAAAACCTGGTCCCCATTAACCGATATTGAACCGGCCGATGGACCGGAGGCCTCCTGGGCAGTGCCGCTGGTGACCCCATCCGGGCGGATTTACGTCTTTTACACCTATAACGGCGATCAGATCGCCGCTTTGGGCAACCGGAAAATTCGGGCCGACATGCTCGGCTGGTACGTGTTCAAATATTCGGACGACGGCGGACGAACTTGGTCGAAACAGCGCTACCGCCTGCCGATGCGGCTGACGGCCTGCGATCGGACCAACGATTGGCAAGGCAAGGTGCAGATCTTCTGGGGAATCGATAAACCCAACCTTGTGGGCAACGACGTGGTCTTTGCCTTTACCAAGCTTGGCCGATATATGTTGGAGATGGGCGAAGGCTGGTTGTTCCGCTCGCCGAACCTGTTGACCGAGCCGGACCCAACGAAAATCCAGTGGCACATGCTGCCCGAAGGGGAACGTGGCATTCGGGCCGATGAGTTCGGTTCGGTACAGGAGGAACATAACATTGTTCCGCTCAGCGACGGCTCGCTTTACTGTGTGTATCGGACCACCCAGGGGCATCCATGCCACGCCTATAGCCGGGACGGCGGACGCAGCTGGAGCAAGCCCGAACCGATGACCTACCGCCCCGGAGGCCGACGGATCAAACATCCCCGGGCTTGTCCGATGGTCTGGCGCACCCAAGAAGGCACATATCTCTTCTGGTTCCATAATCACGGTGGACGAACCTTTCTGGACCGAAATCCGGTCTGGATTGCCGGCGGCATCGAACGCAATGGACACATTCATTGGAGCCAACCCGAAATCCTCCTTTATGATCCCGATCCGCACGTACGGATCAGTTATCCGGACCTGATCGAACAGGACGGACGCTACTGGGTTTCGGAAACCCAAAAAACCATCGCCCGCATTCATTCGATTGATAAAACTCTTCTGGAAGGCCTCTGGCGGCAAGGGGAAGTCAAAACGGTCAGCCGAAAAGGCTTGCTCTTGGATGCAGGGGCCGAACAGATCGCCGCCGGGGAAGCCCACCTGCCGGGTCCGATCGATCTAGGACGCACAGGCGGAGTGTCGGTGGAGGTGTGGGTCCGACTGAACCGACTGGAATCCGGCCAGACCCTGGTAGATTGCCGGGACCGCAACGGCGCGGGAATACGCCTGGCCACTACAGAACAAAAAACCGTTCGGCTTGAACTGAGCGACGGGCGCTGCTCGGCCGCTTGGGATACGGACCCCGGCGCAGTGCAACCTGGAAAACTCCACCATATTGTGGCCATCGTAGATGATGGGCCGAGGGTGATTTGTTTTGTCGTAGATGGCCGTTTGTGCGACGGGGGAGAGGATCGGCAATTCGGCTGGGGTCGGTACAGCAGCGATCTGGGCGATGTGAGCGGCACGCAAAAACCGCTGCTAGGGCTTTCGCTGCAAGGAGAGTTGCTTCGGGTGCGGCTCTACGATCGGGCGTTGCGCATCTCGGAAGCCGTGGCTCATTTTCACGCTGGCCCATGAGGGCAAACCAAAACAACTCCTTTAGGGTCAAAATCGGCATCCTTTTTCGAGGAACGAAAGCTACTTCATTTGGCTGCCGATTCCTGAGAATCTTTGACATTCAAGGCCCTATGCACTCTTTCTCGATAGTTTTCGATTGCATGGTCGCGGAGCCAAGAAAGATTGCCCTTTAGCGATCCTCCCCTAGAGACGCGATCTGCCTTACGCAGAGCGGCTTTGAACTGTTCAAATTCCTCTAGGGACATTGGGACAAGTGGATCTTCAGCGTCTTCCGGAGTCGCCCCTTTTAAGGGAGCACTGCGGGGGGGAAACCGGAGGGGCGCAAAACGCTCGATCTGGCCGTCATGAAACCAGATCCTCGCGCCGCAATGGACATAGGTCGGGGGAACTCGCGGTACAATGTCTTTGCCGTTCCCAAAATAGGTATAACGGCTTGCCAATCGTTGATTCAAATAATTGCTAAGTTGCGGTTGAGCGACCATCGGTTGGCCGAACGTGAGCACGCCGCTTATCTGGAACGTTTCGTTTTCGATCAAGTCGTATGCGCACACCAGGGCCAGCGCCCCGCCCAAACTGTGGCCTGTAATCCATAGATGTTTCGGCGGCCTTTCCTTCAAACGAGCCAGTATCTGCGATCGGAGTGACTGGGCGGGGGTGGGGGTAGTATGGTAGGCCTCGTAGAAACCTTTATGGATAGTCCCATGCGGAGTATCGGCGGTCCGGCAGTCCAAGTTGACCAGCCAATCGGCCAGGTCGTCCGTGCCGCGGAAAACCACCACGGTTATCTCCTCCCCACAGACGAGATAGGCGACCATGCTTTCAGCAATGGCTGGCTGCACTTCTTTCAGCCCCATCTCATGGAACGCCTGTTCGGCATTTTGGGACGCTTGGGGATTTTTGGGCGTCTGTTCGGATTCTTTGGGCGGCAGATAGGCGTTCTGGCACATCAGGGCCAGAAGTTCGACGATCTGCCAATCCGGCGCCTTTTCGGAGTCCCATTCGCCGCGGAGCTTTTCCAATGAATGGCGCGGAGGACTGTCTTTGGAATCAGGGGGCACAGGTTCGACCTTTCTTGCAGGGGGGGGCTGGCAACCTAAACAGCAAAGTATCCAGGCGAAAACGCCGACCAACAGCCAAGGCGATCTATGCCCCCGCAGCCACGCCGGACGAATCCATGTCAGGGCCGGTTGCATCGAGAACAACTCCTTTTTTCATCCGCCTTCATCGCACAGGCGTAAGTTGGTCAACTTGGCTTCAGGCCGGGCAGGGCGCAGGGGTAGATGCCGTGGGCGTTGGGCAGAGTGGGAGGCGGGGTTTGCCAGGTGCATTGGGCCGGACCAAGACGCTCTTCGGACTGGATGGCATCCTGCCAGGTGATCATCTGTCCGATATAGCTAGCCATTCGGCCCATCACCGCCGTCATACTGCTGGTGGCGCCATAGTCGCCCTCGCAGCGATAGGGGCCTTGGCCGCGGATACTAGCCATCAGATCATCATGCTCCCGCTGATAGGGATTGATGAGCCGCTTGGTGCGAAGCTCCCGGGGCGTCAGTTTCCCATACCCCCAAGGACCGGTGCCCAAAGTAAGTTGGCCCCGGTCGCCATGCACGGTTTCGGAAACATGAGTCCAAGTGCCGGGTTGTTGGCGGGCCTGGCAGATAAGGCGGACGCCGTTGGCGTATTCAAACTCCAGAAAATGATGGTCCCAGACATCGCCATTGCCGGGGCCAATGCGCACCTGTCGGCCGCCGGTCCCTTGGACCCGAAGGGGCGTCTGGCCGAGGACCCAATTGGCCACGTCGATCTGATGGGTGGCCTGTTCGACCAAGAAATCGCCGCAAAGCCAGACAAAGACTCCCCAATGGCGGATTTGGTATTCCAGTTCGGGCATCTCGGGCGGTTTGATCCAGCCGGCCCGTCCGCCGCCGGGCATGTTAAAATAGGTGCGGATTAGATAAACCTGGCCCAGAGCGCCTTGATGGATTTTTTCTATTGCCTCCAGATAGCTGGGCTGATGCCGGCGCTGGAGGCCGACAACCACCGAAAGCCGCCGTCGTTGAGCCTCCTGGTTGGTCTGAAGCAGGCTTTGGTATCCGGGGGCGTCGATACAGCAAGGTTTTTCCATGAATACATGTTTGCCAGCCCGGATAGCCGCCGCGTAATGGGCTGGTCGAAAATAGGGCGGCGTGGCCAAAAGCACCAAATCCACCTCGGCCGCCAAAAGCCGATGGACCGCATCAAAGCCAGTAAACCGCCGCTCCGGCGGCACATCAATCTTTGGCCGAAGCTCCTCGTATTTGCTCAGGTTTTTTAAGGCTGTTTCGATGCGCTCTGGGAATAGATCGGCCATGGCCACCAGCCGCACCGGCCCCGGCGTAAGCAAACTCTCCCGACAGGCGCCGGTTCCCCGGTTGCCGCAGCCAACCAGGCCAATCCGAATCGTCTCATCCACGGACAAATGCACCTTAGGAATTGCCTCGGTTTGCATAGGACTCACCTGGAGAAGTCCTATATTCACGGATTTTTACTTAGGAGCCGAAATCGGCAGGAGCGGTAAAAGCATCTCACATTCCGGCTGGGAGGAGGAACCCCTAGGCTGTTCTTCTAAATGTCCTAGGAGGGTCGTAGGCGTAGCACCGGTAATCCGTACCATACGGAACTGTCCTGCCAGGCGTCGATCGCCTGGAAACACGACAATCCGTTCGCAGCGGGTTCGGCCAGTCAGTTGGAGGGTGGCTTGGGTTTCTGGGGCCTTCTGGCCGAGTTTGCTAGGGCCTTCGACGAGCACCTCCACCAGGCGGCCAATGAACTTTTGATTCTCTTCCAAACTGATCTGGTTTTGCCGTTGGAGCAGTTGGTTATTTCGACGGCGTTTGATCGCTTGCGGCACATCATCCGGATAACACTCCGCCGCCTTGGTGCCAGGCCGAGGACTGTATTTGAAAATATAGGCATTCTTAAACCGGGCCTCTTCCACCAGCCGAACCGTCTGCTGAAAATCCTCTTCCGTCTCGCCGCAAAAACCGACAATAAAATCGCTCGTGATGGCCGCATCCGGTACGGTTTGGCGAATGCGAGCCAGCATCTGGCGGTAATATTCAACAGTATATCCCCGCTGCATTCGCCGGAGGACGGTGTTGGAACCGCTCTGCGCCGGCACATGAAAGCAAGGACAGACCTTCGGCAGGTCCCGCACCGCCTGCAAAAGCTCATCGGTCATGTGGCGTGGATGGTTCGTCAGAAAACGAATCCTGCGAATGCCCTCGATCTGATGGAGCTGGGCCAACAGGTCGGCCAGCCGAATGGTTCGTCCACCGGAATGATACTGGTAACTATTGACTGTTTGGCCCAACAGAGTAACTTCCAGACAACCAGCGTCGGCCAATCGGTGGACTTCCTCCAGGATTTCCTCCGGCGGGCGGCATTGTTCTGGTCCACGCACCCGGGGAACCACACAATAAGTACATGCCTTATTGCAGCCGGACATGATCCGTACATAGGCTTGAAACGGCGGCTGCCCCGCCTGGGGCCGACGAGGCGGATCGAACGGTTCAAAGCCAGCCAAAAGGGTCCGG
This sequence comes from uncultured Thermoguttaceae bacterium, assembly GCA_938042245.1. GTDB lineage: Bacteria > Planctomycetota > Planctomycetia > Pirellulales > Thermoguttaceae > JANXAQ01. The sequence goes on from CALIRO010000008.1 coordinate 23,943, forward strand.
CGATCGAGGCCTTCGGCCCAGGGGCTAACGGCCAGAACCGGCCCGGTGGCCCTCCTGGCTTGCGCCAGAAGTTCCGGCAGATGCACCAATTGGCCTGGTCCGACCACCAAATCCACATGCGGCGCTCGGCGGAAAATGGCCTCCTGATCTTTCTGCGCCATGCAGCCCAGCACGCCGATGATCTTCTGTGGATGCTGACGTTTGAGGTGTTTGAGTCGGCCAAGGAGGCTATAGATTTTTTCTTCGGCATGTTGGCGCACGCTGCATGTATTGAACAAAATTATATCTGCTTGCCTGGTGCTCTCCACCACCTGATAGCCAAGCTGGCCGAGCAAATCAGCCACCAACTGGCTATCCAACTGGTTCATCTGACAGCCGACCGTGTAAATATAAACCCGTTTCGACATAGCTTTTTATCTTTGAAAAAACAGACATTGGTAAAAAAGCTCTGGCCAGGGGGTGAACGGATTGCCTATGCTGGTCCGTTGTATCCATTTCTTTGGAGATTTTGGTTTCCCTCAGGGGAAGCATTCGCCAGAGCCAAAAAACTGTTCTTCCAGCCCTTTTTCTACCATCGGGAACTGACACTCTGTACACTCAGACGGAGATAAACCAAAAACCGTTCTTTCCGAAAGCCATTTTTCGCCGGAGTGTGTTTTCGCTTTTGGCAAAGCGGAGTTTTATCGGCCAGGTTACTGCTGGGAATTTGGGCTGGGTGCGGCAGTGGCCTTTTCTTTCCGTTTTCGTTGGGCGGCCAGTTGCTTTTGCACTTCTTCATACAGTTGGTCCCGGCGCCGGAGCATCAGCCGAACCAACGCCAACGCACAAAACAGCGCCGCTCCCGCCCATAATATAATATCCCAGCGATCCATCGTAGGTTCTCCTAACACGGGGAGCCACCCCGGCCCCATCTTGAGGAACCGTTCAGGGCGGATCATACCCGCCGGGGTTCCAAGGATTGCATCGGCAGATCCGCCACAAGCCTTTCAGACTGCCTCGAATGGCCCCGTACTTTTCTACTGCTTGGATGAAGTAATTGCTACAAGTAGGTTGGAATCGGCAATGTCGGCCTAAAAGCGGGCTAAGCGTCCATTGATACACTCGCACCAAGCCAATCAATATCCGGGCCGGCACCTGCCATATAAACCGGCCCAATTTCTGCCACCCACTATTCATCGTCGGCTCTGCCAACAGGGAGAGGAAAAGGCCGGGTATTTTCCATGAACGGAGTTGTCCTCCCTCCTCGGAAAAACACAGAACCGGCCAAGGAGGAAGGCGTCTTTTCTTGCCGCCCCTAAACGTTTTTCGATGGGGAGGCGGGTTTGGTTCCTTTGGCCGAGCGGGCTTCTCGCTCTAGGCGAGCCTTTTGCTTTTGGACCTTCTCTTTTAGGCGTCGGCTCAACCGCCACAGCGATGCCTGCAGCGTTGGGAGCGCAGGATAGACCATCGCCTGGGGAATAACCACCAGATCTAATCCCGCCGGCAATTCCCATTTATAAAGTCGAAATGCCTCTCGAATCAGCCGCTTCCACCGATTCCGAATGACGGCAGTTCCCAGTCGGCTGGAGACACAAATGCCCAAGCGGGGGTGATCCAGCTCATTCGCCCAGGCATACACAGCAATCCACTCATCCCCCACCCGACAGTTGGCTGAAAGCACCCGGTCGAAATCCTTTTGGCTCCGAAGCCGATACTTTTTTGGAAATGTGTAATCCGGCATGGTGACGCCTCCTGGGAGATTGACTCCCGCAAAAGGAATAGGGTATAGTAGCTACTTTTCTCTGGCCCCTCGGCACACACCATGCAGGGGGGGCTTACCATCGCAAATGGGCCCGGAGTTCTGGCTGAGGATGGGCCTGGTCGATCTGCCGAAGAAGCTGAACTTCCGAGTCGGAAAGGTTCTTGGGTAAGACAATTTGGATCTCGGCATATAAATCTCCGGCCGGTTGGTCGCCGTGGGCGGGCACACCGTAGCCGGCCAGGCGCAGTTTTTTGCCGCTGGAAATGCCCGGCGGGATCCGAAGCGTTACCAGGCCGTGGGGGGTAGGAATGTCGATCTTGGCCCCGGCGGCTGCTTCGCCCAAGCTGATCGGCACCTGCACATATAAATTGTTGCCCCGACGTTGGAAACACGGATGCCCTTCTACGTGCACCGTGACGAATAGATCCCCGGCCCCAGCTAAGCCAGGTTCCCCTTGCCCTTTAAGGCGGAGTTTTTTCCCCTCTTCGATGCCCGGGGGGATTTTCACCCGAATCGTCTCCAGCTGGCCCGAAGCCCGGCGAATGCGTAATTCGTGCTCGCCACCTAAGACGGCCGTGGTAAACGGGATGGAGATTTCGGTCTGGATATCCTGGCCGCGGGCGGTGCGGGTGGAGGTACCGGCCCGGCCAGCGGAGCGGCGGAACTGCTCAAACAGATCCCCTAGGCCGCCCGGCCCTCCACCGAACCGCTCCCCCAAAAACTGCTCCAAAATGTCTTCGAAGCCGCCCAGTCCCTCTGCGCCGGAGGTCCAGGTGTAGGTGTAGGTCCCCCCTGGCGAGGGGCCACCCCGGCCTATCGTCTCAAACGCACTCCCATACCGGTCGTATAGCTCCCGTTTTTCCGGATCGTTGAGGATCTCAAAGGCTGCCTGGACTTCTTGAAACTTCTTTTTGGCGTCTTTGTCGTTGGGGTTTAAGTCGGGATGGTATTTGCGGGCCAACTCTCGGTAGGCCTTCTGAATCTCCGCCTGCGAGGCGTCCCGACGCACGCCCAAGACTTTATATGGGTCTTTCATACTCGGAGCCAAAGCAGCAATCAAAAAGGAAAGGGGCAGTCTATCTATGAGAGTCTGGTTTTTTTCCCTGACGGATCACCCACAGAGACGCCCCAAAAGGCCGGTTTGGGAAAAAAAGCAATCTTCACCCCCATTGGGTGGGCAGGTACACAGCCCGCCGTTTCCAACATAATATCATTCTAAAGGGAATCTCCCCACCGATTCAAGCGGAACTGCCCGAGACGAGAAAATGCCGCTCTAAGTAAGCAAAGGCGTCGGCTCCGGCACCCGCCTCAGAAGCTGATTTTACCTGTGAGGATCGCCTACCGGGAGGTGGGCAAGGAGGAGTTTCGGTATGGGTCGGCCCCACTCCCCAAAAAAAGCCTCCGCCGACTCGCCCAGCTTGTTCGACCTTCTCCCGCCTTGGGAGGAGGATGATCGGGCGGAGGCCTTGGTGGCCAAAGTGGTTTTCCCGGATGGGCCCCCGGGCGATTTCGACTATCTGGTTCCCCCGGAGTTGGCTGGTCGGCTCCGGGCGGGCCAACGCGTTCGGGTCCCGTTGGGTAAAGGCAATCGGCTGGTAGTGGGCTATTGTGTGGAGGTGGTCAGTAGGCCAGTAGGCCAACGGATTTTGAAACCCATTCGGCATCTAGTGGATGATCGGCCGTTGCTTTCGCCAGCGATGCTTCGGTTAACCCGATGGATGGCCGACTATTACCTGTGCGATTGGGCCACTGTGTTGGAAACGGTTTTACCGGCCGGAGTCCGACATCGGGCTGGTCTGCGACTGACCACTTTTTGGGAGCCGAACCCAGACGCACTGGCCAAACTGGATCTAACCACTCTGCCGCCTAAACAGCGATTAGTCTTGCAGATCCTTCGGGATGCCAAAGAGCCGTTGACAGCTACGCAGATCCAACGGTTGGCCAAATGTTCGGCCGGTCCGATCACTGGTTTGCAGCGCAAGGGCCTCTTGAAAGGCCGAGCGGTGCGGATCCGTCGGCAGGATATTATCGAACCTGCCGAACCCCGAGAACCCAATCTGCCCCTGAATCCCGATCAACAAAAAGCCTTAGATACTATTTTACAGGTGCTTCATAGCGGCCAGCACCGAACGATCTTACTGTACGGAGTAACCGGCAGCGGCAAAACCGAGGTGTATATCCAGGCCATCCAGGAGGTGCTCCGCTTCGGCAGACAGGCGATTGTGCTCGTGCCGGAAATTAGTCTTACGCCCCAGACCTTACAGCGATTCCGTGCCCGGTTCGATTCGGTGGCTGTGCTGCATAGCCATCTGACCGATGCGGAACGGCACTGGCAATGGGAACGGATTGCCTCGGGGCGGGTGCAGGTGGTGATTGGCGCCCGAAGCGCTGTTTTTGCTCCTGTGCCGCATTTGGGCATGATTATTTTAGATGAAGAGCATGAACCTTCGTTTAAACAGCAGCAAGCACCTCGGTATCATGCGCGGGAAGTGGCATTGCAGCGGGCGGCTGCCGAAGGAGTGCCCCTGGTCCTTGGATCGGCGACACCCAGTTTAGAAAGTTGGCACGAGGCTCAAGAAGGAAGATATATTTTTGTTCAACTTCCTCGCCGAATCCACGATCGCCCCCTGCCGCCGGTAAACACCGTGGATCTTCGGATCGAAAACAGCGGCAAAAAACTGGTCGCCCTCAGCCGACCCTTGTATGCGGCCATGCGGGAAAGCCTCCAAGAAGGCGGCCAGATCATCCTGCTGTTGAATCGCCGAGGATTTTCCACGCATATTCAATGCCCGGCGTGCGGTTATGTGCTCAAATGTCCCCAATGCGATATTGCCCTCACCCATCACCGGACGCAGCAAATTGCCCTGTGCCATTATTGTGATTATCATGAACCAGCCCCCTCAGCCTGCCCCCACTGCCAATTTCTAGGGATCCTCTACCGGGGGTTGGGCACTCAGCGTTTGGAGGTGGAGGTGCGGAGCCGGTTTGCCGGCGTCTGCTGTCTGCGCATGGATACCGATTCCATGCAAGCCCGGGGCGCCTACGACCGGGCCTTGGAGGCCTTTCGCACCGGCAAGGTCCAAATCCTCTTGGGCACCCAGATGATTGCCAAAGGCTTGGACTTTCCGGAAGTAACGTTGGTCGGCGTCATCAATGCCGACACCGCGTTGCATCTACCAGATTTTCGGGCTTCGGAACGCACCTTCCAATTGGTAACTCAGGTGGCCGGCCGAACCGGCCGAGGTCCCAAAGGCGGCCGGGTCCTGGTCCAAACGTTCCATCCAGAACATCCGGTCATCCAGGCGGCCATCCGGCACGATTATCCCCGGTTTGCTCAGATAGAACTGGCCAACCGAAAGGCCTTTGGATACCCGCCGTTTACGCGGATGATTCGGTTAGTGGTTCGGGGGCCGCATCCGACGCCGACTGCCGAGTTTGCCAAGCTGTTGGCCGAGCGGATCCGGCAGCAACTGAGCGGTCGACAGCCGCCTGCCCGATTGCTAGGTCCCGCACCAGCCCCGTTTGCCAAACTGCGTGGCTTGTACCGGTATCACATGTTGCTGCAATCTCCCGATGGGGAACAACTGCGTCAGGCGGTCCGGCAAGCTACAACCGATCTCCCATCCCTTGAAAATATCCAATGGATGGCCGACGTGGATCCGGTGGAAATGCTGTAGGAGATAGTTCCTCCGGATAGGCCAGTTCTGTTTGGTCTGGTTGGCTGAAGAGGGAAGCAGAACCCAGGGGCAAGAAATGGGGGGAGACCTGGCAATGTGAATATTTGTGCATCCTGTCTGCGGACAAACTCAAAAGAATCACCTGGCAAGGCGAGTCGATAGGAGAAGCCAAATCGGCGGCGATTCCCGACTGCAGAACGGGGTTATGGAAGGTTTTCCTGGGGGTTCGCCCCCAGCATAGCTTGGAGCAATCCTTGGGCTTTGTGCCAGGTTTCTTGGTATTCCAGCTGAGGATCGGAAAGCACGGTGATGCCGCCGCCGACGTGCAGTTGCCACCAGCCCCTGCCCGCCGTAATCGTTCGGATCAAAAGATTCATGTCCATGCTCCCTTCAAAGCCCAGGTACCCTAAGGACCCACAATACGCCCCTCGGGCGGTCGGTTCCAGTTCGGCAATGATTTCCATCGCCCGCAGCTTCGGCGCTCCGGTAACCGAACCACCGGGAAAACAAGCCCGCACTAGATCCACCGGAGAGCAATCCGGCCGAAGCTGGCCCCGAACCGCAGAAACCAAATGAAACACCCGGGCATACATCTCCAGACCGCAAAGCTGACGCACTCGAATACTCTCTGGCAGGCAGACTCGGGACAAATCATTCCGCAACAGATCGACAATCATAATGTTTTCCGCACGGTCTTTCTGGCTACTCAATAGCTCTTCGATGGCCGCCCGGTCGTGGGCGGGATTGCCGGTGCGGGGGCGAGTCCCTTTGATGGGCCGGGTCTCCACTTGCCCAGCTCGCAGACACAAAAATCGTTCCGGCGAACCGCTAACGATCTGAAATGGCCCAAGATCAAAATACCCAGCAAACGGGGCCGGATGCCAACTCCGCAGCCGCAGATACAACTGCCAAGACGGCTCCTGAGCCGGTAGTAGCAAGCGCTGGGCCAGATTGACCTGAAACACATCGCCCGCCCGGATATACTCAATGACCCGTCGTACCGCCTCCTGAAACCCGGATGGAGTAAAATTGCTGACGACCGGCTCCAAACCTTCCACCGGATAGCAAGGGGCCAACTGCTCCTGAACAATTAACTGCTCGGTGGCCCCAACCTCAGAAGCCTCCCTCGGGCGCTTTGGAGGAAGCGTTCCCGGTTGTGAAACGCCCAGGGCCGAAACAAAAGGCGCCGACAAAGCGAATCGGTTCCCCGAAGACAGTGGGCTAGGAGGATCGGTTTGCCCCAACCTGACAACCTCGCAGGGTTCTAAGGCTCCTGTCAAAAGAGCCTTCCACTGCTGGAGGCGTGTGCGAGCGCGGCCAAGACGGCGATTTACCTCCCGTTCCGGAAATCCCTGGGAAATGAGCCAGGCCCGACCTTCCCGATGGTCAAAGGCTATCACTACATCATACAAGCCCACCGCCAAGAGCGGGAACCGAAATTCCTCCCAGCGACTTTTAGGCACCTTTTCCCATTGGTGAACTAACTCGTAGCTAAACAGTCCCCCTGCTCCGCCCTGGAACGGCGGCAGACCAGGCACCGGTTCGGTCCGAAACGCCTCCCATCGAGCCGCCAATTCCGCCAAACCGTCCGGTCCCTCTTCGAACACTTCTAGATAATCAAACGGATCGGCCGCCACAAATGAATATCGCCCCAAATGAGGATGCGCCATCGCACTGTCCAAAAAGATACAATGCGGCAGGGCCGCCAACCGCCTAAACACCTCTACCGGGGTCCAGTCCGGCGGAAGCTCTTCGACCAAGGGAACTTCAGACCACATAAGAAGGGATATTTTCTTAGGGGAAAAAGGAGCCGACAGATTGACCCGCGCAGGCGCAACCTGCACCCCGGCCTGCATCAGATGTCTCTAGAGTGTTTTCTTTCCAAGGCGAGTGCTCGGCCGGAAATACCTTTAGCGGGTGCCGCCATTGATTTCAATGATTTGTCCGGTCAGAAAACTCGCCTCTGGACTGACCAGGAATCGGACCAGGCGGGCTACATCCTGGGGGGTACCCCATCGGCCCAACAGAGATTCCTGGATGGCTCGCTGATGCCAGATCTCCGAAGCCTGTTCCGCCCACCGAGTGCGAATCCAACCGGGAGCAATACACAAGACCCGAACCTGAGGGGCCAGGGCTCGTGCCAAACTTCGACTGAAGGCCATCACCGCCCCCTTGGCCGCTGCAAACAACTGGCCTCCGTCGGTCTCTATGCCACGATCCACCCCGCCCCAGCCCACGTTGATAATCACTCCCTGGCCTGCCCGTTTCATCCGGTGGCCGACCTGTCGGCTCAGCCGAATCGTGCCTACCACATCCACCCGCCACAGCGCTTCCAACCGCTGCTCGAAAGGCCAACCGACCGCTTCGCCCGTGAGCACATCGGCCCCCGCATTATTGATCCAAATGTCCACCCTTTGCCGCCACTGCCATGCCTCAGCAACCAGCCGATCTTGCTGGACCGGGTCCGCCAAGTCGGCCAAAATCACCAAGACATCTCGGCCTTTTTGCCGAATGGTTTCCGCCCCTACCCGGGCCTCCTCCGGATGATGCCAGCCATGCACTACCACATCCGCCCCCGCCTCAGCCAGTTCCAAAGCAATCGCCTGCCCAATGCCCCGGGAAGAACCGGTAATGACCGCTGTTTTTCCCCCCAGTGGCCCCATCTGAGCCGACATAATGCCTCCTTCCGTGAAAAAAGACCTTCAAATTGTCGGAGCCCCCTTTACCCGGCTCTCTTATCCACCCTTGGAACATCCGCTCTTCCATTGTTTTACCTGAATTTCTCCCAGGCACAATCTCCCACCAGCCCGACCAGCCCGATTTCGAATCCATAGAAACTTTTTCGTCCTGGGCCTTCTGAAGAGTTTTCCCTTCGTGGCCCAGGGCAAGGACTTGTTTTGTTCCCGAAGGGAAACTATGCTATTTTGGGTTTCCTATCTTGCCCAGGCTGGAGTTTCCCGCCCACAACAAGGTAGGAAACTTACCCGCCGTTTTCCCTTCTGCCATGTTTTTTTCCAACCGTTCTGAAGGAGACAGGGTATGAGCAGGGTTTGGCTGATGACGCACTTGGTGGTGGTGTTGGGGTTGGCCGGTTGGGCTTGGGCCGAGGAGTTCCCCCTAAAAGAGCATCCCGATTCCAAAGATTGGCCGGACCTTTTCGGCCCGGACCTGGCGGAGGCCGATTTTCCTACCGGGGTATGGTACTTTGACAACGGAGTGCTGACGGCCAAGGAAGACCGTTGCATCTGGACCAAAAAACAATACGAAAACTTCATCCTCGACCTGGAATTCAAAAACGCTCCGGGTAGTAACAGCGGGGTGTTTGTCTATTGCATGGATCGGAGCAAATATATTTCCGATTCCGTAGAAATCCAAATCTGCGACGATTACGCCCCCAAATGGGCCAAGACGCCCCGTAGCTGGCACACCGGTGCCATTTTCGGGCATCAGCCCGCCTCAGAACAAGTCGTCAAAAAGGCAGGCGAGTGGAACCGCATGACCATCGTCTGCAAAGGACCGATGATCTATGTGATGCTCAATGGGAAACCCGTCAATACGTTCGATATGCGAAAATACACCTCAGCAGAAAAGAATCCTGACGGCACCGATATTCCCCCCTGGCTGAGCAAACCAAAGGCCCAGCTCCCCACCAAGGGCCATATCGGCCTTCAAGGGAAACACGGGGATGCCCCGATCTATTTCCGGAACCTAAAAATTAAGCCGTTGGACTAGGATTGCCTGGCTTAGGATTCCCATAAAAAGGGTACAAGCAGGAGTGGCACCTCGTTATCTATATTTCGTATATTTCTCAACTTTGCGACCAGGTCGGGGATAAGGATAATCTGCCAACCCGTGATTTTTTATCTATATTACGTATATTTCTCAACCTATATAAACTATCTATTTTATGAGCGTTCAAAAGAAAAATCTGCTGACCTCCCCTTTCGCAAAAGGGAGGGCGTTTTTCTCTTGAGCAATCGCTCCAAAAAAACCTTCCTGAATTGCCCGGCTATGGGGGCAGTTCTTTTCCCCAGGAAAAATACCACCTCAAAAAAGCTCTTTTTGGGAGAGGCAGGTTTGGGTACAATCCCGGCCCTTTGTGTGTGGCGTAGGAAAAATTGCTCTTCGGCCCACCCCCTTGAATAGGCATGGTCCCAACGACCTTTTCCGACCGTCCCTTCTCCCAGGCCCGGGTACCAGGCCACCATTTCATCTGTGGACCATCGGTAGCCTGCTATGATGGGACAAAACCAAGCAACCCGGGAGGTTTTGGCCTCTGCTTCGCGGGAACCTTCCGGCTTTTGGGCACACCACCTGCAAAAACAAGGATTCGGGGAGATTTTCGGGCATTGGGGGGGCTACTACCCAGGGAAAAACCCCTCCTTTTTCTAAGGGGGCCTTGGCTATTACTTCTGGTAGGAATTTCCGTTTTGGTAGGATGTGGAACCACCCGTTGGACGGATACCAGCCGAACCGCTACCGAACAACTCCTCCTTTCTGATGCCATTGACCGAGCGGTTAGTCAGGTCGATTTTCGGGCCTTGGCTGGCCGAACCGTTTACCTGGATGCCCAGCCTGTCCAAGGCCTGATCGATGCCCCCTATCTGGTGAGTACAGTCCGGCAGCAGTTGCTGGCTAGCGGTTGCATCCTCAAAGAAAAACGTGAAGATGCCGACTATATCGTCGAACTCCGGGCCGGCACCCTTGGTACTGATCGCCATGACATCCTTTTCGGGGTCCCTGCCACTCAAATCCCGTCGGTATTCCCCTTAAATGGCGTTCCCACCAACATTCCGGAAATCCCCTTTATCAAACGAACCCACCAGCGGGGCGTGGCCAAAATCGCCGTGTTCGCCTATAACCGCACAACCGGTCGGCCCGCTTGGCAATCGGGAGTGGTCTCGGCCGAAAGCAAAGCCAAAAATACTTGGGTCTTCGGCGCTGGACCATTCCAACGGGGGACTATCTACGAAGGCACTCGGTTTGCCGGCAGCAAACTGGATGTGCCTTTGATTTATCCTGGCTCCCAGGATCACACAGAACGTCTTTCCGTGGCCGACGAGGCCTTCTTTGTAGAACCCGGCGAAGAATTCGCCCAAAAGAACCCACCCAAGCCTGCTTCGGGGGGACAGGACTCGGCCTCCGGTGGCCAGAAGCTGCAGATTGGTCTCCCCGCTGCTCCGGCTCCCCTATCAGCAGCTCCTGCTGAGTCCCCTTCGGAACCTCAAACCGCTCGTCCTCCGAGGCTTCCCTCCGGGCCCATCTCCAACTAGCAGTCTCCCTGCCCAATCGCATTGGATGGTCCCACACGGTTTCCCCAGAGGCTTAGTAGGAGCAGACCGCACCCTCTTTGCTCTAAGAGCTACGAATCTATGGGGCGGTATGCGGGGCGCAATCGGCGGCGGTGGGTCCGTTCCCACAGAGGTTCGGACAAAGCTACCGCTGCCGGCACAAACAGCATCAGCGGCAGCCATGCCGCCAACGAAGGGGAAACCAGATAGATGGACCCTAAATACTGACAAGCAAAGACCACTCCCATGAACCCGGCCACCAGCACCAAGCACGTCCCCAGGGCCAAAAACACGTTCCGCATCTCCCGCCGAAGCACTAGCGGCAGACCCAAAAACAGTAGCGTTAGGTCTAACAGTGGCTGGAGCAGTCGGCTATGGATAGCCACCCGGACATCGGCCCCAAACTCTAGTCCCTTGCTGCGCAGGCCATGAATCAGCTCGGCGGTGGAGGCATATTGCCGCCAGGCCAACCCACCAGCCAATTGCTCAAACGCCAAATCGCTCACCACAAAACACTGGCCCGGCCCAAGCCAATCCGGAGCGTCCCGCGGGGTAATCACCACAGGCTGGCCGTCTTTAAAAAGGGAGGGCAGTTTGTCCAAACCCGTCGGCTGTCGAACCCCTTCCAGAAGATAGCCTGCCGGATGATCCTGGTTGGCCGGTTGGTAAAAGGCATTCTCCGCCGCTAACGTAGGACCATATTGGTCCAACCCAGGCGGCAACAAAACATCCGGCTTTTCGATCCGCTGCTGATTGTTGTAGGCGGCTGAGCCCCGAAATAGAATTCGGGTCGTGGTATCATAACAGGGGGCCATCACCTGGGGCCGGTCTCCCAAAAGGTCCGTCGTTTTTCGGGCCAACTGCTGCCGGTACCGCGGAATAAGCGTTTCTCGGTTCACTGCCGCTAGCAGAGTAACCAGGACCGAAGCGGCCACCACCGGAGCGGCTATCCGGAGCTTGGAAATGCCGGCCGCCATGAGGGCGGTCATCTCGTTATGCCGCTCCAGCCAGGCCAGCGTGGCCATCGCCGAAATCAACGCCAGCAGCCCACTGGTCCGATCAAAAAACCCAATCGCCTGGTAACCGTAAAACTCACCGATCAGCCCCCACAAATTGCCAGTTTTCTCCCCCGCCTGCAAAAACTCCTCCAGGTTGGTAAATAGATCAAATACCACATACAGCCCCCACAAACTCAGAAAACAGATCACAAACGTCTGCACAAACTGGCGCAAGAGATATCGGTCGATAATGCTCATCCGTGTGTACCTAAGAAACCAGCAGTCCAGTATGTTTGCGGCTGGGGCGTATCCAACAAACCTATTTTCAGCCCTATTTTCAGCGGGAGGTGTTCGGAGAAGCCTTCCAGGTTAGATCCTCGCTGCCCAGGCACAGCGGGCCCATCTATGAAAAGCATACGGAAAATGGAAAAGGGAGGTCAATGCCCATATTTTTTATTCAGACGTCCTAAATTGTCCATTCAAACAATTTTATCCAATTTATCCAACTAGCTCCTCTGGCCGGTCCGGTGCGATGGCCGATGCCCGGCCTCACCGACAAACATTCTTTGGTCTAGGGCAAGCCGGTGGATCGGGCCATGTCCTGCCCACCTACCCCCTATTTCCGGGGGCCATAGGGGCAGAAAGTGGGTCTGTCCGTCAATATCTCACCGAACCAGTTCTAGCTTGGGCAACAGGGCCAGCAGTTCCGGATGGGGCCGGGTGATCACGTCGGCCATGATCAATCGGCCGCCGAGTTTTTCTACGGTTTCCCGGCCAGCGGCCACCGCCGCCTGCACTGCCGCCACATCGCCCCGCACGACAATGGTTACATACGCCCCGCCGATCTTCTCCTTGCCCACCAGGCTCACTGCACTGGTCTTGAGCATGGTATCCGTGGCATGCAGGGCGGCCACTAAACCTTGGGTTTCCAACAGTCCTAACGCATCGGGAGCGTCGATTGTCGGGTCTCGCATCGAAGATTTCCTCGAACCAGGAGTTCGTTTAATCCGTTGATCCATGATATCCAACATCGGTACATATTCAGGAGGTTGACTGCTGAGCGTCTGCACGCCGGGGTCCGGAGCCGGCAGAATGACCACCGTGGCCTGGCTGCCCATCTGGCGGACCAACTGGGCCCCCGCCTCGGCGGCCGACTCCACATCGGCCGTCGGCCCGATCAACTTCAGCACCTGCCCGGCCTCCATCGTACTTTCTACGCCCAAAAGCTCCACACCAGCCGACTTCAGGCATCGGTCCAGCACCACAAAGGTAGGCGTCAGGTTCGCAATTTCCAACAGGGCCAGACTATAGCTCATCCGTTCCGTCCCCAAGCCGGTTTTTCGCTTTGGATAGGACTGGTGTCTTTTCGGCTATTTCTCCTATTTCCTGCAGCGACGGGCCTTCCTATCCACCCAAAAGCTCCAAGCCGGTACGCCGGTCGGCTATTTCTCCTCTTTACTCCAGCGGCGCTCTTTTTACGGCAGTCCGCGCGCCTTGAGGACGGCGGCGATCTGGTCGGCTAGTCGGGCCACTTCTTGCGGGTCGAAGCCCGCTCGGGCTTCCAGTCCGCACGCCCCCGGCGCCTCACATGGGTAGCCTTCCTGGGAAAGCAGTTCCCAAAGCGATTGGTGCAACTGGGCCAAGGCCTGCTGGTGCTTCTGGGAAAGCGGTTGCCGACCAACGCCCATCTGAAACCCCCGAATGGCCAGTCCCACCCGGACCCCTTCCGGAAAATCGGCCGAATACAGCAGCAGATCAAACACCTTGCGCAACTTGTACTGAAGGGTTCGGGCTTCCTCCAGCCGACCGGCCATGGTCAAATCATACAGTTTCCGCGTCAGTTCCGGCACTACGCCCGCTGTGGCATTAATGCCGCCGTCGCAGCCAATGACCAGCATCGGCATCAGCACCGCATCCCACCCGGTAAGAAAGCTAAAATCTGGTCGGATTGGCCGGACCGCTTCGATCATCCGCATCATCTGCGCTAGGTCCCCGGAGGAATCTTTAATGCCAATGATTTTTGGGCACTCCTCGGCTAGCCGCTGCACGGTCGGCACATCGATCGGCGAGGCAAACATCGGAATATTGTACAAAGTAACATCTATCGGCGTATGCTCGGCGATCTCTCGGAAATACGCATACACATTGTCCGGACTGAGCCGATAGTAAAACGGCGAAACAATCGCTACCGCCCGAGCGCCCAGCTTATGATAATATTCACAGGCCGCCAGGGTTTCCCGCACATTAGCCTCCGCCGCTCCGGCCAACACCGGAACCCGCCCCGCCGTCTGATCCATCACAATCTCGATGATCCGCCGACGTTCCTGCGGCGTAAACCGGGTAAACTCGCTCGTCGATCCGTTCGGATACAGTCCGTGTACCCCACGGTCGATCATCCAGTCGATGTACAATCGCAATTCTCGTTCGTTGATCTCGCCCCGGTCGGTCAGCGGAACCATGTGGGGAACATAAATACCACGAATTCGTCCTAGTCCATCTGCCATGGTACAATAACCCGAACACAAAAAAACAAAGGGAGTTCCTTCTGAACTATAGGTTCTTCCCAAACCCTTGGAAGCAAATCCGCAGGGGAAATCACCCGAAAAAGCTCACTGTTTCCAGGGCCGGCAATCCTGGGAGCAATCCTACCACGGGGTTTTTCCCGGATAGGCTGCCAGCTTCGGACTGTACCCCCATGATAGACTCTGACCCAGCACAATACAACGCAAAAGCGGCCTGGCGCCGACGGGCAGGCAGTGCCTGGGTGGTTGGTGTTCTCCTCCTATTAGGGGGGTATTGGGTTTTGTTTTTCCCTGTCCGATTGCCCAGTTTGGAAGCCCGGCTTCCGCCGCAGACCCCGCCAGGGTCAATCCGTCGGATCGATCTGCTGGTGCAACTTCTCCTCCTCCCGGAGGAATGGCTGGGGGATGCTTGGTTTGGTCGGCCAAGGGGGATTAGCCTTTGGGACCGGCTCCCAGTGCTTTGGTGGGCGGGGGTTGTTCTTGCCGGGGCCTGGGCAGCCGGTTGGCTGGTGCTTCGGGCCTTGGCCCCTCCTGAAAACCTTTCCCGCCTGGAACGACATTGTTTTTCTCTGGCCGTCGGGGCCAATCTGGTCTCTACCTATACCTTGGCGGTAGGGTTAGCTGGGTTGCTTCGGTACCGGGCGGTCTTTTGGATACCTTTGGCAGGGGTTTGGGCGGCCGTAGGATGGACCAATAGAAATTATCTGAAATACCTATTTTCTGTATCCTTCTCAAAATTCTCAAATTATTCAAAATCCCCAAAGCCTGCACATAACCTAAAATATCAAATTCCCAGCCCCCAGGCAAAACACTCCCGGCTTGGAAACGCTCCAAAAGATAGCCCCCCTAGCACCGCCAATCGGGGTTCGGCGGGGTGGGTGGTAGCAATAGCCCCTTTTGTGGCCATCCTTTTGCTGGGGGCCATGTT
This sequence comes from uncultured Thermoguttaceae bacterium, assembly GCA_938042245.1. GTDB lineage: Bacteria > Planctomycetota > Planctomycetia > Pirellulales > Thermoguttaceae > JANXAQ01. The sequence continues at coordinate 39,100 of CALIRO010000008.1, forward strand.
GCCGCCGGTAGATTTCGATGTCCGGGAATATCACCTTCAGGCCCCCAAAGAGTGGTATCAGCAAGGCCGGATCGCCTTCCTCCCGCACAATGTCTATGCCAATATGCCTCTGGGGGCGGAAATGCTGGGCTTGGCAGCCATGGGCGTTTCGGGCCAGTGGTGGCTGGGGGCTTTGGCCGGTAAAACGGCAATGGCCAGCATGAGCCTGGTCTGTGCGGCTGCCATTTGGGCCATTGGCCGACGAATCTTCTCCCCCCAGGCGGGCCTGACAGGGGCTGCCCTTTACCTGGCTACCCCCTGGATCATCCAGGTTTCCACGGCCGGGCTGAACGAAGGGGTAACCGCCTGCTACGGCCTGCTGGCTCTGTGGGCGCTGTGGCTGTGGCACTGCCAGCAAGATAGCACTTGTCAGAACGCCATCCGGCCCAGTTCGGCCTCTAGTGGTCTTGCTACCGATGATCTTTCCGGGGACTCTTCCCAACCCGCAAAGCAAGAAATCTGTGCAACCCCAGGCTACCAGGGTATCCGAGCAAATCAGGCCGAAGCCCCCTCGGCGTGGAGCTACCTGATATTAGGTGGATATTTGGTCGGAGCGGCAGCCGGAACCAAATATCCAGCCGTTTTGTTTCTCGGATTGCCAGCGCTTGGGTGGGTCGGTTGGCAGGCTAGGCTAGGCCGATCCCGAAAGGGGCTTCCAACGGTTAGGGTATTTCTCACGGTTGGGGTCTTTCTATTGGCCGGTTGTTTGGGCGGCGGTTTATGGTACCTGAAAAACGCCTGTTTGGCTGGCAATCCAGTCTATCCGCTTGGGTACTCGGTGCTGGGGGGAAAAGCCTGGGATTGGGACAAAGAGACCCGCTGGAACCGGGTGCATTTACCAGGGGAGTTCAGTCCGAAGCGATTGGCTGACGATTTGAGCCGCATGGGTTGGCGGAGCGAGTGGATCGGCCCACTTATTGTACCGCTGGCGGTGCTGGCCTTCTGGCGCCGATTCCCCCCCGGTGGACTGGAATCTGAAAAGGCAGGAGCTTTTCGATGGTTCTTGGTGGGCTCCATAGCCTGGTGGCTGGGGATGTGGTGGCTGGGGACCCATCGGATTGATCGGTTTTGGTTGCCGGCCATGCCGATGGCGGCGCTATTGGCCGGGCTGGGGGCCTATTGGTCGGAAACTTTCCTGTGGCGGTTGGCACGGCTCGGACTATTGACTCTGGGATTAGCCTATGGATTTCTGGTGGCTAGCGCCATTCCGGCAGCGGGCGGCTACAACCGGTACTTTGTCCCTTTAGAGCGGCTGCGCATCGATCCGGAGCGGGTGGATCCGTGGCATCTTTGGCTCAACCGCCATGTGCTGCAAGGCCGGGTGCTGCTGGTCGGCGACGCCCAGCCGTTCGACCTGGAAATGCCAGTGCTTTATGCCACCTGCTTTAACACCTCGCCGCTAGAAGAGATTCTTTGGGAGGCGGCTGCCCGGACAAATCTGCCAACCGGCCAACCGGTTTCGCTTTCCGGCCAACTGCCAGGCCGGTCAGGTAAACCCTCTGGCGAAAAGGTCCCGGCCGATTGGCTAGGCCGTCCGTTTGCTCTGGCGGTAAAGCAACTTTTGATGGAGCGGGAGATAAAATACATTTTTGTCCACTGGGGCGAAATTGCCCGGTACCGAAGCCCGGGCAATTATGGCTTTACGCCGTTGGTAGAGCCGGAACTTTTCGACGCCTTGGTTCGATGGGGCGTTTTGGAACCGCTTGCGCCGCTGTCAGACCATCCAGGCCGATGCTACCGAGTGCGACCATAACGCCAGTTGTAACGGCATCTGGGTAACGCCGTCTGACCAGACGGCCCCCTTGTAAGGTTGTCTGTCTAGACGGCGGCGGCGTAACGCTGTCTGTCTAGACGGCGACCAGCTCAGTCTGGACAGGGTAAGCTACGGCTGAGTCTAGACAGACTAAGTTGAAGAGCCGTCTCTTCGAAGGTATGGCAGCGTTGGCCTGGCAGGTACCTGTTAGACGTACTAATTTACACTTTCCTAGCGAAGCCCGATAAGTTGGCCGGTAGTAGGCCTACTGGGCCGGCTATTGGCGGGCCGATAGGTACGCTAATATAAAAAGTAAAGTTTCCAGAAGTTGTTTTGCCTCGCAGAAATTCCTTGCCAGGAGTTGTCGGTGGAAATGGAAATTATCGTCAACGATCAAAAGCACCAAGTGCCGGATGGCATTACCATAGCCGAGCTACTGGAACGATTGAAGCTATCGAAAAGTTTTGTAGCCGTGGAGGTGAACTTGCAGGTGGTGCCGCACCAGCAGTATAGCGAGTATCGACTCAAACCGGGCGATCGGCTGGAGATTGTTACGCTGGTCGGGGGCGGATAGACTTCTCTATGGCTCTCTACGGCCTTTCCAACAGCCGAGGTCCCTAGCCGGGTGCTTGGCTGAGTGTTTGCGATAGGAAGACCTTGGTAGAAAAGAGCCTGTTGGCTGGGTCTGCGATCATCCTGCCTGAACCGATCCTGCCCCCTTCCAGAACCGCCAAAGAATCCCGCCTTCCAGGCCCTTTTTTGTTTCCCCTTGAGGAAAGGAGATTTTTTCATGTCGGCGATGAAGCGTTTTGGGAAGCGGAAGACTCCTTGGCTGAGTTTTACTCTGGCCTTAATAGGTGGGACGGGGATATTTTGGGCTGCTGGAGAATGGCTCGAAGTTGGGTGGGGAGATTTGGTTTCAGACGGAAAATCGAAAGGGAGCGCTTCCGCTACTTCGGCCGACCCGAAGGGTCAACGGGTAGGCGCCGCTTCGCTGGGGTCTGGGAGTGCTCCGTCTTCCAAAGATCGCCTTTTGGAAAAGCGTCCGGCGCTTCGGATTTCCAACCGGGCGCCCCAACCGACAGAAATGGGCTATCGGCCGATCGACGGCAGTCAAGCCCGGCTCAATCCGCCGTCGCTCCTCTGGATTCACGAAAAACAAGCCCACACGTACACGGTGCAATGGGCGCGGAAGAAGGATTTTTCGGATGCGGTTACTGTAGCCGACATCCCCTGGAACACTTATACCCACTATGAGCCGTGGACGCCGGGAACCTACTATTGGCGGTATCGGTTTAAGACCAAAGAGGGCGAGCTTTCGGAGTGGAGCCAGGTTCGGTCGGTGGTGGTGCCGGCGGATGCGGCGGTGTTTCCGATGCCCACTCGGGCCGAGCAGCGGCGGCGAATTCCTGCGGGACATCCTCGGCTTTTTGTTCGACCGGAGGAGTTGCCGCGCCTGCGTGCTTTGGCCCAGGGGGAATTGGCCCCGTTTGTGAAGAAGCTTCGGGCGGAGGCGGATCGGATTATCCAGGCTGGTCCGACGCCGGAGCCGACCAAGCGGGGCAGCGTGCGCGATCGAAAAGATCAGGAGGCGATCCGGCACTGGTGGCCCAACCGGATGCAAACGGAACAAGCCTGCATGGAGGCGGAGACGTTAGCATTTGTATATCTTTTAACCGGGGACAAAAAGTATGGGGAGGCGGCTCGGCGCTGGGTGTTGCAGCTGGCCAGTTGGGACCCCAAAGGGCCGACCAATTTTGCTCTTAATTGCGAGGCGGCCAAACCGATGCTTTTCCGGCCAGCTCGGGCCTACGATTGGGCCTATCCGATGTTCACTCCAGCGGAGCGGGAGAAGATTCAAGCGGTCATGCGTCGCCGGGTGCTCGACGCCTGGGTCAGCGGCGAAGTCCGCCAAGGCGTAGGGCATCTGACCGCTCCATACAACAGCCACGGCAACCGCACCTGGCACAAAATCGGCGAAGCCGGTATCGCCTTTCTGGGCGAAATCCCCGAGGCGGAGGATTGGCTTGATTATGCGGTGAATAAATTTTTTGCTTGCTATCCGGTCTGGAACGACGAGGACGGCGGCTGGCATGAAGGAGTTTCTTATTGGGCCGGGTATATCAGCAAGGTTGTTTGGTGGCTTCAGGCGATGGAGGTGGGCCTGGGGATCGACTGGCGAAAGAACCCCTTTTTCGCTCGGGTGGTGGATTATCCGATGTATGTGGCGCCGCCGGGATCGCCCAATAGCGGGTTTGGAGATTTGTCGTATCGACCGCCTAGCAGCGGTTGGGGGCCGACGGTGGAGTTTTTCTGTCGGGCTTGGGCCGGCAAGCCCGGCGGCGACCATGCCTCCTATTGGCAGTGGTGGCGCCAGCAGTGGAAGATGCACGATGCGCGTGGGATAGCTGGGTTTTTATATGCAGCCCGGCTTCCGCCGCCGCCAGCACCCAAAGCGCCGACGGATCTACCGACTTCCAAAGTTTTCCGCGGCATCGGCGTGGCCAGCCTGCACACCAACCTCTTGGATAGTCGAGAGGATGTCCATCTACTATTCAAGTCCAGCCCCTTTGGCACGCAAAGCCATGGGCACAACCCGCACAATAGCTTTCAACTGAACGCATACGGCCAAGAGCTGCTGAGTACCTCCGTCTATCGGGACCTGCACGGAAGTTCATTTCACTACCAGTGGGCGCATAGCACGGTAGCCCATAACGCTGTTCTGGTGGATGGGCAGGGGCAGACCAAACACACGGCGGCCCCCCACGGCCGGATCGTCCACTACCGGCTTACGCCCCAATGGGACCATGTGGTGGGCGAGGCGGCCGAGGCGTATGAAGGCCGGCTGGTGCGATTCCGTCGGCATGTGGTGCTGGTCAAACCGGCCGCCTCCTCGGCACAAAGCAAGCCCCAGAAAGTCAAATCGGCCGGTTCATCAGCAGAAACTACTATCCGGGAGGCCCAACCGGCGGCGGAGGTCGGATCCGTGGAGGCCAAGTTGGCGGTAGAAAAGACGAAGACGGCAAACTCCGGAGGAAGCACACCGGCGGCCTCTCCGTCAACCGGAACTGGGCCAACTTGGCCGCCGCTGGTGGTGCTGTACGATGATCTGGAAGCCAAAGAACCGGCCAGTTTCCAGTTTATGCTCCATGGGCTTCGACCGTTTACCATCGACCCGCAGAAAGGGCGCCTGCTATTGGAGCTAGAGAAAGCGGGCGTGGAAGTGCAATATCTTGGGCCGGTGGGCTTGAGCTTTCGGCAGTGGGATGGTTACCAGCCGCCGCCGACCCAACAGTTTCCCAACCAATGGCATGTGGAAGCCAGCACCCAGGAAAAGTTGCGCAGTTTGGGGATGCTGACGGTCATTGTGCCGTACCGGGCGGGAGGTCGGCCTGCCTGGTCGGCACGTCGCTTGGAAACCAATTCGGAGCTGGGTGTTCAAATCGAGTGGGAAGGGCGTCGGCTGGCGGTTTGGTTTGCCAAACCGGGCCAACTCGACCCGAACCAACTCCGCCTGGAAGGCCTCCCGGAGTAAAGTGGCCACGCGCGCTGGTGGGTAGAAATATTCTCTGGCCATGGGAAAAGGGCTATTAGGAGCGCCGAAAGAAGGTCCCCCCTTGGGCTCTTCTTGAGACGGCTCTGGGGGACAGTCCTAATACGGAAGAGGAGTATCTTGTAGCGAGACCAGGGAAAACCTTCGATTGCTGATGGACCGGTTCTCTGGTCCTGGCTTTTCCATCCGAGCAGAAGGGACATTTCCGGTACCGGGAGGAGTATTGGGTAGGTAAAAATTGCTCGGTTGGTAATTTTTGACATCCTTCTAGGTGGGTGGAGGCTATTTCTCCAGGAGGATGGAAAATTAGGAAGGATTTTCCGATCGTTCAAGAGGGTTGGTAGATACCTGTCATAGTGGCTGGTGGAGTATTTTGCTGGGCTGGGAGCAAACACAACCCATTAAGAAGCCCCCCCTCCAGAACCGAAACGCCAAAAGAGGAGCTGGTGCGGTTGCGGTGGTCGCAACCTATTAGTTGTTGGGTCGCCTGGGGGAGGAAAACCAATATTTTCTCCTCACCGAGCTATCCAGTTTATGGGCCGGCTGGGGGAATTTGCATTTTTCCTTCACCAGCCATTTGTCCTCTTGGTCTCTGCAGGGAGGTTCTACATGCACGGAAGGTTGTACGGAAGGATCTGTTGTTGGGTTGTGGTGGGCTCGGCCGTGGTTGGATTGTTAGGAGCATGGGCCTATGGGCAGCAGGGCGTCTGGGAACCTATGGCGCCGGAGGATGGCTCTGAGATGCCCCCCCAAGACAATCCGTATCTAATCCCGGAACCTACCACGGAGGTGCGTTCTTGGGAACCAACCGAGGCCCAACCAATGAGCGGAGCTGAGTTTTCGGCTGTTCCGCCGGGGAGGCTGATTGCCGCCGATAAGGCAGCCGCTCCGGCACCCAGCGCGGAAGACCGACTCAAAAAACTCGAAGAAGAACTCCAAAAACTCAAGGACAAAGAGGCGGCGGCGCAAAAGAAGGCAGCCGGCGCCCCGTCGATCAAAGTGAACGGGCGCTTGTTTATCGATTGGGCGATGTTCGGCCAAGGCGCTGCTAGCCGCGCTAACTACGGCGACATCGAAGACGGCGTCCACTTCCGAGCCGCCCGGATCGGTGTTTCCGGTGATGCCTTCCATGTGATCGACTATAAGATCGAAATGGGTTTTGAGGACACCGACCGAGGCGACGGGGGGAAATTGATCCAATCCACGTCGTTCAAAGATGTCTATATCAGCGTCAACGAACTGCCGCTTTTGGGCCATGTGCGGTTCGGCCATTTCAAAGAGCCGTTCGGTCTGGAGCGTCTGACCAGCGCCCGGTTCATTAGCTTTATGGAACGCTCCTTACCCACAAATGCATTCACCCCGGATCGAAAGATCGGGATTATGGCCTTCGACAACTATTTAGACCAGCGGGGCACGTGGGCTATTGGCGCCTTTACGTCGGAGCTGGAAAACGATTCGGAGCCGCCCATTTGGCAAGACGACGACGGCGGCGTGGCCATGACCGCTCGGCTTACCTTCCTGCCTTGGTATGACGAAGCCAGCGACGGACGAGGCCTGCTCCATACGGGCTTGGGATATACCTATCGGAATATCGCCGACGGCAACGTGCGGTTCCGTTCCCGCAACGAATCGAGCTTAGGCCCATATATCGTGGACTCCGGCCAGATCAGCTTGGTCCCTGAGGTCCAGATGCTGGACATTGAGGGGGCCTTGGTCTATGGGCCACTTTCGGTCCAGGCCGAATACTTCAACGTCTGGGTTCCCCGCAGCGGCGTCGGCACAGCCTACCTAAACGGCGCCTATGTCTATGTGAGTTATTTCCTGACCGGCGAACATCGGCCGTATGATCGCCATCGAGGCGTGTTTGATCGGGTTCGGCCGTTTACCAACTTCTTCCGGGTGCGAGCCAGCGACGGCGTACAGACCGGCTGGGGCGCCTGGGAAGTGGCCTACCGCTACTCCTGGATCGACTTAGTGGATCTAGGCGCTGGTGTCAACGGCGGTATTGCCGACGACCACAGCCTGGGCCTGAACTGGTACCTGAATCCCTACACCCGGGTGATGTTCAACTATGTATTGGCTAAATCCACGGATCGGTACGGCATCGATCCACTTACCGATATGAGCACGTTCCAGATTCGGGCGCAGATTGACTTCTAATCCCCAAGGTGCTTAATCGCTAGCGGAGGAAGTTTGGGATGTGATGATGCCCCTAGGTCGTTTAAACAAATGTCCTCTTCGCAAGAGCGGACTCTTGCGGAAGTTCCCTAAGGAGACTTGAGAATGAGAAATCTGATCTGGACCATAGCCAGTCTGGCCTGGCTTAGTTGGGCGGGCAATATCGGGGCAGGCGAGGCGAAACCGCCGGAGGATGGCTGCGGGCAGATAGGCGCTTGCGCTGTCTGCGGCGCCCAGGCCCCGGTTAAAAAGGTCTGCCGATTGGTCTGCGAGACCAAAAAGGTAGAGGAGACAGTTTGGGAGGTGCAATGCGAGGAGTTTTGCCCGCTGCTGCCGAAACTGTTTGGTAAAAAGTGCGGCTGCGGCGATCCCAGTTGCGGGCAAGACCTCGCCGTCTGCGGCGGATGTGAGGCCGGGTGCGGCAAAGAACTTCCTACACCGCAGTGTGGCAAACCCCGGTGCAAAAAGACGTTAGTGAAGAAAACCATCACTAAAGAGGTGCCGGTCTATCGCTGTGTGGTGGAGTCTGTGTGCGAGCAATGTGGTGGGGCGGAAGCAGCCGGAGGAGCTCCGGCGCCTGCTGCTCCAGGGCAAAAAGCAGCTCCTGCTCCGCCGCCTCCACCACCTCCGCCCAAGGCCCCGCCGAAAGCGGCTTTTCGACCGAGCATCCAGCCTGCTGCTGCGATTCCAGAAGCCCCGGAACAGCAAGAAGAGCCAATCCCCCGGCTTGTGCTGGGTGGATAACTAACAGGCGGGGCTGAATCCCACCTGTGCAAGCCAATTCTGTCATCCCGCTCCCAAGGAAAGCGAACGTCCATGCAGGCCTAAGCCCTCCCATTCAGGGCCGCCTCCGGGGGAAATCCGGAATACCCTCCGGGAGCAGATCGCAGCGCTGCCAATCCGGCGCCGATTTCTGAACGATAGGCATCCTTCCACGACCGGCCTTCAAAGCCATGGCCTTGAAGGCCGGTCGGTTTTTTTCTTGGGACGCCTTTTGGATCGGTTGGGCAATATCTCCACGGTCCGTAGCTTAAGTCTATCCAGACTAAGTCAGGCGCTGTCTAGACAGACGGCGTTCCAACTGCGCGCCATTTGGACAGACGAGGTTCCGGCAATCACCACCTAACAGAAGGTGATACATATTTTCAGGAAAACTGCCATTTTGGCAGCAGTTCTTACGGTGGGTCGATCTGAATGGTATACCATAACTTATTGATATTTAAGGATTTATAATTTTCATTTCATGGGAAATCCCTTTTTGGCATATCATTTGCTAATTTGCTGATATCGGACAGGCTTCCAGCAGCTGCCGAAACCGGTTACCCTCTGGAAGCCGCCCAAAGTGGCTCCTCCATCCCCAAGAAGGGGGAGTATCCATAAAGGGCAGCCGGTCCAGCATCCATCCCCCTGGGCCTGCTGCCCTCGGAAGGGGGCATGGGGATGGATTCTTGGAACTGAATAGGAGGGTAAAGCGATGGCTAGGGCAATGACTCCTTGGCGTGGTGGTCCTCACAGCTTGACCCTGTGGGACGTGCCGTTTGGGCGGTGGTTCGAAAACTTCCGCCGGGAAATGGATGAACTGGTGGAACAATTCTTCGGCCCAGAAACAGGCCGAGAGCTACCAGTCTTTGCCCCGCGCACCAATGTGGCGGAAACCGAACAAGAATATGAAATCACCGTCGATCTCCCCGGCCTGAAGCCGGAAGATTTCTCCGTGGAACTGAAGGAAGGCTGCCTGTGGATCACTGGCCAGCGCAAACAGGAACACCAAGAGGAAGGCAAAACCTATCACCGGATCGAACGGGTCTATGGCCAGTTCCGACGGGTCATCCCCTTGGAGGTTCCGACCGACCCCGAAAAGATCCAGGCAGAGTACAAGGATGGCGTACTGCGGATTGTGGTACCCAAGGCGGAATCGGCCCAGCCCAAGAAGATTCCGGTCAAAACCTAATTGGCCATTGGCCGCCTCCGTCCTACCCACTCAGCCGGACTCCATGGGGCTGGATAGACGGAGGGCCCTGGTTGAAGTAGCGCAGGGAGTGTCGGTCTGAGTGGCTTCATGGGTGTGGCAGCCTGGACGCAAGGTCCTTCGCCGTGCGGCCAGGCTGTTTTTTTTAACCCAGCGGCCGTTCTGAGGCCTTTATCCCGCCTTGTTGAACATATGTTTATTTAACATCATCCCACGCACCGCCAGCGCCGGTCTAAAGCAAGCGCTTTCAGTCAATCCGGTAGAAACCTCACTCGGACAGACTACGCTCCAAACTCCGGCTGACAGACTCACCACCACCGCATATAATGCAACGGTAGCCTCTTGGAAAGAGAAAGGCGATTTATGGGTTGGAGCAGCAAGATTGGGCGGTTAGCGGGTATCGATATCTATGTCCATTGGACGTTTTGGATTTTACTGGTTTGGATTTTGGGAGTGCACCTGATTGATGGGCAATCGCTGGCAGCGGCATTGCAAGGGGTAGGGCTGATCTTGGCTGTTTTTGGGTGTGTGGTGTTGCATGAATTAGGTCATGCATTGGCTGCTCGACGGTTTAACATTCGGACCAAAGACATCACGATTTTGCCCATCGGAGGGGTGGCCCGGCTAGAACGGATGCCAGAAGAACCCAGGCAAGAGTTGGGGGTGGCTCTGGCTGGGCCAATGGTCAATCTCCTTATAGCCGCAGGGATTTTGGCAGCGCTGGTGTTGGTGTATTCCTGGGCGGCCATTTTTGATTTGCGAGTGGTTGGCGGGAATTTCCTGACTAAACTAATGATCATCAATGTAGCCCTGGCGATTTTCAATCTGCTGCCGGCCTTTCCCATGGACGGCGGCCGAGTCGTCCGGGCGTTGTTAGCCACTCGGTTCGATTACGCCCAGGCCACCCAATGGGCAGCTACATTAGGCCAACTAATGGCCTTTGGGTTTGGAGCGCTCGGCTTCCTACTGGGTAACTTTTGGCTTCTTTTTATCGCTCTGTTTGTGTATCTAGGGGCGCAACAGGAGGCTTATGCCGTGCAGATCCGCAGTGTACTGCGGGGCGTACCCGTGCGCAGCGCCATGATCACCCAATTCCGCACCCTTTCGGCCGACGATCCAATGGAGCGGGCCTTAAACGAACTAATCTCGGGCTATCAGCAGGATTTTCCTGTGATGGACGGTTCCCGGTTGGTGGGCTTGCTGACACGGGCGGATCTGCTCCGGGCGCTATGGGAAGGCCGACGTCATGCCCAGGTGGCCGACCTGATGCGCCCTATCGGCCAGGCCGTCGAGGACCTCGATATGCTGGAAACCACTTACCAGCGGATGCAGGAAAGCCAGTGCTCGGTCTTACCGGTGCTCCGGGCCAACAGCTTGGTAGGGTTAATCACTTTGGAAAATATTGCCGAGTGGATGATGATCCAGTCGGCTATGGCTGCCGGGCTGAAACTCCATCCTCGCTTTCAAAACAGCTTCAGTTGGCAATAAACTGCCGACAAGGAAAGCCCCGTCTGGAACCTCCTTTGGCAGGCCCGAAAGGCCTTAGCGCAACATGCCTGATCCTTTTAGGAAAGCGCCGATTCTGCCCCAGACTCAGCGAGGCGATCGGCCAGAAAGGTACTTTCCGCCGGCTATTGCTCCTGCTAAGAGTGTTTCGAGGCCCTGGATTGTCAATTGCCCCTTCAACGGGTATGCTAAGAATATAATCCAATAAGAGAAGATAAAAACGGGCAAAACCTCGCAAAGGACTGGGAGCGGCTGCGGTGGGCTTGTTAAGGGAAGCTGCTGAAATGCAAACTCATTACCCTCGGCTACCCCAAACCTCCATAGGGGGGGCTTTGGCTCCTGCGTTCCTGCTATTGCTAGTGCTCGCAGGCTGTGGCGGCCAGCCCTATGGCGTGGTCCCCATCCACGGTAAAGTTACCTACGAAGATGGCTCATTGATTCCGGCAGCTAGTCTGCTTTTGGAATTCAACAGCCAAGAAAAGCCAAAGGACCCAAAGACCCACCCCCGGCCTGGCCGAGCCGAAGTCAATGTCTCCGATGGCTCCTTCTCCAACGTCTCCACCTACGACTACAACGATGGGGCCATCCGAGGCCAACATAAAGTGGTGGTCAAAGCCTTCGACAAAAACGGTTCGCCTGTATATCATCTATTTCCCAAAGAATATAGCGACGCTACCACCACGCCCCTGACGATTGAAGTCGGCCTGCAGCGGGAATTCCATATCAAAGTGCCAAAGCCGCTAGGAATCCAATAACCGGAGACCTTGCTCTGCGTGGATATTCCGTGGCGTGATGAATATTCCAGGGCTTTGTAGCTGAGCAAAACGGGAACACGGGCCAATCTTCCTTCGGGATTCCGATTCTTGTGACGAAAGGGTGGACGATGGGGTGGTTCCAAAAACGCTCTGGCGATCGGGTTGGTTTCACCTTAGTAGAACTTCTGGTGGTCATTACGATTATTGGCATTTTGATTGCGCTGCTCCTGCCGGCGGTCCAGGCCGCCCGAGAGGCCGCCCGACGCGCCCAGTGCCAGAACAACCTCAAACAGCTCGGCCTGGGCTGCCTAAATTATGAAAACCAACATAAAAGTTTCCCGCCCGCCTCGGTGTGGGCTGATCTTTGGCCCGGCCGAAATAGCACCGACATCGATCAACAAAATCAATTCAATCTCCGCGAAACCTGGGCGATCCTGATCCTGCCGTTCATCGAACAGCAAGCCCTATACACCGCCTTTAACCGCGACTATCCGATTCCGCATGAGGTCAACGCCGGCCCTCGCTCCACAGAAATACCCATCATGCTTTGCCCTTCCGATTCCTTCAACCGAACCAAATACAGCGGCACTCCCGGTAGTGCCCACACCAGTAACCACGGTCCCAACTGGGCCAGAGGCAATTACGGCGCCAATGGTGCTCTGGGCTTCCAGTCCGACAGTGCCCATTGCAACGATTATGGTACCGGCGGTTCCGGTTGTGCCGCTTCGGTAAAAGGTTGGGCCGACAATCGTATCCGCGGCGTCATGGGCGCCAACGCCGCTTGCCGAATGGACGATATCCGGGACGGCTCGAGCCAGACGATCTTACTGCTGGAAATTCGGGCCGGTGTGGCCCCGAACGATTGTCGGGGCGTCTGGGCCATGTCCGGCGCCGGCCCTAGTGCTTGTTGGGCGCACGGCTATGTAGGGGATGCGGCTGGGCCAAATCCGATCACCTACAACGCCGACGATATCGCCGGCTGTGCGGAAATTGTGGCGGCCGTAGGCCGAGAACGCCTTCAGCAACTTCGGATGACCTGCTATGAAGGCACCAGCAGTTCGCCCAATCGGCAGGCAGCGGCTCGCAGTATGCATCCGGGCGGCATTCATGTCTGCTTTGCCGACGGCAGCGTCCACTGGATCAGCAACCATATTGAAGTCAGTAATACGATCAACTATGCCTCGGTTTGGGATCGGCTGAACCTGTCGGCCGACGGCCTGCCATTGTCCGCTGGCTCCTACTAATCTGGCCCTCGGAACCACTCCGAAGGCTTTCCGTAGAAGAAGCTTTTCTTTCAAATGTCCTTAGCATCTTTTATGAGATGAAACCGTTTTCCAAAAAACTTTTTCTCCGAAATCATGGATGAAAACGATTTAGGGAATACTCCGGATGCCCCCACCGAAGTAGTGCTTTTTACCGATGGGGCCTGCTATGGTAATCCTGGGCCGGGCGGCTGGGCGTTTATCCTCAGACATCGACGCACCGGACGCCAAATCGAACAAAGCGGCGCAGAACCCTGGACCACCAATAACCGCATGGAACTCTTGGCGGTCATCCGGGGCCTAGAAGCGCTGAAACGGCCTACTAGTGTCGAATTGGTTACCGACAGTCAATATGTCGCCCGTGGACTGGCCGAGTGGCTACCCCGCTGGAAAGCCCAAGGCTGGCGCCGCCGGCAAACCGGCGCCTGGAAAAAGCTCAAAAACCTGGAACTTTGGCAACGTCTGGACGAACTGCTATGCCAACATCAGCTCCACGTCCGCCACATTCCTAGCCACACGGGCCATCCGGAAAACGAGCGATGCGACCGGCTGGCTGTGGCCGCCTATGAACAGTTTCTCCCCCCAGCTAACAAAAAGACCACCCACAAAGCCCCCCCTTCCTCTTCGTAATCCTGGCCGTTGAGGTAAACCATACCCGTTTCGGGCAAAGGCAAGGAGCATCGGATGTGTGGCCGGTTTACGCTTCGAAGTTCCGCCGAACTGGTCGCGGGAGAATTTTTGGTGATCCTCCTAGAGCCGTTGCCGCCCCGCTATAACATCGCCCCTACTCAGGCGATTTTGGTCGTTGTGGGCCCTTCGGCCCACCTGCAGGAAACCGAACCGTCGGGGAAAAACCACACCGAGGCCGCCTCTTCGCACAGGGCAGTTCATGCGCCGGGGGCATTCCTCGGCCAGCCCACCCCAGCAAGCTCTGACCCTTCGCATCGGCAGTTGGTCTGGATGCAGTGGGGATTTCGGCCCGGGGGCCGACCAGCCCCAGAAACCGGCTCCCTGTTGGTGAATCTGCGGGCTGAGTCCGCTTTGCAACAGCCCCGCTTCCGCTCCCTGCTGGAGGCCCATCGTTGTCTGGTCCTGGCCGACGGCTTCTATGAATGGGAAACACTCGCCGGCAGCCGACAGCCATTTTTTATCCACCGCAAAGACGATCGGCCCTTCGGCATGGCCGGACTGTGGAAACCACCTCCCCCGGCACAACCGTGGACACTACCTTCATGTGTAGTCCTGACCACCTCGGCCAATGAGCTCGTCCGGCCAATCCATGACCGAATGCCCGCCCTGCTGCTGCCGGAACATTATTCCCTTTGGCTTGATCGGGCAGTTACCGACCCAGAGAAACTCGCCCCCGCCCTCCAACCATATCCGGAGGAACTGCTGGAAATCTATTCGGTCTCCCTACGGGTCAACTCCGCTGAATACGATCAGCCGGATTGCATTGCCCGTCAAGATCGTCCCCGCCAAGGCCGCCTATTCGAGATGGACCCATCTTGATCCTCTACAACTGCTCGGAGTGCAAAGGTTCCTCCCCCCACCGCCAGTAGCACAGGCGCCCCGCCCGCATTCGCCTCTCCCCTCTGCAAAACATCGCCTCTCCCCTCCGCGGGAGATGCCGGCCAGAGCCTTGCCCGGAAGGGCAAGGGGCGTTGGCCGGGTGAGGGGGAATTCACGCCTCTCCCCTCCGCGGGAGAGGCCGGCCAAGGGTCAGCTTGGCCGGGTGAGGGGGCCTTCGATGTCTCATTCCCCAGCGCAGGCGGCAATCCAGGCTCCTTTGCACTGCGTCCGGGTGGTTTCTGGATCGGGGACTTTTGCGGAGATGACAAAACAGAGGCTCCTTTGCCCGAATGGTTCCAGAATACCCAGGCGTTCTCGGCGGAAGTGTTTCCTCAATCCGCTTCAATAGAGCCCCTGGTTACCTAATGTGGTCGTATGGTTTCGGAGTTTTTGGAGGATGGTTTGGAGGTCATAGACCGATCCGGCCCAGGGGCCGCCGCTTAACGTTTGCAGCAGCGCCCAAAGCCGGGTGTCTTCCGATAGTCTCGGATCCGGCGCAAGCTGCGGGTGCATGGGCCGACGCCGAAGTTCTGCGTCAGCTTCTTCCGGGGTAAACTCCTGCCGGGTGTCGCCCACCAAATCGACCTGGCCCTGAAGGCGATGGGGATCCACGACAATTCGGATTCGATCTCCATCCCGTAGTTTACCTATGGGTCCTCCTGCCAGTGCCTCCGGCGCTACCAGTCCGATGCAGGCCCCGGTGCTTACTCCGGAAAAACGAGCATCGGTCAAAACGGCCACTTCGTGTCCCCAGGACAGATGTCGAAGTGCTCCGGTGATTTGGTAGATTTCAGGCAATCCGGCGCCCAACGGGCCTAGACCGATCAGGACCAGCACCTCGCCGGGCCGGATCGGCTCTTGGGGGCCGATGCCTTTAATGGCGGCAACAGCGTCGGCTTCCCGGCAGAAGACGCGTGCCGGGCCGGTTTTCCGATAGACTCCATCGGCGTCCAGCACTCGGGGGTCGATAGCCGTACTTTTGATCACCGAGCCCTCTGGGGCCAGATTCCCCTTAGGAAAACATAATGTGCCGCCCAGTCCCAATTGCCGAGCTTGTTGTGGGCTGAAGATCACCTGGTCCGGATCCACACCATCGGCTTCCTCCAATCGTTGTCGGCAGGCCTGACGCCGTGGGCTTTGCTCCCACCAGGCCAAAACTTGGCCCACCGTAAGACCGCTTACTGTCATCGCCTCCAGGTCCAGAAGGTTCCAGTCCCGGAGCCGAAGCATCACTTCCGGCACACCGCCTGCAAGCCAGACGCGCACCGTGGGATGATTGACCGGCCCGTTCGGCAGCACCGAAACCAGCCGGGGCGTCTGCCGATGCACCTGCTGCCAATCCTCCAAGGTAGGCCTAGGCAGGCCTGCTGCATGGGCAACGGCCGCCAAATGCAAAATCCAATTCGTCGAACCACCAAAGGCGGCAAAAACCACCATAGCATTTCGGAGGGCGGCTGGGCTGAGAATGTCGGAGAGCCGAACGCCTCGTTGATCCATGTCCATTAGCGCTCGGGCGCTTCGGCGGGCCAAGTCCAGCCAGACCGGTTGGCCCGAAGGCACAAGGGCTGCATGAGGCAAGGTCAATCCCAAGGCTTCGGCCATGACCTGACCTGTGGCGGCTGTGCCCAAGAACTGGCAGGTTCCGCCCTGACTGCCGCAGGCCCGGCAACCCATGACGGCGGCCCGCTCCAGGCTGATTTCGCCCCGGGCAAATCGGGCACCCAAGGTTTGCACTTCGGCGGTGTCCTCGGCATCACGACTGGGCAAAGTTACACCGGCAGGTACCACCAGAGCGGGCCAATCCCGGAGGCTGGCCAGGGCCATCAGCATCGCAGGCAAACTTTTATCACAGCCGCCAACAGCCAAAAGACCCCGCAAACCCGGCAAACTCCGGGCCAACCGCCGAAACAGCATGGCCGCATCGTTCCGATAGGCCAAACTGTCGAACATCCCCGGATGGCCTTGGGTGCGGCCGTCGCAGGGATCGGTGCAATAGGCAGCAAAGGGTACTCCGCCGGCTTGAGCCAATTCCTGGGCCGCTGCCTCCAACGCCATGCCCAACTCAAAATGCCCGGTATGAAAGCCCAAGGCCACGGGCCGACCATCCGGCGCCCGAATACCGCCCAGATTGCTCAACAGCAGATAATGGGGGCCGGTGAGCCGATCCGCTGGCCAACCCATACCGGCGCTTTCGGTCATGCCAAAAATCAAGCCGCTAGGAGATTCTAGCAACATTTGTTCTTCAATCGGCAGACGACCCTCCGGCCCCGGCCCAACCGTCTGCACGTGATATAACCTAGGATCGCCACTATCCAATACGGACACCCGATCTGCCCAAGATACCATCGATTGCGTCCTTTCTCATAAAACAGGCCTTAGCTAGCACAGCGGCGGCTTTGGATAGGAGAAAAACCAGCGTTGGGTAGCCCACAAACCAGTGTGGATTGAGGCGGGCAGAGGATTTGTTCGGATTATTCGGCCAGCAGGGCGGCCCAGCGGTCGATGTCGGCCTTGGTGCGTTTTTCCGTAACGGCTACCAGCAGCCCATCGGCAAGCTCTGGAAACCAGCGGCCCAGCGGCACCCCAGCAAAGAGGCCTTCTTTGGCGGCGGCGGAAACCAGGGCCTCCATATCTTGGCCGGGCCGCCGAATCACAAACTCCTTAAAAACAGGACGTTGGAACGCCGCCTGCCATCGTCCGGTGCGGGTAATCTGGTCCAGGGCATACCGGGTCTTCTGAAGGCATAGGTTCGCCACCTCCCGAAGTCCTTGCGGCCCCATCAGAGCCAAGTAGATGCTCGCTCGAAGGGCCATCAGGCCTTGGTTGGTGCAGATGTTGCTGGTGGCCTTTTCGCGGCGGATGTGTTGTTCGCGGGTTTGCAAGGTAAGCACCCAGCAGCGACGACCGGTGCGATCTGTCGTCTGGCCGACCAGACGCCCTGGCATCCGGCGGAGAAATTGCTCGCGACAAGCCAGAATGCCCAGATACGGGCCGCCAAAGCTCAGATGATTGCCCAGACACTGCCCTTCCGCCACGGCGATATCGGCGCCCAATTGCCCCGGGCGGCGGAGCACTCCCAGGCTTATCGGGTCGAACACTTGCACCAGCGCCGCGCCGGCTTGGTGGGCGAAGTCGGCAACCGCTTGCACGTCTTCGAGGCATCCGAAGAAATTCGGATGCTGTACCACTACGCACGCTGTGCGCTGGCAAACAATCTGCCCCAGCGATGCCAGTTCCACGGCCCCATTTGGCGTGGGCACGGTATGAATCTCCACGTCGATGTTGGCCAGATAAGCGGCCAGCACTTGCCGATATTCCGGGTGGACGCTCTCGGCTACGATTACCTCCGAGCGGCCCGGCTCGGCCGACAGAGCCATCAGTACCGCTTCGGCCATCGCGCTAGCCCCGTCGTAAAGACTGGCGTTGGAAACGTCTAAACCAGTCAGTTGGGTGATCAGGGTCTGGTACTCGAACATCGCCTGGAGCGTGCCTTGGCTGGCCTCGGGCTGATAGGGGGTGTAAGCAGTGTAGAACTCGCTGCGGGCGGCTACGAAATCGACCACCGCGGGTACGAAGTGGTCGTACGCCCCTGCGCCCAAAAAACAAACCGCTTGTTGCGTGGAGACGTTTGCGGCAGCCAGACGCTCTACCAGTGCTGCCAGCTCCATTTCGCCCAGCGCGGGCGGAAGCTCCAGCGGCCGCTGCAAGCGCAGCTCCGCAGGAATGCTGTCCAAAAGCTCCTCGATCGACGCCGCGCCAATCTCCCGCAGCATCGCCTGTTGATCCGCGTCGGTATTAAGCAGATAAGCCATCGCAGCCATCAGAAGAAATCAGAAAAAATCAGAAGCATTAGAAATCGGAGCCATTGTAAAGTGTTGAAGGAATTATAAGGAAATCGGGCGATCGTAAGCCATCGCGGCCATCGAAGGCATCGGTTTACTCGTGCCGGTTGATCGCTCCGGCGTTGCCGGACTGCTATCGTCTGTCGACCGCAGGCACCAGCGGGATAGTTGCGCCGACCGTCAATGCAAGGGGTTTGCTTCGCATAGTTTCTTATATGCCGCGTAATCGAGAAGTTGGTCTAGTTGGCCCGGGGCGCTGGGTTTGATTTTTACTAGCCATCCGGAATGATACGGGTCTTTCGAGAGCTGCTCCAAGTTGTTGGCGATGGCGGTGTTCGACTCGACGATCTGCCCGTCCACGGGACTATACAACTCGCTGACGGCCTTGACAGACTCCACCTCCCCGAACGGTTGTCCGGCTTTGACTTCGCGGCCCGGCTCGGGCAGGTCGATGTACACCAAGTCGGTGAGGGCTTCCAGCGCGTAAGCGGTTATACCGACGGTCACCAGCGGCGTCCCATCAGCGGCCGTTTCGAGCTGCGCCCATTCGTGGGTCGGCGTGTATCGCAATTGGTCCGGGGCAAGCATGGCGTAATCCTCAAGTTCTGTCGCGTCGATAGAACGGTAGCTCGACAACGATTGCCGGTTCGAGCCGACCGCGGATGTCGATTTGTACGGCGGTGCCCGGCGCGGCATGTTCCGGAGAAATATAACCCATGGCGATCGACTTTTGCAACGTGGGCGAGAAAGTGCCGCTGGTCACCGTGCCGATCGCTACGCCGTTGCGCAGCACGGTGCACCCTTGGCGGGGAACACGGCGGCCTTCGGCTTGCAAACCAACGCGTATCAACTGCGGTCGACGTTCTTGGATGCGCAGCAGTGCGTCGCGGCCGGGAAAATCATAGCCGGTCAGATAGCACGTGTAGCCCAGCCCCGCTTGGAATGGGTCGATTTGTTCGGTCAGCTCGTGGCCATACAGCGGCATACCGGCTTCCAGGCGCAAGGTGTCGCGGGCTCCCAATCCTGTGGGCTTCGCTCCCAGCGACTTGCCGTATTCCACCAGTACTTCCCAAACGTCGGCGGCTATGTCGGCTCCGATGCTCAGTTCGAATCCGTCTTCGCCGGTGTACCCGGTGCGGCTGAGGATTCCCCCTTGTCGCTTGGCCGCGGGGTGCAAGATGCGCACTTGGGCGCCGCGGTAGTATTTCATCCACTGAAGGTCCACGTCCACCAGCGGCTGCAACAAGGCCATCGAGCGCGGCCCGCTGATGGCGAACATCGCCCACAGCGGAGTTACATCCGAGAAAAGCACTTCCCTACCGCGTCGCAGTGCCCGCTCCGGCGGCAAATGCTGCCGCACCCAGGCGACGATCTTCTCTCGGTTGCAGGCATTCACCACCAGCACGTAAAACGGCTGTCCGTGGGCGTTGTGGTAATAGCCCACCAGCACGTCGTCCATAATGCCGCCCTGGTAGTTGGTCACCAGCGAGTAGCGGATTTGTCCCAGTTGCATGTCGGCCACGCGGCGGGTGAGCAATTCGGCCAGGAAAACGGCTGCTCCCGGCCCCTCGAAACGCAAACGGCCCATGTGGCTGATGTCGGTCAGTCCCACGGCCGATCGCGTCGCATGGTGCTCTTCGATAATCGAAGAGTAATACAGCGGCATTTCCCAGCCCGAAAAGTCCACCATTCGAGCGTTGTGGCTGACGTGCCACTCGTACAGCGGGGTACGTGACCGCGGTTTGTTGTCATAGTCCATCGGAAAAGCGCCTCAAGCTCTTCTGGTCGGCGATAAGCTGCCGAAATCGGGAAAACCTGCGCTTCCAGCCAAGCCAGCTTTGGCAGCGCGGCAGCCACCGGGAAAGACCACCGAAGGTCACGACCCCTCACTGCCCAACGGCACAACGGACGGCGTTTTCGCCCCCTGGGCACACGCTGGTCTTGCGCGCTGAACGCAGCCAGCACGCTACCACATAATCGCCCTATCCTTCCAGCGCGGCGATACGTTGGAAATCCTCTTTCAACGAGCGATAAAGCTGCTGGTAGAGCGGGAACGCCCGATTGTAATAGTTCACTGCCGTGCGGTTCGGCGTAGTTTGCTGCGTTACGCGGATGGTTGCCTCGCAGGCTTCCACCACGTTCTTATACGCGCCGGCGCCCACGGCCGCCAGGAGGGCCACTCCGAAAGCTGGGCCTTCCTCGCTGTTGATGGTCACAACTTTGCGGCCAAAGACATCGGCCTGTATCTGCCGCCACAGCGGACTGCGCGAACCGCCGCCGGAAGCGCGAATCTGCCGCACCGGTACACCCAGCTTCTCGATGATCTCCAGACTGTCGCGCAGCGCGTAAACCACGCCTTCCATGATGGCACGCACCACATGGCCGCGAGTGTGGGCCAGGGTCAAGCCCACGAAACAGCCGCGGGCATGCGGATCGGCATGGGGTGTGCGCTCGCCGCTAAGATAGGGCAAGAAGAACAGCCCCTGGCTTCCGGGCGGGGCCTGGGCGGCTTCTGCCGTCAGCAGATCGTATATTTCCTTCCCTTCTTGTTTGGCCGCGGCAGCGTCGGTCTTGCACAGCTCGTTGCGGAACCATTGCAACGACCCGCCGGCCGAAAGGTTCACGCCCATCATGTGCCATTTTCCGCGCACTGCGTGGCAAAAGGTGTGGATTCGTCCCTGGGGGTCGATCTTCACCTGATCGCAATGCACGAACATCACCCCGGAAGTGCCGATGGAGGTGGAAAGCACGCCTTTGGCCACAATGCCGTTACCCACCGCCCCGGCGGCGCAGTCGCCCGCCCCTCCCACCACCAGACAATCGGTGGTAAGTCCCAACGCTTCGGCGGCCGCCGGTGTCAGCGTGCCAGTAACATCTTCAGACTCGTAGCACTGGGGCAACAGGTCGATATCCAGCTCCAGCTTATCCAACAACTTCTTGGACCAAGTGCGATTGGCCACATCCAGCAAGAGCATTCCGCTGGCGTCGCTTACCTCGGTGGCGTACACGCCGGTCAGTCGGCGGCGGATTTCGTCCTTGGGAAGAAGGATTTTCCGGGTGCGCTCGAAGTTCCGCGGCTCGTGATTGCGCAACCACAGGATCTTCGGGGCGGTAAAGCCCGTCATGGCCGGATTGGCTACCAGCTTTATCAGATTCTTCCGGCCGCCCACCCGGGCTTCCATTTCCTCGCACTCGGCGGCGGTGCGCTGGTCGTTCCACAGGATCGCCCGGCGAATCACCTTGTCGTTCTTGTCCAAGAACACCGAGCCGTGCATCTGGCCCGACAGCCCGATGGCTCGTACGTCGCCAGGTTTGAGTTGTGCGGTTTCCATCACCCGGCGAACCGAGGCGATGGTAGCCCGCCACCAATCCTCCGGGTCTTGCTCGCTCCACAGCGGTTTGGGGACGTAACAGGGGTAGGTTTCGATCGCCGAAGCCAGAATTGTCCCGCGCTGGTCGATGGCCAGCGTTTTGGTGCCGGAAGTGCCTACGTCGATGCCGAGGTACGCGCTCATGGGTGTACCCTTTGGAAAGTGGTGTACCGTTTGGAACGTGGTGT
>CALIRO010000009.1 GCA_938042245.1 uncultured Thermoguttaceae bacterium
AAAGCGTACAATACCATATGAGGACAATCGATCGTCCTTACGCGCTTCAATGGGGCCACGGCTGTTTAGCCGTGGAAAGCAGCACCGATCCACCAGGAGGTTGAGTTGCTGATAGTCGACGCTTCAATGGGGCCACGGCTGTTTAGCCGTGGAAAGCTAGGGGCACAGTGGAAGGGTTCGGGGCCAGGCTTAGCTTCAATGGGGCCACGGCTGTTTAGCCGTGGAAAGGGCGGCAAAGCTCCGGCAAGCCGATCCGGGAGTCGCCGCTTCAATGGGGCCACGGCTGTTTAGCCGTGGAAAGGTATACTATTTTCGTCAGAGGGGAGTGGGAAATAGACGTGGCTTCAATGGGGCCACGGCTGTTTAGCCGTGGAAAGTCCGGGCATCGCAACCCGTTCGTTTATAACAGGTTAAGATAGCCGATTCGAGCGGGTGTTGTCTAGAGGGGGGTAGCAGGAGCAAGGGAACAACCCTCATGGAAGTAAGTAATTGATAGGCAAGGGTTTAAAAGATTCGAGCGGGGCTGGGGTTTTGTGCGTCACTGGACCGCTCGCAAAGGGTATGGAGGCGGATGGGCAAGCCGGGGCCTCAGACGCAGCTACTAAATAATGATAGCCGAGCGTGGGGTGGGAGGCAAGCGGGGCTTCCCCCAGAACTCCACACAACGATCGCCTCTGGCCCCAGCCGGGCCGAGATCGACCACCATTACCCGATCTTGTTGCCAATTGAGTATATCCCAAAGGGCCTGTTTAAGGAGTTGTTTTTCGGTCGGCGACAGTTCGCAGCGGAAGACAGAATACTGCAAGGGGTCGCCGAAGCCGAGCATTTTTTTGTACGTGCGCTGCAGGCGTTTTTCATCAGCGACATCGTAACAAACAAGAAAGACATTTCGCATAGGAAGGCTCCAGGAGGAAGAAAGAATAGTCAGGCAGGTGAACGTAAGTGAGAATGTCGTTTTCCGCCCGGTGCGGCCTTTGCGGCTGCCGGGCCCCCTCACCCGGCTAGCCTGACGGCTAGCCGGCCTCTGCCGCGGCGGGGAGAGGGAAGAATTGCGGACGGGATGTCCGCGCTTCCAGTGAGGTTAGCGGGTGAGGAAATTGGGGTAGTGGGGGATTTCGCCCAGGAGGGTACGGGCCAGGAGGCGGGCCTGGACGTGGAGGACCCGACGGTAACTGATCCGATAACCGAACAGGGGATGCCGGATCAGGGAGTCGAGACGACGTTCGAAGGCGGCGATGACGGTGCGACGGCCTCGCTCGGTAAGCGAAACGGCGCCTGCCCGGCGGATGAAATCGTCTTGGGAGATTTCGCCGGTATTGATCAGGGAAAGGACGACGGAGTCGGCCAGCAGAGGGCGAAACTCCTCGGCCAAGTCCAGAGCCAGGGAAGGCCGGCCGTAGCGTGGGCGGTGGAAGAAGCCCAACATCGGATCGAAGCCCATGGTATGGACGACGATAGTCAGCTCCTTGGTAAGTAGGGCGTAGAGGAAGCTGAGCAGGGCGTTGACGGGATCGCGAGGGGGACGGCGGTTTCGGGTTTCGAAATTAAAATGCGTGCCGGGTTTAAGCAATTGAGCGAAGGCGGCGAAATAGATTTGAGCGGCGGCCCCTTCGATGCCCAGCAGAGTGGGTGGGTCGGGAGCGGCGGCGGCCTGACGGGCCAATTGGGCAAGTTGGAGGAGGTCGGCCTGCTGGTTGGGCAGATGGCGTCGGATAAGGGTGCGGCAGTTTTTGATTTTGCCGACCACAAACCGGCGAGCCAAGGCCAAAGCCCGGCGGGGGTGAACGGCCCAACGGAACTGGGCCAGGCGAAGCTCCACGTTCTTATGCATCAGACCGGTGGTCATGCCATAAAACCAACCGCCATAAGAGAAATAACAAATCGGAATCCCCGCGGCACAAAGCTCACGGAGGGCCTGCGTGGTAAGTTGCACGTTGCCGAATAGACAGACCTGCGAGGTGTCCAAGAGGCGGACCTGCTGAAGAGTTTCCTGGCGACGGCGGATAAGCAAGAGATCGCCCTGTTTTCCCAGGGTAAGTCCCTGCTCCTGAACATATAGCGGCAAGGCGTCGTCGCGGGCGGGGATGAGGCGACGGACTTCGCGAGGGGCGGAAGGGACAGCAGCGGTCTGATCGTCCCCTGGGGATTCCGCGAGGAGGCCGGGAGAATCCTTTGGGAGGAAAAAGCGGGTTTCATCAGGTAAACATATACCCACCAACGAACAGCGAGGGCACTTGGGACTGTCGTCCAAGGGAGGGGGAATGCGACCGCTGGCCACCGTTTGACGAAACTGGTAAACCAGAGCTCGGGTGCGTTCGATGAGCGGTTCGTCAAAGGGGACGGAGACGCGGCGGCGCGATTGGACGTAATAGAGGAAGCCCCCTTCGCAATGATAGCCGTTGGCCCGGAGAATCAGGCCCTGAGCACAAAGCTGAACGCGCTCCGGCTCCCAGGCCTGCTCCGGAAGATCGGGAAGAGGACCATGTTTGTAATCGACCGGTACGGCGGTGGAGTTTTCCAGATCCAGTAGGTCAATGCGGGCGATCAGGCCTTCCTCCGGCGCCGAAAGAAGGACACTGCGGGCATGAATGGGTTCAAAGGGGATCGAATCGGCAGAGCCGTCGCTGCCAGAAGCAGAAGATTCGGAACAGGGCCGGACAACGGGTTCTGGCAAGGCAGTAGTTTCAGCCCCATCGAGCCGACGATGATCAAAACGGCCCTGGAGGGTGTCCAGATTGTCGGTAAATTCGCCCTGAACCCACTCCAAATAGGCCAAACGCGGACAATAACAAAACTCATTGAGCATCCGAGCGGGAATCAGGTCCGGGACATCGTGTTGCTCAAGGCGAGTCCAAACAGCAATCGTCATGGCAGCACCTCCTAGAATCACCGAAGTAGTTAACCCAAGGCGTCCGTGCTGCCGAAGAGGATGTCCTAAAATTGGAGAAAAAGGTAACACTTCAGCCAAATGGGTACGCTGGCATTCCTACACAAGCAGGAATCCCGTTTTTATTGTTGCGCTATTCTGAATTCCCGCTAGAGCGGGAATGACGATATGGCCGCTAGAGCGGGAAGGACATTGCAACGCCAAAGGCGCCTGCCACGTCGCGGATGGCGCTCTGATGGCTGGATTCCCGCTAGGGCGGGAAGGACAATCAGTCGGCTGAAGTGTTACGGAAAAAGGATGTTTTGCACTCGCGGCATCGATGTCAGCCTGAGCAGAGAGATGGGTAGAGCGGATGGCATGTGCATCGATGCAGAGGGCGGAGCTGGCGGCGCCATCAGGCCCCAGGCGGGGGGGAGACCTAGAACAGGCCTCCCCCCTAGAAGACTGGCAGTGCCGGCGGTTCCATCAACCCCATCGGTATATAAGCGAATTGTCAAAGAGCAAGCAGATCGCAAGCAGGAAGGCAAGGAAGTTTAATCGTCTAAGGGCATAAACAGTCCGAGACCGAAATGACAGGAATGGCCCAAGCAAATGGGTCCGAATATTGGTTCAGGGAAAACAATTTGAAATGCGCCGGCGGGACGTCGTCCGCCGTCGTCAGTGGGTTTTTTGCGAAATCGTTTGAACTGGATGGGACGCAGGCCTAACTTTCCGGTGCGCTGAGGGATGCGGAAGACGCCATGTTGATCTGTGCATGGGGCGACCTGAATGGTTTCGGGTCGAATATGAGCCAAATCGGGGCGCCGTTGGATCAGACGGAGCAATTCTTCGCGCACAACAGCTTCCAGGAAGAGCAGGGGAGAACGAAGCAATTCTGGGGGATCGCGTTTAGTGCCACGGGGCTTAGGATATCGAGGGGCCACAAAGGGAGTGGCGGATATCCAACGGGCAGCAGGGCGTAGGGGTCCTGTGGCGTAATCGGGCAGTCGGCCCGAACCGAGCCACAAAAGGCGCAAAGGATGCCCCGATTCCTCCCGTTCGGGAATGTACAGTTTGCGGAAGGCGTCGAGGGCCTTTAGCTCTTGGGGGCCGAACCCTTCTTGGGCAAAGATGGTTAGGTGATCGAGCAGGCCGTCCTGGTCCTCATCGGTAGGGAGATAATAGGCGTGGAGATGGCCGGTGAGCGGACGGCCGTGGGAGTCCTTGCCGGAGAAAAGGGGCGAGCGTCCCTTGGAGCCGTCGGGGTTGGGGAACAGGCGTCCGAACAGCCTCATGAGCGTGCGGCGTGCGGCGTCGGCGATGGGGAGCGTTTCGGTGGCCCGGGGCAAAACGGCTGAATCGAGGACGAAGCGAACAACCTGGGGCCGGGGGCGACTGATAAGCCGTTTGGGAGAGGGGTCGATTTGGAAGCAATCGCGGCGTCGGATGTACTGAACCCATCGGCTGCCAGGCGGATCGGACCATCGTTCTTGGCGAAGCCAGAGGGTCTCGGCGCAAAGGTGCCAGTCGGGGTCATACATTGGAGCGGTTCTTTCGGTTTTTGGGATGAGCTTGCCACGAACCTTGCGGTGCACCGTTTTCGAGAAGGCACTGTTGTCCAGGGCAAGAGCCGGGTCTGCACATAACACCCGGACCAGTTCCCAGCCGGGAGGAAGAGGTTGGGCGTTGAGCGGCTTGCAGTTGGCCTGTAGGAAGGCCGATTCTGTTTCGGCCTCATTGAGTAAACGAGCATCACACCAGGACTCGGCACGCCCGAAGTAGTTCAGATGGGCAAGAAGCAGGCTGAGTTGATCCTGTTGATGCTGGCTGAGCTGAGCCGTTGGCCAAACGATGGCCATTTCCGCCTGTGGCGGCAGGGCGACAAAGGCGTCGAAGACCAGGGTTCTGGCCTCCGGTCCTGTTTTGAACCACGGCATGAAATAGCGTGCGTGGCCAGTGCTTGCGTGGGGCAATCGGAAAACCGGGGGTTCAAGTAACTGGGTGAGGATGTCTTGGGCCTGCTGCTGGGTGATTTGATCGTCGAGCTTGCGTTTCCAGGTAGCCACCAGGCAGCGTAAGAATCGCCAGGGCGAGGGGGGCCATTCGGGAGCGCCCTCGTTGACGTGGCGTCCCCAGGGCGTGGCATGGAACCGGCCAGAGGGAAAGCGGAGGGCAACGCCAATCATTCGTCTTCCTCCTCCTCGTTGACGGTTTCGGACTGCTGGGTTTTGGCAGCCTTGCGCTCAGGCTCCCACTTGACGGTGGTAATGCGGGGTTCGGCGAAGAGGCCCTGGCGTCCGCAGGCGTCAATCAGGCGGCGGCATTCGGCTAAGAGGGTTTCTTCGTCGGGGACGAGAAAACCGGTCGGCTGAGTCACGACCAGGTCGCCGTCGGTCGTCAGGTCGCAGGCGGTGCGCAATCGCAACCCCGTGGAGAGAAACCGGCGAATTTTGAATAGGGCCAAGGCGATCAAGAGGTTGGTGGCGTCGTCGCCCAGGCCATAGCTTCGCAGCAGGGCCAGGTCGAGATTGAAGTAGGCCGTGATCTTCTCGGCTACGAATTCGGTGCGATGGAACGGGACGTTGCCAAAGCCTCGTTTGGTATCGCCGGTGGGATCCACACGGTCGTTTTTGACGCCACCGCTTTCGGCCACGTGCACATTGGCGGCTTCGATGAACCCGCTCAGGGCGCGGCTCAGACGCAATCGGCCACCGGCCAAGTCGCTTTTGGCCAGAAAGACGCCATGCAAAATGGCATTGGGGTCATACTTGAATACCAACGAGGCGAGCTGTCGGAGCTTGACAGGTCCGATTTCCAGGCCGGCGGCATCCGCCTTAAGACGATCGAAAACACTGCGATCCTTTCCCTCCAGAATGTAGGGGGAATTGATGCGGTGGGCTTCCAGGATCGAGTTGGTCAGAGGGGCTCCGTTTCCGTTGGTCACCAAGATGTAGGGTAGGCCTTTCAGTTCTGGGATCAGATCATCGGCTGCTTCGTCCCAGCAGGCGGCCTCCATGCGATTGGCCACCGACTGCGTGCTTTCGACCAGAAGCATTTCCGTGCCATCGGGCAGGGTGTAACAGGCTGGGCCGAGATCGGGAAAACCGGTCGGTTGGAACCGATTGCCTTGAAGCGGCCGGAGTCGGGCTTCCATCAACAGACGGGGTACATCGTTCAGGGCGTCGTACTGGATGGTCATAGCTTTACGTCTCCTTTCCAACAGGTTAGAGGAACAGTGTTTGAGAGGACATGTCGGGTCGAAGAACGAGTTGTGCAAGATACACCGCGTCGGAGTCGGAAATGGGGATCAGGAGGGCCGCGGCCAATCGCTTGCCTGACATGTCAGACGTATGGGCTTCTTGCCAGTCGTCGTCTCGAGTCGCCTTGCCAGCCCGGACAAACGGCATCGGCATCAGGCCGGAGGCGCGCAGGCGCCGCACGGCGATCTGGCAGGCTTCGCCGATGCGGTTTGCGCGCAACAGCGGCACCATCCGAGGTTCCGGGCGGATGAAATACTCTGTTTGGTCGATTCGAAGCGGCGTGGGCAACAATAGCAGTTTGAGCAACGCATAGCAGCGTGGCAGAGGAGGGCTGTCGGGGAGGGGAGAAGGAGAGATGTGGGCCGGCTGAACCAGGTTGAGCGCCCACAGGAGGTCCTCGATCTTTTGGTCGTCCGTCTGGCCGGCCAGAAAAGCGCTGATGGCGGCCAGCGAGGCAGGCGAACGAGAGGCCAACGGCAGGGACTCGCATGCAGCCTTCTGGGCGTCCATAAGCCGACGGGCAAGCACCGCGGAAAGATTCGCAGCCAGATCGGCGGAGGTCCAGACGACCGAACGACCTCTGTCGGCCCATGCCCGGCACCTGCGCTGCCAATCGACCGGCTCCAAATGGACCCGCAACGGACCGATCTTTTCGCTCTGACCGGTGATACCGGCCAGGGCGAGGGCGATTTCGAATTCCGGAGAGCCGTCGTTACTTTCGTGCAGCCAGGCCTGAGATAGCCCGGCAAGAGGCCGAACCCCCCGCTTGCCGATCTTCCCCTCCGTGCGGGCCAATTCGCGCTCGGCGCGGCCGAGTGCTACCAGCACCGTCTGACAAAAACGGCTACCCTTGTAGCGGCAGAAATTGAAAATGGCGTGGTCGATGGCTTCGATGGCTCGCAGCAATCTGGCCGGTCCTTTGTTTCCGCAGGCGGTGCGAAAGCGATCCAGCCACAGATCCAGTTCGTCGAGCAGGGCAACTTCCGCCCGCGGTTGGGTCGGCACATCAATTCGTCCTAAAGGTGTTGCCAGATACGCTTTTCCACTTCGCTGGAGAAAGCCGACCCGGACGAACTCGCTGATTCCACGGTCCACCCCAAGGCTGGCCACTGCCCTAGCGAATTCGACGCCGCTGCGCGCTATACGACGGCCCACGGTCGCCCGGCCCTCGCCGAATAACATGCGAAGTTCGGCGATCTGTGCGGGACGTCTCCATACGGGCAGCCACAGCTCACCACGGGAGGCCTTTGTGTCAGCCGCTGCACCGGAAGCAAAACCGGCAGAAGAAGGCGCCACCGTAAACGGAAGCGAGGCGCGAGATTCACTGCTGGCATTCAGTCGGCGAACGGCAGCTCCCGCCAGACAAAGGGCCCCCTCAAGCATCAGGACGAACTCCCATGGGTTATCCGTGGGATCGCCTTCCATACCTTGGGTGGCGTTGGGGCCGCCTGCCCGGCCCGGGGCGAACTGACCTACGGGATTAGAGGGTAGTCCCGCTATGGCCCGGCCAAATAGGGCATGCTCAAGCCACTCACGGGAATGCTCCGACGGTTCCTGTTGATGCAGCCCGAGCGTGACAAGTCGTCCCATGAAGTTTTGTGTGAAGTCGAGCCGGCCGTCGTTGCCGCCGGTTCCCAACAGGGGGGCAAAGGTTTGGCCCTCTTCTCTGAGAACCATCGCCGCATCCATCCACTGGACGGTCTCGGCCGGCAACTCGCGACGGTAGCGGCGAAGAAGGGCGTCTTTCGCTTCATCTTGAGGTTTTGTGGTAATGTTTTCTTCCTCCAGTATTCGACGCGCACAAAGAATAGCTTCCCGGTAGCGACGGCATCTGGGAGCGACATTCTCGGCAGACAGTGCGTCAATTGCCTTCCGGTTATCCTTTAGAAAAAAACCAGATCCGCCAGCCCACGGTGCGATAATAGGCGTAGGCTGGTAGCGGTGGAGGAAGAAGTCGATCAGGTCTTCGCGGTCGAGGCGGCTCCGAAGAACGAACACGTCGTTCCGCCAGCAGGCGCGAGCTTCTGGGTCTGCTTGCTCGCTGACCAGTCGCAGCACACCCAGCGCCTTGAGGTAACTCATCAGTGGTTCGGGCGTGCAGCCTTCGAGAATCACTTCGGGCATGGTAGATTCTCCTTAGGTAGATGGTTGCCAGACGTGTTGGGCGTGGCTTGCGCGCCAGTCGGCGGCCCGCAGCAAGGCCTCCAGAAAGGCCAACCGAAACGGGCCTAGGCTGTCGCGGAGCCGGAGCATGCGTTCGGCCCAACTCGGCTGATGGGTAAACGGCGGCGACTGGCAAAGCCCCAGTTCGATCGGCTCCAGCGACAAACGCACCTCGGCGGCGATAACGCCATCGCCCAACGCCGTGGCCGGCAGAGTGTCGCCGTCCCAAACACCTCGGGCGAAGCGCTGGAAAGGTTCGGGCGGAGGAAATTCATTGGGCAGCGAACGGATCGACAATCGAACCTTCCCATGATGAGCGGCCACCAGATACGCTGCCAGGTCCCGAAGCTCAGCAGAGGCTGATTCCTCTGGCAACATCAGCAGGGCTAAGGCAGAGGCCAACTCATGGCGGAAGTGCCGGCGGCGGCCGTCATGGGGGTCCCACACGGCGCTGGGGGCTAGTCGGGCACGCCAGTGAGCCGGCGGCGCCTTGGCAATCTGCCCGCCCAAACCGGAGAGGATTTGCCGCGCTTCGGGCGTTGCCAAAGCCTCCGCGGTTAGCTTCGCAATAAACGCGGGATGGGCCTTTCCACGGTCGTGCCAGCGGGCTGCTAGACGCAGAGCATCGGCTTCCTCGTTGATCGGCACAATTTGCAGAATGGCCTCCAGTTGCTGGCAGACCTGCTCGGTGTGTTCGGCGATCGACTGCCAGCGATCGACCTGGGAGTCCGAATCGGCTTCGTTGGCCTCGGGGGACGCCGCTTCTTCGGCCACCGTCAGAGGAGGCACGGCGTCGGTGGCCTTGGCGTCCCAACCGGTCTCTGCCATGTAACCGCCTGCGCTGGCATGGAGCAGATAGACTTGGCCGGGATAGATTGCTTCTGCGTCGGCGGGGTCCCACGCTGTTTCCAAAAAATTCCACCGATAGGCCAGCGGGGAAGCCCCTTGCTTTTTGCCTTTTAAGAAGCTGCGAAACTCCTCCACAGAGACCGGGCAGAGTTCCCCCCGCTGCGGGCCGCTTTCCTCAGGCTTCTGATTGGCGTCCCAATCGCGCCAGAAAACATACACATCGCTTGCTTCCACCTCGCGCACATAGCGGTCGATGTCAATGTCATTTCCAGCCAAATCGGGCGTCGTGTCGAAAAGCTCCAGCAGGTCTTTACTCCGGATGACGTGCTGGTGCTGGTAGGGAAGTTCAATATGGGGGAGATAGGCTGGCCCCACCTGGCTACATTGGTCTAAATGCTCGCGGGCCAATTCCAGGTCCTTCAAGGCATAAGGCTTTGCGGCCTCTTTGGCCTTATTGCCGCCCGGTATGTCGATCCAGAAGACCTGGGCGTCCGCATCCCGGCCGGCCCGGTTGCACCGTCCGAACCGTTGCACCAGCGAGGCCCACGGGGCCAACTCGGTAAACAGCGTCGTCGCACTCACATCGATTCCAGCTTCGACCACCTGCGTGGAAATCACGATGGTTCCCCGTGGTCCCGGTTCGGCTAAAAGCCGTTCGACAACACGCTGCCGGTCCGGCGGCCGAAAACGGGAATGAATCAGGACCAGATCGGGGCGATCCGCGGCCTTTTTTAGCGACTTCTGAATCGCCGAGTAAAGCTCCCGCGCACGCCGCACCGTATTGACCACAACCAACGTGCGAGCGCCTGGCCGGTGGGCATCCAGGATTTCCCCTGCCAGCCCGCCTGGCTCGGTGAGAGGGTGGTGGGCTTTGGCGATAGGCTTTTGGGCTTCCATGCGCCGCCGCACCTCTTGCAGCAGGAGGTCTTGGTGTTGGAGCTCCATCGCGCGAAGCCGGCCAGGGTCGAAATCGACGGTCCGAAGCCAATTGGGGTCAAGCGTTGCCGACATCCAAACGGATTGGCACGGGTGGGCAGGCGGCCAAAAGTTCTGACGAAAAGCTTCCAGTTGGGCGGTCGTGGCCAGGCCGCTCCCCATGAGCTGAATCTCATCGAAGACCCAAAGACAGTCATTGTTCAACAGACCGAACTCCACAGGCCAGCGGTTGCGGCTTGCAACATAGCCGCGATTAAGGGCCCGGGAAAGCAACATGTCTTGCGTGCCGATCAAAATGGCTTCTCGCTCTGGATACCAATCCCAATTCTGAACCGTTTCTCCCCCCATCAGCATCCAGACTGGGATCGTGCCGCCGGATACTCCCTGTTGGGCCGCCCACCCGGATACCGAGGCTTCCATATCCACCCGGTACCGACGAAGCCTTCGTCCGCGCCCTTCGGCCCATTCGGCCTGCCCAGCCAAAAGACCCAAACGCTCTAACCAACGGACTACGTTTTCAAACGTTTGCTCTACCAACACGCGCATCGGCAGACAATACACTAGCCGACGTGGAGTCCCCTTGCGGATTTCCTCATCAGCAAACCGCCGACGCCATAACCATCCTAACACCACGGTAGCCGTCTTCCCTAACCCCGTGGGAATCTTCAGTAACTGAGATAATTCCCGTTCACAGGCAAATCGGACTTGGTACGGATAAGGCCCTCGTTCCGTTTCGGTTGCTTGAACAAACATCTGTTCAAAACGGGAGGAACTCGCCATCATTTAAAATCCTTCAAAAAAACCAGACTAAACCGTTGCCTTTCGGAATCTTGCCAAGACGCCCTCCTAACCTATTTCTCCTCCAGGACGCCACTCTGGACAGATCACCTTTCTTACAATTCTCTACGATTAACTTATACGGGGTTCGTGCTTCTAAAGTTACAAAAATTGTGCCTCTTTGTCAAGTTTCCGTGGAGTAACCCGACTCAGAAGCCACAATACAAGTCATCACCCAACCGCATAGCCGAGCGCTGTTAAGTCTTCATGGATTAACCAGACACAAAAGACTCTAGCAAGCGTTTGGCTCCGTTCCACCTCGTGGGTGGTCTGATCGACCACGGTGCGGCGGTTGACCACATAGACCAACCGGCGCGGCAACAGGTCTGGACGGTGGGCCAGGGCAATAAGCCAGATCGCTACGACGGCTGTTTTGCCTAGGCCGGTCGGGATGTGGCAGCAAACGGGGATGTCGCCCTGCACAAATCGGTCATAAAGCGCCCTCTGCCATGGAAACGGTTCGTGCCCGGTCAACCGTTGGAAAACATCCTCAAACGCTCCGTGCGCCAACCCACCTTGCAGAAAACTTCCGCCCGCTTGGTCCGAAACCCTCGCTACAGCCATAAAACATCTCCTTACGGATGTTACGGAAACCGGCATTCGCCTCAGTTTGGGCCGCCTTCATGACTTCTTTCCTCCGCTTCCGTAGAACTCCTATTTGGTGATACGCTCTTCCACCTTCCATGTTTACCATGGATGAGGAAATGGTATCTTCGGGTCGGCCTTAACATTGTGGAGAATCGAGCAGGTAATCCTTCGAATTTTTCGGCAAACAAAATCCTAGGAATACTCCCATAGCCTCTCTGGCAGATAAACATAAGCTGCAGTATATCCATTTTTCCAAAAATCGCTAGGTAGGGTCAGAGCCCCCTGTCGGATTCCCAAAGATGCAGATAAAAATATGCTGATCGACGCATGATAGTGTATATGTTAGTATTCTGTTACGCAATCCCCCTCGGCAAGCGAAGAAAAAACGCCGGTAGGCCGACCGAAAGGAAAACCGAAAGGTGTTTCGATGCAGTATCCGTAGCTTTGAATCGTCGGGGTAGGAACCCTGTACGACCTAGCGGAAGAGCAAGAGGCGTTTGGCCCCCTTCCAACCTGGCAGGAGGGTCGGAGCGTCCTGAGGCCAACGGCTAGCAAAAGCAGAGAAGCGTCTGGCTAGCAGGCGATTTTCCCTGCCGGCCAAACCGTATTGGGGGAACAAAAAAGCCGGAAAGTCCTTCAATGAAAGGAAAGGGCATTCTACCAGCCGGTTCCTTGAATTGCAGGAGGCAACAGGCATTGGCGTCAGCAAATCTGGGGCGTCTGCTGGGGGAGGAAGTTACTTCGGATCTTGGAGGCAGCGGGCGTATTCGGCCCCCAGAAAGAGGATGCAGCCGGTAAGTTGTATCCAAACTAATAGCGCCAATACGGCGCCGACGACTCCATAGGCGGAATATTGGGGGCTGATGAGGAAGGCGGCCAGAAAGCGGCGGAGCAGTTCCCAAAGCACGGCGGCAACAGCTCCGCCTTCCGAAGCGGCGGACCATGCCACCTGGGTCCTAGGGATTGTTTTGTACATTACAGCAAACAAGCCCCAACTGGCCACTAGACCGACGGCCGTTTCCAGAGCGTTCCATAGCAATTGGCCGCCCCATAACGTGTTGGTCAAGCTGCGAAAAGCGGCTAGGGCCATGCTGCCAAAAAACGCCGCCATCATCCCCACCACCACCCCCAGCAGGATCAGAAACGCCCGCACCCGATAGACCAAGGCGTTTCGCACCGCCCCCCACGCTCCTTGCCAAGGCGCAGGCGGCACCCGCCAAATCCGATCAAACGCCGTTTCCAATTGGGAAAAAATCCCAATAGCCGTCAACACCAGCACCACTAGCCCCACCGGTCCACTGAGGTCCGCCTGGGTTTGGACCTGGGTAAAAATCTGTTCCAGATACCCGGCTACTGCTGGCGAGGTGTTTTCCGCCGTAAGTTTTAGCAGCTCTTGTTGGGCCGACTGCGCCTGGGGCACAAACCGCAGCACATACCCAAAGACCGCCAACAGAATCAAAACCAGGGGAAAAAGCGATAGCAGCGCATAATACGCCAATGCGGCGGCCAACTGGGCTGCTTGGTCGGCTTGCCAGTTTTGCATCGCCCGCCACAACCGCGGCCAAAACGCCTCGACGATCCATCTCATGTACTATCCATCCTTGCCAGACCATCCGTGGGCGTAACGGAATAGGGCGCCAGCCGTAAACATCGCAGCGGCAGCCCTCCATTCCCGCCCAGGCAATTCGCTGCTCGGCGGCTGCTGCGAAATATTGCCCCGAGCTATCTCACTGGCAGCCATCCATTAGGGAGCATGCAATGAGTTGCTCGACCGTCCTAGCTTGCAGGGCCTGTTGGAGGTGGAGGCCTTCTGTACATGCTGAGGGCCGAGCAATTCGTCTCTAGTTAGCGCAACAACTTACCTTACAAACAGGCGCCGGGCAACAAACCTGCACCGGTACTTGCTTATAGACTAGCCGAGGTTCGTATTTGGTGACCGTGTAAGGCACTTGTTTTTCCACGTACCGGACGGTGGTTACCGGGCGCTGATACTGCCGGAGTTGCATCTCCGTATAAGGCACACGCCGAACCACCTCCTGCTGAACCCATCGGCACGTCTGGACCGGCACTTTCCGAGTTACCGTTTCCGTAACCCATCGGCAGACGGTATAGGTACAAGTGCCTGTCTTTTGTTCCGTAACCCATCGGCAAACGGTGTAGGGAACTTTGCGCGTTTGGACTTCCGGAACGTAGCGGACGCATTGGACCTCTTTTTCCACCACTTCCGGCACCCAGACCCGCTGGCATACCACCCGGGGGGCACAGGTAGCCGGTTGGCAGGTAGCAGGTTGACAGGTGGCCGGGGCGCATGTGCTCGGCAGGGTTACCTGCCGGGTCTCCCAGTGGCCAGTGCAGACCTTAACCTTTTTGGTCTCCACGACCGCCTTCCAAACCGTATAACACTCTTCTCGATAATGGGTTTCATATACCGGACGAGATACGGTGTAGGTTACTTGCCGGGTTTTGGTTTCATAGACAGGTCGGCAAACGGTTTCGGTACGGGTTTCCCACCGGGTTTCATAGACGGGTCGGGAGATCGTCTCTCGGCACTCCCGATATTTTACCACCGGCACATACTGGCACTGGGTTACCATTTTTTGTTCATAGACTGGTTGGCAGACGGTCCGATAGCAGGTAACCTGCTTGGGGACATATTCCACGACCGGACAAGTTTTCATTACCGTATGGCAGGTCCATTGGTAGGAAGGCTTCGGGCAGCAGACCCGACGCAGGAAAGCGTGTCTGGCCACTCCGCAATAGGCCCCCTCGGCCCAACTGGCCGACATCTGCACCAGCAGCCCTGCCGCTAATCCAAT
Organism: uncultured Thermoguttaceae bacterium; assembly: GCA_938042245.1. Classification (GTDB taxonomy): domain Bacteria; phylum Planctomycetota; class Planctomycetia; order Pirellulales; family Thermoguttaceae; genus JANXAQ01. The sequence continues at coordinate 14,316 of CALIRO010000009.1, forward strand.
TCCCAACGCAAGCCAACGTGCCTTCATCAGAGAACCTCCTCCTTTAATATAGGGAAACTAGGCAAAAAATACCGACGTCTTTAATACATACTTTCCTAATATCTGGCTGTCAACTCTCCCCAAGAGGAAAATCTGAAACATTAGAAGGTTAGTAATTTTTCTCCCGAAAGGCCTTCCTTTCATTCCTGACCAAGCCGCCCACGGTCAGTAATGGCATCCCTGGGCAAGCAGAGCGCCAGGAATGACAAGAGGACAGGCCCGGGTAGCCTGGACTGCCCCTTGCGCGGGAATGACAGAAAGACCCTCTCCCCAGCGTGAGAGAAGGTTACGGTGAGAGGGCCATGGGGAAAATAGAATTTCCCGCCACCCGGCTAGCCTATCGGCCAGCCGGCCTCTCCATGAAGATCTCCGTACCTACTTCTGTCCTTGAAGCTAGCCTGACGGCCAAGCCGGGTGAGGGGGCATTTAGGCGGACGAGGCGGCCGCAGTCCGAGCTAGATTCCTGCTTCCGCGGGAATGACATTCTAACACGGGATTCCAGCTTTCGGAAGAATGACCGTATGGCCGATTTCGCGGCAGTAAGGAGCAAATGCTTTTCGGTTTGCCTCGGGTTGGTGGGAAAGTTGCTATTGTAGCTCCGGCAGGGGAATGTTTTCTCCCCGGCGTTGGGCGGCTTGCATTTGCCGATCGTAAGTGCCATAAAACGGCACGTTGGCATCCAGCCAAAGGTAAATCGTGCGGCGTTCCTGGTCAGATAGTGGCGCCTGTTGGCGATGCACTGGATCGTCTAGCACTGCGGAGAGGCGACTCATATCCGCCCCCATTCGGCCTGGCCGGGTTACAATCTGGTCGATGCTTGCCCCGCCCCATTCAAAGAAGGCTAGATACGGTCGGAGTTGCAGGTAGGATTTGGTGAAATGGCCTTCCGGCTCGCCGGTAAGGATGGGAGGGGTTTTCTTGGCAAGAATGGGCGGGGTTTTCTTGGACGGATCCGTTGTTGGCGGACCGGCCCAGGGTGCCGATGCCAAAGTAACCTGCTGGACGCCGTCCAAGGCCCCGCCGTTTCCCTTAGAGCCGACGGTTGGCTTTTCCTCAGATTCCGCGTCATGGCACCGCAGGCAATGCCGATCCAAGATGGGCTGAATAAGCTGGACAAAATTGAATGGTTTGGTACCAGCCGGGCCGGGCCTGAGGAGCGATGGCGGCCGCCGCAAAGCCAACGGCAGACCTACCGGCGGCGTCTCCTGGGGGTGTTCATGGCACCCAATGCAACCGGTTTGTTCGCCCGGCTGGAAATAGACGGTGGTGCGCATTCCTTGAATGGCCCGGCCTTGGCGATCTACCAGTTGGAAATAAAGCGGCCTTCGAGACGGCACTCGGAAAAAGGCCGATCCATCCCGCTCCACCGGCACAGTACCCAATAGCGCCCGGGCGTTTTCCGCATTGGCATGACCGATGCGCGGATCATTGGCCGTCGGCGTGCTCTTGGGGAAAAGCTGGAAAATGCGCAGATGATCGATTTCCCGACCAGCCGGCAAAGGCAGCAAACTCCGCCGCACATCATAGACATACACCAAGGCTTCCTCCGGATCCATTTCCCATTGCTGGTGTTTTTCTGTGGCGGGCTGGTTTCGGATCGGGCCCGGCCAGCGGTGCGGCTTGGGACGGGGCGCTAGAGCCACCGGATCCAGCACACTATATCCCTTGTCCCGATACAGCAATTCCAGGTTTCCCCACCGGTCAAAGTAGTACAGGCCGGTCCCTTCTTCAAAACCATTGCCGGAGCCACAGCCCGGCAGTCGGTCATAGCCGAAACAGACCAGAAACCGGTCTTCATCCAACGGCCACGGACTAACCATGTATCCTTTTGACCACTGATTGGGCGTTTCCGGGAACTCAATCTCTGGGGTAAGCACCTCCAGGCAGTCGAAGCGGTCCTGGCCGGTTTCCGGATCCAGGCGGACTCGGCGAGGGTCCAACAGCACCAAGGAACCACCCACCACGGCATGATGCGCTCCAGCGATAAAAGCGATCTTCTCTGAGCCGGGAATCGCCCGCGGCTGGAAACAGGCGCTAATGGCCATGGTGTAATTGCCAAATAGCGCCCGGGCCGACGTGCCGTCCGGCATGGAGGTCCATAGCCCATGGAAGTGCGCCGCCGACCGATCTACATAATCCCACCGACTGTAACAGATCCGGCCGTCATGGAGCACCGTCGGATGCCACTCATTAGTTTCGTGGAACGAGAGGGTCGTGATCCGTCCGGTTTGGTGGTCTAAATGATGTAACGTATAGGTGGGCAGAGGTTCCCACCAATTGTTGCAGCGGGTAAAACCGCCTCGGCGCGTGGAAAGGAAAACGAGATTCCCGTCCGGCAGAGGACATGGGCTGATGTCATCGTAGGGGCCGGTGGTCAATTGGCGCACCTCTCGGCTCTGCAGGTCCAATTCATACAGATGGAAGCATTCCCGCTGGGGTCCTAGGTGGTCAAACTCCGGCGGCAGGGGCTTTTGGGTGAGCATGTGCCAATTGGGCAGCACCGGCCGATCCCGCGGCCCAGGCCGGACATGGACAAAAGCAAAATAGGCCCGCTTGGCGTCGTAATCTAGGGCCAACGTCTGAAAGGCTCCCCGGGGAAGCCTGCCTTCGGTAAGCGATTGGACCTGGGCGCTTTGGCCAGGCCGAGCCAGCAGATACAGCCCGCCGCCGGCCAAATCGGCCACATTATAGTAATTGCCCACATATTCGTGGAGCATTTGGCAGACAAACCGCCGGGTTTTCAAAAACAGGATCGGCTGCTCCGCAAGGCGAGCATCTTCCAGAACCCACTGACGGAGATGGGAACGGATATTCATATACAGAGAAACCGCCTCCGCCGATGGGGTCTTTGGGGAACTGCTCTGTTTTTCCAAGATGGCGGCGCTTTGTCGATGCCAGCGGTGCAGTTGCTCCTGCCGCTCCTGGCGGATTGGAGCTGGAAGTTTGGAGCTTATGGCGCGATGGGTCTTTTGCGCTCGGTCCAGAAGGCGACGAAGCGAACTGGCGCTGCCAAGCTGATCGCCCAACCGCTTCTCCTGCAGCCGCCAATCCTCCTGTGTCCAAGCGGCAAGCTCTTCCTGGCCGGTCTGACGTTCGGTCCCAGCAGCCGAAACGGAACCCATCATTTTACCGCCTTCTGCCCACCGGCCCCCTTGGAAGAGCCAGCCTGTGGTTGCTGCTGATGGGTTCGGTTCCCCACCCGCCAACCGGCCAGGCGATGAGGAACTTATTAACAGCAGCACCAGGCCCATCCGCACTGCCAACCTCCCGAAGAGCCCCTTTCGGCAGCCGCAGCTTCCCATTCTGGTTCCTCCTCATAACAAGAAGAAGCTCTTCCTTGCTTATCAGCGATGCACTAAATGCATTTTATCCCCCGCCTCTCCGGATAGGAAGATAAGGACAAATCGTTGCCGTTTTTGAGAGAATAAATGTTCCTTGACAACCCCTTTCTCCTTGCTCGACAAAGGCAAAATAGCCCGAGCTACCGGCTGGGGTAAAGCAGTCTGGTTGTTCTCCGGAGTCGTAGATGTTACCATGCTGAAGAGGCTTGTTGGAGGAGGACTTCTCGGAGGAAAGGGGATGGGCCAGGCCAGTTGCCAAGCAGAGCGTCAGCGGATCCAGCAAGATTGGCTAGGAAAGCGTCAGAAGATTCAGCGAGAACTTTCAGCCGGGTCATTTGATCTGCTGGTCATCGGCGGCGGCATTGTGGGGGCCGGAGTGGCCAGAGATGCTGCTCTGCGGGGACTGCGGGTGGCCTTGTGCGAACAATATGATTTCGCCTTCGGTACAAGCAGCCGAACTAGCCGACTCCTACATGGCGGCCTTCGTTACCTGGCGCAAGGTCGGCTGGGCCTTGTCCGGCAGGCAAGCCGGGAAAAATGCATCCTCCATCGCATCGCTCCGCATCTAGCTCAGCCGTTGGAGTTCCTCTTTCCCACCTATCGCCGATCGGGCTGGCCCCGGTGGCAATTGGCCATCGGTGTAAAAATCTACGATCTTCTTTGCGGCGGCCGAAATCTGGGCCCTTCCCGCTGGCTTTCGCGGGATGGGATTCGGCAGATTCTGCCCGGCCTGCGCACCCAAGGGCTTACCGGCGGAGTAGCCTACTACGACGCCCTGACGCAGGATGCCCGCTTGGTGCTGGATACCCTCCGCTCCGCCCATCGGGCCGGGGCCCTGCTGGCCAATTATATGAAAGTCCTCCAAGCCCACCGGACTCCCACCGGCTGGCTGCTGCAGGTGGAGGACCAACTGACCGGCCAGGGCCTAGAAATCTCGGCCCGAGCCATTGTCCACGCTACCGGCCCCTGGGCCGAACAATTCCCCCAGTCCTCCCTACGCCTGCGCCGCACCAAAGGGGTACATTTGGTCTTGGATCGCCGTCGGCTGGAAATCCGTCCCAGCCTGCCCAGCTCCACAGGCCCTCCGGCACTCCAAGGCCCAAGCGGCTCTTGGCCGTCGGCTTCTTCTGACGGCAAGGCCCCCGGCGCCAACCAGTCCTTTGAGCCCAGTCCGGCGGTGGTCCTGGCCGAGGGAAGCCGCATTGTTTTCCTCATCCCCTGGGGCGATCGGCTCATCTTGGGCACCACAGACACCGATTACACGGGCCCCAATGAAACGGTGTGCACCGAGCCGGAAGATGTGCGGTATCTTCTGGAACTGACCAATCAGTATTTCCCCGACGCCCAACTGACCCCCTCAGATATCCTAGCCGATTGGGCAGGCATTCGACCGCTGATTGATACCGGCCGGGGAGGACCGTCGGATATTTCCCGAGCGCATCTTATCCGCTCGCCGCAGCCGGGTTGGATCGACGTAGCCGGCGGCAAACTCACCACCTACCGCCATATCGCCGAACAGGTCTTGGACGCACTGGCCCGGCAATGGAACCAACGTCTACCGCCCAGCCGAAGTGCCCACCTGCCTCTTTTAGAGTCGGCCGATGATGCCTGTTGGAGCGGTATTTTGCCGCCGCCAGTCTGTCCCGAAGCCGTCCAGTACTTCTGCCAACAGGAATGGACCTACCACCTAGACGACCTAATGCTCCGGCGCACCAGTTGGCATTATTACCTACCGGAGCCAGCCCAGGTAGCCCAACAGGCAGCCGGTTGGATGGCGGCGCAGCTCGGCTGGACCGGGGAGCAACAACAGGCCGAATACGGCCGGTACATGGAAGCCACTGGTCTCATACGGAACCGGTAAGCGCCATTCCCAGGGCGGTCCAGGGAGGGGCCCGGCCGGGAAGCGGCAGGTCTCATCCAGAACCGGGAAATTAGGGCCCCAGGGCGAAATCGAGCGTGTTGCTGCCGCCTTCGGGGATCGTGGCTGTGAGCGTGGTTTGTTGCAGATCGCTATAACGGGGCGGAAGCACTTGCCGGGCCGGTGAGTCGTCCGGTCCTACGCCCGCCTGGGGGACATAGTCAGAGCCGTCCGGCATGACCCATTTGCGGATGGTTACCCGGTAGTCGCCGACGGCAGCACCCCGACCCTGCGGGCAGACAAGCTCATACCGGCCCTCTTGGTCGGTGCGTGCCTCGGCAATCGGTCCCCGGGTCTGACCGGTAGGGACAAAGGTAACCATAGCTCCTGTCAGCGGCTTGTCGGCTAAGGTAACTCGGCCGCTGGCAGGCACCAGCCGAGGCAGGTTCGGATCTCTGCCCCGGCAGCCCAGGCCCACAAGCAGCATAACCGCTAGTAGCCCAACAAGCCCCTCCACTCTGGACCTGCTGAAGGAAAACCCTTTCATGGGACAGCCCGATCGCAAAAAGAAGTACAGGATTACACGAATAGCTTGGAGATGCGGAAGGAGCACCCTTTCATGGAAGGCCCCCCACCTCTCCGCCTGCCATGGTGGAAAGCCGCTGAAGCACTACCGAATCGGTATTCTCCGAAAGGAAATGGACCGAGCCATCGGCCATCAGCACATGAGCACCTCCCGGATGGAGACTGCCCATATGGCCCCAACTGCGCAACTGTCCACGCCGAGGATTGGCAATGATGCCGGGCCATTCCCACCGGTTAATTCCGTGGTTACCGACGTCAATGCCCACCATCACCCAGCCCCGGTATCCCCAGGCAGCGCAGCGACCGTTATATACATCATAGACCGTCTCGGCCATGGCGATGGTGTTCGCGGTGCCGTCCAGAATGTCTGAGATCCGGGTGCCGGTGTCTTCGCCGAAGATCCGCCGGGTGGTAGGCGACTCCTTAAACCATGCTCGACAATCGTACCGGTAGCTGGTGCTGAAATCGTAGTTGGTCTTGGCACCGCGCAGGCCGCTGCCCGGTTTGATACCGTAGTGGGGGCTATCCGCCGGCAGATAGGGATCCCCATTGTCCGAAGGACAGGAAAACACGCTCAGCCGGGTGGAGACCACCGCCCCATTGCCGCTGGCCACCGCATCGCCCGCTAAGATGCCTATGGCCGTGCATGGGCTGCAACAGCCGGTATTGCCGTACATCGTGTTGCTAGCACACTGGCGCCGGTCATATTTGTCGTACAGCGGTTGCTGCTCCACATAGGGAAGTAACATCAACAGACCATTGGCGTTCAGCACAATGGCTGCGCCCCCCTGCTCCGGATACCTACACCATCCGTATCCAATCCCCGCTGGCGGAAAACTGCCCAAAGCGGAATGATAATTATGCAAGGCCAAGCCGAGTTGTTTGAGGTTGTTGGAGCATTGCATTCGGCGTGCCGCTTCCCGCGCCGCCTGCACCGCCGGCAAAAGCAAAGCAATCAATATCCCAATGATCGCAATGACAACCAATAGCTCGACTAAGGTGAAGGCCCTCTGGTAGCGATCCTCCATGGCATGAACTCCTGAAATGGAACGCTGTTTTGTGGATATGGGAGGTTGGACGAGCAACAGTTCGGGAAAATGAAATGGGACCCTCTGCATCGCTGCCGGTTTGTAACTCTGTGGGGTTTTGGGGTCTGGAGAACTCACCCGATCAGCCCCAACCCAACTAGCCCCACTGATTACTTACGTTGGTACTTACCTGCAGTCTCTGTCTATTTTAATTTTACTAACTGCAACTTTGTATTGTACTCTCACCCCTCCCTGGCGCTGTCAAGCATGAGGAGAAAAAATTTTTAGACGAATCCCCTCTTCGGAATGTAGTGAAACTCCTTCTTCCGGATGGGGAAATTCCTAAAAAGAAATCTGTTGGCTAACCTATAAACTGGCCATGAGTTGAGTTGATTTGGGACCTCTGCGAAATCATGAACATAATATGAACTATATGAACATATAATCCTACTATTTCCAACAAGATGGTAGGTTTCTAGCATTACTTGCGAGCCTACATAGTGAGGCAGTTGGACCACTGAGTAAAATGGTATCACAGGAACCTCTGAATAATTCAAAGGAGATATTTTTACACCCCTTCGGCACCTCCGTCCATAGCCTTAACATATAGTGGCACTGCCCACATGAGACTCAAAGAATAGTGTCCAGCAATGGGAACCGATAGGCAAAGGAACAGATCAAGTATTCATAAAGTTCATATGATGTTCAGGATTCTGGAAAGCTTCCCCCAATATATCCCTTGCATTATTCAGAGATTCCAAAAGATGTCAGCGGAAGCCCTTGCCGATCCGGGGGACCCAAACCGATCCCCTTTCCCCTGGCAAAATGGAAAAGATTTCAGGCGAACTGTTTGGGCCGGTTTCGGCGTGGTAGTTAACTGAGGGTGTCCGGGAATTCGGTGCTTGGAAGGCGTTGTAGATTAATAGGTTACAGCGCAAGGAACGCGACTTATGCCCTCGGTGCGCGTCCGACGCGCAGCGCACCAGTCAACTCTCGTTATTCCACCGACTCACGACAATCGAATTCCCGCACACTCTCAGTGAAGTGGATGGTGGTGTCGGCAAAATGGAACTAAGAGGCTCTAACAAAACGAGCTTTCCTGGTTCTCTGTCCCTAGGAAACACGGAGGGTTGACCCTTTTAGGGTTTGCTTTTTTAGCGCCTCTAATTTCAGCCCAACTCCTTAGGGCATAGTTCTAGACCAGAAGCTCCTAGGAACTGCTCTACCGAGCAAGATAGAAAAGACTCTGAGAAAACCCCTAGCGGATGGGTGGGTGCCACCCCTATTTAATAGACTTTACGAGTTAGTGAGGCTGTCGGGATTCGAACCCGAGACCTACGGATTAAAAGTCCGTTGCTCTACCTGCTGAGCTACAGCCTCTGGAGAAAACGTTACCAACAGACCTCGTGGCGGAGCGGAAAAAAACCAGCCACGCCCCCCCACCCTCAGCGTTCCTCTTTCATCATGCTCCTCACTAGATCCACAACCCTTTCTGTCGGAAGAAGGTAAAGAAGAAGGGAAAAGAAAGGCAGTAGGTTGGGCCAGCCATTATTGGGGCAAATTCCCCAATTCCCTTCTTCCTTCCGCGGAGTCCGGGAGGTGGAAATCGTCCGGAGATCTTTAAAAATGGACAATAAATTCAATAAGCTGGCTTATCAGATTTTTTAGTTTCTATATTTTATCTATTTTTCCTGTTTTTTCAAATTTCTCACTTCGCCCTCCCAATTCCCTCCATCCCACACACTACCTTGTTCCGACGTAAAAAATTATATTTTATAACTTTTTTTTGAGAAAACAAGGGCCAAAGGTTGCCACTCTGGACGCCTGGGGGAGGTGCCTATTTTAGGCAGTTAGAAAAAGGGCCTAGGAGGCCCCTCAGCTACTCAAAAGGCCATCGCCCCCCACAGCTCTCGGAGACTATGCGGGTTGGGCTTTAGGTTCTGGTTCTACCCAAGCGGTCCCTACCGGGTTCCCAATAACTTTTTCGGGAACATTTCAGCCGCTTGGAGTAAATTCGCTGCTTTTTTCGTGAGAAACCGCATCGGCTCACTGCCGCGCAAGCGGGAATCTAGTAGGGAAATGTGGCGGCTGTTTTTCCTAGATCGGGCGGTTTTGCGGGGATGACAAGAAAGAGGCTCCGTTCGGCTGAATTGTTAGGTTTTTGGCCGGAGAAGGTTTCCGCTATAAGTTTTTTGCAGGGGTAGGGGCCAGTCTCTGGGAACGTGTTTGAAAAGGGCTTGGCAGCCGAAATCATTCCCCTCTTCCCTGGCTGGGGAGCATACGTAAACTTAGTCTGTGAGACTGCGTTCACAGCCACTGGACCGAAAATACCTACCGTCTGCCATAGGGTGCTATCTCCAAGGGAGCTAGTTAGTGGGTTCTGCCGGCCTCCGGGCGAGTCGGGTTACATGGGGTATTTTGGAACACGCTCGGAGAGTAGCTTTGCCTCAGCTTCCGTGGGGTATCTCTTTAATTGGTGGGAATTGACCGGAACACTTTCCTTATTGGTATAAAGCCAACCGTTTTGGTAGGCGCCCAACAGTTTTCTCCCGACGAAGAAAATTACCCCGGGCTACGGGGCATCCGAAGCGTTGTCTTGAATGTTCTGGAATTTTGGTGAAGCAGATTTCTACCGACCCACCAAGGAGGGTATGTTGTTATTCCGGCTCGGAGGCATACTTGGGGCCTCTGGCGCGAGCATACGGTCGGCGCAGCCGGGGTTATTTTGTTTTCTCAGCTCGGAGGCATTCTTCGGGGGTAATAATCCCATCGTTATTTAGGTCATATTTTTGGAAGTCGGTGGCTTTGGCATCGGTCCATTCGGTAGCAAATTCCGCCATGGAAACCTGGCCGTCGCCGTCGGTATCTTTCTGAATGAACCAGTCGGGCAGCCCCTTGGGCAATCGTTCCAAGGGGGTGAGGAAGCGGACCCGGCCGGTTTGGCCGGATCGGCTCCCGGAACTGGAAGAAGAACGGGATGGACCAGCCCAGTTCGATCCGCTGCCACTCGAACGGGACCCACTGCTGGAGGTGGTGGGAGTGCTCGGATGGGGACTGCTGGAAGTGGACGTCCAGCCAGTGCTGCTGCCCGAACTGCTCCCAGCACTACTGGAGGAACTCCCGCCGGAGATGGCCAACTGATTCCGTTCCAATTCTCGGGCGGTCAATTCTTCCAAGGTGATGATGCCGTCGTTATTTCGATCGGCTTTTTCCGGTGAGCCTCGCATCTGTTGCCATTCTTCCCGTTCCAAGATGCCGTTTTTATTCGCATCATATTGTCGGAAAAGACTCTGGGCGTATTGGCGGACTCGCTCTTCCAATTGCTGACGTTCTGAGTTTCCTAGGGATGGTCCAGCGGGAGCCGTTGCAGCAGCAGTTCCAGGACTGCCCGAACTACTGCCCGGCAGACCGAAACCGCCTGGTTTGGGAAGATTCGTCCCCTCAGGCCCAAATCCTTTCAAACCGGACGGAGAAGGGGGGAAGCTTCCGGAACTGCTGGGGCCAGGAGCAGTTGGTCCTCCAGGGCTTGGTCCACTACCGGGAGTGCCTGGACCTGCTGGGGGGGATTTGGCCTCTTGCTGCTGGATATACCGGATGACAGCGGCCCGGAATTCGGCCACCGCAATGGAATGGCTTGGATTTAGGCCGGCTTCTTTGGCCATGCGTTCATAAATATACCGGCTTTGGCCTCGCACTTCGTTGGGTTCGATCACCCCGTCCTGATTGGCGTCGAAGGCGCTGATCATGCGTTCGGCACGTTCTATGCGCCAGCGGAATCGGGCTGCTGGATCTTCGGGCATGCCTTCCGAAGGCCGACGCTCCCGCCACCGTGCTCGACCGGACCGCTCTTGGGCCTGGCCTTCGGCGAGCAAACTGCCCACTCCGGCCAGCACGAATGCCCCCAACAGGATCCACTTCTCCCCCAGACTGGGCATATCTACGTGTCCTCCCAGCGAGTCGAGGCCCCTTTTCCTATTATCCTTTTGGGCCTCTTTCCCCACAACCCATTGCCTCCCTTTCTAACCCCATCCGGAGGGGAATAGTTCTGGTTTTGGGAAGAGGATACCTCTTTGGAGGGGGATCAGAACCCTATCCCAAACTGACAGGGGGCGACACGCTATACCCAGACAAAATGCAGGCAGTCCGTTTGAACAAAAAGAGCCCTGCTCAGCCAGGTATCCTAGCTCCAAGGTCCTTTCGCCTAAAGCCCACTTTGGGATAAGGGGTTAATCGAGTTGGTCTGGCTGGGCACGGAGGCTGTAGCGCTTGGCTGCAAAGGGCCAATTCACATAGTTCCAAAAGCCTTCGACAAACCGGGCTCGCTCATTCCGGTAGTCGATGTAGTAGGCATGTTCCCAAACGTCGATGGTAAGGACGGGCTCTTTATCATACTTTAGGGGGGTATCGGCATTCGATAGGGCCATGATGGAAAGTTTGCCATCTTTGTCGGCAGCCAACCAGGCCCAGCCAGAACCAAATAGCTTCACCGCTGCATCGGAAAAAGCCTTTTTAAACTCTTCGAGGCTTCCGAAATCCCGGCGGATCGCCTCGGCCAGCTCACCGGTAGGTTCTCCTCCCCCCTTTGGGGCCATGCAATTCCAGTAGAAAGTGTGGTTCCACCCTTGGGCGGCATTGTTAAAAACCGGCCCGGTCGAAGAAATCACTACCTGCCGAAGGCTCATCTGGGCTTCGGGTTTTCCTTCTACTAAGGCGTTTAGGTTTTTGAAATAGGCGGCGTGGTGCTTACCGTAGTGGAACCGAATTTGTTCCTCTGAGAGATACGGTACCAAAGCATCCATTGAATAGGGCAACGGTGGTTGTTGGAACGGCATCTTTCGTTCTCCTGCAAACAAAGAACTTTCTCCTAAAGACGAGATTTCCGAGTGTGGAAGATGAAAGACTTCCCATAGCCCCACCCCCACACCCAAAGAACCTTTCAAAAACTTCCGTCTGGATAAAGAAGCCATCATCTACTCCTATCCTAAAAAGGGAGGAAACTTCCCTCATTCGGGGACGTAGCATCGAGCGAAGAAATCGACTGGTTGATTTTAGGAATTATCCGGGCGGAGGCAAGGGAGGGGGGCTTTTACTTTGATAGTTTTTGGAAGGAGTATCCAATGCTGCCATCGCCAGCCCCACGGGTACGAGGGGGGGAGTTTATCTTTGATACTTTTTGGGGGTATTATTCCCCCATTATGTTTTCTGGGATAAAGGTCTTGCAACTCAGCGAAATTGCGGAACTTACTCCCCTTTGCGGGGTTGGATTCCTCGGAGGTCGTCTGGAAGGTGGAACTCTCGGTGGGCGAGGGTGTTCTAGACGACCAAGGCCCTTTTTGGGGAGGGAAGTCGTATGCGTAGGCGGTGGATGGCTGTTGTGGCAGCGGGATTGGCAGTTTGCTTGGTAGGCGGGGCTCTGTGGGCCCAACCGCCAGCGGCTCAGCCGGGCGGACGCGGGGGGCCGGGAAGATTTTTCGCTCCCATGGGTGGACCGGGTGGCCGGTTGATGCTCCTGATGAACCCGGCAGTGGTCAAAGAACTGGAACTGACCGAAGAGCAGCAGGCGAAACTCCGGGAAATCGGCCAGCAGATGCGGGAGCGGATGCGGGAACAGTTCAGCGGGTTCCGAGACCTTTCGCCTGAGGAGCGGGAAGCTCGCTTCCGCGAAATGCGAGAAAAAATGGAAGCCCAGGTCAAGGAGATCCAAGAGAAGGTGAATCAAATCCTCCTGCCCCATCAGGTGAAACGATTGGATCAGATTAGCTTCCAGATGCGTGCCCGGATCGGCGGCGGAGGTCTGGGAGGCCTGATTGACGACCAGGAGATGGTCAAACAATTGGGCCTCACGGAAGAGCAAGTCCAAAAGCTCCGTCAAATCCGAGACGAAGCCCGAGAACGGCTCCGGACTTTGCCGCAACAAATTCAAAAAGAGGCCGAGGAAAAGGCCATGAACGTCCTGACCGAGCAGCAAAAGCAAATGCTCAAGGAGCTGATGGGCGAGCGGTTTGAGATGCCGATGGGCTTTGGGCCTGGAGGACCAGGTGCCCGCCGGGGCCAGCGGGGTGGCGAAACACCCCAACCAAAACAATAACACTCAACAAACACTCCACAAACAATACAACATTACGGAGAACCCCCCTTTCCAGGGGGCAATCGGGAAAGTCCAGTTTTTAGGAGGGCGTCCTTAAGCCGGAACTAACAGTGGATGTTTCCCTCCTTCCCCTCGCCTTTCAGAAGGAACCAGAGGTGCCGGGGAAAAGGGATTTCTCCGTTTCTCGGACGAAGAGGGGCTTCCTTTGGTTTTCAGAAGCCTTCTCTAAAAGGTATAGGGAATGCCAAGAATGGAGCCCAACTGGGGAGATAATTTAGGTAAAATACACAAAACAGAAAAATATCCCGTGGTCTTGGGAAAAATAGAGAGGTAGAGATACAATAAAAAGGAGGGGGAGGAGGGCCTCGAAGGGGGAGACTCCTCCCCCTATTGCCTTATGGGAACTTATTGGAATTGGGGAGGCAGCCTCCCTCCCTTCAAGATTGGAGGACAGTCTCCGAACAAGTAGAAGAAGCCCGGTTGGATTTTCACCTTAGGGGAGCATGGGCAGATTCCACGGATGGAAAGATTTAGTGCTTGTTAGGGGGGAGACGAAGTGGAGTTTTTGAACGGATGGGTTTGAAGGGAAACTGAAGAGGCGAACCAGCGAACCGAGTGGGGTTTTTCTTTGGCGATCCATCCTACCCCCACGATAAGGGGGAGCCGCCCATGGAAGTTGGGGAAATTTTAGTTAAAAAAGGTCTTCTTAGCCAGCGGCAGTTGGCCGAGCTTCGGCAGGCCCAAACCGATGGTCTGCGCCTGGATCAGGTGGCGGTCCAAAAGGGGCTGGTTAGTGAGGAGGCGGTGCTGCGGGCTTTAGCTGAAGAAATGGGCCTGCAGTACATCGAGCTGAGCGAAACGGAAATTGATCTGGAGTTGCTGAAGCGATTTCCCCAGCGATTTATCCATCGGGAAGGGTTATTCCCGATTTGCCAGCGGAACGGCACCCTGGTGGTGGCTACCAGTGATCCGTTTAATTTGTATCCGTTGGACGAATTGGCCGCTGCCACGGGCATGACGGTTACGCCGGTGCTGGCCAGTCGGCTGGAGATCGCCAAGCTGATCAAGGCCCATCTGGGCGTGGGCAGTGAGACGATCGAAAGTCTGCTGGCGCAGACGGAAGAGGCGCCGGTGGAATTGGTCGGCCAGATCGAGACGGACGGGTCGGAGCTATCGGAGCTAGCTCAGGAGCCGTCGGTGGTTCGGCTGGTTAATGAGATTTTGCTGGAAGCGATCGAGGCCCGGGCCAGCGACATCCATATTGAATCCCAGCCTTCGGGGTTGAAGATTCGGTATCGGATCGACGGCATTTTACATCCCCAGCCCGTACCGCCGGAAATCACCCGTTTTCAGGCGGCCATTATTAGCCGGATCAAGATCATGGCCCGGCTGAATATTGCTGAACGGCGTCTGCCCCAGGATGGCCGGATCCAACTGAAAGTCAAAGGCCGAGAGGTGGACGTGCGGGTCTCGGTCATCCCGATGATTCATGGCGAGGGGGTCGTATTGCGCCTGTTGGACAAAGGGGCCATGGAGTTTACCCTCTCGAAACTCGGCATGGAGGAGGAGATTTATCGGACCTATCAGGAACTGATCCGGCTGCCGCATGGCATCATCCTGGTAACTGGGCCGACCGGTTCGGGCAAAACCACTACTTTGTATAGCTCCCTGTTAGAGATCCGCAGCGAAGAGACCAAGATTATCACCACCGAAGATCCGGTGGAATATCGGCTGGAAGGGATCAATCAGATTCAGGTGCATCCGAAGATTGGGCTTAGCTTTGCCAATTCGCTGCGGGCGATTTTGCGGCACGACCCGGATATTGTGCTGGTGGGCGAGATTCGGGACCTGGAGACGGCCGAAAATGCCATCCAGGCGGCTCTTACAGGACATTTGGTCTTTAGCACGTTGCACACCAACGATGCGGCCACAGCGTTTACTCGGCTGGTGGATATGGGGGTGGAGCCGTTTTTGGTCTCCAGTACTGTCGAAGCGGTCATGGCGCAGCGGTTGGTGCGCACGCTGTGCCCTCATTGTAAGCAACCGTTTTTCCCACGCCGGGATGAACTGCCCAAAGATTTCCCTTATGAGCAACTGATGGCTAGCGGCGGCAAGATTTATCGGCCGGTCGGATGCCGGGCTTGTCGGCATGTCGGCTATTTGGGCCGGGTAGGCATCTTTGAACTGCTGGTTTCCAGCGATCGGATTCGGCAACTGGCCCATGACCGGGCCACTGCTTGGGAAATTCGGCGGGCCGCCTTGGAAGAAGGAATGACCACACTCCGCCAAGATGGCTGGCGCAAGGTGCTGGCTGGTCGAACGACCGTCGAAGAAGTCCTTCGGGTAACCAAGGGAGACCGGCTGGAAGATTAGTGTCTCTGTGCCTTCGACGGGGGTTGGCATCGGAAAGGTTTCCCGAAGAGGATTCAATAGCGAGGGATTGGAGCGGTGCCTGAGTTTACGTATGTGGCTCGCAAAGCAAGCGGCGAGAAGGTAACCGGCGCCCTGGCGGCGGCCACTCGTCAGGAGGTGCTGGCGGTGTTGGCCTCGCAGTCCCTATTTCCTTTAGAAATTCGAGCGGAATCGCCCCGCCGCCAGTTCACCAGCCGCCGCCGGATCCCCATGCAACTGTTGGCCATCACCTACAGCCAACTGGCCGACCTGTTGCGCAGTGGAGTGCCCCTGCTGCGGGCTTTGGATGTACTGCGTCGGCAGACGGCCCATGTCCGATTGGCCGAGATCCTTTCCGATATTCACGATCGGGTGGAAGACGGGGCCACCTTGGGCGACGCCATGGCCCGGTTTGAACATCTGTTTGGTGAAATGGCCGTCAGCATGATCCGAGCCGGCGGCGAAGGCGGCTTTTTGGAAGAGGCTCTGGCCCGGGTGGCCGAGTTTACCGAAACCCAAGACGACCTGCGCCGCCGCACCCTGGGTGCCATGGCCTATCCGATGATGTTGGCGGTGGTAGGGATCTTGGTGGTTACCGGCTTGGTGCTGTTTGTGGTGCCTCGGTTTGAGCAGCTTTTTGGTCGGCTCAGAGAACGGGGGGAACTGCCGGCGCTAACAGATTGGCTATTATGGGCCAGCAACCTGCCGTGGCGATGGGACTTTTGGATGCCTTGGGGGGCGGGGATTTTGGGCGGCCTGATTCTAGGCGGAGCGGCCTTGTGGCGCTGGCTCCAGACCGAGCCGGGCCGATTGTGGCGGGATCAGATGAAATTACGTCTTCCGGTCGTCGGCGGCATTTTTCTGAGTCTTTCGATTGCTCGGTTTTGCCGAGTCCTGGGCACCATGCTCCGAAATGGGGTACCGATTTTGCGCTCCCTTCAGGTGGCTAGCGATGCGGCCGGCAACCGGGTATTGGCCGAGGCGATTAAAAAAGCGACCGAAAACATCCGGGCGGGGCAAAACTTGGCAGGTCCATTGGCATCGAGCGGCCATTTCCCGCCGACCGTCCTTGCTATGATTGCTGTGGCCGAGGAATCCAACACCCTGGAGACCGTGCTCATCCAGATTGCGGATTCGCTGGAAAAACGTACATGGCGGCAACTGGATTTGGCTGTCCGGCTGCTGGAACCGGTCATGTTGTTGCTCCTAGCTGGGGCCGTGCTTTTGGTCCTGGTAGGTCTATTGTATCCGATGTTTAAGATGAGTTATGCCCTGTAAAGGAGATCATCCGATGAACCTGTCCGGACAATGGCGAAGAGGTCCGAAGCGGCCAACGGACCCGCCCCGCCACGCATTGACCCTGATCGAGGTGCTATTAGTGCTGGCGATTTTGGTGATTATTGCTTCGCTGGCAGTAACCGCTTACGGGCCGATGCAGCGGAAGGCGTACATTCGAGCGGCTGAAGCCCAGATCAAAGCCTTTAAGACCCCCTTGCAAGCGTATTACTTGGACTTGAACTGCTATCCGACGACCCAGCAGGGATTGGACGCTTTGCGCAATCCGCCTGGAGATCTGCCCAACCCGGCCAAATGGAACGGTCCGTATCTGGATAGCGAGGTGCCGTTGGATCCCTGGGGCCGACCGTATCAATACGAATGTCCAGGTAGATATAACCCGGACAGTTATGATCTTTGGTCCCTGGGCCCTGACGGCCAAAGCGGCACGGACGACGACATCGGCAATTGGATGGTCCAATGAGGATCTACTTCTGTCCCGGAAGCCGCCGATCCCCTTTGCCGCCCAATGGGTGGTATCAGGGCAATCTATGTCTATTAGTCCATCCATGGATCCAGCAGGTTTTTTGCCCAAGCGAGCATTGTCCGTGCAGTGGGCAACCCCCCAAACAGCCCAACGGCGTTACCCTGCTGGAGGTTATGTTGACCTTGGCAGTGCTGGTGCTTTTAGGCGGCATTGCCTGGCCGGTCTTGAGCAGGGCCTTTGAGAACCAACGGCTCAAGAAATCGGCCGACATCATTCGAGCCGAGTGGACCCAGGCCCGGGTGCAGGCTATGAGCACCGGATACGTGTATATCTTCCAGTTTACGCCGGGGCAGGACCGGTACAGCAGCTACCGGCGGGTAGCCTCGGAAGTAGAACTTTCGTCGGAGGGGCAGTTCCAGGCGGTCCAACCGGAGGCCCTGGAACCGTTCGGCAAAGAACACTCCTTGCCGGAAGGCATCCGTTTTGCCGGAGGCGAAGTGCTGTGGGATACAAGGGCTGAAATGTATAGCATTAATAGCCCGGCCTTTTTATCGTCGGATCAAGGATGGTCCAGCCCGATTTTCTTTTATCCGGATGGGACCACTTCCACCGCCCGGCTGGTCCTGGAGAACGAGCGGGGCCGACGCATTGATATTTCCCTGCGAGGCCTAACCGGCATGGTCTCCCGAAGCGATATTTACACCGCCGAGGAGGCCCAACCATGAGGCAAACCCTTCGCCAGGCGCCAATCCGGCTGGCCAGAGAGGTTGTCGTCAGGGGGGTGCCGCCGCCAAGTCCGTCGCTACGTAGGAGGGCGTCAGTCCGGCTGGCCAACCAGGCTATCGCCAGGCCACCCAGAGGCCGTCGTGGGCAGGCCTTTTCGCTGTTGGAAGTGATCTTGGCTTTGACAATTTTGGGCGTCAGCCTGGCCGTGCTGGGAGAACTGGCCCGATGGGGGCTTCGTCATGCCGCCTACAGCCGAGATATGACCCAGGCCCAACTTCTGTGCGAAAGCAAAATGGCGGAAATTGTGGCCGGGATCAGTTGGCCGGAACCAGCCGCCAGTGTCCCCTTTGCCGCCGAAGACCTGCTAGACCCGAACGATCCGGTCGGCTGGGTTTATACGATTGAACTGGCGGAGACCGATCAGCCGGGCCTGGTAGCGGTGGCGGTAACCGTTTCGCAAAACCTGCCGCCGGAACGAAAACCAGTCCAATGCACTCTGGTCCGATGGATTCCCGATCCGGGGCTGCAAAGCTATGACATGGCCACGGAAGCGGCCGCAGAAGCCTTGCAAAACCAGCAATCGGCTTCGTCGGGTTCTACCAACGTGAGAGGCTCAACCGGAGGAACTCCGCCATGAACCGTATGTTAGCGAGGCTCTTTCCTCCGGAGGCGGAAGGAGGAATTCTCCCCCCTTGTATGCTTTGGCCAAGAGGGGTGGTCGGAAGGGGGCTTAGGCGGCCTGGGATGACGCTGTTGGAAGTGATCTTGGCCTTGGCCTTGTCGCTCCTGGTGTTGATGGGATTGAGCATGGCGATTGATTCCCATTTGCGGGTGGTGGATCGGAGCCGTCGGCAGGTGGAGCAGGCACTGTTGGCCCGCTCGTTACTGCATCGGATTGCCGACGACATTCGCAGCGCCATCCGATACGATCCGCAGAACATTCGGGCGTTGGTGCCGCAGTTGAGCACGCCGAGCCTGGAAGATTTGGCGGCTCAGGCTGGTCTGGGCCAAATGGATTTTAGCGACATCGAGGACCCGGAAGCCACCGCCGCGGAGACCACTCCCCAGCCGCCTGTGCCGGGCATCTATGGTAATCGCTATGAGCTGTACATCGATCTGAGCCGGCTGCCCCGCCTGGATCAGTTCCAATATGAACTTATATCCACCGAAGGAAGCCCTATCTTGGACCGTACTAGTGAAGTAAAGCGGGTTGCTTATTATGTGGTTCGGCCGGAGCTGAGGGCGGCAGCGGAGGTAGCCGAGGCGGCCGGCCTGCTCGGTCAAAGCGGCCTGGTGCGATGGGAACTGGATCGGGCCGTCAGTCTCCTGGCCGCCGAAGAAGGTACCTTGACGGATATCGAACGCCAAGCCGAGCCGCTGGCCCCGGAAGTGCTGGGCATCGAATTTGAATATTTCGACGGCCAGCAGTGGCTGCCGGAGTGGGATAGCCAGGTGATGGGGGGCCTGCCGGTGGCGATCCGAATTGCCTTGGCCTTGGCTTCGGAAGAGCCGAGCTCTGCCAGCGCCGGCCTTTGGGGAATGTTTTCGGGCGGTTCGAGCAGCCCGGCGGAGCCGATCATCTACCGAATGCTGGTGCATCTGCCCGCCTCGGCCCCCATGCAGGATACCAGTACCTTGGAAAGCCTGCTGGAAACGATGGAAACCCAGGAGTCCGAGGGGACCAGCCAACCTCAGCAGGCTAAACAAGCAGCCAGTGCTTCTCCCTTGGGCGATTCGTTGGGTACTGGGCCGGATCAGATGGGCCAGTCGGGCACAGGCGGCGCTGGTCGGCCAGGGGTGGGCTTACCCGGCGGTTTTGGCGCCGGCGGCTTCGGACCAGGTGGGTTTCAACCAGCTCAAGCTGCTGGAGGTAGGCCAGGCGGGTTTGGTGCAGGTCAGAGGCCAGGAGGCGGTGCACCTGGGGGAATAGGGCCCCCTGGTAGCTCCGGCAGCGGACCGGCCAACAGGCCAGGGGGGCGTTCCGGCCGATCGGGACCTGGCGGCCAAGGCCCAGGCAGTCCAGGACCTGCAGTTGGTCCTGGCGGCCGAGGTTCCCCCGGAGGCTCTGCCCCAGCGTCTCCATCGGCTGGTTCTGGATCTGGACGTAGTAGCAGTTTCTTTGGAGGCCGAAGTCCAGGCGGCGCCGGTCTGGGTGGGGCTTCCGGTTTTACGCCTGGTTCTGGCAGCCGGGGCAACATGAGGGCTGGCCAAAGCTCCGGTAGCTCCAGCGGAAGTCCCTTCGGCGGAGGCGGCAGCAGCGGCGGCAGTGGTTTTCGAGCCACCCCCTCTGGCGCCGCTTCTAGTGGAGTGGGGGCTGGCGGCTCCTCCAGCGGAGGTGTCCCTCGATGAAGCTCCCTGTTCGGAAAACCCTCAGCCAATGCTCCTTCCCGAAGGGAAAAGGCTTCCGATTTCTTTCTACGGGGCAGCTCTGGGGTAGTTGGTTTGTTTCTGGGAGGCCTGGCCGATCGGCGGGCATGGTGCTGATTTTGGTTTTGGTGGTGGTAGCGCTGCTGAGTCTGGCCGCTCTGAGTTTTTCCCAGTGGATGTTAGCCGAACGGGAAGCGGCCGATCTGGCGGTGCGGCAAAGCCAGGCTCAGGCGCTGGCCGACTCGGGGATCGAAATGGCCCGGCTGTTTTTGGCTCTGGAATCGGTAGATCAGAACCAGGCCGGTGGCTGGTATGAAAATCCGGAGTACTTTCGCGCACGACTGGTTCGGGATGATACCGACCCCCGGTACCGGGGCCGGGTCAGCGTCGTTGCACCGGCGGTGGACGACATGGGGTTTCGGCAAGGGATTCGGTTCGGCCTGGAAGACGAATCCACTAAGCTGAACTTAAATACCCTGCTACTGGCGGATGAATATGCAGAAAACGGCGCCCGGCAGATTTTGATGGCCCTGCCCGGCATGACCGAAGAAATTGCCGACGCCATTCTGGATTGGATCGATCCGGACAACGAACCCCGCCAGTATGGCGCCGAGGCGGATTACTATGCCATGCTGGACCCGCCGTATCTACCGAAAAATGGACCGCTGGAATCGATCGAAGAATTGCTCCTGGTTCGGGGAGTAACGCCGGCATTGCTTTTTGGCGCTGACGCTAACCGGAATGGCATGGTCGATCCGGACGAGCCGCCCGCCGATTCCCTGGAAGGCGTGGATAATACCGATGGGGTGATGGATAGCGGCTGGTCGGCGTATCTAACTCTGTACAGCATGGAGCTGAACCTGCGTCCCGATGGGCGGCCCAAAGTCTATCTCAACCAAGACAATATGGAACAACTTTACAAAGAGTTGGAGGAGGCCCTGGGGCCGACATATGCCACGTTTATTGTTGCCTATCGGCAGAACGGCCCTTACACGGGCAGCAGGGCTGGACAACCGGCCACAGCCGGACCACTGGATCTAAGCCGTCCGCCGAGAGTCAAACTCTCCCAGGTACTGGATTTGATCGGCGTGCGCGTGCAGGTTAGCTTCCAAGGAGACGATCGGCCTACCGTGCTGGAAAGCCCGTTTCCCGACGCCCCGGTCGTCTCGGAAGCCTACATGAAACTCCTGATGGACAATACCACAGTAAACCCCTCCCCGTTGATTCCAGGCCGGATCAATATCAATCAGGCGCCACGGATCGTTTTGGCGGGCATTCCCGGGATGAGGCCGGAGATTTTGGAGGAAATACTGACCCGTCGGCAGAAAAACCCAGTGGATCGGCCGGAAAACCGACAGTACGAAACCTGGATCTACACCGAAGGCATTGTGAGCCTGGCGGAGATGAAGGCCCTGATGCCATTTATTACCGGCGGCGGACATGTGTTCCGGGGGCAATTTGTGGGCTATTTCGACGGCGGCGGCCCGTCGGCCCGCATCGAAGCCATTCTGGATGCCACGGTTCGACCGGCCCGAGTCCTGTTCTGGCGCAATTTAAGCCATCTGGGCCGGGGATATCCCCTCGAACTGCTGGGTATCGAACTGGAAGCTAAGCTGTGGTAGGCGGTTTTGCCCAGATCGCAAACTGCCTGTTCGGTGTGGAAGCGGTCTTTTTTCCACTCGGACGGGGAACAAATGGGATTGGAAATCGCGCATGGAGGCCGTGGTGGGCGAGGTTTTTCTGTTCGGAGGGGCCTCTGTTCGGTGTTAAAATAGGAAGAAGAGGGCCCTTTCGGGGACTGCTTTCCGATGGATCGTGGCCTTGGGGATTTAACCTCCTCTGGTCTTCCGGTTTTTTTGGGATAAAGCGATGAGACGGCTAGTAGGGTTAGAATGGAACGAGGAGGAGGCCCGTTTGGTGGTAGCCAGCGGGCATAAAGGGCGGGTGCTGTTTGAGCAGGCCTTTGCCGTCCCTTTGACGGAGGGCCAAGAGACCGCCGCCGGCACCCTCCCTGCTCTGGAGGCCAAAACAATTGGCCAGAAGATTGCTCAGGCAGTCTCGGAGCGTGGCTTAGGTCGGCTGGAGGTGTTGGTCGCTTTAGGCCGAAGCAGCATTGAACTTCGGCAATTGAGTCTGCCGCCTGCTCCCGATGAGGAATTGCCCAGTTTGGTACGCTTCCAGGCAGCCCGGGAATTTAATGCGTTTGAGGAGGATTGGCTTTTAGATTTTGTGCCGATTGACGAGGCGTCCGAGCAACCGCGCACGGTGTTGGCGGCGGCTATTGGACCGTCGCTGTTAGGGCAGATACAGGAGGTTTGTGCGACGGTCGGCTGGAAGCTGCGCCGGGTGGTGCTCCGGCCATGTGCGCTGGCATCGTTGGTGGCCCGGCAGCGGCCCGGCAGCGCCTATCAAGCCCGCTTGGTGGTGGACCTGCTAGGCCAGGAAGCCGATCTGACGGTCATAGTGGATCGGAAAGTGGTGTTTTTGCGCACCGCTCGATTGTCTGGAGATCCCCTCCGGCAAGAAGAAGCGACTTCGGACCTTTTGGCGCAGATTCGGCGCACTATGGCCGCCGTGGCTAACCAATTGGAAGGCCGACGGGTAGCCGCCATTGTCCTATGTGGCGCTGGAGCTGAGTACGAACCCCTGGCCCAACTACTCGACCAGCAACTGGCCATTCCCACCGAACTGTTCCATCCGTTTGAAGGGGTGCCGGTTGGCGAGCCGCTGGCGGCCCAGTTGCCGGAACAGCCTGGCCGATATGCGCCGCTGGTGGGGATGCTTTGGGATGAGTTGCAGGGGGTGGCGCCGGCGATGGATTTTTTGCATCCACGTCGGCCTCCGGAGCCGCCCAGCCCTCGGCGGAAATGGATTCTGGCAGGCGCTGTAGGACTTTTGGGCCTATTGGGATTCTTCGGATATCAGATATACAGTAAATATCAGTTAGCTTCCCAGGTAGAAACGGTTCGGAAAACCTCCCTGAGCTTGGATCAGGCGCTGAAACAGGCCGAGGCGCAACAGAAGATGTATTCGGAGATTGCTCGGTGGAAGGAAACGGATGTTCATTGGCTGGAGGAACTCCGCCGCCTCAGCGAACGATTTCCCCCCGCCCAACAAGCCATGGTCTTACAGATCCTGATGGGACCAGGCCGCGGAGGCGGAGCCATCCAACTGACTGGCCTGGCGGCCAAGGCCGCCGACATCGACACGCTCGTGGAACGTCTGCAAGATGCCGCTCATTCGGTGGTGGTAACCAACCGAGCCGAAGCCTCCGGGCAGGATCATTATCGCTGGCAATTTACTATCCAAATGACCGCCCCTCACCAATAGCCTGCTTTGTCCAGATGCACCCATGACACTTCAGAAGCGGGAAAAGATCTTAGCCGTGATTGTGGCCACAGCCCTGCTGCTGGAAGTGGGCTTTATTGCAGGTCCCTTTTCCGGCCCTAGCAAAGAGGAACTGCGGCGGGAGTACACAAAGCTGTCCGAACAAGTCCAACAAAAAGAAAAAAAGCTCCAGGGTATTCAGAAAAAAATTGGCCAAGACCTGGCCGACTGGCAGCGGCGCTCTCTGCCTGCCGATCCGAAGATCGCCCGGGCCGAGTATGAACGCTGGCTGGTCCAACGCCTCACCGAAGCCAACCTGACTGCCATTCGCGTCAAACCCAAAGAATCCACCAGCCGGCCAGGAATATATACCACCCTTTCTGTGAACGTCAATTGCCAAGGGACGCTGAGCCAATTGGCGGCCTTTCTTTACGATTTCTATGCCTCCGGATATTTACATAAAATTAGCCAAATGAGTTTTAAACGCCTGGAAACGAAGGATCAGTTCGAATATTTGATGACTATCGAAGGCCTCGCCCTTGTTAAAGCGGCTAGTGCCAGAGAGCTCCCTAAAGATACGAAGGTCTCTTTGCCGCTAGGCAGCCTACAAAAGTACCAACAGGCGCTGGTGCGTCGCTGGATGGAGGCAGAGCGGTATGTGGAGGCAGTAGGGGTTTTTACGCCGTATCTGCCTCCGCCGCCGCGGGTGGTGGAGCAAGCGGTCCGGCCCAGCCCGCCGCCTCCACCACCTCCCCCGCCGCCGCCTCCCCCGCCGCCATTCGACCATGCCAAATACGCCTTTTTGACAGCCATTACGGAAGTGGCTGGTCGGCCTCAAGCCTGGATCCACGCCCGCACCACAGGGCAAACCTATTATTTGCAGGAAGGCGACCCCATCCAGATCGGCTCGATCAAAGGTACGATTGGCCCGATTGACCTGAACAACCGTATCATCAAAATCCTTGTTAATGGCCGGAGCTATCCGGTCCGCCCAGGCCAAACTCTTTATGAAGCCATCAACGGCAGCGCTTCGGCTGCGACGGCCAGCGCCGGTGGCTAAGCACCAAACTCCTCGTGAAAGATTACCTCACCGAGGCCAACCATCAGAGAGCCTTTAGCCGGGGGCAATAGGAGTTGGATTGGCTGTCTCCGGCACCTTCTTATCGGAGGAGCGGCTGGGCTATGGAGCGGAGCCGTTCGGTTTGCCGTCGGAGCGCTTCCTCCGGCTGCTCCGAGAGAACTCTTTCCAATTCGTGCAAGATAGCGGGGTCTTTAGTGGTGGCCAGCAGGGTGATGGCCGCTGAACGTACCTCGGGATCCGGATCCCGGCATAACCAAAATAGCCAAGCTACCGGTTCCACCCCTAGCAGAGAAGGCAATCGCCGGACCACTTCTAAACGCACCTGAGGATTAGGATCGGATAATTGCTGCGCCAGTGGTATGGACACTTGTCCCAATCCCCGGCGGGCCAATTCCGCTTGTACTACCTTCTGCTCCGGTCCGGCACTGGCCCCCAATAGCCGAAGCAACTCTCGAACATCCTTTTCCCGAAGCTCCTCCGGCGCCACAGAACCGTTGCCATCGAGTAGGACCGACGCGCGGTTGGACCATGCCGGGGTTGCCAGGCTATCTGAGTAGTGGTTGCCGCTGGGATGTTCCGATCCATGTGAGGAAGAACCAGTTTGCCCATCTTCCTGCTTCAAGGGGCTAGGCTGCCCTGGTCCGGAGGCCGAGGGGGTTTGGCCTCCTATGGCTGCTATTTCCGCTCCCCATTTTTCCCCACCACCAAGATCCGACAACCGAACCGACCGGTTTAGCCGAGGTTTGCTGCTGTCCAACGTTTCCCCGCCTGTAGAAGAGGTATTGTGGCCCGATCCCTGGGGAAAGTCTCCCAGTTCCGAGGGTTCTCGAATCCGCAGGATCGGTCCCGATCCGAAGGAAGGCCCAGAAGGCATTGTGTGGAGGGGTCTCTGGTGGGGTTGTTGGTCAGGTACCTGGAGGTTCTGGCCTCCCCCAGAGGGCAAACTGCGAACCTCTTCTCCGGAAAGCCTTTCCACTGGCAGGCCGCCTCCGGGCCACCGAAACCCCTCTAGGGGATTAAGAAGATCCTTACGGCCAGCGGGGTTTTCGGAACCTCCCGATTCAGGGGGCTTTTGCTGAGAGAAAGACAACCCAGCTCCCCCCTGGAAACCTCTGCCAAGTTGCTCCAAATCTCTTAGCACCTTTTCGCAGGCTCTGATCATCTGGAGCCGCTCGGGGGAACCTTCTGGAGGATGCCAGGCCAGGACCCACTCGGCCAATTGCCGAGCAGTTTGCCAGGAATGCGGAGGAAGGTTCTTTGCGTGGCTAGCCAGGGCATCGGCCAGTACCGATAAGGTTTCACAGACCTGATGCCAAGATTGATTTTCTGCCTGCTGCAGGAGGTATTGGAGCTGTTTTTTGGCAGCTTCGGCTACCTCTAGCCGGGGGTCACAAAGCCCCTCCACTAAAAGGGGAATAGAAGCAGGAGTGTGAGGAGCTAATTGATGGAGGACCTGAATGGCTTCTTCTGGAGGGAGAGTAGGCAATTGAGATTGGCATCGGGAAATAATCCATTTTGTCCAATCTATCCAAATTGCCAACCAAGTTAGCCCAATGCTTGCCCCCAAAATCGTTCCCCCCACCAAAAACCGAGAAAAAAGCAAACGCCTTTTCCTTGGAGGGGATTTTCCCTCGGCGAATGGGGTTCGGGAAAAAGTTGCAAAGGTCAACTTCGGCATCCCAGGAAGACTTGAAAAGCCCAAAAGAGCTTCCAGGGGCAGCATTTTTGAAGGGGGTATACTAGCAATTCCGAAGGGGGGCCTCGGAACTGGCTTGGCTCAGGAGTTGGAAACCCCCCACACTCCCACAACTAACTTGGTGCTGGGATTGTCCAGAAAACAGGCTCTGCAGACAAGAGGAACTTAAACCACCGGGGCGTGCTCGCCCCGTTTAACCACGTTTGCTCACTTTAGCAGGATGGGAAACCAAGGGTTTTTAGGAAGCCCACGGACAGACAGGCGGGTTTTTTTATCCCTGTTGGGACATCTGTTTGCGATACTGGGCGATTTGGACTTGGCGGGCCTGGAACATGGCCTGTTCCGCTTCGGGCAGTCGGCCTGCCTTCTGACAGATGAGGCTCAACGCCACATAGCTAAACGGGTCTTCCGGTTCGAGCTGGCAAAGTTTTTCGGCATGTTCCACCGCCTCGTCATACCGAGCTAGTTTTCCATAAAAGACACTCAAGGCGGCATGAGCCAGGCCATAGTTGGGGTCTTGCTCCAGAAGCTCCTGGAGCTTTTGGATAGCGGCTTCAATTTGGCCGGCTTCTTGCAGCCGAATCGCCTCGTCGTACATTTCCACGTTATTAGGCATGATAAGCTCCAAAAACAAAGATAGGTAATTTAGGAGATTTAGGAAAATTGCTTCGGCTCGGAAAGCCTTCTCGGACGGACTGACTTCATCCTGTTTCAGTCTAAACAGAAACCCCCTGCTCGACCAGCCCCCTGCCCAGCTTTTTTAAAACCGACTCGGCTCCATCCACCCATGCAACCCGGCCCCTCCAGGCTCCGATTTGCAGAGGGGTGATCCCCCACCAGGAGCCACCCTCTAACAGACAGCGGGATATAGCTGAGTCTGTGCAGACTGAAGTCGGATGCCGTCTGACAGACGACGGTACAATCACCGTCTAACAGGCGGTCTGATAACAGGCGGTCTGACAAACGACGTCCAAATGTGCCTGGCGATACAGGCCAAAGCCTGCGAAGCTCCTGAAAAAAACCGTATTTTAGAGAAACCTGGTAAAACAGGATCAATCCGCTTGGCTTGCATATCCGATACAAGTTGTAGGCCTGTTTTGGAGTGCGAACCGGAGCAGGCTCACGGCCACGTGCCGATGGCCGTCAAGGCGTTTCGCCCGGGAAATCCTTTCTGCAAGCAAGGTGGTTTTCTGTGAATACTCTTCATCTAAGTGTGATTAGTCCAGAGGCCCAGATTGGGCAAGGGGTCGAAATCGGACCGTTCTGTGTGATTGAGTCGGATGTGGTGATTGGGGATCGATGCCGATTGGCTGCCGGAGTAGTCGTTCGCAGCGGGACCCGAATCGGGCCGGACAACGGCATCTTTGAAGGGGCCGTGTTAGGAGGCCTGCCCCAGCATGTCCGGATTCCGGAAAAACCTGGATTGGTCATTATTGGCGCCGGCAATGTGATCCGGGAACATGTCACGGTGCATCGATCCCTGTATAACTCGGAAGCTACCCGCATCGGCGACAATAACCTGCTGATGGTCAATGTGCATGTGGCCCATGATTGTCAGTTGGGGTCTAATCTGGTGGTGGCTAACAATACGATGTTGGCTGGGCATATTGAAGTGGCCGATCGGGCGTATCTATCTGGGGCGGTAGCAGTGCACCAGTTTTGTCGGATTGGCGCCTATGCGATGGTGGGCGGACAGGCCCATATCACTCAGGATGTGCCGCCGTATGTTACGGTGGATGGGCTGAGCAGTCGAGTGGTCGGGCTAAATGTTGTGGGGTTACGCCGGGCCGGTTTCAGTTCCGAGGAGATTCTTCAGCTCAAAAAGGCTTATCGGGTCATTTATCGAAGCGGTCTTCGATGGGAGGAGATCTTGGAGGTTCTTCGGAGCGAATTTGCGGAGGGACCGGCGGCATTGTTCTATCCGTTTCTGGTCCGGAGCAAACGGGGCATTGTTTCTGAGCGGCGTCCGCCCGCCGGAGTTACCTTAAAGCTGGTGCGGCCCGGTGAGGAAGACCAGCTAGAGAGCTTTTCCATCCAGGAGCTGCCCAGCCGTCAAGCCGCCGCCGGGTAAATACGCGCCTTCTGTCGCCCGCTAAGTGCGATGGCCGATGGATTCGATAGCGAACCAGGCTACCCCCAGAGGGTTCCAGTGGTTCAGTCCCCGACCGGCAGTTGAGCTAGGGCGGCCTCGATCCGCTCCTGGGGATATTCATAATCTTCTAATTGGTCGGCCAGGTATTTTTCGTAGGATCCTAGATCACACAGGCCGTGGCCGCTCAGGTTGAACAAAATGCACTCCTGTTGGCCGGTTTCTCGGCAACGGAGAGCCTCCAGAATGGCAGCTCGAATGGCATGGCAGGTTTCCGGGGCAGGAATGATGCCTTCGGTGGCGGCGAACAGTCGGCCCGCCTCGAAACATTCTCGTTGGTGCAATGCGACCACTTCCACCCAGCCGAGCTTGACCGCCAAACTGACCATCGGCGCCATGCCATGATAGCGGAGGCCGCCGGCATGGATTCCTGGCGGCACAAAGCTATGACCCAACGTATGCATCTTCAGTAGCGGCGTCTGTCCCGCCGTATCGCCGAAATCATACCGATATTGGCCCCGGGTAAGCGTGGGGCAGGCCCGGGGTTCCACCGCTATCAGCCGCATCGGACGACCTGCCAACTTATGCCGCAAAAACGGAAATGCTAACCCGGCAAAATTGCTTCCGCCGCCCACACAGCCGATAATCACATCCGGCCAATCGCCCCACTGTTCCATCTGCTTTTCCGCTTCCAAGCCGATGACCGTTTGGTGCAGCATTACATGGTTGAGCACGCTGCCCAGGGAATATCGGCAGTCGGGATTGCGCAGTGCGGACTCGACGGCTTCGCTGATAGCAATGCCAAGACTTCCTGGGCAATCGGGATCGGCAGCCAGGATTTTTCGGCCCGATTCGGTTTCCGGCGAAGGGCTGGGCACGACCCGGGCGCCCCACAGTTGCATCATCGTACGTCGGTAGGGCTTCTGCTCATAGCTGACCCGCACCATATAGACCGTGCAGTCCAGGCCAAACAGCCGACAAGCCATCGCCAGGGAACTTCCCCACTGGCCTGCTCCGGTTTCGGTGCTCAGGCGACGAATGCCTTCGATTTTGTTGTAGTAGGCCTGTGCCACGGCGGTGTTGGGTTTATGGCTGCCGGGCGGACTGACGCTTTCGTCTTTGAAATAGATGCGGGCAGGCGTTTTCAATTCCTTTTCCAAGTTCCGGGCACGCACCAGGGGCGTTGGCCGCCAGAGGCTCAGCACCTCCCGGACCGGATCCGGAATCTCGATCCAACGATTCCGAGAAATCTCCTGGGCGATCAGGCCGCGGGGAAAGATCGGCTCCAACTGCTCGGGCCGAAGCGGCTGTTTGGTAACCGGATGAATCGGTGGGGGCAACGGCTCCGGTAAATCGGCCTGAAGATTATACCACTGTTCCGGCAGCTCCGTTTGCCCTAAAAAAATCCGCCGCACCGAAAAACTGCTCTTTTCGTTCCTCTGCATGGCCTGCTCCGGAAATGCGTACTAGATTGCTCCAATGGAATCAAGATGCTCCAACAAAAAAGAAACTACCAAAAGGTTCCACTAGCTCCCTCTAGGAGACTGGATGAGGAAAGGTCGGCTTGGTAGAAGCCCTAGGAAGCGGGTTGGTGTATATCCCATGGCTTCGGTCGTTTCGATTTCTTGGCCAATAAGAATTCCTAGATTATAATAGCCTCCGGAAAATACAGAAGATGTGTCCGTCGGAAATTCCTGGGTAAAAGGAGGCGGGGAGCATGGATCGATCTGGCCTGGTGAGGAGCAAAAAGCTGGTAAAAATGGGGCGAGGGAGGTGGCGTGGTGCGGTATCGTTGGCCTTGGGGTTATGGGTAGGCATTGGCCTTGGGGAGGCCTTTGGGCCGGCAGAAGTCGTTGGCTTGGAGGGATTCGGCAGGCGTCTGGACAGCCCCGCCTTCGGGGCCGAGCCACCGGCTAAGGCCGAGCAACCAGCTGAAAATGCCGAAAATGCCTATGTGCGGTATCTGCGCAGTGCGCCGGAATTCCAGCCGGTCCGGCAAGATCCGGCCGTGCTGCTGGGCCGATGGAATACCTGGCTCTATATGCCCTGGCGCTACCAGTGGACCATTGGGACCGATGAGACGGGCGGTCGGTTTTGCCAGGAATATGGCATTAACGGCGGATTTACTGATCATGGCCATGGGCCGTTGGATTGGCTGGAAAAGTGGAATCTGCGCTTTTACAACGATCATACGGCGGGCAAAGGATTTTTATATTTGCGGGGGGCCAATCAACGGAATAATTTTGCTCGGTTCCAGCGGGACCCACGGGCAATCCGCTCCGGGACCGACGGCCCCCAGCCCATCGATCAGGCCATGCTGCGGCGGCTTACCGATCTGATCAATCGAAACGTCAGCCAGATCAAACGGAGCCCGATGCGGGTGGCATACGCCCTGGATGATGAAATCTCTTGGGGGGCTTTTGTAATTCCGCTGCCATGGCGGCTATACGAGGATGAGGCCGACTACCAAGCCTGGCTCCACCGGTACTACGGCGGCCAGGGCCCCAAAGCCCAGTATGTAACGCCCGATTTTATCTTGCCGCAGTTGAAAAAGCCGATCGGCCAGTTGGACTTCAGTCCGCTGTTGGATCGTCTGACGTTTAACGATTCCGTTTGGGCCGTCTTCATTGGCCAATTGGTCGAGGCGGCTAATCGGGCCGATCCGGAAACGCCCTGTGGCTTTGTCGGCGCGCAATCGCCCAACATCTGGGGCGGCTACGACTACGCCAAGCTGATGAAAAAGGTGCAATTCCTGGAACCGTATGATCTAGGTAGCTCTTTTGCTATTGCTCGTTCCTTTAGCCCTCAACAGGCCATTCCGATGGTTACGACTCATTTCCATAATGATTCTCTGGGGGTGTTGAACGACATCTGGCAGGCCTGGTACTTTTTTGCCCACGGAAGCCGGGGCATGATCGGTTGGGTGGAAGGCTGGTTTGATGGGAAGAGTCCCCGGCCCTGGCTGAAAGAGTTTAGCCCTACCTTGAAAGAACTAGGCCAGGTGCAAGGCCCGAAACTGGTCGGTGCGCGCTGGTTGCATGACGGAGTGGCCATCTACTATAGCCACCCCTCCATTCAGATCTCCTGGTGCTTGGATATGGAGTCCCATGGCCGGACCTGGGTCAACCGCGGCAACGACCATCGCCTCGGTACATCGCATCTGGTGCGGAAGGCGTGGGAATATCTTCTGATCGATTCGGGGATTCAGTATAACTTTATTTCCTATGACCGGGTGGCCACCCAAGGAGTGCCGGAAGAGTACAAAGTACTGATTCTGCCTGCCTGCTATGGGTTGTCGGAGGCGGAGGCCAAGCAGATCCAACAATTTGCTCACCGGGGCGGAACCGTGATTGCCGATTTTGCCTGCGGGCTGTTCGATCAGCATGGCAAGGGGCGATCCAAGGGGGTATTAGATGACCTTTTCGGCCTCCAGCACGACGGCACCGAAACCTTCCAGGATTTTTTTGATCCGAAACAGTTCTGGGTCGAAACCAACCAGGACGCCGCCTACTATTACAAAAAGTATCGGGAGCTATTTGCCACATTGAACCCCAGGCTAGAAAAAGGGTTTGCCGTAGCCGAGCGTCGGCTGCCCATTGGCTCAGTGCGAACGGTTGGCCGAGGCCGGGCCGTTTATCTCAACCTCTCGCCCCAACGGTATCTCCAATACCGAGAAGAAGGCACAGCCACAGAAGACCATCGCCGAGTCTTTATCGAGCCGGTACTGCAAGCTGGGGTTCGGCCCTGGGTGGAGGTCATCGGGCCGGACGGGCGCCGACCGCCCAACTGCGAAGTAACCTACTGGTCCAAAGGCGACCGGGTATCTCTATTTGTCGTCCAAAGCGCCCCGGTAACCGGCGATCCGACCGGCAACACTCGAGCCGAGGGCCTCCAACAGAAGACCATTCCCATTGAACTGCGATTTGGCAAGACGGTGGCAGACCTGGTGGACGAGCGGAGCGGCCAACGGCTGGGCAATCAGCAATCGGCCCATTTCCGCTGGAACACTGCCGAAGCCGTTTTACTTAGCTTCCGCTCTTCGGATGGTAAATAAACACTAAAGAAGGTTGTTCCCCTCCGCTTGCCGGAGGGTAACCACCTGCCGAAGACAGAGCGTCCTACCCTGTCTGGCTGGCAACCAACCCATAAAGAGGGCTGCAATATTCCGCTTTCTGCCTGAGAAATAACCCCCAAGAGGGTTTCTATCCGCCGTTGCCTGGCGGCCAACGTGCACCAAAGAAGGCGACTGGCCATTTTTCCCGGATGGGGAAAGACGAAAAGGAGGCGGTTTAGGCGGAGGGGATGGCAGCCGGGCTGGGCGCAGGCGCACTGGCCGCCGGTTTTCGGTGCTCCAGGGCCGCTCCGACAAAAGCAGCAAAAAGCGGATGGGGCCGGATCGGCTGGGACTTAAACTCCGGATGAAATTGGACCCCCACAAACCAGGGATGATCCGGCAGTTCAATAATTTCCACCAGACTGCCATCTGGGCTTGTACCGGCAATCTGAAGACCGTGGGCCGTCAAAATCTCCCGGTAGGCATTGTTGAACTCAAACCGGTGGCGGTGGCGTTCGGAGATTCCTAGCACGCCGTAGGCGGCAGCGACCCGAGTGCCGGGCGCCAAGACGGCCGGGTAGGCGCCCCGTCGCATCGTGCCGCCTTTATCGGTAATCCGTTTTTGTTCGTCTAAAAGGCAGATGACCGGATGGGGCGTTTGTGGGTCGAACTCGGTGGAGTTGGCCCCCTGCAGCCCGCAAACGTGCCGGGCAAACTCCGCCACCGCACACTGCATCCCTAAACAGATGCCGAAAAACGGGATACCCTGAGTCCGGGCGTAGTGGATGGCCTGGATTTTGCCCTCGATGCCTCGTTCGCCGAACCCGCCGGGCACCAAAATCCCATCGACTCCTTTCAAGAGGGCCTGGGCCCCTTGTTGCTGGACCGCTTCACTATGCACCCGGTGAATCCGGACCTGGGCGGAGTGAGCTAGGCCGCCGTGGCTGAGGGCTTCGTAAATGGATTTATAAGCGTCCCGGTGCTCGGCATATTTGCCCACCACGGCAATGGCCACTTCATGTTGGGGATTTCGGAGCCGGTGCAAAAGTTCACGCCAATGGTCCAGTTTCGGTTCGCCTCCCTTTAGGCCGAGTTTGCGCACAATCAGCTCATCCAAACCGTGTTCCATCAAACTGATCGGCACTTCATAGACAGAAAACTCTTTGTCTTTCTCTTCGATGACCGCTTCCAGCGGTACATTACAGAATAGGGCGATCTTGGCCCGTTCGTCTCGGCTTAAGGAACGTTCGGTCCGACAGATGAGGATGTCCGGCTGGATACCGATCTGGCGTAATTGGCCCACCGAATGCTGGGTGGGTTTTGTCTTCAGCTCACCGGCTGCCTTTAGATACGGCACCAAAGTCAGATGGATATAGAGGCAATTTTCGCGGCCCAGATCGAGCGAGAGTTGTCGAATGGCTTCCAGAAAAGGCAGGCTTTCGATGTCGCCGACGGTGCCGCCGATTTCGGTAATCACCACATCCACACCAGGACCGTCAAACTTGCAAATGGCCGCCTTGATCTCGTTAGTAATATGCGGGATCACCTGGACGGTTTGGCCCAGAAAATCGCCCCGACGTTCCTTGGTAATCACCGATAGATAAATCTGGCCGGTGGTGTAGTTGCTATCCCGGCTCAGTGGACTGCTGGTAAAACGTTCATAATGTCCCAGATCCAGGTCGGTTTCGCTGCCGTCGTCCAGCACATAGACTTCGCCGTGCTGATAGGGGCTCATCGTGCCGGGATCCACGTTGATATAGGGATCGAGCTTTTGCATCCGGACGGTCAGCCCCCGGCTTTCCAATAGCAAGCCGATTGACGCACTGGTCAGCCCCTTACCCAACGAGCTTACCACACCACCGGTAACAAAAATATGCTTGGTCATGGAAGGATGGGCTTGGATTTGGAAAGGAGAGTAGCTCCCTACGGCTTGATCCGCCCTGTAATTTAGTCTGTCCCGACAGAGCTGGCCGCCGTCTATCAGACAGCGTTAGCCTCTTCGTCTCCCAGAGGACGTTCCCTTTGCCGTCTGGATAGCGGGCGGTATGCCTGCTGGTGCTCTGGCCGGATCAACCACTTCCAAAAAGACTTATTTTAGCCCCTTCGGCAGCGTTCGACAAAGGCCCGGTAGTCTTCTGGTGTGTCGATTCCACAGCCGTGGTACTCGATCACCCCCACCAGAATGGTATAGCCCGCTTCTAACGCCCGGAGTTGTTCCAACCGTTCGACCAGTTCCAATCGGCTGGGTGGCCGGCTGGCCAACTCCAATAGCACCTCCCGCCGATACACGTACAAGCCGATATGCTGGTAAAATAGCGGCGGATCCGCCTCCAAGAGGCGATCCTCCCAGTTTCGAGGGTAGGGGATAGCGGCCCGGCTAAAATAGATGGCTCGACCCTGAGAGTCAAAGACCACCTTCACACAAGCCGGGTCTTCCAACTGCTGGCGGGAGCGAATGGGGGTGGCTAAGGTCGAAAGATGCGCAGCCGGGTTCTGCTGAAGCAGTTCGATGGCCAAATCAATCGCCTGCCCGCCCAATTCCGGTTCGTCTCCCTGAAGATTGACAAAAAGGTCGATATCGGGCATGGAGCGGGCCACCTCGGCCACCCGGTCGGTCCCGCTGCCTGCAGCCGGATCGGTCATCCGCACTTGGCCTCCGAAGGCCCGAACCACCTCGAAAATCTCCTCCGAATCGGTGGCTACACATACCCCCACTGGATGCCGAGCCTCCAACGCCGACTCATAAGTATGCTGGACCAACGGCTTGCCGGTTTCTCGCAAAAGCATTTTCCGCGGAAGCCGTGTCGATGCCAACCGCGCCGGAATCACCAAATAACTCCGATACCCTCCGGCTGCACCCCCTTGACGCTCACTGAGCTTTTTCATCGTATTCTTGCCATTCCCGTTTCTCAATACGCTGCAATGAGAAGGAAAAGAGCCTTTCTTTACACCGAACCGCTCTCATTCGGACGCTTATAATTTGGATCGCTCGGATTCTCATCGTATCGACCGGTATTTCCTGGCTTGCCGCTTTG
The DNA here is from genome assembly GCA_938042245.1 of uncultured Thermoguttaceae bacterium. Taxonomy (GTDB): domain Bacteria; phylum Planctomycetota; class Planctomycetia; order Pirellulales; family Thermoguttaceae; genus JANXAQ01. Next base: position 49,783 of record CALIRO010000009.1, read on the forward strand.
GGAGGAAGGAGAAGTCTGGCCTTCGGGGAAATTACCCTGGAAAGCCGCACAATGACGCTGGAGGATGTTTGGCGGCCTTTCTGGGTGGCTTAGCCCCGGGCGGAACTCCAAGAGAGGCCGAGCAATGCGGCTTTAGCCGCCACCTGGCGGAATGAGAACTCGTACGATTCGGCTGAAATGGTACCGTTTCGTTTCGGCCGGTGCAATGGGCCTGGGGCCAGTTAGTTCCACAAGCGGGAGAGGTTTTGGCGGACTTTGGCCGATACGGATTCGGCTGGGCTAAGCGGCTGGGAAAAGTGCGGCCCCTGGGCGACGGCTTGGCCGCCAGATTGCACATGGAAGTACTTCTGCACCGAGCGGGGTAAAAACCGGGTCAGTTGCGCCATGCCATACTGGTCCGTCTTGCCAAACGGCCCATAGTAGTGGAACACCGGACAAAAAACGGCCAGGTAGCGCCGGGCCCGCGTCAGCGCCACATAGAAAAGCCGAAGTTCTTCGTCAATTAGCTCCGGCGAACCAGTGGTCATATCGGATGGAATATTCCCGTCGGTGGCGTGGATCACATAGACGGCCTCCCATTCCAACCCTTTGGCCGAGTGCATGGTGCTTAGGACCAAAAAATCTTCATCCAGAATAGGCGGACCGGCCAAATCCTGGGTGGAAGAGGGCGGGTCCAGGGCCATTTCGGCCAGAAACGAGCGGCGGTCGGGATACCGGCTGGCAATCAGTTCCAGTTGTTCCAGGTCTCTGGACCGGGCGTAGGTGTTGTCGTATTTTTCCTCCAGCAGCGGCTGGTAGAAGGTGCGAGCGGCGTGGATTTGGGCGGACACATCCTTCGGCGAACCGGCCAACTGCTCTAGCAGGTGCAGCCATTTGGCCCAGATCTCAGCCACTGCCGGAGGGGGTTTCCACCGCCGCCAGGGCTCCCATTGGCCATCGGCCGATTGGACGAGCTCCAGCAGCTGTTTGGCGGTTTTCGGTCCAATGCCCGGCAGCAACACCAGGACCCGCATCCCGGCCACCATATCACGTGGGTTTTCCGCCAACCGCAAAATGGCCAATAAGTCTTTTACATGAGCGGTTTCGGAAAACTTCAGACCGCCGTATTTGTGATAAGGGATGTTCCGCCGGTTAAGCTCTGTTTCCAAGAGCATACTATGGTGGGATGCCCGAAACAGGACGGCCTGTTGGCGGAGCAAAAGGCCCGATTCTCGACGGTCCAAGATGCGCTGAATGACCTGGTCGGCCTGCTCTTGCTCGTCTTGGCACAGAACCAGTTCGGGCCGGAGGCCATCGGTCCGCTCGGTCCATAGGTTTTTTACATATCGCTTTTTGGCCAGGGCAATCACCTGGTTGGTGGCTTCCAGGATGGGCTGCGTGCTACGGTAGTTTTGTTCCAAAGTGATGATGGTGGTATGAGGATAGTGTTCCGGGAATTCGAAGATATTGCGGATGTCGGCCGCTCGGAAGCTGTAGATGGCCTGGGCGTCGTCGCCCACGACGGTTAGTCCTCGGCCGTCGGGCGAAAGCATGTAGAGGATTTCGGCTTGCAACCGGTTGGTGTCCTGATATTCATCTACCAGAATATAATCGAACATGCTTCGGAGCACCGGGCCAGCCTGCTCATCTTCCAGCAAGGCGTGCCAATAAAGCAACAGATCATCGTAGTCGAGGATGCCAGCTTGTTGCTTTCGCTGCACATAGGTATCAAAAAGCTGAGCCAATTCCCTTTCCCACATCGCACACCAGGGGAAGACCGTGGAAAGCACATCGGCCAGCGGCGCCCGCGCATTAACGCACCGACTATAAATCTCCATGCAAGTCCCCTTTTGGGGGAACCGGCGATCCGTCTTGCCCAGTTTCAGTTCGGTTCGAATCACCTGCAGGAAATCCTCCGAATCGGAGCGGTCGTGGATGACAAAGTCGAGGGGCAGGCCGATGGCTTTGCCGTATTGCCGCAAAAGCCGGGTCGCCACCGCATGGAAGGTGCCGCCCCAAACTTGGCTAGTAAGTCCGCTGGTTTTTTTGTTGCCTCGGCGGAGGTGAGCTAGCAAGGCTTCCGCCCGTCGGAGCATTTCGGCGGCGGCCCGGCGGGTAAAGGTCAACAGCAGAATCCGGCCCGGTGGCACCCCCTGCAAAACCAGCCAAGCCACCCGATGCACCAACGTATTCGTCTTTCCCGTGCCAGCCCCGGCCAGGATCAGAAGCGGCCCGTCGCCATGAGTAGCTGCTTTCCGCTGCTGGGGATTCAGATGGCCCAAAATATCCTCCACCGGATCCTTTCTGCCCTTCATGAGAAACCCTCCGTGCTGGGGGCTGGGGGCTATGCCCCGCCGAACGAACGGAACAACCCCTCCTGAACCGGAGAAATAGTTTACTAATTTTACGGGTTTTCTGCTAGAGATGTTTCCTAGAGGGCAGCCCAGGCTACAAGGTCGGGCTAACCGTTTCGGTGCACCCGCTGAACAATCCCCCTCCTAGACAAGTCGGTCGGGCCGCTCCCCTAGGAGATAATCAGCCGACATCTTGGGCGGCTTGCTCTGCTGTTAGAAAATCCTCTGGGAGGTCTGGCGTTCGGCCAAGGGAACATATTTTTCTTCCACCAAGCCGATGTAGAGTTGCCGGGGCCGGATGATTCGGCTTTCCGGGTTGTCATGCTGTTCTTTCCATTGGGCGATCCAGCCCGGAAGCCGTCCAATCGCAAAACAGACGGTAAACATGTTGGTCGGAATACCCATGGCCCGGAGAAGGATACCACTATAAAAGTCAACATTTGGATATAATTTCCGTTCGATAAAGTATGGATCGGCCAGAGCCAATTCTTCCAGTTTACGGGCAATGTCCAAAAGCGGGTCCTTATGCTGGAGGTTAGCAAAGACTCGCTCACAAGCCTGTTTGAGGATTTTGGCGCGGGGGTCGTAGTTTTTGTAGATTCGATGGCCGAAGCCGTACAGCCGGAAGGGATTGCTTTTGTCTTTGGCAGCGGCGATGCATTCTTCGGCACTCATGCCGCCTTGGTAGATTCGCTCCAACATTTGGATGACTTCCACGTTGGCCCCGCCATGCAGCGGGCCCCATAGGGCGCTGACGCCCGCCGCACAGGAGGCGAAAAGGTTCGCCTTGGCCGAGCCTACGGTTCGAACCGTCATAGTACTGCAATTCTGTTCATGATCCGCATGAAGAATAAACACCAAGTTTAAGGCGTCCTCAATCTCCGGCGTAACAATATACTGCTTATACGGAAGCGAAAACATCATGTGCAAAAAGTTCGCACAGTACCGAAGATGCGGGTCCGGATAGATAAACGGCAGCCCCTGCGAGCGCCGATAAGAGAAGGCGGCAATGGTCCGTACCTTGCTGATCAGCCGGGCCGCCACCGCCAAAAACGACTCCGGATCCTCCACCTTTAAAAACTCCTGGTGGTAACAGGCCAGTTGGCTCAGCATGGCCGACAAAATCGCCATCGGCGGCGCATCCAGCGGAATATGATAAAACTGCTGGGTCAACCCCTCGTGCAGCAGTTCGTTTTCGGTAAGCGCCTCGCTGAATTGGCTCAGTTCGGTTTTGTTCGGCAGGTGGCCAAAAATCAATAAATACGCCACCTCGATAAAATTGGGCTTTTCGGTAAACTGTTCAATGGGGATACCTCGGTAGCGGAGGATCCCTTGGTCCCCGTCGATATACGTAATGGCGCTTTGGGTAATGGCCGTGTTAGCAAGCGACGGATCATAGGTTACCAAGCCGCTCAACTCCCGCAGTCGGCTGATGTCGATCGCACGTTCCCCATGGGTGCCTACCAAAATCGGTAGCTCCACCCGCTGATCTCCAACAACCAACACCGCTTTTGCGCTTTCTGGCATTTTTACCTTCCTACACAAATGGACGGCCCTTTGGCCAATCAAAAGGGTAATACTAGGCCTTAGCTGCTAAAGCAGGCGCCGGACATCCTCGAACCGAATTTCTTCAATTTACGGAAAACCCGAAAGTTTCACAAGCACCGGTTTGGGCTGGGACGGGGTTTGCTCATCTAAGGCCGGTTTTTTTCCTGCTCTTTCTACAAATTCCGTTTGGGGAAGTTTATAATTAGAGGAGTCGGTAGAGTAAGGAAAGCCTAAGCAAATCCTTTGGCAATGGAGGGTGGGGTGTCATGAACACTGCTTTTATGCTCCGGCGGGGCTTTACGTTAGTGGAGCTTCTGGTCGTTATTACCATTATTGGGATTTTGATTGCGCTGCTGTTGCCGGCGGTGCAGTCGGCTCGGGAGGCGGCCCGCAATGTCCACTGCAAAAACAACCTCTATCAATTGGGCCGGGCTGCTCAACAACATGTGGAAGGGCAAGGCCATTTTCCGTCCAGCGGCTGGGGATATATGTGGACCGGAGACCCGGATATGGGTTTTGGGGCCATGCAACCGGGTGGCTGGATGTATAACCTCCTGCCCTATCTGGATCAAATGAATGTCCATCAACTGGGGGCAGGGCTTACGGGCACGGCCAAGTGGAATGCCCTGACCCAACAGCGATCCGTGGTCATTTCCCTGTTTTACTGTCCTACCCGCCGACGGTCCATGGCACTACCTACCTACGAGGGGTGTTGGAACGCCGGAAACCCCACTACGTTGGGCAAAACCGACTACGCCGCCAATGGTGGTACGGTCGCCCTGTTGGGCAATGCCACTAGTGATACCTCCTGCCCTCAAAAATATCCCAATTGTAACTTCCGGGATTTAGCAAACTGGCTTCAGCAGTTTGACGGCATTTCCAGCGAACGCACTGAGGTGCAACCGGCCCATATCAAAGACGGCCTAAGCAATACCCTTTTTGCCGGAGAAAAATACTTGAATCCGGATTATTATTACTCCGGCAATTGCTGCGTGGATAACAACTCGGCTTTCCAGGGCAATGATTGGGACTTGAATCGGTGGGTACCGGCGATCAATAGCAGTGGCAATTTGGTATATGTTTCAGAGCGGCAACCCCGGCAGGATACCCCCGGCTTTGAAAACTGCACCTATCGGTTCGGCAGTGCCCATCCGTCCGGCTTCAACGTAGTCATGTGCGACGGATCGACCCGGATGCTCAGCTATTCGATTGATCTGCGGATATTTAGCTTTTTGGGCAACCGCCGAGACGGGCAAAGTATTCCGGATACCTATTGATCCCGATTTCATACAGCTATGGATGCGGATTCCGGCTAGTGATGGATCCCGCCCTTTTGAGCCTTCCCGTCCAGCAGGTCCTGTGCAGGGCTTTGGGGTTTTTTGCGGCTACGGCTTCTGCGAGGAGCATGTTTTATGAGGAGCAAGCGTTGTTTTCAAACCCTAGCCTTGACGCTTACGGTAATAGGTGGGTTGGTGCTGGGTTGTCGGCGGGGGCCGGAGCCGCCCAAGCCGCCCCAGATTGATCCAGCACAGGCCGCCGCGGAAGCGATTCGGCTCTACGATAAAAACCAAAACGGCCTCTTGGAACCAGACGAATGGAAACACTCCCCTCCGTTGGCCGCCGCCAAACAGCGCATTGACAAAGACGGCGACGGCAAAATCACTAGCCAAGAGATCGCCGACCGAATCACCTCCTGGCTCCAATCGCCTGCCATTATGACCACCTGCGCGATTGTAGTTACGTTGGACGGTCGGCCTCTGGAAGGGGCTACTATTACCCTGGAACCAGAACCGTTTTTGGGTCCCTCCTACAAACCGGCTTCCGGCGTCACAGACCTAATGGGCATGGCCAGCATCACCGGCCAGGACGAAAAGTTCTCCGGCGTCTATCTGGGCCTCTATCGGGTCAAAGTCTCCAAGCAGGTGGGCGCTCGAGAAACCATCCCGGCCCGGTACAACACCCAAACGGAACTGGGCTGTGAGGTAGCCGCCGACATCGCCGGCATCGGATCCATCCAGTTCGACCTCAAAAGCCAATAAATGCTGCTGCGGAACCATTCCCCCGGCAGAAGTGGGTTTCTTGCTTTGGGCAGAGAAAGTCCTTCGATTCTCGTTTCCGCAAAAGCGGGAATTCAGGACGATTCTCATTAATCCTTTAAGGCGATCGGGGTTTTCGTGGGATGAGACGGAAGGGGGCTCTATTCGGCTCGCATGGTGTCTCTTTTTTTTCTTCATCTGCTTGACAATTCTTTTTAAGAGGTAATAATAAATAGTCTTATCTCGAAGCCAGCCCCCTCCTTTTGGTAGTGGGCTTTAACCCCTCCAAAAGGGTTGTCGGCTTCGAGAGCTTGGCAGTTGGCTTGCTTTGGTGTCCCGGCACTTAGCCGAGGGGGCACTGCTTCTAGAGCCGGGATATTCCCCAATTTTCTTTCCGACGAAAGGACTGTTTTTGTATGCGGAACGTGTTTGAGGCGATTTTACAATGTGGTCATGATGAGGACTTTGTGCCTCAGGAAACCGAGGAGTTTGTGCCTACGGATGCGCCGGCCGGTTCGGCGGCCAAAGTGCGCATCTTGGCCGAACGGGTCCTAAAGGGACTGCCCCTCTGGCACCCGGAAGACCGCTCGGATTATTCGGGCCTGACCGGCTTGGAAGACGAATAACCCAAGCCCGGGAAGGTTCCCATTCTAGCGGCCCTCCCCCATGAAAGGTCCGGCTGCAAAAGTCGATCAGCCGGACACCCTCCCAAAGGCTCGGCGCTGCTCAGCAGGCGGCGTCCGAGCCTTTTGCTTTGCTGGCCGTGCCTTTCTGCCCCGGTTCATGGTTTGGTGGCTTACCCCTTTCTTTGATGGGAGCCAGTTGGTCTGGTCAACCGCCTCTTGGTTTAATGGACACCCCTTTTTTAGGAGCCGTCTCTTGGTTGAGTGACTGTCTGCCAATGGCCGCCCAATGAATCCCCCACTGTTCGGCCTCCTCTAGTTTGTTTAGCCGGTATCAAAGGTTTTTCCCACCTCAGTGGCATCCTCCGCAGTGTTTCTCTAATCGTTCTGCCTGGCCTGACAGAAGCCTGGTAGTGTGTTCTGGCGCCTGGTCCTCCTAGAGAAGCAGAGCTTCTTGTTCCGATCTTCCTAACAGCAGCTTCTGGGCTGGGCTTTTGCGCTGAGGGTCCGAGTTTTTTCACCGGTGTCGGATGAGTGTCGGGTTTTGGGGCGGTAAGGAATCGCCCGTTGTAGCTTAGACGCTCTCCCAAAATGGAAAGCCTAAATGGTTCACCTAGCCCCTTTCCCTAGGCGCCTAGTCCCCGGAAAGCTCCTTTTGTGAGAGGCGTTTAGTTAACGGACGGCAAAGGAGTGCGGCCAATGTGGCGGCAAGATATGCTCCGAATCCTTCTGGTGGGGATCATCGTAGGTACGGTCGGCGTCTATCTATGGAGGCAGACCTACCCCAGCCGAAGCAGTCAACTGCCCAGAGCCCCCGCAGTGCACCTTAATCCGCAGGAAAAATCTAGCCCAGGCCAACACGGAGCGGCCAATACCTGGCAAGCTGGGGTAGGGGAAGTGCCTAGTTTCGCTGCCGATGGTGTCTTATCGGCCCAAAACCCTACTCTTGCAAGGGAGGCCTCTTCAGGTGTTTCCGAACCCGGTTCGGCCAGAGGGGTACCGGAAGCCCCCTGGGTACCAGAAGCCCCAAGTGCACCCGACTCCAGTAATCCGTCTCGGATGGTATCCGAAAATACCTCTTTAGACGGGTCTAGCCAGGGGGCTGTGGGCCAGGAAATCTCCCCTCCCAATTTGCTGCCTATGCCGGAGCAGTCCGAAGAGGCCACCGCCGAGATTGCCGCTTTACCTCCCCCGTCCAGTCCCCCGGACCAACCTGCGCTGCAATCCGAAAGCCATGCTGAGCCGGACGAACAGGCCTCTCCGGAGCTTCCGTGGATAGCTGGGCCACGCCAAGGGAGCTTGGTAGGTGCCTTTCCTTCAGAGCTGACTCCGCCCTCCCAGCCGTCTGCCGTGGTAGAGGCCCCCCAAGCTCAGCTCTCCCCGCCGCCTGCCGAGCCGAACCTCCAAGTTACCGGTGCCCACCTCCGTCTGTTGCCTCCCCCTCGATCAGAGCAAACCGCCGGCCCATCCCCTCCCGATAACCTGATGCAAGAACAGAGTAGCCAATCTGGAGAAGAATTTTCAGAGGTTTCTTCGGCCACTCCCATTGCTTCCGAACCTCCAGAGGTACCCGAGAGCCAAAACCCCGAGGAAACCAGTTTACCATCCATTTCGGATCGAACTGGCCAGTGGGGAATCACATTCCCCCAGACGGGTCAAACCCCACCCATTGCAAACCCCGGTCCTAGCTCCTCCGAGCCGTCAAAGCAAGAGCTTTCCCCTCAAGAGGCAGTAATACCCTCAGGCCCCGCCCAGCCATCTGGCACTCCCCAGCCATCTGGTGCTCCGGGCAAATCCTCTCCGGGGGAGCAATGCCTAGCTGGCAAGAGAGGTGGCAGGTTAGAGCAGTCGGCCCAGCAAGCCCATAAAACACTCTTTTATGAGAACAATTTCCGCTACCTCGAAGAGGCGGCCGGGGAGGAGACCTTTTTGGGCGACTCGCTCAAACGCCTGCAAATAACCCCTTGGGCCACCCTGGACCTGGGCGGCGAGTATCGGCTTCGGCATCATAGTGAACGCAATCACCGCGGCCGGGGTCTTACCGGCCAAGATGACGATTTCCTCCTCCACCGAACCCGCCTGTATGCCAATCTGGAGCTGGGCGAGCTGGCCCGCATCTACGCCGAAATGAACGACGCCCTCAGCACCAACGAAACCTACCTGCCCCGCCCTATGGAAGAAAACCGCACCGAACTCGAAAATCTCTTTATCGACGTTCCACTTTTAGGTTTTCGGAGCGATGGGTTAGTGGCCCGGCTTGGCCGACAGGAACTCCTCTACGGCACAGGCCGATTGGTCAGCCCCCTGGACTGGGCCAACACCCGACGCACTTTCGAAGGCTATAAGCTATTTTGGCAAGGACCGCTCTGGACCGTCGATGCCTTCTGGACCCAGCCGGTCTATCCCAATCCGCAGGCCTTCGACACCCCCGACCAGAGCCAGCAGTTTATGGGGCTGTATTTGGTGCGTCGGCTAGACCAACAGGCGGTGTTGGAAGGGTATTACCTTCGCCTAGTGGAAGAGGACGGAACGCCAGATTTCGATTTCCACACCTTGGGCCTACGGACTCAGCAGGAATACAACGGCTGGTTGGGCGAACTGGAAGCGGCGGTGCAGTTCGGAACCTACGGGGCGGCGGATCACTTTGCTGGTATGTACACCATCGGCGTTGGCCGACGATTCCCGTGCCTGCCCGGCAGGCCGGTCTTCTGGATGTATTATGACTGGGCCTCCGGCGATCCGATCCAAGGCAACGGCTTTCATCACCTGTTTGCCGACAGTCATCAGTACCTAGGCGCCATGGACCTATTTGGTCGGCGGAATGTGGAAGATTGGAGTTTTCACCTCTTGGTGCATCCGCACCAGGATTGGGCCGTCCGGCTTGCCTGGCACATCTTCCATCGGCAACATCCGCGGGACGTGCCTTATGGGGTGGATATGAGGCCGCTTGTGGCCCTCCCGGGCGGAAGCGGCGACTACGGCCAGGAATTGGACATAGTTTTACAATGGACGATTCGGCCCCGTGCGGAGCTCCAGTTTGGCTACAGCCGATTCTTTGCCGGCGAGTTCTTCCGCACCAATCCAACGCCCGCCCCCTATCAAGACGACGCCGACTTCTTCTACACCCAGTTCAGCCTGCGATTCTAATTTCTATCCGGTTCCGTCTGCGATTTTAAGCGGTGATCATTTTAGGCTCCTCCCAGAACTAGTCCCTTTGTGAGGTCGCAGTCCAGGCTGCTTTGCATCCATTCTTGCCATTCTCGGGCAAGTGGAAATCCAGTGGCCTCCAAACGGTAGCATCGCCTGGGAGACGGTAGGAACCTTTATCCACTGGTACTAAGGTTAGTCTAACAGACGAAGTTACAACAGACTAAGTTACCAGAAAGAGGCAAGGGAGGCCCCGTTCCCCTGGGAGAGAGAGATTAAGGTGAGAGGGACTGGATTTCTGTTTGCGGAGAAATGAAAATAATCAAGGGGGGAATGTTTGCGCTTCCTGGGCTCCCCGCACCCGGCCAACCGATCGGTGGGCCCGCCTCTCCCGCCGGAGAAAAGGCAGGGGGGCATTCCTCCCCTCTAAGGGAGAGGGTGGTCTGCGAAGCAGACCGGCTGAGAAGCTCGCCTCCGTGGGACAGAGTGAGACTGAGCGGGACAGAATTTCGGTTTATCTGGCGGGCCGATAACTATTCGCTCCACTACAGACGAGGATGAACGGATCCCTTTCGGTGAAAAGCATTTATCTGGATCATAATGCGACCACGCCGATTCGGCCGGAGGTGCTGGAGGCGATGCGGGAGGTCTGGCTCCGGGTAGGCGGCAATCCGGCCAGTCAGCACCAGTTTGGTCGGGAGGCTCGGCGCCTGTTGGAGGATGCTCGGGAGAAAATCGCTGCTCTTTTAGGGGCGGAAATTACCGGGCCGGAACCAGACCGGCTGATTTTCACTTCCAGCGCTACCGAAGCGAACAATTTGGCCGTCTGCGGCATTGGCATGGCACGAACCGGGGGTATGCCTGGTCATCTGATCACTTCCAGCCTGGAACATCCCAGTCTCTTGGGGCCGGCAGAGCATCTGGTGGACCTTGGCTGGCGGGTGGATACACTCAGTGCCAGGCCGGATGGCGTTATTCGGCTGGATCAGCTGCAAGAGTGGATTTCCCCGCAAACGGCTTTGGTGAGCATTATAGCAGCCAACCATGAGATTGGTACCTTACAGCCGATTGCCGAAGCGGCCCGAATCTGCCAATCTCATGCCGTCCCGCTTCATACAGATGCGGTGCAACTGGTGGGCAAAGGGCCGGTGGATTTTCGGCGGCTTGGGGTATCCGCCATGACGCTCGGCGCCCATAAGTTTCATGGGCCGGTCGGGATCGGGGCGCTAGTGCTTCGGCATGGTACGCCGATCCAGCCGGTGTTTTTCGGCGGCCATCAGCAGGACGGTCTTCGGCCCGGTACGGAAGCGGTGGCCTTGGCCGTGGGCATGGCAACCGCCCTGGAAATGTGGATAAAAGAGCAGAATGAACAGATTGGCCGAATGACCGCCCTCCGATACCGATTTGAACAACAGCTTCAGGCCGGCTGGCCGGATCTTGTCATCCACGGCCGAAACGCTCCCCGCCTGCCAAACACCTCGTGCATCGCCTTCCCGGGATTGGACGGGCAGGTGCTTTTTACGGCCTTGGATTTGGCCGGAGTGGCCTGTTCGATCGGATCGGCCTGCATGAGCGGTTCGACCGAGCCTTCCCCGACTCTTATGGCCCTGGGAGTGCCGAAGGAATTGGTTCTGAGTTCTCTGCGGTTCAGCCTTGGTACGACCACTACCGAAGAGGAAATCGACGAGGCGGTCCGCCGCATCTTGGATGTATGCCGACAACTCCAGGGGTAAGCTAACCGATACTCCAGGGGGGATACGCCTGCCGATGAGAACGGGGGTAAGCTAGCTAGCTATGGCGGGAGCTAGCTATGGTGGGAGTAAGCTATGTTTCGGGATTTGTTTCGGGATTGGGTTCGACAAACGCTGCAGGAGACGTTACGGCAAAAGGTGGCTGAAATGCTCCCTTCAGAAAGTGCGGCGAAAAGTTTCGGGGGTCAGTCGGCGGGTTTGGCGAAGCCGCCGCCAGCCGAAGCCGGTCCGGCCGGATGTAAAGCACAACCCGATCTCCATCAGGCCGGTTCGGCAGCAGACCAGGCCGAACCACCCGCACTGAGCCGCCCGCTTCAACCAATGCCCCAGTCGAAGTCGGCCAACGTGTCTGCAGGATGCCAGGTGGGCCTAGTATTTGCCTTAGAGAGCGAATCCGGCGGTCTGGAGGATCTGCTGCAGGCGACAGGGCGGTGGCGGGGCGATGGCTTTACGGCTATCGAAGGCCGATTGGAGAATCAGGCGGTGGTGATTGTGCGGAGCGGGGCCGGTCAGGCTGCCGCCGCTCATGCCACCGAAGCCCTCTTGGATGGGCATCGACCGGGATGGGTCATTTCGGCTGGCTTTGCCGGGGCCACACAGCCGCAGCTCCAGAGGTATGATTTGGTGGTGCCCGAGGCGGTTGTTCGGCCAGACGGGCGGCGCCGGGAGCTTTCCCCACCAGCCCACTGGTCTGCCCAACCAGCATTGGGACGGATCCACCGAGGCCTGCTCTTAAGCGTGGATCATCTGGTCAGCAGCCCGAAGGAAAAGCGTACCTTAGGGGAAACCTACGGTGCGTTGGCCGTCGATATGGAAACGTTTGCCGTTGTCGAGGTTTGCCAGCGGCGAGCTGCGCCGGTGCTTGCCGTCCGGATCATCATCGACACGTTGGACGAGCAGTTGCCGCCGGAGGTGCGCGGACTGCTTAAACAGAAGACGGCGGCTGCCCGGTTGGGCGCTGCCTTGGGCGCCTTGTGGCACCGGCCTTCGAGTTGGAAAGACCTGTATCGGCTTAAGGAGCAGGCCCTTTTGGCGTCGGATCGGCTGGCCCAATTCTTGGCTTGGGCGATTGCACAACTCCGATAGGCAGAGTACCCAAAGGGACACTAAACCCTCCCGAGTTCACCTAACCCCTCTGCTAAAGGAAGCAGTGGGAACAAAGGTCGTTCTGTGAGAGGCTTTCAAGAGCTACTGTCTTGCCGAGGGGAAGCAACGCTCCACCCTCAGCCGCTGCCCAACAGCTTCACCAAATGCGGGGTAAACACTAGAAAGCCTATCAGCACCGAGCCGATCGAGGCGATCAACACGGCTGCACTACCGATGTCCAGGGCGGCGCCCAATTGAGGATGTCCCCCCTCCGGAAGGCATCGGGCCAACCATTCCAAGGCACTATTGAACATTTCCGCCGTCAGCACCCCAGTAATGCAGAGGATTAACAAGCACCATTCCGCCCTATCCACCTGAAACAAAAAACCCGCTATCACCACCGCCGTGGTGAAGAAAAAATGTACATAAAAGCTCTTCTGGCCGCGCATCCCTACTCGGGCGCCGCGAAAAGCGTCTTGGAACTTTTCCGGCCAAGAGCGGTCCGGAACCCGGTTCGGTTCAGAAACCATCGTTCTGTGTCCTTTGGAAGCCGCAAAAACGTCTTTCGCTTTTTCCGATCGTCCTGCCCTTTCCTGGTAAATCGGATTGTTCTGTCTTCTTTCCTATTCTACCTTATAATAGGGTATCCTAGTTTAGCAGGCAGGTGCGGTACGAAGAATCCCGGTGGAGAGAAGGCCTCTTCGAGAGGCTCTCGCAAAACAAAAACCCTCCAAAAGTTGCTAGCCCTTCTCCTAGGGACGCCGTGCCGAGAAAGGTAGTTACGGTAGGGGTTCGTAATGGGGCTTCCGAGCCTGCCGAGAAAGACTTCCTGCCTCCGATACCGCATTTTAGGGACCTGGTAGATGGCCTATTGAGCAAAGCGGAGAGGTCCCGAAAGGATGCTTTGAAACGCATTAAGAGCCTTGCCAAGATCCTTTTCTTTGAGGGCCAGGTGGGCTATTTGGAGGGCTTGGATTTGTCGGTCAGTAAATGGGATCGCTGCGCCGGGCGGGGGGGGTTGAGGAATCAGTCGCCGGATAATCGCTTGGATCAACTCCGGCAACCCTTGGCCAGTTAGGGCGCTGAGCCAAACACCGGGGGGCCGGTCCCCTTCCGGCAGGAAATTTTTCGCCACACGGGGAGCAACGGCTCCTGTCGGGGCGGCTGCGGAAACCGGGCTGGACGGGCACACACCCTCCGGCGGCTTAGCCGGGGACCCCAATGGTTCTGTGCGGACGGGACTAGGCAGAAGATCGCACTTAGTATGCACCAGCAGGCCAGCGGGAAACTCCCGGAAAAAGGCGGCGTCCGTCTCGGTCCAGGGTTGACTTAAATCGCTTACCACTAAGACTAGATCGGCCCCTTGGGCCTGTTGATGGGCTAAGCGGATGCCCGCTTGTTCCAGCGGATCGGTCGAACTGCGCCAACCGGCGGTATCGACCAACTGGACCGGCCAACCGTCCAGTGCAGTCGTGGCAGTAACCACATCCCGGGTGGTACCGGGTTGGGGATGGACAATGGCCCGGCTGTATCCGAGCAGGGCGTTCAGCAGGCTGCTTTTGCCCACATTGGGCCGACCCACCAACACAACCTGCCACGGAGCGGTCAGATGCCTGCCCACGGCGGCCCACTCCAACAGGATCGAAAGCTGTTCCTCAGCAGAGCGGATTTGCTCGGCCTGGGCCCCTCCTGCTGCTTGCAGGGCTTCTACCATCCGCTGGATTTCTCCCCGCAAAGCGCCGTGCAGTTGGTCTAAAAGGATGCCTGCGGTCCGCTCGGTCAACGCATCGGCCAGACAAAGGAGAGCTTCCTTGGCAATGGGGTCTGCCGGCTGGCCAGAGAGCCAGCGTTTCCAGTCCAGCACCTGGCAACCGGATTGGCCCAGTAGGCTCTGGATTCGGTCCACAGCGGCCTGGCCGCCATGACAGTGGATTTCCACCACCTCTGGCCCAAAGCACCGAAGCACTACTTCTTCTGCGGGTTCCGGACCAAACCGAACCACTAGGGGTCGATCGGTAGGAAAATTGTCTATGGGTTGGCCTGAACATTTGTGAATCCACGGCCTAATCCGCTCCAACGCCCCAGGCCCTTCCAAGCGCAAACTGGCGATCGCCCCCCGGCCCGGCGGCGTCAGCAAGATCAAATAGACCGGCTCTTCGGAATGCCTCATCCGGTTGGTGATAGACAATTCAGGGAAAGAAATATCTATCTCTATGAGAAATTATACATCCTGTCATTCCCGCGGAAGCGGGAATCTAGTGCCCCCGGCCTCTCCCGCAGACGAAAGAGGCGAAAGTCCCCCCTCCCCCTGGTGGGAGAGGCTCAAAACTAAATCCCCTCTCCCCGCCGCAAAAAAATCGCCTCTCCCCTCTGCGGGAGAGGCCGGCGACGCCGAAGGCGCCGCCGGGTGAGGGGGGAATGGTGGCAGGCGGCACGGCCGCGCTTCTAACAGTCCCCGGACTGCCGTTGGCCCGCCTGGAACATGGACAGTACGTTGCCCAAGAGCGGCCCCTTGCTTATTCGACCAAAGTGTTTTTCACGTCAAAACACATCAGCGTATCATGGCTGCGCAGGTAGAGGTTGCCGTCGTGGACCACCGGGTGCGACCACGAGGGGCCGTTTCGCACCGGCGCCATAAACTTCCCCTTTCGTCGAAATCCTTCTGGGGTGGCCTCGATCAGGGCCACCAGGCCGTCTTCATATCGGAAAATCAAATGCCCGTCGGCGTATAGGACAGCGGCCGAGCGATGGCCGACCGGCTCAGCTCGCCAGACCACCTTGCCGGTCAGAAACTCCAAGCAGACCGGAATTCCCCGATTGCGCCCCGAACCGCCATACAGATAATCTCCGACCAAAACGACGCCGCCATGATGGTTTTCAAACTCCTGCGGGCCGTTGAACCACACTTCCTCCGCCTGAAATTTTTCCCCCTCTCGAACAATCCGCAGCAAGGCGGAACCGGTCTCGTAGCTGGTGGTAACAAAGACATAGTTATCCCGGACGATCGGGGTGGGGATGTTGGCCACTGAGTTGGCAATGCGGTTGTAGCCCCAAAGGAATCGGCCATCCTGGGCGGCTACACCGATGGCGCCTCGGCCGATAATGGTAATGTATTGACGCACACCCTCAATGTCGGCGGCGACCATCGAAGTATAACCTGCCCCATTAGCACCCCGCGGCCCAAGCGGCGGAACCGCACATTTCCAGATGAGTTCTCCGGTATTTTTATTCAGTGCTACCATCGTGGCTTCTGGCCCGCCGGGCGTGCAGACGACTTTCCCCCCATCCACCAGCGGCGATTCACTGTATTTCCAAACCGACATCATCTTGCCGCCAAAATCTCGGGGCAAACTTTTCCTCCATTGCTCTTGGCCGGTGGCCGTATCGACACAGACCAAATCGCCTTCGGTGCCAATGACGAAGGCCAAATGGCCGTCAATAGTGGGAGTGGATCGACAGCCGCCGTCGGGATGAGGCGGCCCGATCCGAGCGGCCCAAAGCTCTTTGCGGCTTGCCAGGTCAAAGGCAATGAGGTATTGGGACTGGCCGCCATGAGGATTCGGCCGATCTCCACTGGTAAACAGTTTTCCTCTGGCAATCGTTACGCTGGAATACCCCCGGCCGAGGCCTTGGAGAGTCCAACAGAGCTTCGGCCCCCCTTCCGGCCAGGTTTTCAGCAGCCCAGTTTCCGGACATTTACCATCGCAGTTTGGTCCGCGAAATCGAGTCCAATCGGATGGCCCATTGGCCCTGGATGCTGTGGATGCCTGTTGTTCTGCTCCAATAGCCGCCCCTGCCCAGGGCCCGATGAGTAGCGCCCCAAGGACCGCCTTGGTAAGGGCCGACGCCCAGTCGCCAAACCTTGTGGCAACACCGAACCCGGGACGAACCACGTGCTCCATTCGATAACCCTCTGTTGCTGTAGGAACCTCCAGGAAAGCAAAAAATGTCCCTTTAACCTAATTCCTTTCAAGAAGGAATGCAAGAGACGGAAAAAAAAGAGGTAACATACTTCCGCCGAATGAAGAACTCCCCTGCCTTTTCCGACGAAGGTCCTATGTTGTCGAGGACGCTCCTAGGGTCTCATTGCCCCGAAAGCGGCGGTCCAGAAACGTGTTCCTGCATCAGCGGGACACTAAAATAGCTAAACAAAAAAACCGAACTCCCGCTTGCCCAGCAGGGAGAGGTTACGCCGTTCGGCTGAAATGGTACAAAAAGGCGAATCCTGCGGGAAGAACCTTCCCGGGTGGGAAATCGGGCGGAAGGAAAATGGGGTGAATGGAAAACGGCCGAGGACAGAAGCCCCTACGGCACTTTGGCCACTTCGCCGCCAGCGCGGGTGCCTAAATAATTGTACAATTGGAAATCGATATTCTCGGACACAAAATGCACGCTGCCGTCCCCCATCAGCAGATTGCAGCCACCGGGATGTTTGCTCTTGTAGCCGCTGGTGCGCCACCAGTTTTGCCGCTGGCCGTTATCGCTTTCCATCGTATTGATCGGGATATTCGTGCTGGATACGGGGAAGTTATGCAAGAAGGCGCCGTTCCAGATGTAATGGGCGGGCAGGGTTTCACCGGCCATGATGGTATTGGAAAGGCCGTCGGTAGCGTCTTCAAATCGGAAACTTTTGGCGAACCGTCCGAACATGCCGACCGAGGAAGCCCCCCAGACGCCTGGCGCAGTTTGTGAACCGAGATTCAGGCCCTGGCAGCACCAGTTCGAGGCACTGGGAGTCCGATCGGGGCAGAAGTCGCAGGCGTCTGGATGGGTCGGCCCCATGCAGCCGGTATAGGAAAGGGCGGACGCCTCCGGCGGATTACACGAGCCGTCCGGCCATCGGCCCGTAAGCACCGGTCGGCCGCTGATGGGATCGCTAGGACATAGATACGTCGGCACCACCGTTTTCACCAATTCCCGGTTCGGGTCCTGGGACATCATTTTCTTGAAATCAAACTGATTATAAAGGCCTTGCTGTTCGATGTAGGGGAGGATAAAGGCGGGCCAGGTGCCGCCCCGACACCAGGGCCAATCCGAACCATAGGGCAAACAGCGCAGGGCATTGTGATAATTGTGCAGAGCTAAGCCGATCTGCTTGAGATTATTGACACACTGTGCCCGTCGGGCGGCCTCTCGGGCTGCCTGGACCGCCGGCAAAAGCAGCGCGATCAAAATCCCAATAATAGCAATAACGACTAGAAGTTCCACTAAGGTGAAACCGCTTGGTCGGCCGTTGGGAGACCGGCCGGTCCGAACGCCCAAACCCTTCCAAATTCTGCAAAAGGAGTAGGCTAGGAGGTTTGGGAGGCCGCTTTTCCAATCCAATAGATATTTGTTCTCCATCGCCGCTTCCTTTCTCGGCAGAAGAAAGGGGAATATGTGGCAGGCCCGCTCCAAGGTTCGCCCGTAATTCTTATTTTACTGCCGGAGTCGCTTGTTCCATACGAGGGCGCCCAAGGCCAGAGCTCCTAGCCCCAGCAGGAGCCAGCTGGAAGGTTCCGGCACTGCCTCCAAAGTAAGAGCAAACAGCACTGGGTGCGGCAGGCTGAACGGATTCTGCACCGCCATCGGATAGCCATCCAGCACGATGCTCAAAAGCGAACCGGCAGCCTCGAATCGGTGGGTTACCACCACACCGACGGAATCGCTTGCTCCGTAATCGGCGGGGCTGAAGTTGTCCAGTACTAAGGTGTCATTGATCACCACGTCGAAGCCTCGGCCTGTGCCGGTATTGCCGAACAAAAGTTGCAGGACATATTCTTGGCCGGGCGTCAGATTGGCCAATTCTAAGCTCAGGGTTTCGCCTCGGCTCAAGACGTTTTGCGGATTGCGGGTATCGGTCCAGCGGGCCGACTGCATCAGGGTTTCCAGAACGTCATCGTTGGGGCTGGAGCCGTAGTTCGGGGAGGACCAATTGGGAGCATGATATTCGGCATTGATCCGTAGGCCCGGGGTGGCGGTATCCGCAGTAAATCGGGCGTCGCCGATTTGCAGGCCGCCCGGCCCGCCAAGATTGACCGCATACACGAAGGCCCCCTCGAAATCCAATCCTTCCCCTGGATCGCCGCCGGTAAAGGTGCTGACCGTAGTTCGCCCGGTTACGCCTAAATCTTCCAAGGTAAAGGCGTTGATCATTGGGTTCCGGTCGCCGCCGCTCACCGGCTGACCATTCAGCACAATGGTCATGGTGGATTGATCGGCCACAAATTGATGCACCAGTACCGTGCCTTGAGAAGTGGTGCCTCCTTGAATCCCCGCCGAGGGCAGATCGCCCACCACCCGGCTGCCGTTAATATCCACAGCAAAATGGCGGGAAGTCCAATTGTCACCCACAAGCAATTGGAGTTTGTAGGTTCGGCCGATTTCCAGGCCAGGCAAAGTAATGGTAATATCTTCGATGCCGCCGTTGCCGGTCTGGGTCCAGCGGATCGACCGCATGATCGTTTCCAGGTTATTGTCGTTGGGTGTGGCGCCGTAATCGGGATTGGTAAAGTTGGCAATCTGGTATTCGGCCACAATTAGGCCGGTATCGGTGGTAAACACCGCGTCGCCGACTTGGATGCCGCCTGAACCGCCCACATTGACCGCATACAGGAATTGCCCTTGGAAATCCAAACCTTCCCCTGGATCAGCGCCGTAGAAGACCCATTCTTTGGTGGCCAAGTGGGTGTTGTAGGCGGTGTAGCCGGTAAGGCCGTATTTTTCGCGTAAATACAACCCCACCTGGGAGCGTTCATGCAGCGACAGCGCCCGATTGAAGACAATGACCTCAGCTACGTCGGATTTGCTGGGTTCGTTATACAGGCCGGCGGCATTCAGAGCCAATTTGCCAGGATTGCCGGTAGGCCCAGCGCTGCCGTTGGTACCTGTTAGGTCAATGCCGTTGAGACTGTAGGCGCTGCCATAGGCATAGGCTTGGCCATCGCTGATGGCCGGGACATTATCGGAAGTAGGGGTATAGGCCACCCAGCCGCCTGCAAAGAATCCATTATTGCCAGTCCATTTGCCCAGAAGCCAATTGGCGTCCCGGCCCTGCAACGTTCGGCCTCTGGGGGTACCATAATACTGGTCCACAATGAAGACCGTATAGGGTCGACTGGTGAGATTCAGGTTGTCGTCGATCAGCAGGCCATCGGCAGCACCATCTGCGCCGCCGTCAAAGCGGATGGCCGGTCGGCCGTTCATGGCCGTCGGATGAGGCAAAGGCCGACGGGCTTCATCCGTCTGGCTGGCATGGTAATTATTGCCGCTTTTATCTAACCAGGCTTGCACTTTGCCGTTGGCGTCGGTCTGGATGGTG
>CALIRO010000010.1 GCA_938042245.1 uncultured Thermoguttaceae bacterium
AATAATTCAAAGGAGATATTTTTGCACTATTCCGGAACCTCCGTCAATAGCCCCAACATATAGTAGCACTGCCAACATTAGACTCAATATATAGTGTCCAACAATGAGAACCAATAGGCAAAGGAATGTATCAAATGTTCACAAAGTTCATGTGATGTTCAGGATTTTGCAGAGCTTCCTTTATGCTTCAATTTCGTCTAGCCTCGTTTCTATACGAATTGAATAATATCAACCTTTTGTTACCTATTATGCGAATTTAATGTACGATTATCAATGAAGTTATAAATGTCCATTTACTAACCTAAGTTTAGCAGTTTTTATAAAATTGTATAAGAATATTTAGAAAAAAAACAAGACAGGAATTAAGATAAGAAATTACAGCTTTAAAACCATAAAAACCTATCTTGGCTGTTTGAGAGAATATGTTGATTTTGAAAAGGAAATGGAACCTCGAAATAACCGGTGTCTTAACTGAAAGTTTTGTCCTTGGTCGAGATACCCCTTGGGTGAGTGTGCCTCGCTTGGATCGCGGCCCGCATTCCCCCTCACCCTGCCCTCTCCCGCCAGGGGAGAGGGGATTTGTTTACTTCTCCCCGCCGCGGGAGAGGCCGGGTTGGCCGAAGGCCAAGCAGGGTGCGGGGAAATTCATGCCTCTCCCCTCTGTGGGAGAGGCCGGCCAGAGCCTTGCCCGCAAGGGCAAGGGTCGTTGGCCGGGTGAGGGGGCACCTGGAGCGCAGGCGTCCCGCCCGTACACGGAAAAGCATGCAGACGCCACCGGCGCTGGGCCAACGACTGGTGGGGCGGAGGCCAATCGCTCGGTTTAGGCTTTGGCCAGTTCGGCGGCGTGCTTGTGAATCTTGGCCACCGCGGCGGCAATCTGTTCCATCTGCTCCTTACTGGTCAGAAGGACCGTGTGCATCAGCCAACAGCCTTCTTCGCAGAGTTTATCGTTCTCCGGGCACTGGTTCCGCTCGGGCCATTGGTCGATGGTCTTCTGGCCATAGACGCGCACATAGGGCTGGCTGCGCAGGGCGTCTAAGAGAAAATCGGCTTTATTTAGAGGGCTGTAGCCGGCGCTAGCGGGCACGCCTTCGGCCCGGAGTGCGCGGAGGAATTTATCTCGGCTTAGGCCGGCAAACTGGCTGGGATCATACCGGAACATGTACAGATGATAGGCATTCCGGGTGCAGCCCTCGTACTCCTTGGCCGGGTGGATGCCGGGAATTTGCCGAAGCAACTTCGTCAGATAGGCGGCGTTTTCGCTGCGAAGTTGCGCCCGCTCCTCCAGCCCCTGCATTTGGCTTAATAGAAGTGCGCCTTGGAACTCGGTCATCCGGAAATTGCCGTTCCGGCCAAACCGATACTTACTTCCGTTTCGGCTGTGGGGACGATTGCGGCAACAATTATGGAAGGCGAAGCAGGCGTCCGCTACCGCTTCCTCATTGGTGAGGATCGCTCCGCCTTCGCCGGAGCAGAGGTTTTTGCTGAGTTGGAAGCTGTAGCAGCCGGTGGTCCCCCAACTGCCGGCGCTTCGGCCCCGCCACTGGGCCAAGTGAGCTTGGCACGCATCGCCCACCACAGGGATGTTGTGTTTTTCGGCTACGGCCAGAATGCGGTCCATATCCGCCACATTACCGCCAATATGTACCGGGATGATCGCCTTGGTCCTTTCGGTGATTGCTGCCTCCAGCTTGGCGGGGTCCATCAGGAAACTTTCCCGGTCGGAATCCACAAAGACCGGCAGCGCATAATGCAGAAGGACCACAGTTACCGTGGCCATGAAGGTGTACGGCGGTACAATGACTTCATCGCCCGGCCCCACTCCCAAAGCGCCCAGGGAGGTATAAAGAGCGGTGGTGCCGCTGGAAGTGGCGATACAGTATTTGGCCTGGTTGAGGGCAGCGTATTTTTCTTCGAATTCGGGCACAGATCGGCTCCGATACCAGCGGGCAGCCCGAAGCACCTCTAAGAGGGCCTCTTCATCTGATTTAGAGGGTCTAGGCCAACCAGGCCAATTGCCCCTGCAGACCGGTTTGCCGCCCAACAGAGCCGGCTTTTCCGTCTCCGCCGTAGCCACCAGAGGCGGTTTTGCTTCTTGCAGCATAGCCGCCAAACTACCGCTTTCCGACATGCTTAGAGCCGCTCCTGCCAATCCAACCGACTCCAAAAACTGCCGGCGGGTCGCTCTTCGCACCATGGGAATCTCCTTGCCGTAGAAGGGAGAAGGTTCTCCGGAGGAATCCAAAACAAGACCACCACCACTTTTCCATTTTCCCCCGAAGGGGAAGCTATTGTCAATCCGCCGCAGAACAAGCAGAGCCGAGACAAAACGAGATAAAAGCGGAACCACCAGCCCCGAGATCAAGAAGACGGTTCTCTAGATGCTCCTGCTGGAGAAAGGAGCTGACCTGGCTGGGAAGGGCGTCTAAGAAACGGTGGGCTATTGGGCCGGCAGGGATTGGCCTTGTCAAACAGACAGCGGCGGGGAAGAGGTTGTGCCGATTCGGCCCCAGGAATCTCCTTGGTCAACGCGAGTGCCCAGCAGGATGTTCTGTGGTCTGCGTCAGCCAACTTGGGTGGAGGAACTTTTCCGGGCTGATATAGTCGCCGAAGAGCTCCCGGGCCTTCTGAAGGCGCTGGCGCTGGGCCTGCAAGACCTCAAAGAGCACGGGCGGTGCATCGGGCACATGGGTGCGATGGAAATGTTCCACCCGGTCCAATTTGGCCAAGTTTTCGGGTACCCGAATCGTAAACTGGCGCCGGTAATCCTCCAGCGAATATTCTTTCCCAAGCACCTGGCGGAATAGCAGGAGGAGGTCTTCGTATTTTGGAATCCAGCCGGTCGGGGTGGCAATGGCGTCCACATCCTCATGCACGCGCCGCTCCATCCATTTGACCCACACGTGCTTGTCTCGCACCGCGTTGACAAACTGGCCGGTCTGCTTGTCCCGGAGAAAATAGTTCACGCCGAAGACCAGCGGCGGCTTCCGGAGCTTTCGGCCAAAGTCCAAATTGTTCTGAATGTATTTGCCCAGCGGGATAGAGACGAAATCCTGGATACTCATCAGGTTGATTTCCGGCACTCCTTCCTGGCCGAGGATGGCGAAGGTGGTTTCGGTTTCCAGCGAGGCGCCGTAGGCAATGATGCCGTGGGCCCAATCGAAGCCTTGCTGGACGGGCACATAGCCGGAGGCGTCTCGGCCGCCGTACATGATACCACCTAGCAGGACGCCTTCTGGGTTGTCCAGTTCTGGATCGCAGTTGGCCAGAGCCGGCAGGGCGACGGCATACCGGGCGTTTTTATGGGCGGGTGGAATTTCGTTTCCTTTTTCGTCTTTTTTGCCTCGGTACCAATGGCCGCTGAAGTTGATCCCTTCGTCGGGGATCGGGCAGCCCATGCCAAGCCAATACGGCCGGCCGTCTTTCACCAGCACATTGGAAAAGATCACCTCCCCGGGATTGGTGAGCACTTCCCAGATGGCTGGGTCGTCTTTGGGGTTAATGTTTTGGATGATGCCGAAGATGCCGGCTTCGGCGTTGGCGGCTCGGCACTGGCCCTGGATGGCCCGTAAATAGGCAATATCGTCGCCCAGGATGGTTTCGCCTGGCAGCATGGCCGTCGAGGTTTTTCCGCAGGCGCTGGGGAAGGCGCCGGCAAAATAGGTTTTTCGGCCGCCGGGGCCGTGCACCCCCATAAGAAGCATATGTTCCGCTAACCAGCCTTCCCGATCCGCCCGCCGGATCGTGAGCCGAAGCGCCAACTTCTTCAGCCCCACCGTGTTGCCTGCATACTGGGTATTGACGCTATAGACGGTATCGGTCAGGTAGTCGATGTAGATGCGTTTTTTATCTGGTTCAGTACTGATCATTCGATCGTTTAACTTGCCAGCCGAGTGCAACGTGGCAAAAAACCGTGCCTCCTCTCCCAGGTGCTTGAACTGCTCATAGCCCAGCCGATACAAAAGATTCAAACTGTGCGACACATACCAAGAGTCCGTACATTCCACGCAAGGAATGCTGAAGACCGAATCCGTTGGCCCCAAAGACATGAACCGGACGATCATGGTCCGGCCCCGCATGGCCCCTCGGAGCAGACCGCGCACCTCGGCCAGTCCTGCCTGCCGGTCGATCTGTTTTAAAGCCGGAGAAAGGTGGTCCCCCTCAGGTACTAGATATTTGGTTACATCTCGATCTCGACCTTGGTCCTCCGGCCCATCGAAATGGACCGTATGGCCCTGGGTGGCCAGGGGGATTTCTTCTTTGGTTTCAATGGCCATTTGCCGGCTCATGGCTACCGCTTCGGGCGAATCGTCGCAGACAATCACCCGGTCCGGCTCGCAAAGCTGGATCGCATCGGCCACAAACTGATGCAGCCGCTCGTTCCGGATGGCCATCAGGCGTTGGTAATCTTCCGAACTCATCGTCCGTCGAAATAGGGCACTAGGCTCTTCAGACATCTTCTTCTCCCTGACTAGATCGGTCTAATGGCGCTGCTTTCTCCTTTGAGTGTCATCAAAAAGCTGTGAGTTCTTTGCCGACCAAGGACCTTCGATCTATACCCCATCGGGCAACCTCCAGAGAAACCTGGTTGGGCCGCCAGGAGGCAAGGTTTCCAAAACGCTACGATGCCAGAGGAGGTAACAGCATGGATTGCCGTGGGCTGGCCTTCCCCTCTGGCCCGGCGGAGTACTGCTGCCTCCTTTGCCCAGCTAGGCCACCGGCAATGCCCCCCATACCATTTCCACCCAATGCCGAGCTAGGTCCTCTTCTGGTCGAAAGGAGTTGCCAGTTTACTCGGCTGAACTGTTTCCGGCCAAGATGGTCCAGGCATAAAAAAAGCCGGTGGGCTCCTCCAGGCGCTCGACCGGCTTTCTTGTTCGACCCCTCCCATCCGCATCGGGCTGGGTCGCCCCCGAAAGACCTACAACCATCCGTGTATGTGCCCAGGCCATGGCTCCCTTTGCACTATACACAGTTTTTTTATTTTTATTTCCTTTGATGGGATCGTCAAGGGAGCAACACGGGAGTTTCCTCCCTTCTACACCCCAAGATGGGAGGCCAAATCCCCTCCACGGATGGGATATGTCTGCGCCGAAAGGCTGACTTTCTACCCGCCCCCCTGCTTTCCTCTGGCCAGCGAAGCCCAGCGGATCTGCCGCCTCCGGATGCCAATACGTTCGGTTTCGCCTATACACTCAAATATTTACGGTTCCATCCAAGGTAAACACAATGATCCGCTCGCCGGTTACGGTGCTCAGATCTGTATGCAGGCTCACCACTTTTCTGCCTAACAACTGGCCGATAATCGCTTCCAACATCGGTCGGCCTCGTTCCAGCAGTTCCAGACGCATCTGTTTGACTAGCTCTCGGCCTCGGGCAGGGTCTTCCGAACGGGTCAAATGATACTCCGCTTGGGTCAGGATCCCTTTCAACCGGACCAGCACCAAATCATCCAGAATATAGCTTTTGGCTTCGGTCGGTCCCCGGCCCATAAACTCCTTCTCAAACCGTGTTAGCGCCTCGCTGATCTCCGCTTCCCATTGGCCGCGGGTTTTTTGGATCGGGCTTGTGCTCGATATTTTTGGAGCTGCCATGGTCATGCTCCGGGAGAATAGATGTTCTAAATGCCACTATTCCGCAATCTGGGCAAATGAGGAGACCTCTTCTGTTTGCGCAACCATGTCTCCCAAAAGGGGGCTCTGGCATAAGTTCCCTAGGGCCACATCGCCGACGGCGCCTTATGATATTGGCCGACAGTGATTTCCATTATCCTAGCCGGTCAAAGCCTGGTATTCAATTACCGACACCCACAGCCCGTCTTTTCTCCAGGCAGCTTTAGCGAATCTTTCTCCAGGCCCGATGAATGCTTGACTTGCCCTGCCTATGTTAGTAGGCTAATACCAGCAGGCTCCGATTTCGCTGTAATGCCAGATCAGAACTAGCCAAGGAGATAGAAAATGGCATTACACACGGTTCGGCTGGATCGGCGTCGGTTTTTATATGGGGCTGCAGTGGGATGGGCCTGCCCGGTGGTTTTGACCGGTCGGAGCTGGGCGGGCCATTCGCCGCCGCCCAGTCAGCAGGTTACGGTAGGAGTGATTGGCACGGGCAACCGTGGCATGGACCTTTTGGAAATGCTGTTGCAGGAGCCACGCTGCCGCGTGCTGGCCCTTTGCGATGTGGATGGCCGGCATTTGGCCAAGGCGGCCAAACGAGTACCAACTCCTTGCCAGACATACACCGATTTCCGCCGTATTCTGGATCGGCAGGATATCGACGCCGTTGTGCTGGGTACGCCGGACCACTGGCATGCTGTAATGACTGTGCTGGCCTGTGAGGCAGGAAAAGATGTTTACTGTGAAAAGCCGCTTACCCGTACCATCGGCGAGGGCCAGGCCATGATCCAAGCCGCCCGCCGATACGGCCGAATGATCCAAATGGGCAGTCAATACCGCTCGATGGCCCGGTGCCGCCAGGTCTGCGAGTGGGTGCGGAACGGTCGACTGGGGAAGGTGGAGACGGTTCGGCTGACGCACGGGCCGAATCCCAGTCGGCCTTGCGAGCCGCCGCAACCGGTGCCGCCGGAGCTGGATTGGCAGATGTGGCTTGGCCCCGCTCCTTGGGTGCCGTATCACCCGGCCCGTTGCCATTTTACGTTCCGGTATTTTATGGACTACGGGTCGGGGGCGTTGGCCGATAACGGGGTACATATGTTTGGTCTGGTCTCTTGGGCCCTAGGCGCCGACCAGACCGGTCCCGTGCGCATCGAAGCGGCCGGCCGACAAGAGCCAAACAATCTCTACGATGTGCCGACCGAAATGGAAGTGCGACTGGAGTTTGCCGATCCGCCCTGTACCGTGATCTGGGAGCAAAAGGCAGGGCTGAAACTCAATATCGAGTTTATCAGCCAGCAGGCCACCTTGAGCGGATTCTGGGAGTTCAAATTACTCCAGGGCCAGGCCGACCTCAGCCCCACCCGCCCTGACGAAATCCACCTGGAGCAAAGCGATAATCACCTGGGCAACTGGATCGACGCCATCCAAACCCGACAACTGCCGGTCTATGATGTGGAGATCGGCCACCGGGTCACCGCTTGGAGCCACCTAGGCAATATCGCCTATCGGCTAGGCCGACCGCTCCGTTGGGACCCGGCCAAACAGGAGTTTCCCGACGACGCGGAGGCCAACCGGCTCCTGCACGTAGCTTACCGCCCCCCCTGGCAATTGTACACCCCCTAGGCGATACCAAAGGAACCTCTCCACGGCGCTGGCCCTCTTGTCATCCCAACATTTGCTAAGGAGTGAACCCATCGTGAAACCGAAGTATCTTGGCTTTTGGTTGAGTGTGGCGTTGGTGGCATGGATGGATTCTTCGTCGTCTGCGGAAGTATATGTGTTTATTCTGGCCGGCCAGTCGAACATGGAGGGGGCCGGGCGAATCAAAGCCGATCCCAACCGCAACGGCGGTAAAGGCTCGTTGGAATACCTTGTCAAAAACCCCCAGTCCGCCCAACGCTTCGGCCATCTGGTCGATGCGGACGGTCGATGGCGCAGCCGGGACGATGTATGGATGGTGTTTCGGGAACGGAAGGGGCCGCTGACGGTCGGCTTCGGCAGCAGCTCGGAGACAATCGGCCCGGAGCTGGGCTTCGGGTGGGTACTCGGCGAGGCCCTAGAGGAACCGGTCCTATTGATCAAATGTGCCTGGGGAGGGAAGAGTTTGGCCGTGGACTTCCGACCGCCCAGCGCAGGCAAGCCGCCCTACTCCCTGGGGAAAAAAACCGACGCCGAGATCGCCCAGAACCCGGAAATCGTCGGCAAGTACTACCGGGAAACGGTGGCCTTGACCAAGCAGGCCTTGGCTAACATCAAGCACTTGGTGCCGGGCAGCGACGGCCGCTATGTGCTGGCTGGCTTCGCCTGGCATCAAGGCTGGAATGACCGGATCAACGACAAGTTTACCGCCGAGTACGAGAGCAACCTGGTCCACTTCATCCGTGATATCCGCAAAGATCTTAACGCGCCTGGGATGCCCTTTGTGATCGCGGAAACTGGCATGGGCGGCCTGGAGGAAAAACACCCCCGGGCGCTGGCCCTGATGAAAGCCCAGGCCGCCGTCGCCCAGCACGAAGAATTCAAGGGAAATGTGGCCTTCGTCAGCACCAGAAAGTTTTGGCGCCCGGCGGATCAATCGCCCAGTAACCAGGGCTATCACTGGAACTCCAACGCAGAGACGTACTACCTGATCGGCGAAGCAATGGGCCGGGCGATGCTCCACCTCATGCAGCGATCCTCACCCAGCCAGAAATACCCGAAATAATTACCACCACGCCCCCTTTGAATGATAATGGGGCCGGTAGGGTTGGAGTTTCTCCGACGCACAGGAAGAGGGAAATCGGTAACACTTCAGCCGAATGAAAAACTCCCCTTGCCCTTTCCGAGGAAAGTCCTGCGTTGTCATTCTCGCGAAAGCGAGAATCCAGAAACTTGTTCCCGCCCAAGCGGGAAGCCAGAATAGTTCCAATAAAAACCTAGATTCCTGCTTGCGTAGGAATGACATCGCCCACCATTCGACGGAACTGTTACGGAACTCTTTATATTTAGAGGGGAAACGTGGAATTCGGTCTGAGTAGCTCATTCACATTCTGAGGAGGTCATTACCATGAGGTATCGTTGGCGCCTGCTGATCCTTTCGGTGGGGTGGGCCTTCCTTGCTTGCTTCTGCAGCCGGATGGCGGTTGCCGAATGCCCCACAAGCCGAATTGCCGATACCCAAGCACTTGCCAAGCGAGACGGCAGCGGCTATGCGCATCGTCAGAAAGCCGATTTCCTTCTCGATCGGCTGGATATTTGGCCTGGGGACCAGGTGTTGGACCTCGGCGCCGGCGACGGATGGTGGACCGAACATCTTGCCAAAAAAGTCGGCTCGGAAGGCACCGTTTATGCTGCGGAGGTTAACGCCGCCTTGGTGGAACGTTTGCAAAAACGCTTTGCGGAGACTTCTCAGGTCAAAGCCTATCTCTGTCCGCCGGACAAACCGGGGCTTCCGGAGAATAGCGTTGATCTTGTGTTCATCTCGGCGGTTTATCATCATCTGAACAAAGAAACACGGATCCAGTACTGGCGGGAATTGGCCAATGTCGTTCGACCCACAGGACGAGTGGCCATCCTGGAAACCTATCCTGCTCTGGCCGTAAAAGGTAAAGATCACGGCACGCAGCTCAGCAAGCTGATCGACGAGGCAGAACAAGGAGGCTGGGTCCCCGTAGAAATCTGGTATCTGCCAGGAACCCAACATTATCTTGCGATTTTTGTGCAACAAAAAGCTTTTTTTGAACAGCAATCCCCCTTTGGCGGCAGGTGACGTGTTTCCTGCCCGGACAAACTTGGTAAGTTTCCCTCTGGAGCCGCCCTTGGGCAGCAAACGCTCTGCCGGGGGGAAACCACTCCGTTCAGCGCCACCACGGCATGAGCCTACCCAGAGTCCATCCCCAAGAAGGATCCGAATGGCTTGCCCCATTGCTAATTTTCCTGGCTTTTCCGGATTGTCACGATTCTTTTTGGGATGGAATCTTCTTGAGCCTTTCTATAGGACGGGCCTGCTTGTTGCTGGCGGGTGACGATAGGTACATAGCCGACCTCTAGGCCTTTCGGAGGAGTAACCAGCAGGGCCGCATCCAGTTCGGCCAATTTGCCTACCGTCGGCGGCGGAAGATATTCCCGGTCCTTGGTCCAGTAGCGGTGCAATAGTTCCACTCGTTTCTGAATCGCTTCTCGTTCTGCTTCGGTAAGGTCGGCGTTGAGCAAGGCAGGCTGGTCCGCAAAACGATACCAATAGTACGTTACCACACTGCCGTCGCCTAGGGTTACTCGGAACGGGCCGGCCGCTGGGCCAGGCTTTTTCCAACAACTGTCTGGCTCTTCTGGGGTTACATACGGCTCCGGGTTGACGGTGCGGCGTTGGGGGAAAGTAACTTTGGCCAGACCGGTTTCACGCGGCACTTCCGCCGCTCGGACCGGAACCCACCGCTGGCGGCCTTTTTGGTCTTTGTCCAGGCGGTAGTATTCGGGCAGGCTGACCAGATTGCCAGACGTGGCGGAGGCCTTGGAGACCCACTCTTTATTCCACCGGTAGCCATAGGTCAGTTCGTCCAGGGCGACCGGCTGGGCAAAGGCAGTCCAGTCCACCCGGATAGGATCTTCCGGTTTTGCCTGGGGCAGACGGATGCGCCAGGTGGCGCCGCCGCCCCCTTTAAACAGATGGACGGCAGCGGCCTGGGGGTCGATCCTTCCGGAAGCCGGTGGGCCGCCCTCAAACCACGCCTCAACCTTCTCCCAAAGGGCCGCCTTGCTGTAGGCGGTCATCCGGTGAATCAGCGGCGCCGCCTCCCCAGGTTTGCCAGGAAACTGTACTGGCGCCACCCGAGCATACAGAACTCCCTTGGCGTCCTGGGCAATGTAGGCCGGAATGTATTGGGTTTCCATCTGGAGGGCTTTGTTCGGCTCGGAAGGCCGACTGTCCAGAAACATGCCGGCAAGCTCCGGCTTCTGCACGGTAGGCTTTGACCAAAAATACGGCAAGAAGAAAGTTACCGGCCCTTTAAAATTGCGGGTATTAAGGAACAAGGTCCAGCAGTGGTTGCCCGTGGGCACAGGGGCGCCGGCGGTGGTCTTTTTGGGGGCTGTCAGCGGCAGCGGCAAGTACCCGTAGCCGAAGAGTTCCCCGGCCGTGCCTTGTTTGAGGTTTAACCCATCCGGCGGCCAAAGGACCCAGGGGCTCAGTTGGGCAACGGCGTAATGTCCGGCCGGTTTGTTCCAGTTACGCCCTTTGCCGGCCCCAGGGCCGTTGGCCCATTCCGAAAAGTTCAACGCTACCCCGCCCATAATGAACTTGGGTGTTTCGGTGGCAAAGCGGGTGTCCCGCCACCAGCCCAGCCCGCCTTCGATGTCGGAGTAGATGTCCTTCGGACGTGGCCCCTCGTACTGGGCAAACATCCACGTGCCAAACAGGCCGCTTTGAAACTCCTGGCCCGGATAGTTCCGCAGTAGCGGCCAGGCAGCCACATACATAGAAAAGCCCCCGTTGTATTTGGCATCGACCCGTTCATGCGGCACGAGCAGATAACCGTCCATCTGGGTTTTTTGGGGTGCCTCAGCCGCTGGGGAAACATTTAGACACCAACCTGCTCCCATCCACAACCACACCAGAATACGATAAAAAGCCTTCGACATCTCTGGAGTCTCCTTCCGAAATTGGGAAAAAATTAGCGGAACCAAATGGCCTGATGGTTTCCTCCGGCCAGGCGGGGTGGCAAAGCGGGAAGGAGGCGAAGGACCGGCTGCTGTCCGTGGCCTTTCAGCTCTGAAGCAAGCTCCTTTCTCCATCTAGTTTATCGCCCGGGCGGTCTTTCCGGCAACCCACCAGGGGGGCTTCCTTGAGCTGATGGAACTGTTCCGTTGGCCGACGGACTGCTCAGCAACGTCTTCAGAAGCCAGTAGGTGCGTTCGGTGGCACCTTGTTGCTCCCAGACGAGGGCCTGAGCGCGTTGGCCCAACTGGGCCGCCCAAGCGGGGTCTTCTAAACACCGGCGAACAAAGGCCGTTAATTCCTGGCCGTTGTGCACTACAACGGCCGCTTGGCGAGCCAAAAGCATCTCCACAATATCTGCAAAATTATGCGTATTCGGTCCGAAGCAGACGGCAGCACCGTAGGCGGCCGGTTCGATCATGTTTTGTCCGCCGCGTCGGCCCATGCTGCCACCGACAAAGGCAATATGGGCCGTCCCCCACCAGGCCCCCAGTTCGCCGACCGTATCCACCAGCAGAATGCGGGCCTGTTGCCGGGTGCTGGCACCCTCACCCCCAGACGTTGTTTCCGGTAGTTTGTGGCATTCCGAGATACCATGGGCACTGCTCGGGCTACTGCCCGATGGGGGAACAGAGGTTGCCGGAGCCAAACGGAAAGCATCCGAGGCCGAGTGGGCCTCTGGAGTAATTTTTTCTAGCTCGGTTCGCCGCACCCACGGCAGCCCGAAACTATCCAAGAACCGGGCTACCTCCTCAAACCGCTCCGGATGCCGAGGTACCAAGACCAACCGAAGCTGAGGCCACTCAGAGGCCAACTGCCGAAACGTTTCCAGCGCCATGGCTTCTTCCGGGGCCTGAGTGCTACCGGCTAGGAAGATGACATCCTGGGGCTGAAAGCCGGCCAATTGCCCGAGGCGCTGGGTGATCGGGTTAGACCGATCCGTCTCGGCCCCGTCGAACTTCATGGAACCGGTGATTAGCACTCTATCGGGCCGGGCGCCCAGGGCCAAAAACCGCTCGGCATACTCGGCGGTTTGCACCGCCGCTAGATCCACCTGCTGCAAAAGCCTCCGCATCAAAGGCCCTAGCCAACGGTAGCCTTGAAAACTGCGCTGGCTCAATCGGCCGTTGATCAGGGCGATTTTGGCGCCGGCGCGGCGAGCGGCCCAGATCAGATTGGGCCAAAGCTCCAGTTCCACCAGCACGAGCAGCGTGGGCCGGATTCTTCCTACCGCTCGACGGACCGCCCAGGAAAAATCCAACGGGGCATAGAAGCTAGGGATGTTTGGGTATTTTTTGCGGGCCAGGGCAAGGCCGGTGGGTGTAGTTGTCGAAAGTACACATTGCCACGCTGGCCGGCCATCGGTAATCAGACGTAGTAGCGGCGCCAAAAGATTCACCTCCCCCACGCTGACCGCATGAAACCAAACACACACCGAGCGGTCATCCACCGGCCGATAGGGCACCAGTCCAAGCAGCTTTTCCCCGTAGCCGGTGCGATACTTTCCCCGTCGAATCGCCCGCCACAAAAGCCAAGGAGAACAAAGCACTAGCAGGAGAACATAAACGAGATTCAGTATCCAAGCCACTGCAGCGGAATCCTTTCCTTCGACGGGTACAGAGCCGCCCCATACGGGTAGCTTCGCCTTTCAGCCATCCCTTCTCATTCCCGCACAGGCGGGAATGCAGGCTCCTTTTGGGCCGATCAAATGTTCATCGCCTCTCGTGTGGTAGAGAGAGTGCTGGAACCCGGCTTTGGCGGGGATGACATTTTAGGGATTCCCCTCACCCCACCGGGCTTGCGCTCGCCACCGCCTCTCCCAGGGAGGGGAGGGGGATGTTATTGCCTCTGGCCTGGTGGGAAAGGCCGGCCAAGCGTCAGCCTAGCCGGGTAAGGAAATCTTTGCTGAGTCAACTTTCGCAGGGATGACATCCAGGGTGAAGCTTCTCGATTTTGGCAGAAATTTTCTTCATGCGGGAATTGTTACTTAATTGAGAACTCGGTTACACAATGGGTTGGCTGCTTTTTCGGAGGCAGCAGTGTTTATATTTTTTGCCGCTGCCGCACGGGCAGGGGTCATTTCGGCCGATCTGAGGCTGGCGGATGCGGATTGGTTCCCGGCGTTGGGATTGCTGGGTGCCGTCGATGGCGGCCTGTTGCTGATGAACGATTTGTGTGGTGGCCGAGGGGGCTTCCTGATGGACGGCCTGGCCTTTACTCCAGAGAGAGGCCAAGAAGGTTTCGTCCATATACTCCATACGGAAGATCAAGTCGGTAACCCGCTCGGCGATGGTGTTCCACATTTGTTCAAATAGCTGCATGCCCTCCCGTTTATATTCCACCTTAGGATCCACCTGGGCGTAGCCGCGCAGGCCCACACTGCTGCGCAAATGGTCCATGGCCAACAGATGATCTTTCCAGGCGGCATCCACAAGATGCAATAGGAGGGCCCGTTCCATTTTTCGCATTTCGGGCCGGTACCGGTCTTCGACGAGGGTATCCAGTTCGTTGGCGAGTTGTTTTCGGTTTAGAGAGGCCAACTTTTCGGGGCGGACCTGGCAGCCAAGTTCCCGTTGGAGCCAATCGACCAGGGTTTGCAGGCGCCCATTGTCGCTGCCTAAAGGAGCAGAGTCCGGCAGATTACTGTTTAGAAATTCAGCGATTTTTTGTCTAGCAGCTTGGCTGGCGGCAGCGGCCTGGCGTGCCGCTCGCCAACTATACTCCAATAGGATCGCCACGACCTCGTCCCGCTGTTTGGAACGGAGGTCTTCCAGGTGGATCGGGGCGTCGAAACGCTGCCTGGCCCAGGCCACCAGGCCCTCCCGGTCATATCGCTTATGCCCCGTGGGGTCCCGATGGGTAAAGTGCAACAGGCCGACCCGCACCGGATATTCGGCCTCTTTTTCTTCGTAGGCCTGGTAGGCCCGCTGGCGAAGATAGGCTTGAAGGGCTTCTGGTTCTAGGCCGGCTACTTCGTCCAAGGGGATCCGGATGCCAAATTTCCGCTGCGCCCAGGCAATCAAACACTTTAGTCCATATTGAGGGTGGAGGAATTCGGCGCCTTGACTGAGATCGGTTTGTTCGATGGCCTGGCGGGCGTGTTGGAGGAGGAACTCGGCCAGAGCGTCTCGACCGATCTTTTTCAAATCCCGGTCTCGGAAGTTCGTGCGCCAGCGGCTGTTACAGAACTTGGCCAGGGCTTCCCAATTCCACTCGCTCGGATCGCTCTCTTCGGGCAGATGTTCTTCCAGGGCATCGAGCACTTGGCCTTCTAGGAGGCGATCGGCTTCGTCTTTGGCATATCGCTCGGCCGCTGGGAAATCCATCCCTCGGAAATCCCGGGCGTCCAGTTCAATGGACAATTGTTTGCCTGCCCACTCCGCAAACGTTTCCGTCCCGTAGTCCTTGTCCATGAACTGATCCACATATCGATCGATCTGCTGGTCGATCATCTGGAGGATAAGCTGTTTGCAATTGGCCCCTTCCAGAATAGCCTGCCGATACCCATAGACCCGTTTCCGCTGCTCGTCCATGACCTCGTCGTATTCGAGCAGATGTTTGCGGATCTCGAAGTTGCGTTCTTCGACTTTCTTTTGAGCGCCTTCGATACGGCGGGTGATCATGGGGCTGACGATGGCTTCGCCCTCTTGCATGCCGAGCTTGGTCAAGATGTTTTTGACCCATTCGCCGGCAAAGATGCGCATGAGGTCATCTTCCAGGGAGACGTAGAATCGGCTGGAGCCGGGGTCTCCTTGTCGGCCGGCGCGGCCTCGAAGCTGCAGGTCGATCCGGCGGGCCTCGTGCCGTTCGGTCCCAATGACGTGCAAACCTCCCATAGAAGCGACCAATCGTCCCTCGGCCTTCATCTGCTCTTGCTGTTCAATCTGGCGGACTAAGGCGTCCCATTCCTCCCGGGGCACATCCAATCGGGTTGGATATTTTTGCTGCAGCATTGCCCAGGCCATGGCTTCTGGATTGCCGCCCAGGATGATATCGGTACCCCGGCCAGCCATATTGGTGGCAATCGTTACAGCGCCTTTTCGGCCAGCCTGGGCAATGATTTCCGCCTCCCGCTGATGATGCTTGGCGTTGAGAACCTGATGCGGGATTCCACGCTGCTCTAACATTCTGGAAAGCATTTCGCTCTTTTCAATGGAGACGGTGCCTACCAGAATGGGTCGACCCGCCCGTTGGATTTCTTTGATCGCCGACCGGGGAATTCGCTCTTTTTCCTTCTCCCCCTTAGGGATAAATTCGATCCAGTCTTCCTCTTCATGAACGATTTTGCCCCAATATTCTTCTCCCTTGTGGTTGACTAGCACATCCCATTTGTGCATCCGCTCGATTTCGTCCACAATGGCGTTGAACTTCTCCCGTTCGGTCCGGAAAACCACATCCGGATAATTGATCCGCCGTAGGGGTTTGTTCGTCGGAATGGCGATGACCTCCAATTTGTAGATTTTCCAGAACTCCGTAGCTTCGGTCATCGCCGTGCCCGTCATCCCGCAAATCTTGTCGTAGAGCTTGAAGAAGTTCTGGAGGGTGATGGTGGCCAAGGTTTGGTTTTCTTCTTTAATCGGGACGCCCTCTTTGGCTTCGACGGCCTGATGCAGCCCATCGCTCCAGTGCCGGCCGGGCATCAGCCGACCCGTAAATTCGTCCACAATGATCACCTCTCCATCTTGCACCACGTAATTGACGTCTCGCTTGTACAGGTGGTGGGCTTTCAGGGCGTTGTCAATCAGGTGCGGCCATTCCATATTGCCCGGCGTATAAAAACTTTCCACCCCCGCCAACTGTTCCGCATATCGAATGCCCTCTTCGGTCAAAACGACGGTATGCTCCTTTTCCTTCACCTCGAAGTGCACATCCCGCCGCAATTGGCGAGCAATCCGATCCGCCTTAATGTACCGACTTGTATCATCATGAGCCGGTCCCGATATAATCAGCGGCGTCCGAGCCTCGTCGATCAGAATATTATCCACCTCGTCGATAATCGCATAATGCAGCCCCCGCTGCACCTGCTGGAGCTCTTTAGGCCAACGGTCGTCGCCGCGGGCTGCCGGGCGCATGTTGTCCCGCAAATAATCGAAGCCAAACTCGTTATTGGTCCCGTAGGTAATGTCGCACTCATAGGCCTTTTGTCGTTCCGCAGTGCCCATCTGGCTTTGGATGGCCCCGACCGTCATCCCCAAGGCCATATAGACCGGGCCCATCCATTCCATGTCCCGACGGGCCAGGTAATCGTTGACCGTTACGACATGCACCCCCTTGCCTTCCAGGGCATTCAGATAGGCTGGCAGGGTGGCCACCAAGGTTTTGCCTTCGCCGGTAGCCATTTCGGCAATCTTGCCTTGGTGCAGCACAATCCCGCCCATCAGTTGCACATCGAAATGCCGCATCCCGATGACCCGTCGGGCCGCCTCCCGACAGACCGCAAACGCCTCGATCAACAGATCATCCAGCGTCTCCCCGGCTGCCAACCGACGGCGGAACTTAAACGTCTGCTCTTTCAGTTCCGCATCGGTCATCTGCTGATATTTCGCTTCCAGGGCGTTGATGGCCTGGACGATGGGCTGGATTTTCTTCAAATACCGGGCGTTGGCCGACCCAAAAAGCGAGAGGATGGTCTTATCGATGACCCGGCTAATGACGGCCCCCGCCTCGGAGACTTTTACCCATATCCGTTCTAGCAGTTCCATACGAGAGCTCTTTCGTATGGGGATTGTTCGAGCATTAAAAAGACCCAAAGCGAAAAAGTCAACTTAATTTCATACTGGAACGTAATTTACAACCAAACCCCGCTCTGGTCAAGCACAGTTCCCCCCACCAAAAGGGGCCACAGCCTCCGCCCGTTCTCCTTTCCCAGAAGGGCTTCTTGGGTCGCAGTTCCGCCGAGAGCCAAACACTTCCCCCTTTGGACATGCCTCGGGTAGTCCCGATTCATGTTAGGGAGGTGCAGAGCCCCTACTTTCTGGGGGAAACACCATGTGGCTGGGGTTTCCTTCCGGTAAAATGGTAGCTGGAGTGGCCACCAAGCATACTTTCCTTTATTGTATCTGTTCCATCCCTAATCGGAACCAATTCTGAAAAAAAAGCAGCGTAACTTCGGTCTCTCCAACGGAAGGAGGGTCGGTTGACAGATATTCGAGGGCAATTGGTCTTTCTGGGAACAGGCACCTCCCATGGGATTCCGGTGCTAGGGTGCAAGTGTGCTGTCTGCACCAGTCAAAACCCGAAAAATTGGCGGACCCGTTGTAGTGTGGTGGTAGGGCTTCCGGAGGGAAACCTCCTCATTGATACTCCGCCAGAATTGCGCCTCCAGCTACTACGGGAGGGGATTGGCCAGATTCATGCCGTTGCTTACACCCACAGCCATGCCGATCACCTGTTCGGCCTGGACGATCTGCGGATTTTCCCCGCCTATTTGGGGGGTGATTTGCCTGTGTATTGTGAACCAGAGGTCGAACAGCGGATTCGGGTGGGGTTTGACTACGCATTTGATCTGGAGGTACAGCAATACCCTGCCGGGGGGGTACCGAAACTCCAATTTTTTCCCCTCCGACCGGGGGAGGAGGTAGAAGTTTTAGGCTCTCGGCTACTCCCGATCCGCCTGGAACACGGCCGGTATAAGGTATTGGGGTTTCGGATCGGCACCATTGCCTATTGCACGGACACAAGCGGCATCCCTCCAGAAAGTTGGTCCCTATTAGAGGGGGTTGATATCCTTATTTTGGACTGTTTGCGCCCTCAGCCTCATCCCACTCATCTTCACCTGCAAGCAGCCATCCAACTGGCCCAACAACTCCAGCCCCGCCAAACCTTTTTCACCCATATCTGCCATGATCTGGAACATGAAGCTACCAACGCTAGTTTGCCTCCTGGCATTCAGCTAGCCTACGACGGCCTGAGAATTCCACTAGAATGAGGGGATAGGAGGGGATGCCTTTGGACGGGGAAACAGGGGGGGTTCATACCCCTAACCCCCTGTCTTCTACAACCGGGGTTTTTCTATTTGCCAACCTTGCGAAAAGATGGCATTATGTTCCCCCATTAGGGGGATGTTGAGGAGGCGTTAACTAAATCCTATCTCCCCACGGGGAAAGGGCTAGGGTGAGAGGAGAGGCGATGAACAATGAAGCAAAGTCAAAGAAGCTTGGATTACCGCTTGCGCGGGAATGACACTCTGAGGTATTTCTCTCTAAAAAGCAGAAACCTCGTTTACTCGGCTGAAATGTTACCAAACGCTCAACACCCATAAATGGGATGTTTCAGAAGGTAGAGTTTTGCCTTTCCCAAAAGATCAAAAGGGAGAGAATTGACAGGGACAAATTGGGGGGTTAGTGTGAGAATTAGCGAGGAAAGCATTTACAGCAGAGGCCAGGGAAGGCCCGAAAGGGCTGGGAGTTGCTCAGAGGCATTAGGGTTGGTGGATTGGGGCTGAGCTAGGTTTCGGGGCGGGAGAATCCCCGAGGTTTTGGGTTAGGTTCTAGGGAGGTTGCTATGGCACTGAAGAAAGCTTTAGATTTTACGGAGATTTTACTTCGCCGCCGGATTATCAGTCCGGAGCAGTTGGAAGAAGCTCGGGAAATGGCCGAGAAGAACCGGATCAAATTGGCGGATGCATTGGTTCGGCTCGGCTATGCCACCGGCGAGGAAGTGATGCGGGCTATAGCGGAGCAACATGGGCGGGAATATATCAATCTTCGGGAGGTGGTTATTCCCCCCAATGTGTTGGAATTGGTGCCGGAGTCGGTAGCCAGAGAGAATGTGGTGCTCCCATTAGCTGAGGAAGACGGGACATTAAAGGTCATTGTGAGCGATCCGACCGATTACGAGACGTTTGACAAGCTGCAATTTATTTTGAACCGACGGATTGAGATTGCGTTGGCCCCCCGAGAGGCGATTTTGGAGGCGATCAATCGATGCTACGGGCAGACGGTTGGGGAGAGTGCGGACTCGATGCTTCAGGAGCTGACGGATACGGCTATTGATTTTACGGAGACGGAACAGGAAGCGGGAGCGGAAGAGGAGGTGGACGAAGCCAGCGCACCGATTGTGCGTTTGGTGAATTTACTGATTACGGAGGCGGTACAACTGCGAGCTTCGGACATTCATATTGAGCCGTTTGAGGACCGGATTCGGATCCGATACCGGATCGACGGGGTATTAATGGAGCGAGATAACCCCCCCAGAAGGTTGCTTGGTGCCATTCTTTCGAGGATAAAGATCATGGCCAAACTGGATATTGCCGAACGGCGGCGAACCCAGGACGGCCGGATTAAGATTACGGTGGGGGATAAGGACTTGGACCTTCGGGTCAGCGTGATTCCGACTAATCATGGCCAATCGGTGGTGATGCGGATATTGGACAAGGAGAATATCAAGATAGGTCTTCGGCAGTTAGGGTTTTCGGACGAGGACTATCAGAAATTTAGGAGTCTGATACGGCGGCCGAATGGGATCATTTTGGTAACTGGGCCGACCGGGTCGGGCAAGACGACGAGTTTGTATGCGGCATTAAATGAGTTGAATACGCCCGACCGGAAGATTATCACGGCCGAGGATCCGGTGGAGTATTACCTATCGGGGATTAATCAGGTGGAGATTCGGCATGAGATTGGGTTAGATTTTGCCAGGGTAATTCGGGCGATGTTACGGCAGGCGCCGAATGTGATTCTGGTTGGGGAGATGCGGGATTTGGAGACGGCGCAGATGGGAATACAGGCGGCTTTGACTGGACACTTAGTTTTTAGTACACTCCATACGAACGATGCGCCCAGTTCTATTACACGTTTGATCGACATGGGAGTGCCCGCCTATCTGGTGGCAAGTAGCGTGGTGGCCATCATGGCCCAACGCCTGGTCCGGGTGGTATGCCAAAAATGCAAACAACCCTATACCCCAAGCGAGTCCCTCTTACAGTATGTGGGCATTACCCCCGAAATGGCTGCCAAAGCAAACTTTATGAAGGGCAAAGGATGCGGCCATTGCCAAGGTACCGGCTTCCGAGGCCGAACTGCTATCTTCGAATTGATGATTATGTCCCCCCGACTGAGGGAGTTAACCTTCCAAGGGGCACCTACCACCATGCTTCGCCGAACTGCCATTGCCGAGGGGATGAAAACCCTCTTTCAGGATGGTATGGCGAAAGTTATGAAAGGGATTACCACCATTGAAGAGGTGCTTCGGGTGGCCAAACCCTCGGAAGATGATGTGTAATAGGCCGGAAAAGTTCCCAAAAGAACCCCCCCTTCGAGGGATAAAGATTTCTCTTTTCCTCCAAAAATCTCTGGGCGCATTTAAACCACCCTTTCCTTAGAAAATAATGAAAATGGAACCGGAATAAAAATTCGCTTCTTTTCAGCCCATTACCGGGCAAGGAGGCACCGATCGGAAAGGGTTAAGGTGTTCTTTTCGTAAATGGTTAGTAGGGTCCGGTTTCTCTGGGGTTTTTCTGGGAATGCTTGTTGGCAGTACTGCTTCCCAGAAAGTAAGATAGAACCGCAGAGGGCTTGATCTCACCTAACCCTTTTGCAGTGAGGAAATTGGCGGCTATGGGTACCATCCTCATTGATAAACTATTGCAAACTGTGGTGAATCGCAAAGCCAGCGACCTGCATATTGCGGTGGGTCAACCGCCGGTGTTGCGGATCGA
Source organism: uncultured Thermoguttaceae bacterium (assembly GCA_938042245.1). GTDB lineage: Bacteria > Planctomycetota > Planctomycetia > Pirellulales > Thermoguttaceae > JANXAQ01. Next base: position 20,966 of record CALIRO010000010.1, read on the forward strand.
CGGGCGGCTGGTGCGGCTGGAAACAAAGGTGCTGGAACCGGAAGATACAGTGGCGTTGATGAAAAGCATTACCCCCGAACGGTGCCAGCAGGAACTGCAAGAAGTAGGGGGTGCTGACTTTGGATTTGCTTTCGGCGATATTGCCCGGTTTCGGGTGTCGGTATTTAAGCAGAAGGGCTATGTGGGGATGGTGCTTCGGCTGATCCCGAACCGGTTGATGAGCTTTGAAGAATTGGGCACGCCTCCGGTCTTGAAAGAATTGATCATGCGGCCCAGGGGACTGATTTTGGTAACCGGGCCCACTGGTTCCGGGAAAACCACCACCTTGGCCGCCATGATCGACTATCTGAATGAGCACTGTGACCATCACATTATTACCATTGAGGACCCGATTGAGTTTTATCATCCTCATAAGAAATGTACGATTAATCAGCGGGAATTGGGGGTGGATGTGCCTAGTTTTGCGGAGGCGATCCGCCGGGCACTCCGACAGGACCCGGACGTCATCATGGTAGGCGAGATGCGGGATTTGGAAACCATTGAGGCGGCCATTACGGCGGCGGAAACCGGCCATATTGTCTTTGCCACTCTGCACACGACCGGCGCCCAAGGGACGATTAACCGGATTATCGACGTATTTCCCACGAACCAACAGGCGCAAATCCGCACGCAGCTATCCACGTCGATCATTGGGGTATTGTCGCAGACGTTGCTACCGAAGATCGGCGGCGGCCGGATTGCTGCCTATGAAATGTTGGTGGTAACCCCGGCCATTGCCAACCTGATTCGGGAGAACAAGACCTACCGGATCAACTCCGCCATTCAGACAGGGCATCGCTTAGGGATGCAACTGTTGGACGACCATATGTTTCGGCTTTGGCAGGCTGGGTTGGTGGAAAAGCGGGATATTTTGTATCGGGCCAATTCACCGGAGGAATTGGCAGGCAAGATTGCTCGAGCCGAACGGGGCATTTTGGAAGACGAGGAAGAAGCCCGTCGGCGGATTCGGGAGGAGGAATTCGAGGAGTAGTTTCCAGGGGGCAGAGAGAATAAAAGTCCATCCCAAAAAGGAAGTAACGGTTTGCTGAGCTTTTAATGTTCCGGTTTTTGCTGGATTATCAAGATAGTGGTTGAAGGCGACTATTCGCGTAGGTGAGCAAGCAATGGCGATACGGCGAATTGGACAGATCCTGGTCGATTTAGGCTTTCTCAGCGAAGAGCAATTGGAGATGCTCTTAGACGAGCAGCAGCAGCGGCCGGGAGAACTGCTGGGGCAAATCGCCATTAGCATGGGGCTGATTACCGAGGAGCAGTTGGCGCAGGCGCTTGGGGAACAGATGAACATGCGGGTGGTCAGCCTGGCGGATATGAATATTCCGCCGGAAGTGCTGAAGATGATCACCCCGCCGATGGCGCAACTGTATCGGGTCATCCCGATCCATTTTGAGGAGGATACGCTCACCATAGCGATGTGCGATCCGCAGAAGCTGTCGATTATCGACGAGCTGCGCACCTTTTTGGGCTATAACATTCGGGCGGTGGTAGCCACGGAACGGGATATTCTGAAGGCTCTGGATAAATACTACGCGGTAGGCGGCGAGAGCGTGGAGTCGATCCTTTCAGAGATCGAGAGCGATCCGGAGCTATTGCAGGCGGCTGCTCAGTTGGAGAAAGAGGGGCCGTTGGATCTGACCAGTGTGGAGGCATTGGCCGACAGCGCCCCGGTACGTAAACTTTTAAACATGGTCCTTTTGCTGGCAATCCGGGACCGGGCTAGCGACGTGCACTTTGAGCCGTTCGAAAATGAGTTCAAAATCCGCATCCGTTCCGATGGGGTCCTATACGAGATGGTGCCACCGCCTCGGCACCTAGCCTTTGCCATCACCACCCGAATCAAAGTGATGGCCAACCTGGATATTGCGGAACGGCGTCTGCCGCAGGACGGACGAATCCGGCTGAGCGTGGGCGGCCATCCCGTGGATGTGCGCGTCAGCGTGCTGCCGACGATGTTCGGCGAAAGCGTGGTGCTGCGCATCCTGGACCGCTCGGTGGTGATGCTGGATCTGAACCAAATCGGGATGGATCCTACTACGCTGCAACAATTCCGTGAAATCATTCATAAACCGCATGGAATTGTCCTGGTTACCGGACCTACCGGCTGCGGAAAGACCACTACGCTGTATGGCGCCTTAAACGAACTGAACTCCATCGAAGATAAGATCATCACTACCGAAGATCCGGTCGAATACGATATCGATGGGATTGTACAGATTCCGGTGGATCCGGCCATTGGAAACACATTTGCGCACTGTTTGCGGTCGATTCTTCGGCAGGACCCGGATATTATTCTAGTGGGCGAGATTCGGGACCTGGAGACTGCGGAAATTGCGGTGCAGGCCTCGCTGACTGGACATTTGGTCTTTAGCACCTTGCACACCAACGACGCTCCGAGCACGGTAACCCGGCTTCGCGACATGGGGATTCCACCGTTTTTGATCACAGCCACCTTGGAGGCAGTGCTAGCGCAGCGGCTAGTACGAAAGATCTGTCCGGAATGCCGGGAACTGACCGTGCCGAGTACGGAAACCTTGGCCGAATTGGATCTGACGCCCGACGATGTAGTGGGCAAGAAGTTTTATCGAGGCCGCGGTTGCCCCGCCTGTAATCATACCGGCTTTAAAGGCCGGACGGGTATTTTTGAACTGATGGTGATCAATGATGCCCTTCGAGAGTTGATCAATAAAGGTTCTTCGACTCAGGTGCTTCGGGAGGCGGCCTTGCAACAAGGCATGCGCCCGCTGCGTGTATCGGGGCTGGAAAAAGTGTTTGCCGGCATTACCACCATCGAAGAGGTGATCCGGGAAACCATCCGAGAAGAATAATTGCAGGAACGTTCCCCTGCAACGGAAGGAAACAAGGTCGCTTCTTATCCCTGCGAAAGCAGGGAGATAGGCGTCGGGTGAGAATGTTGGGATTTCTGCTTGTACGGGAATGACAAAGCAGAGGTCGGGTTTGCCCGAACACCGAGGAGTTTTCCTCCCCCGAGGGGTTTCGAATGGGGTCAACGGATAGGGAAAACCAACGATAAAGAATCAGATAAAGAATCAAAAGAGTTCCGATTGCTTGGAGGAAGTGGGGACGAGCCATGCCAACCTATCAATTCGAGGCGATGGATGCTACGGGTCAGGAGATAAAGGACGTCATCGAGGCGGCCAACGAAGAAGAAGCGCATCAGACGATTCGGCAGATGGGGTACTTTGTAACGAAGTTGACCCTGAAAAAGGCCAAAAAAACGGCCGCCGAAAAGAAGGCGAAACGGAAGGGGAAAACGTTTACGATCGGCCGCGTCAATGCCAAGACGCTGACCACTTTTACTCGGCAGTTGTCGATTTTGCAGGATGCGGGTCTGCCGATTTTGCGGAGCTTACGGATTTTGGAACAGCAGGCCAAACCGGGTCCGTTGAAGAACACCCTGATCGACGTCTGCGAGGAGATCGAGGCGGGGGCGACTTTATCGGAAGCCATGGCCAAATGCCCCAAGACCTTCGACCGCCTGTATGTCAACATGATCAAGGCGGGGGAAGCAGGCGGGGCGCTGGAAGTGATCTTGCGCCGATTGGCCGAGTTCAAAGAACGCGCTGAATCGCTCAAACGCAAAGTCAAAGGGGCACTTACCTACCCGATTGCTGTGGTGGTGTTTGCCGTCGGTATTTTAACATTCATCATGATCAAAATCGTACCTGCTTTCCAAAAGATCTTTGCCGACTTCGAAACCGAATTGCCACCATTGACGCAAGCGCTGATTGTCATCGCCGAAACCGTGCAAAACTATTGGTATCTCTTGCCGGGCATTCCGACAGCCATCTGGCTATTTGTTAAATTGCTGCGGAAATTTTACTATGGCCGAATGGGCTTTGATATGTTTCTGCTGAAGGTGCCGATTTTTGGCCAATTGGTCTGTAAAAACATTATCGCCCGGACGATGCGGACCCTGGGTACCCTGGTAGCAAGCGGGGTGCCGATTTTGGAAGCCTTGCACATTACCAAAGAGACGGCCGGCAACGCCTTCTTCGAACAACTTTATCAAAAGGTCTATGAGGCGATCCGGGAAGGCCAGGCCATTGCCCCACCGCTGAAAGAACATTCCCGTTTGTATTTCCATCCGATGGCGCTGTTTTTCTGGACCTTTTTCATCCCCGGCATTGGAGCCTTACTGTATCTGCCACGGATGAACGAACGGGTCTTGGACGATATGGTCATCAATATGGTGGATGTCGGCGAAGAGACGGGGGAATTGGATACCATGCTCTATAAAATCGCCGACACCTACGACGAAGAAGTCTCGGTGCTGACCGAAAGCCTCATGAGCCTCATGGAACCACTGTTGATTATCATCCTGGGCGGCATGGTCGGGTTTATCGTCATTGCCTTGTTTATGCCGCTGATTAGTCTGATTCAGAAACTGACCGGCTAACGGGCCAGCCGAACTGTACTCTATAAGGAGCTCAAGCATGGCAACCACCCAATCGCTCCTAGCAAGCGGCCGGGCAGGGCGTCGGCCCGGTTGGAGCCTGGGACGGAGTATCTTTCTGCCTGGAAACGTGGTGCGCCGGTCCCCGGAGGAACATGGTTTTACGCTGGTGGAACTTTTGGTGGTGATTGTCATCATCGGCATTTTAGCCGGGTTGATCTCCACGGCTGTCATTGCCGCCATGGGCAAGGCCCGGGAAGCCCGGGTCAGCATGGAAATTCGGGCGATGGAAGCCGCTTTGCACGTGTTTAAGGATCGCTACGGCGAGTTTCCGCC
>CALIRO010000011.1 GCA_938042245.1 uncultured Thermoguttaceae bacterium
CTGGTCATTCCCGCGCAAGCGGGAATCCAGTCGTCCCGTGGTGAGCCATCCTGCTTCGCAGGTCACCCTCTTCCACGAAGGGCAGAGGGGGACAGGATCGAGAGCTTTCGCAGGGATGATAATCAAGGCCGAGGGCTATAGGCGGGGGCGGTCCTGCTGGCATTTCTGCCCCAACAGCAATCCTCTCCCCTAACCCTCTTCCCCCGGAGGGCAGAGGGGATTGAGTTGGACATCTCCTCTGACAGAAGAGGTCCAGCTTGTCAGTGCCGCGAAAGCTGGGGGCGAGGCCCCTTGGTGGTTGCTCCGGGGGTCATTGCCGGGCAAGGGGACTCTCGAAAAGCCCCCCGGCTCCTCCAACTGGATCGGGAGCTTCCCGTGCCGATGACGGGTTAGCAGGTTCATTGGAGCTGGCTGGAGGCTGCGAGCACCGGTCTTGAGGGTGCCCCTGCGAGCTAGGCGGAGCCTGCGCCGGTGTTTCCCGGGCGGTGGACAGCCAAGGCTAATACGTTGCCCACGGCCAATTTCTATCGCATCCAGCGTCTTTTGCACACGTAATGTTGCAATCACCCGCAAGGGGGGAGAATCTTTCCAAAATTTTCGCATGAAATAGAGGGGCCCCCCTTGATGGAAATGCACTAGATAGATATTTTTTTAAAAAGGAAAAAATTTCCCTCCCCCTATCTTGCTATATACGACCGTCTATCCTATGATTGTAATAATGGGATTTGGGTTTTTGTTTAGTTTACCTTTTTTACAAGGGAGTCTGAAATGGAAGCGACCGAGCGGCTAACGGAACGACAGCGGAAGATCTACGAGTTCATTCGGGACAAGATTCGCAACCGGGGCTATGGCCCAACGGTTCGCGAAATCGGCGATGCCTTTGGTATTCGCTCGCCGAACGGAGTGGTGGGCCATTTAAAGGCTTTGGAACGCAAAGGGCTGATTAAACGTCATCGGTACATGTCCCGGGCGATTGAGTTGACGGCCGAGCCGATCCATCGGTACGGCTTGCCGTTGGCGGGCGAGATCGCTGCCGGCGTGCTCCACGAGGCGGTGGAACAAAAGGAATGGATCGATTTCCGCGACATGTTCGATCCGGAAGATGAGAATCTGTTTGTGCTTCGGGTCCGGGGCGATTCGATGATCGAAGACCAGATCGCCGACGGCGATTATGTGGTCGTTCGCAAACAGAAGACCGCCCGCAAAGGCCAAATCGTCGTTGCCATCACCGACGAAGGCGAAGCCACGCTAAAGCGCTGGATTCCGGAGAAGAATCGGATTCGCCTGGAACCGGCCAATGCGAAGATGAAACCCATCTACGTTAAAAGCGCCAAGATCGTGGGCGTAGTGGTGGGCGTGGTACGCAAAGTGGCTTAAACGCCCCCAGCGTTGGCTTGATGAACGGTGGGCTCTGCAAAACCCCTGCCACGGAGAAACTATATCCGCCCCTGCACATTGAAAAAAACCAGCATGAGGGGTAACATTATTGGGGGTTTGGCGAGCCTTTTCTCCAGAGCCAACGCATAGAGATTGAAAAAATCGAAGGTTCCCTTTGGGGAAGCACATGGAAGGGTTCCTGGACTTCGTTGGGAGGTCCGGGAAGCAGGGGGGATTATGGTGGATTAATCCTGCCAAGCTCCTCCCAACCTTTCCAAAGGAATGTACGAAGTTCGCATTATTAAACAAATGTTTCTATCTAAGGCCAAGCCGACGTCCTAAAAACGTCCTTGGCCTCTTTTATTTGCCGGAATAACTCATCAGAATAAACGAGCCTGGCTACCCAGCGCACTCCCCCTCGCAACTTATGGACTTAGCTGGAGTTTTGTCAATTTCAAGGGCGGCCCGAAGAGCAAGGGTTTAACTGGTTGGAACCATTAGCAGCCAGAAATTGTGTGAACAAATATATGCTTCTGTGCCACTATTGCAAACAAAACGAGTTATGAACATTGAGGAACACTTCAGCCGAATGGTCTACTAAGGCATTCCTCCGAAAGTAGAAGCCCAGTTTTTTGTTCCGGACGGCCGCTTGTGCGGCAGGACACCCAAAGGGTTTCCTCGAATCAACCAGGCAGCTTTTTGATTCGGCTGAAGTGTTCCAAAATTGGTAAAAGCCAATTTTAGAGACACTCCCGAACATCTCTCAGTCCATTAAGAAGCTATCCCAAAAAGAATCTCGATAATCCAGCAACGCCTGGAGAATGATGAGGTTGGAAGTCTGCGGAATGTGCTTTTTGGGATGGGATCTAAGCAATGGCTATCTTTTGGCAGTGGCCGATCCGTGCGGCGGGAGGTTTTTCTGCTGGCGGGGCCGGTGGGGCTTTTTCCGACGGCGGGGGCTCCGAAGGCGCTGGCTGCGCCGGCCTTGGGGAGGGGGGAGGCTGATCCGGTTCGGAAGCTTTTTCCGATGGTGGTTTGCCCATATGGGCTTCCAATGCGGCTAGCCTTTTTTGAAGTTCTGCCAGCTTATTTTCTTTCTCGGTCCATTGTTGGCGGCAGTCGGCCAGTTGTTTATCTCGTTCGGCCAGACGCTGTTCCAGTTCCGTTTTCTTCTGGGTTTCCTGGGCCAATTGGCTTTGGAGTTTTTGTTTTTCTGACTCCGCTTGTTGTCGGGCCGACTCCGCCTGGGCAAGTTGAGCCTGAAGTTCGGAGCACTGTTTTTCCAAATCTTTTTTTTGCTTTTCCAGTTGGGTGTTTTGTTTTTCTAGTTCGGCTTTTTGTTTTTCCAGGAGGGATTTCTGGTCCTGCAAGGCCGTCTTTTCCTGGGTGAGTTGGCGGAGTTTGGCCTGGATGGCTTTTTCTGCCGCTTGGCGGGCGGCTGCTTCCCGAGCCGCAAACTCCGCTTCCGCCTTCTGATAAACGGCCCACTCCGGCGCCGGCATCCGACCGGCCAGCATCTCATACAATACAGGCATCAGGGCATCAACCGGCGCTGTATAGGTTTCCGTTCGTCCTGCACGAGCGATATTGATCCCTATGGCCCGGCCGCTCAGATCCACCAGCGGCCCCCCACAATCCACCGGCCGAAGCGCCGTATCATGCTGCAACACCACCGGAAAGTCATCCCGTCGGTTGCTCAGCCCAGTGCCGGAGGCATTCTGCAGCCGCTGTTTTTCCTGGCCCGGCATTTGCACTACTGCCAAGGCAACCGACACTTCCAATTTCTGCCCATCTCGTAGCACCAGGAGTTTTACCTTCTGCCCAGGCCGAAATTGTTTGGTAAGTTCCACCAATTGGTTGCGATCTTTGAGCGGCTGGTCGTTCAGTTGGGCGATAATATCGTTGACCCGCAGACCGGCTCGTTCGGCAGGGCTTTGAGGAATTACTTGACGCACGACCGGTCCCTGCGGCCCGTCTTCCAACATGACACCCAACATCGCTCGGGGTGGCGGGATCGGACGCCGAGGCACACTAATGACCCCTACTGCCAACGGTTCCTCCTGCGGTCCTACCGCCGCTACCCATTGGCCAACGGCCGGATCGGCCCGATCGCTCCAAGGAATCTTCGGCAACCCCTCGGCAGGCACTTTCAACAGGGCCAAATCGAACGCCTCCGACAGGCCCACTTTTTGCGCTTCCAGTTCTCGGCCGTCTTGCAACAGGCAGGTAATTTTTCCGCGCAGTTCCGAGGCCTTGGTTACAATCCAGCCATCCGGCCCTATGATGGTCCCCAGAGCGGCTTCTTTTCCGTCGCACCGGACCCGCACTACGCAGCGGGCCACCTCCACCACCAGCGGACGAAACGCCGAGCGAATTTCGGGGGCGTCTCGGCTCGGCAGGACCACCTCCCATTCTTCGCCTCGGAGGAGCCGATCCCAATGCGCTGTAAACACATCAACAGGTACATGGAAGTTCATATTCATGGCACCGCCGATTCGGCTGTGGATGCCGATGATCTTGCCTTCTAGATTCAACAACGGTCCGCCTGAATCGCCGCCTACCAAGGCACAATCGGTCTGCAAGAGCGTTTCGCCCACTTGCACAATCCGGCCAGCCCGGACTACAGGGGGACGTTCTTTCATATATCCCAGCGGATGTCCCAATGCGATACACCAATCCCCAGGCTTCAGATCGGCGGATCGGCCCCGCTCCAAAAAAGGCCATTTGCCCCCTTCGGTGATCTTCACCAGCCCAGCATCTCCGGTCCGGAATACCCCCAATGTTTTTGCCTTCACCGTCCTGCCGTCGGAAAGCAAGACCTCGGCATCCTGATTGGCTCGATTGCACACATGCCCAGCCGTCATCACCAAACCATCCTCACTGACGATTACCCCGCTGCCTTGCTCCGTGCCGATCCGGATGCCTACCACCGAGGGCAACGCTTTGGCCACTACCTGCTTGACCTGGGCCTCCAGAGCTTGTAATTCTTGAGGCGTTTTCGGCACTCCAGGAAGGGCCGGCCCTTCCGCCCATGCCACCCAGACAAACCCCACCCACGCCGCCCCTACCAGCAATCCTACTACCAACCTCCGAAACCCATTACCGCTTAAGTTCTTCATTGCAAACTCCCTCCTTCCACTCCTGCAAGCTCCCCAGGGTTCACCAGCTCGCCAGACTCCACTAGTTAACCCATCAGCCCTATAGAGAGCCCCTTATTCCCTTTAGCCGAGCGGCTTCTATCCGACACCACCGCCCTACCTCCAGGCGCTAAGATATTGGTTCCCTGGACAGCCGCCCGGCCATGTGGGAATGGGCTTAGGGGTCTGCCTCTTCCACCCACACTGGCTAATCCTTATTCTTTCCAGTATGCTTACCCACATAGACAAACACAAGAGCAGACTGCCATTGGGGTTCGGACCCCCAACGGGCGTTTTTCCGGACAAATACCTCTGGTCGATTGCCGAAACTGTCGGAAAGCCCCTGAGATGAACCTCTTATGAGGCAAGCCCGTTCCGAAAAATCGTTTTCTTCCCCTGCTAAGAGGCTCCCCCGGCGTAGGGTATTTCAAATTGCCGGGGCCGGGGCAGCAGGAGTCATTTTGACCTCTCCCAGATTCCTGAAACCCTCGGATGGCCCGGGTCTGCCACTAGATTGGGATCCCCGGCCGCCGCTTGGGCCCCATGTCCGGATCGAACTCAGCCACTCGGCCTGCCAGAGCATCGTGGAGAAAGCTTCTGCCTTGGCAGGCGAATATCTCGAAGAATATGGCGGCTGCGCCCAATGCACGTTGGCTGCCTTGCAAGATGCACTGCCGTTTTTGCCACCGGAGGCGGGACTTTTTCGGGCTGCCTCCTGCCTGGACGGCGGTGCCACACCCAACCAACAGCATCAATGTGGCGGCTTTACCGCCGCGGGACTTGCCCTCGGCTATCTCTGCGGCAGAACCAGAGACGAAATTTTTTTTGGCGATCGCTTCCTGGCCCGCCAACTGCTCCACCAGGTCTTCAGCCAGTTCCAAAAACACTATGGCAGCGTATTGTGCAAAGAAGTTCGGAGGAAAGTAAACGGGGATTGTCGGATTACTGTCTCCCGAGCCGCCCTCTGGACCACAGAAATCTTGTTAGAAACCTTTGCGAGTTATAGGAGGAGTTCAACTTCCCGGCTACCCCCTCAATGAGGGGGACAAATGGCCTTCTCTCATAATACCCCAAAAATGGGGGGTGCAACTGGGAGACTTCCGAAGCTACCTGAGCCACAATTTATTATTGTAGAAAAAATAAAAAATACAGTCTGGGACAATAAGTAGTGGTTACTAAGAGCCAAAAGTGGATCAGTTCCGTTCGGTTTTTCCGCTTTTAAGAAGGAGGACCCATGATGAGAAAGTTTATGAAAACGGTCGCTTTTTTTGGCCTTGGGGGGGTTGGGCACGGCCGGGGTACTGGCCCAACAAAAAACCGACCAATCCCAACCACAACCCAATCCTAAAACAGAGCCTCCCAAGGTAACCTACACAGTCTGGCCGATCGGCTGGGTCCGAAAACCGCCGACAAGACCTACTTGGAGATCGACAAAAAATACCAGCCGGGGCTTTTGGGAGTGGAAGAGCTTTCGGAAATCTGGGTGCTGTATTGGTTTGATCGGAATGACACTCCCCAGAAGAGATCGATTCTTCAGGTACCCCCAAAGGGCGATCCAAATAACCCTATGAGAGGGGTATTCGCCACCCGAGCACCCGTCCGCCCCAACTTGATTGCCCTGAGCCGATGCAAAATCCGCTCCGTCAAAGAAAACATCATCGAAATCGACCAGATCGACGCCTTTCCCGATACCCCGATCCTGGACCTGAAACCCTAGGGCCCTTTTGCCAATCCCTACCGCCTCTCTAAGTTCGATTTTGGACACTTTCCAGAACTCCCTTTGTTTCCAATAGGTAGGCAGAAACCTATATTTGTCCATATAATTTCCTAACCCCAATATTCACAACGACTTAGGACATTGCCTCTTCGGAAGAGTCTCCCAATGGGTAAAAGGGGGGCTAAACAGTTTTTGGAACACTTCAACCGAATGAAGTAGGAGCCCGTTTTCTAGGGAAAATGCCTCCGTCTGTCATCCCCACGCAATCGGCCGTCCAGAAAGCAGAAACCCATCGAAAACACTGGCTTCCTCCTTTCGCAGAAATGCCTTCTTAGACCATTGGGCTGAAGTGTTCCGAGTTTTTGTATTTTTCCTCCCATTGGCAGGGGAATGTTCGGAGGTTCCATTGGATCTTCCCTTTTTTCTTCCGGAGTATTGATGGAGAGAGATGGGATTGGATCAGGGGGGTGCGGCTGAAATTCTGTTGATCACTTGTTCCATCTTGCGAATTATTCCTAGAAGTTTAAAATTACAAAAAAAGGTAACACTTCATCTGAATGAAGTAGGTTTTCAGTTTTTTAGGGCCAAGTGTTATTCCCGCGGAAGCGGCGGTTCAGACAGCAGAAATCCATCGGAAAAAACTGGAGTTTTCCTTTCGCAGGGATGCGTTGGTACCCCATTCGGCTGAAGTGTTACAAAAAAGAAAAGAGCAGGTTTTTGCTTAAGGAGCACTAACAGGAGGTTTCTCTTAGGCCCGGATGGCGGAATTGGCAGACGCGCAAGGTTCAGGTCCTTGTCCCCGTTTAGGGGGTGGAGGTTCGAGTCCTCTTCCGGGCATTAAGTCCTTATGCAGTAAGGAGTTATGACAAGCAAGATCAAGAAAAGCCGGGAAATTTTGAAGGCAGGATAAACAATTTTCCATCCCACGCATGGCGTTTCCGTCATTTACGGTGACGCTTTTTGTGACACCCTCCTTTGGGGGATAAGCACCGCTAAGGCCTTTTCAAAGTCGGCTTCTGTTACTCTCCAGTAATGTTTTTGAGAGATCGCTTGGGAATGACCACACCAGGCCGTTGCTACATGCGCCGGATACTGTCTGGCTAGCTCAATCGCTCTGCCGGATGGAAATTCACAACGTAGGCCAAGCCGCCTGGCCTCCCATAGCCTTTCTACCAGGATGCCCATGCGCTTGGGAGTCCGAGAGGCCTTGGTGACTCGAAGCGGCTAGCAGCTCCTTGCCGGAGGCCGATAGGAGCCGTTTGTCCTCGGGGCGCCGAGGCCGACAAAACAAAGCCACCACCTCAATTTTGGTTTCTGTCCCTTTTGTGGAAACTTGGAAACTGTCAGAGGTCATTTTCCACAAGTCCCTGTTTTTCTGAGACTTGCGTCGATCAAAATAGTTTTCAACCCCCTCTTGAAACGGTTTGGTTTAGCAGAATGGGGCTGTCTTTTTGTGCTCCCCGCGAAAGCACCCGATCCAGGAAAAACAGCCCCCACAATCGGGATTCCGGCTTGCCCAGCACTGCCATGATCCACTGTCTCCCAAACAAAACAGCAAACCCACTCCACCCGGGTGAAATGGTACCCTGTTTGAAACTGGGTAACCGTTCACGGGATTGTTGTGCTTGGGATGCCTGCTGGAAGCCCACGGCAGCGGGCCCACTATCATCAGCTTAGACAAGAGAATTGGGTCTCTCAACCACCACGCCAACAGGAAGATTGGGTTTCTCAAGCACCCCCCACCGATAGGGAGATTAGGCTTCTCAAGCCCACCGCCAACAAGACAATTGGGCTTCTCAAGCACCCACACCCACAGGAAAATTGAGCTTCTCAAGCATTCCCGCCGACAGGGAAATTGGGTTTCTCAAGCACCACGCCAACAGGGAGATTGGACTTCTCAAGCACCCCGCCCAAGAATTTGCCAGAATTCTTGTTCACCAAATTTTTGTGCGCCGCGGGCAAACGATTGGTCTTAATTGGGCGGCCAGAGATGTGTATTTTCCCGCTATGGACAATGGACAAATAGGAGTTATACCTCGGAAACAGCAGCACTTATGCGAAATGACGCAATGCGAGGGGAGACGCTCATTCCAAAATGAAAATGTTTCCAACTCCCTCATCTCCCCTTGATTTAAAACTGTTGGAAGATGGGTTTGGCAGGCTTTTTGGCGCGAGGGGGCATTTGCTGAAAAATCGGTTTATCCGGCCCAGGAGGGGGATTGTCGGTTGGGCCAGTTTGTTCCAATTCCCCCGGCGAAGCCTCTTTCTCTTGTTCCAATTCCGCTGGGACCATCCTGCTTCTTTCCGCCTTCCAAAAGATTTAGACGGCTCTCTTTCCCCCAGCTTGCGCTGCCAGGAAATTTTGGAAGCTCTGCAAAATCCTGAACATCACGTGAACTTTATGAATATTCGATCTATTCCTTTGCCTATCGGTTCCCATTGCTGGGCACTATATATTGAGTCTAACGTTGGCAGTGCCACTACATGTTGGGGTTATTGACGGAGGCTCCGAAATAGTGTAAAAATATCTCCTTTGAATTATCCAGAGCTTCCTTTTTTAAAACCCGGCGCAACAACGCCCCCCAACGCCGTCTCGTAATAGAAAGGGGCCTGGGGCTACCCCCAGCAGGCTCATGCCGGTTTTTTCCCTCCCGGCACCTACCAATGGGGGGTATCGTTCCACTACGTGAAGGAGGTTATAAATACCCTTTAGACCCAACTCTTATCCCGGTTCTCTCAAATCAACATCAATCAACTCGGCGGCTTTCCCAAATCCACAATGTCTCGCTCCTAGCCCAACGGCGCAATCCATGTTCCCTGGAAGAACCTCCAATGGCTTTCAGAAACCCCGGGCCAGCAATCAGGGCCAGCGGCCAAACCCCCTTCTCTCCAGCCTACCCCCATGCCCATCTGGCGCCACTTCGGCTATCCGGCCACTGGTTTGGATGCCCCTACTGGCTATCGAGCTTCCCCAAGCCCCTTTGGCTATTCCACCGGCACGTGCATTCCTTCCCCCTACCAAGAGAACCACCTCTCAGAACAGCAAAAAAGGCTCATTATAAACGAAGGTTGAACCTACAACCCCTTTCAAAAGGGAGGAACAACGTATGAAAAACCATTGCCGAGAAAAACCGGATGGGTTACTCGGGGCCATGGCAGAAGGAGCCAAAACGGCTGCATCGGCACCTGGCGTTGGGTGGTAAGAGTGGGCGTGGTTGGGCTGGGGCTGGTGGTGGGGGGGCCTGGGCCTTCCAGCAAGAGGCCGCAGGGGAGTTCCAAAGGTTGGATGCTCGGGCCTGGGAGTTTTACCGGGCGGGCCGCTACCAGGAGATGGAGGCCCTGGGGCGAAGGCTGCTGCAAATGGCCGAAGGCCCCTTGCGAGCGGAGCCCCTGCGGCGTGCTGCCGCCCTGAACACCCTCGGTGTAGCTCTGAAGAACCAAGGCCGGCACCAGGAGGCCGAGCCGCTCCTGAAAGAGGCCCTAGCGATCCTGCGCAAGGTGCTGGGGAAACGAGCATCCCGATGTGGCCCAAAGCCTTAACAACTTGGCTAACCTATACCATGACACAGGCCGGTACCAGGAGGCCGAGCCTTTAGTCGAGGAGGCCATAGGGATTTTGGATCGGCACGGCCAGGCGCCGGAGATGCGCTACCGGGCCTATTGGATTCGATCTGAGATCAAGTGGGCTACCGGTCGGCGTAAGGAGGCGGTAGCGGACCTGGAGGAGGCCCTAGGCACGATCGAGTGGCTGCGTGCCCGAGCTGCAGCCGAGGAACTCCGGCGGGCGGAGTTTTTTGCTACCAAGATGGAGCCGTTTGAGCTAATGGTCTTTTGGCAGGCGGAGCTAGGGGATGCTGGTGGGGTCTTTTCGGCCATGGAGCGGAGCCGGGCCAGGGTGCTTTTGGAGCAGATGGAGCTAGGGGGCAAGGACCTTTTGGCTGGTCTTCCGGAAGCGGAGGCGCAGGCTCTTCGGCAGAGGGAGGCAGAAGCTGCAAGTCGGGTCTTGAGCCTGCGCAAGCAGCTGGACCTGTTGGCCACTCGGAAGGACCTTTCCGAGGCGGAGAAGGCGGAGGAGGGCCGACGGTTGGAGAGGGAATTGGCCCAGGCGCAGTGGCAGTACATGCAGGTGCGTGCGGAGGTGCGTGCGGCCAGTCCGGCCTATCGGTTGGCCTTGCAAAAGGAGCGCAAGCCGGTCGGTTTGGAGCAGGTGCGCTCCTGGGCGGAAAAGGAAAAGGCCTTGGTGCTAGAGTATTTGGTCGCAAGCAAGTCAAGCTACGTGCTGGTGGTTCCGGCAGGCGGTCCGGTGCGGGTGGAGAAGCTTTCGGTTTCCGAGGCGCAGGCGAAGCTTTTGGAGGCGGGCGCAGGACCGCTCAAGGAGGAGGTGCTGGAGGCGATTTTGCGTGGTCGGGAGGAAGCCCCAGGGGCCCGCGAGGGGAGTAAGCGGAAGCGGGCCGGTCTATTAGAGCAATTGGCCCGGGCGGACCGTGCGGAGCGGAGTGGGCCGCTGGGGCCGAAGCTGCGGGCCTTGTGGGAGCTTTTGGTGCCGCAGCTGGAGCGGGAGGGGTTGTTGGCTGGCCAGTATGAGCGGTTGGTGGTGGTGCCGGATAGGGCCTTGGCCCTTTTGCCGTTTGAGGTGTTGGTGGTCAGCGGTGGGGAGCCGGTGCGGTATTTGGTGGATGTGGGTCCTGCGGTTTTGTATGCGCCGTTCTGTACGGTGCTGTTGCAGTTGGAGGGGCGGGAGGCTGCAGGAGCGGCCCAGGCCAAGGAGCCGGTGCTTTTGGTGGGTCATTGCCAGTACAGGCAAGCGCCGCAGGGGTCCAGGCAGGAGGTGCTGGAGCAGTTGGCGGCTCGGAGTGTATATGCTCGTGTCGGGGGTCGGCTGGAGGAGTTGCCTTCTACGGCCTTGGAGCTGGATTGGCTCAACCAGGTGTATCAGGAGGTGGGACAGAAGGGAATGTGCGTGGGAATGTGGCGGGCCGCCGCTTGTTGCATTTTGCCACGCATGGGCTGGTGGACCAGGGTTGGGGGAACCTGTTTGGGGCTTTGGCGTTGACGCCGGGCAGCCAGGCGGAGGAGCCGTGGGATGACGGGTATTTGACGTTGGGGGAGATTGTGGAGTTGCCGCTTGGGGGTTGCGAGTTGGTGGTGCTGAGTGCGAGCGGGACGAATGTGGGTCCGGAGCAGCGTGGGGAGGGGGTGCATGGGTTGGCCAGGGGATTTTTGGTGGCGGGTGCCCGGCGGGTGGTGTCCAGCCAGTGGGAGGTGGCTGACGAGGCGACAGCGAACCTGATGACGATCTTTGCCAGTTATCTGGCCGAGCAGCAGAAGGCTGGCCAACCGGTGGACCATGCGGCGGCCTTGCAGAAGGCGAAGCGTTGGATGCGGGAGCATGGCAAAGACAAGGGCTGGGAGGAACCGTTTTACTGGGCGCCGATTGTGCTGATCGGCCCCCGGTGATAGGGGAAGTTCGATCCTAAGGGGGGCTTGGGTTGGTGTATGGGGAGTAGGTTGCCGTGATCGGCCCTTGGTAGGCTAGTTGGAAGGGATATGAGGGATGGGTTGCCTGAAAGTAGAGGTAGGTGGAAGAGGGATTGGAGACGGCTTGGCAGGCGAAAAGACAGACCTAGACAAAAGGAGGCAGTAGCGATGAGAGGTGCAAGTAGTTTGGTAGAGGGTGGGCACGCTGGGCGGATAAGAGCGTGGGGGTGGATAATGACGTGGGTGTGGGTGAGCCTGGGGGTAGTGTGTTTTGGAGCGGAGAGGGGGAATCGGTATGCGATTTTGATCGGGGTGGAGAAGTATGAGCAGCGGGAGTTGGAGCTGATGTTTTGCCTAAACGATGTGGAGCGATTGGGGAAGGTGCTGGCAGAGGCGGGATATGAATTGTGGCGATTTACGGACCAAGAGGGGCCGGAGGGGCAACCGAGCCGAGAAAATCTTATGCGTCGGCTTCCGGAGCTGATAGGCCGGGCAGGCCCCCACGCCACGTTGGTGGTGTATTTTACTGGCCATGGGTTTATTAGGGAGGGGGGGAAATTGTATTTAGCGCCGCGGGATTGCCGAGTGGGGGACCTGAACAATACCGGCATTCCTGCAGAATGGTTGCGAGAGCAGTTAGCGGGATGTGAGAGCCGGAGGAAATTTCTGATATTGGACGTCTGCCATGCGGGGGCACAGGAGGAGGGGAGCAGAGCGGAGGGGGTTTCCTCCAAGGAGCTGGCCAGGGTGTTTGAACGGACGGCTGGTCTGTACACGTTAGCCAGTTGCCAGGAAGAAGAAAAGAGCCTGATCTGGGATACGAAGCGGCAGTCGCTATTTAGTTATTGGTTGGTGGAAGGACTTCGAGGTCATGCGGATCGAGAAGGCAAAGGGGAAGTTATAGCGGATGACCTGTACCAATATGTGAATCGGCATGTGCCGCGAGTGGCCAAGCGGGTGTTTGGGCAAGCACAGAATCCGGATCGGGTGGTGGGTCCAGGGAGCCAGGCAGAAGTTGGGTTGGTTGAACTGAAACCCCGACGATGGAAGCCCCTTTTGGCCGAGATTGCGGAGCAAATAGCCACCATGGTTCAATTGGAAGGGATTAAGGTGGTCGGGGTTCCGGAATTTGTGGTAGATGCCAAGAAGGCGGAATTGGAGTTGGGCGGGGATTTTGGCGTGTTGGGCCGATGGTCGGCTACAACCTTGAGCGGGTTTTTAGCGGAGTGCAGCGGAGGCAAATTCCGGGTGGTGTCCCAAGATGTAGTGCAAGAGGCCCTGCAGAAAAAAGGTGTTTCAGCAAGGCAACTGCGGAGCCAAACCATACGAGGCCTGCAAGGAGAGAGCGCCCACGAAAGTATCGCTATAGGAGGGTTAGTTGTAGGCATCCTTCGCAATCGGGTGGGACAGCGTATCAGCATTCAATGTGAGCTGTGGGATGTAGGGTCTCAGACGCTTTACGGGACGGCCGGAGGAGAAGCGGAGTTGAGCCCCGATGAATGGGCAATGTTAGGTCCAAGCGTGGCGGTGCATTCGAATGATTATCGACCGGAACCGTTCCGGCCGGTTTCGGCGAGGTTGATTAATCAGTTGGACCAACGCCGCCAAAAGCCTCACCCGATGCAAGACAGTGAGTTCCCATATCGGGTCTAGGTGGTGGTAGGGGGCAGAGACGGCCGGGAAAATTTGTGGGCAATGACCTGTACGTGCCGCTCAAGCAGGGAGAGGTGTATGAGATTCATATTGAGGTGAAGCCTTCTGTTGAGAAACCTCTGCTGATGCGGCTGCTGGTGGATGGGTTGAATACGCTACCTGAGCCGCAACGGTGGCGTACCAGAGGGTTTTTCGTAGAACCGGTATCCTTCCCTGCTGAGGGGAGCAAACCGGAACCGACAGAAGTAAGATATGTGCCGGCCCAGCGTGTTAGCTTAGAGGAAGCTAGCTCATGGCTTTTGGATCCACAGCAGACGCGGCTGTGGGCGGTGCGGGGATTTGTGGTGGATGTGGAACAACAGCGGTACCGGCAATTTGAGGTAGTGGATGCGGCAGAGTTACCTACCCAGCGGAGGCAATTTACAGATCAACTGGGGATCATCACGGCGGCCTTCTACGAGGCAGAAAAGAGACGAGAGGCAGATCCGATAAGCCGTTCGGTACTCGCTACGCGTCCTGGAGCAGAAAAAGAGGAGAGGATTGAGACCTATACGGGCTTCAAACCAGGCCAACTAGTGGGGATACTTCACATTCGTTATGGAAGCCAAGAGGAATGGGAGAAACTCCCGGCCGCACCCGTGCCGTTTGAATAGCCTAGGGAAACTCGGCAAAATTCTAACCATTCCCTGAACTTTGGGAAGCTATCCTCCTAGTCGCCAAAAGGCTGAGGAGTTGGCCAGTGTTGCTGGGAGGCGCCTATAACCAGCCGCCCTTCCCAGGGAAGGAATAAACCCAGCAGCTCAAAAATATATTTCTCTAAATGATTCCAAACTTCCCTCAGAATCGCCGGGGATGCGTTTTCCTGGCCTGGGCGAAGCTGACAAGAAACATGGCCAGAGTTTACTGGGCTAGAGGACCCTTACCTTAAAGACGCACAGGTATCTGCTAGCCTATGGGAATCCTGGGTCCGAAAGGGTCGGACACCTGCAGGCAACCGCAAAAGGCCAGGAAGCCCGCCGGGCGAACTGACCCCATCAGCAGATTGCCCCAGGGGCTTTCCTACCCGACGGCTCAAGCAAACAGACCAGCAGGAAAATCACAGGGTAACGTTACTTTCTATAGAAGGACACTGAACTCGAATTGCTGAAAGCAAGGGTTGTCCCAAATAGCAGCCAAAATGTGCCAGGGCGTTTGGACCAAACCAACCACCCTGCATGGCAGAAAGAATCTTTGTGGCAGGATGGCCCCCCAGCGGTGGGGATAAGGGGCTGAGGAAGGTCGAACCGACTTTTTTGAGAAAGGAGAAAAAATGACGGGGAGAGTAAAAGGAGGATGGTTGGGGATTTTGCTGGGTGGGTGGCTGATGGCGGCGGGGAGCGTCCGGCTGGCAGAAGCCCAAGAGTACCGATCCGGGGATGTACTGATTACCCGGACTACCACTCCAGTGATGGATGAAGATCGGGTGATGACCACAGTACCCGGCGGCACCAAACTGGTGGCAGGGGAAATCCGCTGGCCTTGGGTTCTGGTGGCCCTCAAAAAGCCTCAGTCCGACCAGGACGAGGACGAACATTGTCCGGAATGCGGGCAAAGAGACTGGACGCGGAGCACCGGGCTGGTTTTCCTCCGGGTCCAGGACGGGCGGGTAGTAGTGGAACGGATCCTGGAAGGGGTCGGACAACCCAGCGGGAGTCCCTCGCCATGGATTCGCGGTTGGGTCCATGCTCGGTATTTGTACCGGCAGGCCGATTGCGGGGAATCCCGCATTACCTTCCAGAATCGATCGGACGACGATGCCGTGGTCCGCTTGGTGGGACCTGATCGCCGGCAGGTACATGTGCCGGCAGACACCAGCCGCACCGTGTATAATGTGCGGGCTGGTCATTACTATATCTTGGTCCGTTATAGCGACGGTCGGCGGGTGGCTGGCCAACATTTCAATGTGGATGCCACCTCCACGACCTACTCAACGATTACCATCACCCTGCACGGGGTGGTCGGCGGCAACTATCCGACCCGGGGAATCTCCGATGAAGTTTTTGATTCCTGGGGCAGTTCGGAATAATTCCTGAATTTCTTCTCCCTATGCTTGACAGGCCCAGGGGAATGATTATACGAAGCGGAGGACTACGCATGTATTTTTGTTCTCTTTGTCCTTTTCCTCTGGGGCGCCGTGAGAGGCGTTCAACGCCTAGTCCGGCAAACATTGTGGGAGCTTCTACGAACATTCTTCGCCAACGAGGCCGCCGAGTACGATCACCCCGGGGCTACCACCGAGCAGGAGCTGTTAGGGACGATAGGGGCAAGAACCACCGATCCTGAGAACAGTTCTAACCGAGCTTTACTACCTACCCAAGGAGCATGCTCATGCACTACGTAAGATTAGCGTTGCGCTTCGTTACAGGAATGACTATTATGTGGGGAACAACTAATCTCAGCTTGGCCGCCATATCGCGAGGCCAAGAGCCCAACCAAGGCGCTCCCCTAGCTGCTTTGGAGAAAGGCGATGAGGTCATTGTGCTGCAGGACACGGCGCTGATGATCGAGGCCAAGACGGTTGGCACGGTGCGCAAGGGGGACAGGCTGGTTGTGGAGCAGATCCAGGGCGATTGGCTCTGGGTCCACACCGGCCAGATCCGTGGATGGGTTCGTACCAGGCATGTGATGAGCGCCGCGCTGTGGAATTGGTATGAACGCCAGCCGGATATGGTGTCCCAGTCGGGGGCGAGTGCCAGTCGGTATGCGGCCGATGCATCGGGACGAGCCCGGGCAAAAATCTTTGGCGTAACTTTCGAGATTACGGGCCTCCAACCAGGCGCCCAAGCGGGGCTTTACATGGATACGCCCGAGGTGAGCCTCATTGAAAATATGTTCCATGGTGCTTTGGATATTACCAACGATGTGGTTCGGATGCCCGGTTACAGCATAACACGACCGAGAGACGGCGTGTATGCTGAATGGCGGGATCAGGCTCTGAGGATTCGAGTGGAAAGAGTAGGTAAACAAACTCGCTCCCTTGAGGTCAACGGAAGACGCTATGGCAATGTGAACGAAGGCGATCACGTGCTGATTTATGGCTCTCGCGAGGTGTATGTGAACGGCACCTTGCGGAATCCAAGAAATTGAATGTCGTTAGGGGATAACTTTTACGCAACTCTAGGAGGACCGATGCGATGAAGCACAGGAACGTAGCGTGTCTGGTCTTTGGGGTTCTGGTGGCTTGTGGGCCGGGGGTCGTGGTCGGAAGGGCTCAGGAGGCTAGCGAACCCAGTTGGGAGGAGGTAGAGGAGGAGATCCGTAAGGAGATGGAGGAGGAGGAACTCGAAGAGCGGGAGGAGAAGAATCTCAAGAAGCTTCAGGAGGAACTGGGCCGGATGGACACCGTTCCGAAGCCGGGGGAGGAGATAGTGGCTCTGCGCGACGCCTCCCTAATGGTGGAGACGAACCGCGTTGGCAGCGTTCGCAAAGGCGAAAAACTCACCGTGGAGCAGGTTCAGGGCAACTGGCTCTGGGTACGCAGCGGCCAGACCCGAGGCTGGCTGGATCGCCGAGACGTGATAAGCGAGAAGCTCCTGGACTGGTACCACCGTCTGCCGGACGGCGAATCTGTGATGCAGGGGGAAACATTGCGAGCAAAGTACAAGGAGATACTGTTTGAGACAATCGGCCAGGGAAATACTAGTTCCTTCATCGACAGCCGCGTTGACATGGGCGGGCGAGTCGCATCCCATCCTGTGATGATAATCGGGAAAAATGCGACGTTTGTGCTTGACAGGGAGGGGCCGTCCTGGATTTTGGCGGTAACCTTTACGCCCGTAAAGCAGCTATTCAGTATGGAAACTCCTCTCATCGTGAACGCTGCCCCCCGCTATGGTGTTGTTCGACCAGACGACTACGTGTTTATTGATGCGAAATCGCGCCTGGTTCTGGTAAACGGGGAGCCCCGGAAATCGCAATAATCGCCCCATGTAAGCCCTGCGGCGCCGCAAAAACCCAGAGGACCTATTCGCCACGCCTAACTTCTCTGCTCACCCAGAGGTGAACTGCCCTTTCTCAAAATTGCTTTCTGGAAAATGGTCGAGGTCCAGCAGGCGGTATAGCCAGCCAAAGTTTGTTGGCCAAACGAGCCGAGCCAAGGGACACCCGAAAAGTGCCGCTCCAACACCTGCTGGCGCAATGCTTCCTTTGCCTACTCTAAAGGAGACGAAGAAGCCAACCTTGCTGATCCACCACCAACGGCGTTGTCAATATTCAGGTAACCCGAGGAAATGGAAAAAAACGAAGCTAGGTGGTCACCACCTGGTAGAGCATAAATTGCACCGTTGCCCATGGGAAAGCCGAGGCTGCAAACGGTTCTAGGCAGGCCGTTGCAGCTAGAGCATGAATCTGTTGGAGATCTCTGCTCGCCCCCAAGGGGTTCGGACAGGCCGATTGGTTTAGCTCCCCTGAGACAAGATCACTTCAGGTTTTTGGTAGTCGATCAGATCAAGAGCGTCCGGCCGAGCCAATGGATTTAGCTCTATCTGCCAAGACCTCTTCAGACTGTCCCGGCGGCCAGGGGCCTCCAAAATGGTCCGACGGTCTTGCCCGTGGGCAGCAACTAGCCTTCCGCCCACCCAGGCGATCTGGGAATTCCCGCGCTGGCAGGAATCTTCTCATAGGAGAGCCAGCCGGGTAACCCGCGGGCCAACTTCTGGAGCCAACCCAAAACCTCCGTGGCCAGCGCCCTGGGAAGCGTCCAAGTTGTGCCGAATCTCTTGATCGCCTCTCTTTGGGTAACAAAGGCCTCCAGCTGTTAGCCCATCATTGGTGCATTTCCTCTTCGGCATTCGTTTTGGCATAAAGAGATCCATTTTTCCAGTTTCTTACGATGCAGGAGAGTTTTTATCCAACCACAATTCTCTCATAAAGGAGCTTCGGAGGTCCGGTTTTTATGTAGGCCACAAATCACGCCCAAACTTGCCTTCTTGGTCAAGGATGTTCTTTTTTATAAATCGAAAGGTCTTCGGAAGACCTTTGAAGCCGGGAGAGGATGCATGGAGGAAAAATTTTTTGAAAAAATCGGTTTTCCGCGCGCAATTGGGGCTGCAAAGAGTAGTCTAAGTTTTATGGAAGGTGGAAGAGGCGAGCCAGTAGGGTGTGGCCCGCCGAGAGAAACCATGGTGGATTTTGGGGTATTTTTTGAGGAGGTCAAAATATGGGGAAGCGAGTGATTCCATGGGTAATCCTGGTAGTGCTGCTGAGTCTGGGAGGAGCCTGGGCGCTACGGACGTATTGTCCCGGATTATGGACCCAGGTGGATCGGAAGGCTGCTGAAGTCATTGGCTGGAACGAGGCGGCCCGAGAGGCGGATCCGGTGGGCTTCGTCGAGTATGCGAGCAACCGACTCCAAGAGGACCTGAAAGCGATGCAGAGGATGCGTCGGGAATTGGCCGCCGAGATTGGCAATGTTTCGGAAAAAATCCGGCAACTGACGGCGCTGGAAGATCCGGCTCGTACATTGGCCGAGCAATTCCGGGATAAGTATCAAGAGGCCTTGGCAGCCAATGGCTTCCCGGTGGAGGTTCGGGGCGCCATGTACAGTCAGGACCAGGTCAAGGCGCAGGTGAGTTTGCTTTTGGCCGAGGCCGACCGGGTACCACGTCTGTTTGGCCCATCTGAACCAGGTGCGCAAAGAGGCGGAGGCCCAATTAGAGGGCCTAACAGTTCAGATCAACCAGACGGAAGCTCAGCTAGTGGCCCTGGGCGCCCAGCGGGAAATCCTTCGGGTCCGGAAGACGGCCAAAGTCCAGGCGGATTTGGTCGCCAAGGTTGAGAGCCTCTTGAACGAAAACACTCAGGTCTTGGCCACCAATCCTGTCCGAACTGTCCGGGAGTTATTGGCCAGCCAGGAAAAAGCCAAAACATGAACAAACTCAGCGGGCCGCTGTAGAGGCGTTTTTAACCACTCCGCCGGTCTCTCCTCCGGCAGGCAGCCTCCAGCCAGCGGCAGATACGCCCCGGCAACCTGAGCAAGAGGCTGATAGCAGGGGGACTGATGGGAAGCCTGCCACCCAGCCGAAGCCCGGCCAGCCAACGGCTGAGCCTCTCCCAGCCGCTGAGAATCAGGGTACCCCTCAGCCGGCTGGTCAACCCCAAGCTCCTTCGGTCAATCAATCGAAACCTATCCCGCCGGCTGGGCCATCGGCTCAACCTCCTAAGCAGAAGCATCCCAAAGTCAAGCCAGAGCGGATGGCCGCTAACAGCAGTGATGTCCATCCAGCTGGGTTTAACGAAGGGACTTCCTCTGCCAACAAACCCCTCGCAGACAAACCCGAGCAAACGCCTCCGGAAGAGGTAACCCCGGCTCCAGGCCCACCGCAACCCATTTTTCAGCAACACCCGCCTAAACCGGGCGGAAAACCAGATGCCCCCAAACCGTCAAAACCCATCTTTCAACAATTTTAACCTCGCCTCCCCACCGGGAGGTCCTTAAAAGCAAAGGCAAAAATACGAAATGGCCAAACGATTCTTCCCAGACGGCAAGTAAGGATATAAAGACGGGCTCTTTACAGGACTTGGGAGGCGGCAAAGAGAAAGCGGTTGGTAAGAGGCTGACAGCAAAAGGCCTCTTTTATCAGCATCCCCGGTAGGAAATGCGCGGCTGCTGGAAACTGTACTCTTAGCGGGGCCGAATCCAGCTAGGGCCGATTGTTCGGCAGTAAATAGCAGGGTGGCTCCGCCAAGGCCGCTTGGTTTCCCCGGTAGGTCTGCTGGGGGAGGAGCCAACTAACAGGGCTACGTTTCTCCTATAGGGGCTAGTGCCGCTAGGGGCCAGACGGCCGCCTCCTAGGGTGGAAATGCTCCTCCCCCACAGACCGAGTTTCCAGAGCTTGGCGAGCAGCAGACCGCTTTCCCCTACGTAAAATGCCCCTAGTGTTTCGACAGGTCTGGGGAAACCTTTTCCGATGGCGAGGGCAAACCCACCGAAGGGTGCTAAAAGCTGAACACGATGGGCAAAATTCCCCTACCTCCGGAGAACTCTTCCCCAGAGCCGGTTTCAACGGGAATGCCCCTTTTTTCGGTTTTCGTAAAAATCTAGAGCAAGGAGGGAGTTGGCTTACGCCAGGGAAGGGCTACCTTTGTTTTGCTGGGAGCCAACCCATGGAGCGAAAATCTTCTTCCGTTTGGTGGACATGGTGGTGGTTGGGGCTGCCCTGGATAAGTTGGTTCCTGGTGCAGGGAGCGATGCAGTATTTTTTCGGCATGCTCCCCGCTCCGCGTGTAGGCTTACCCCATCTGATGCCTTGGTCTGTGCAGGGTCTTCACTGGGCGACTGCGGGAGCCGACCGTGCCGATGAGAATCGGCTCTCCAGGAAAGGAGATCTGCCCAGCATTCCTCTTGAAAAAGATATGCATCCACATCTTATCCAGGTTAGGCCCCCCTTTTGCTCCGGCTCCGCGTCGTATCAAGAGATTTTCCCCTGTGGGCAGAAACATCTCCAAGCCCACTCTCGGCATTCTTTTGGTTCGGCTCCCAAACGGCCCCCCCTGCCTTCGCCTGGCTTCGTCCGTTGACCAACCTCCGCATGCCCAGGAAAGTCCCCCCTGCTAAAGATTATCCGACGGGTAGGAGAAAAAGGCCTTGGCCCAGGCTATAGATAACTTGCCAAGGAAATTGGGAAACCGAGTTGATTAAGCAGACCCCGTACCGATGGTCGCAAAAGGCTTATCAATAGCAGGATGATAGCCTACGGGGCGGTTTTCTCCGGAAACTGGCCACCTAATCGCCGCACAAAATCGGTTGGCAATTCCATGAGGATTGCCCCTGGCCGGTACGTCGATCCGACGGGCCGGGCCTTCCTGGAAGCGGCCCAAGAGGCCCTATGAAGGTCCGAGGTGAAAGGAACTTCCGAACACATAAAGAAGCTCTTAGACACTGCGTCGGGGTATGCGTGAGAGCTGGGTTGCCGGAAATGAAATCTTGTTCAAATTTTCTCCGATTTTTCCCAGTCTTTCTTGAGCCTGCTTGTCGTAACTCTTTATTATATAAGGACTTATTGGCGGCGCAGGGACTCGAACCCCGGACACGCGGATTATGATTCCGCTGCTCTAACCAACTGAGCTACGCCGCCTCTGGGAAAAAGTCAGCCCTGGAAAAAATCTCCTCCTTCCCTGCGAAGTTTGTCCATCTGCATGAAGCTGAGACGGAGGCTGAGAAATGGCCTGGGAAAAAATCTCCTCTTCTCTGCTGAGTTTGTCGCCGGCAGCGGATCCCTTACCTCGTAAAACCCCTCCTCATAGCTTGAAAAATATCGGAAGCTCTGCAAAACCTGAACATAACATGAACTTTATGCACAGGAAATACATTCCTTTGGGCATCGGTTCCTTCTAACTGAACACTGGATCTTGAGACGAACATTGGCAATGGCACTATATATTGTACCAACCACCGGAGGTTCCGAAATAGTGTAAACATAGCTCCTTTGCATTATTCAGAGGTTCCTATCCTTCCCACCTTGGCCCCTTCCGGTAGAGCCCCAAAGTCAAAAGCTCGCGAAACCCCCTTTGCCCGCCCCTGCCGCTCGCGTGTGTTTCGCAGAGGGGCTGGTGGAATCTTTTGGGGTTTTGTTATTGCCTGTGTATTTTACAGCCCTCCAAGAGGACTCTAAATATCTATCCCCCCGGGTTTGCTTACTGGAGTTAAAGTATGTACCATTTCAGGTGAATGATGCACAACCTACTCTTATTCCTGCGCAGGCAGGAATTTAGTGTTTTTCCGATGGATTTCGGCTTTCTGGATACCCCCTTCCGGGGGACTGACATTCGGGGGCATTCTCCTTAAAAAGTAGAAGCCGCTTCGGTCAGCTATTATATCATTTTACCGAAAGGAAGCCAATTGGTGGTAGTTCCTCTTTTCGCCTTATGGAGGTCCTCTCCCCAGAAGAGGGGACTTTCGTAACATTTCAGCTGAATAGCCCATTTTATGATTCCTGCTTTCGCAGGAATGACCACTGAGGAGCTTCCTCGGAAAAGGCAGGGGAGTTCTTCACTCGGCTGAAGTGGTCCGGGGTTTCTAAAAATCCCTTTTATAGGGGGGAGGTTTTGATAAATCCTGGGGGCAAGGAAAAGAAAAGCCGTAACATTTCAGCCAAATGACGGAAGCTTGCCATTCTTGCAAAAGTAGCAGTCCAGTGCCAATGGGTTTACCGGAGCAAGGGCAGAAGCCTAGGAGGCGGTCCCAGGCAGTTTGCACTGCCGCTTCCGGAGCAGCGAGAAAATGGGGATTTGCTCGCAGAAAGCAGCTGTCTTTTTCATTGGGCTGAAGTATTACGAAAATCCTTTGCCCGCCCGGAAAGTGCATGCGGGTCAGAACTGTAGGGACGGTTGCTTGAGCGTTGCCGCAGCAGGAGCTGGCTGCAGAAGCATTTTTACCTCGAAGAATTCAGATCTACCTCCGGCCCAAATGGCACTTCATCAAAGGAGGCCGGTATGGAACTTTGGCAATCGCATCCGGAAGGCACGGTGGTGGTGGTTCGTGTGGCGGCTGGCGCCCGGCGGAATCAGCTTCAATGGCAATCGGACGGTTTGCTGCGGGTTTGGCTTACCCAGCGGGCAGAAAAAGGCAAAGCCAATCAGGCCCTGCTGGAGATGGTGGCCGATGCCTTAGGAGTCCGCAAATCCCAACTCCAGCTCCTTTCCGGCGCCCACAGTCCGCAGAAACGCTTGCTTATCCGCCTCAGTGTAGAAAGACTCCGGCAAATCGTTTCCTTTAGCAGGTAGGTGCGACCGGCCGGTGGCCACTGCAGGGGCGCTGGTAAACGCACAGTCAAGATTCGGGCCAGAGCCCTTGGCAGCCCATCGCCAGCCACTGGTTTGTTCTCTGGTAGGCTGACTGGCCCGCTTTATATTTGGTAGCGGCAGTTTAATCTTTGTGCCTTCCTTCGCTATGCCGCTGTTGGGCTGCTCAGCTTGGGAAATACCTAGGCAGTCTGGCGAAGCTGGAGGGGAAGGAGATTTTCTGATTGCTGGTTGGGTGCCTTTTGCAGGCCACTTCGGGGATTCTCAGCGCCGGGAGGAGGGGTTATTTACTGAGTGCTGCGGTGGCTTCTAGGCGCTGGAAGGTAAACTCGCCGTCCTGGTAATCCACTAGGACCCGAGTTCCTTCGGTGAACTCTTTTTTGAGGATTTCCATGGCCAACGGATTTTGGATTTTTTGTTGGATGACCCGTTTGAGAGGCCGGGCGCCGAAGGTTGGGTCGTAGCCGAGCTCGGCAATAGCATGGATGGCCGAATCGGTTACTTCGAGTTCGATCTGTTTTTCTTGCAATTGGTTCCGGAGTCGGTCGATTTGGAGTTGGACAATTTGGTGAATTTCTTTTTTACCTAGCGGATGGAAGATGATCACCTCGTCGATGCGGTTGAGGAACTCTGGGAGGAAGCGTTCGCGGAGGGCGGCTTGGACAGCTTCTCGGATTTCGTCTTCTGTGCCGCCTTGGCGGGAGATTTCTTGGATGAGTTGGCTTCCGATGTTGGAGGTCATGACGATGATGGTGTTGGTGAAATCGACGGTATGGCCTTGGTGGTCGGTAAGTCGGCCATCGTCGAGTACTTGGAGCAGGATGTTGAAGACGTCTCGGTGGGCTTTTTCGATTTCGTCCAGGAGGATGACCGAATAGGGACGGCGTCGGACGGCTTCGGTGAGCCGACCGCCCTCTTCGTAGCCCACATAGCCGGGCGGCGCACCGATGAGTCGGCTGACGGTGTGGCGTTCCATGAACTCGCTCATATCGAGGCGGATCATGGCGTTTTCGTCGTCGAAGAGCACCTCGGCCAGGGCCTTGCACAGTTCGGTTTTACCGACGCCCGTTGGCCCCAGGAAGATGAACGAACCGATGGGTCGGCGGGGGTCTTGCAGGCCGGCTCGGCTTCGGCGCACGGCATTGGCCACCGCTTCGACCGCCTCATCCTGATTGACCAGGCGCTGATGGATGCGTTCTTCCAGCACCAGGAGTTTATGGCGTTCGGTTTCGAGCATGCGGCTGACGGGGATGCCGGTCCAGGCGCTGACGACTTCGGCGATTTCTTCTGGCCCGACTTCTTGGCGTAGGAGGCGTCGGCCTTCGGTGGCGGCCGATTCCGTTCGGCTTTCCACTTGGCGAAGCTGTTCGGCCAGTTTCTTTTTCTCCTGTTCGAGGCGGAGCAGTTGGTTGTATTCTTGTTCGACGTCCATGCCGAGGGGTTGTTTTTCGCGGATAGCGGCCCAGAGTTGGTTGGACAAATGTTCAATCTCCCCCAACCGGTTCCGAATCTGGTGCACATCGCCCAGACCTGCTTTTTCCCGTTCCCATTGCTGGCGGAGGCTGGCCAGTTTTTCTCGAAGTTTGGCCATTTCCTCTTCGATCTCGGCCAGACGTTCTCGGGCATGGGGTTCTTCTTCCCCCTGCAGTTGGCGGGCTGCCAGCTCCAACTGTGCTAGCCGACGCTGCACCTGGTCGATCTCTGTGGGCACACTTTCCAGTTCGAGGGCCAGTCGGCTGGTAGCTTCGTCCATCAGATCGATCGCCTTGTCCGGCAGATAGCGGTCCGTAATATATCGGTGCGAGAGGGTGGCAGCGGCCACCAGGGCCGAATCCTTGATCTTCACCCCCTTATGATGCGCCTCATACCGAGGTTTCAAACCTCGCAAAATGGCGATGGTATCTTCCACGGAGGGTTCGCCGACATAGACCGGCTGGAACCGTCGCTCCAAGGCTGCATCCTTCTCAATGTATTGCCGATATTCGTCCAGGGTGGTAGCGCCAATGCATCGGAGATCACCACGGGCTAAGGCCGGTTTGAGCAGGTTGGCGGCGTCATGGCTAGCGCCTTCGGCCCGGCCGGCGCCGACAACAGTATGAAGTTCATCAATGAACAAAATAACATTCCCCGCGTCTTGCACTTCCCGCAGAACCGCTTTAAGACGCTCTTCGAATTCCCCTCGATATTTCGTACCGGCAATCACAGCGCCCATATCCAGAGCAATGACCCGCTTGTTTTTGAGGCTTTGGGGCACATCCCCTTCGGCGATCCGCTGGGCCAGTCCTTCCACGATAGCGGTTTTCCCTACACCCGGTTCTCCAATAAGCACTGGGTTGTTTTTCGTTCGCCGCGACAAGACCTGCATGACCCGACGGATTTCTTGATCTCGGCCAATCACCGGATCCAGTTTGCCTTGCCGGGCGCGTTCGACCAGATCAATACCGAATCGCTCTAAAGCCCGGAACTTCGTTTCCGGTTCCTGATCCTCCACCCGGGCGCTGCCCCGGATCATGCGCAGGGCCTGCAGGATTTCGTCTCGTCCGATGGCATTGAGGCGCAGGATCCGTTTGGCCGACGATTCCACCTCCACCAGGGCCAACATCAGGTGTTCGGTGGAGACGTAGGCGTCTTTCATTGTGTCGGCTTCGCGTTGGGCGGTTTCTAGGATTTGCACCAGGTCTCGGCTGATCGGAGGGGGTCCGCCGCCGGAGACGCTAGGCCGATGCCTTAGTTCTGCCTGGACCATCTGGTCCAATTGGCGGCGGTTGGCGCCGATCCGCTCTAGCAGGGGCTGGATTAGACCGTCGGACTCGGCCAGCAAGCTGGCCAATAGATGCAAGGGTTCGATCTCCGGATGGCCTTTTTCGGAGGCGAGGATTTGCGCCCGTTGGAGGGCCTCTTGGGCTTTTACGGTTAGTTTCTCTGGGCGGAAGGTCATGGGAGGGTCTCCCCACCGGTATAATAATCATTTGTTCATTTAAACCTAGGAAAAAATTTCCTTCCTCCACCGTCAGGAAAAAATCGGGAGCCGCCTTAGTCTTTGACTTCAAACTCGGCGTCGATGGTTTCCTCTTTGCCGCCCTCGGAGCTGGCGGCCGAGGCCCCAGCGGTTCGCCCCCGCGCAGCCGCCTCGTAGAGAGTGCGGCTTAGGGCATGGGAGGCCTGCTCCAGTTCTCGGATGGCCGACCGGATCGCCTCGGTGTTGTCCCCTTTTGCCACCTGGCGGGTCTTTTCGATGGCTTTTCGGACGGCCTCCTTATCGGAAGCGGTTAACTGGGCATCATGTTCCCGCAGTAGTTTTTCCAGTTGGTAGCACATGGCGTCGGCTTCATTGCGGGCCTCGGCCAATTGACGTTTGCGTCGGTCTTCTTCGGCATGGAGTTCTGCCTCCCGGCGGAGCCGCTCGATCTCTTCCTTCGACAGGCCGCCCGACTGCTTGATCTCGATCTCTTTTTCTCGGCCGGTACCTAGGTCCTTGGCCCGGACTTTCAAGATGCCGTTGGCGTCGATGTCGAAGGTAACTTCGATCTGCGGCACGCCGCGAGGGGCAGGCGGGATGCCGTCCAGGGTAAATTGGCCCAGCAGCCGGTTGCCGGGCGAATCGGCCATTTCCCCTTCGCCCTGATAGACTTTGACGGTTACCGCCGGCTGGTTATCCTCGGCAGTGCTGAATATTTGTTTCTTCTCCGTGGGGATCGTCGTATTCCGTTCCACGATCTTCGTCACAATGCCGCCCAAGGTTTCAATCCCCAGCGACAGCGGCGTAACATCCAGCAGGAGGATGTCTTGGACCTGGCCGGCCAGCACCGCCCCTTGAATAGCCGCTCCAACCGCTACCACTTCATCGGGGTTGACCTCTTTATTCGGCTCTTTACCAAACAGCTCCCGGACCAGGGCCTGAACCTTCGGCACCCGCGTGGAACCACCGACCAGCACCACTTCGTCGATCTCGCTGGGCCGGAGTTTGGCGTCTTTGAGAGCCTGCATGACCGGGCCTCGGCACCGTTCGACCAACGGATCGATCAGTTCTTCGAATTTGGCTCGGGTGATGGTCATTTGCAGGTGTTTTGGCCCACTAGCATCGGCGGTGATAAACGGCAGGTTGATGTCGGTGGTATGGGCCACACTAAGCTCTTTTTTGGCCTTCTCACAGGCTTCCACCAGCCGTTGCAGAGCCATCGGGTCTTTGCGCAGGTCGATGCCTTCTTGTTTTTTGAACTCTTCGGCCACGTAGTTGACCAGGGCTTCGTCGAAGTCATCGCCGCCCAGGTGGGTGTCGCCGTTAGTGCTGATGACGCGAAAGACGCCCTCGGCCACTTCCAAGATGGAGATATCGAAGGTGCCGCCGCCCAGGTCAAAGACGGCGATTTTTTGGTTTTCTTTTTTATCTAGGCCATAGGCCAAGCTCGCAGCCGTCGGTTCGTTGATGATCCGCACTACTTCTAGCCCGGCGATTTCGCCAGCGTCTTTGGTGGCCTGACGCTGGGCGTCATTGAAGTAGGCCGGCACGGTGATGACGGCCTTATGGACCTTATGGCCCAGATAGGCTTCGGCCGCCTCTTTAAGTTTTCGCAGGATATAGGCGGAGATTTCTGGGGGGGTATATTCTTGAGAGCCGATCCGCACCTTAACATAATCATCAGGCCCACCTACGATTTCATAGGGGACCATTTTTTCTTCGACGGCGACTTCTTTATGCCTGCGGCCCATGAAGCGTTTGATGGAATAGACGGTTCGGCGGGGGTTGATGACCGCCTGCCGTTTGGCCGGTTCGCCCACCAGAATATCGCCTTTATCCGTAAAGGCAACCACACTGGGGGTCAGGCGATTGCCTTCGGAGTTATGGATCACTTTGACGTCCTTGCCTTCCATAATGGCCACGACGGAGTTGGTAGTACCCAGATCGATTCCGATGATTTTTTCCCCTTTAGCCATTGCAATAACTCCTTATGTGTTATAAACTTGCGGAAAAGGTATCCGAGGGGTGGATCAGAATCCGCAGAAGGTTGAATTCTCCAAATTATCTATCTTTCCTAGATTACCTAATATCTCAGATTAAAAACTCCTATCCCCCCTGATAGGGGATTTAGGATTTGGCATCTTGCTGTTTCCCTGATTTTACTAAGCAAACGATGTGCCGGGGTTACTTTCAGAGGCATGAAATGACGCAACTAGTAGGTTATTTTATACTTAGGTAAGATTTCCAGAAAAGGGTTCCGACTCTGCTCTGGCAGCAAAGCAGGGATGCTGCCATTTTGACACCTGATTTGTGGAAAGGGTTGCGGGTTACCATGGGTAGTCAGAATCCTAAACGTTCCTCTGGTGGGGTCCCAGCGGCCTTGGAAGCCAAAATCGAGCGATTAGACGGGGAAATTCTTCGGCTAGTGCAAGAGCGGGCCCGGTTGTATGTAGAGCTTCAAAAACACCGGACAGGGGAGCTGGTGGTGCCGACCGTGTTGCCCGAAGCTCAAGATCGGGTAGCCGAGCTGGTACAGGATTCTCCAGGTCCCCTTTCAGAGGGGATTCTCCGCTCCATTATGAGGGAGATCCGCAGTGGCTGCCGAGCCCTCGTTCGACCCACCCGAGTAGCCTTTTTAGGGCCTCTGTACACCTACAGCCATCTGGCAGCCATCCATGCCTTCGGCCAATCGGTGGAATTTGTCCCCGTCGGTAGTATAGCCGCCGTCTTTGAGGAGGTCCACCGCCGACAAGCCGACTATGGCTTGGTACCCATAGAAAACTCCACCGACGGCCGAATTGCCGACACCCTGGAGATGTTTACCCGCTTGCCCCTGCGGATCTGCGGGGATGTGGAGTTGGAAATCCATCATGCCCTTTTGGCCAAGTGCCCCCGACAGGAAATCCAGGAAGTCTATAGCCGACCTCAGGCCCTGTCTCAATGTCGCAATTGGTTGGCCAAGCATCTGCCGCAAGCCCGCACCTTTGAGGTAACCAGTACGGCCACGGCCGCCCAATTGGCACGAGATAAACCCGGCGCCGCCGCCATCGCCAGCGTCCAGGCAGGCATCTATTACGGCCTGGATGTGTTGGCTGACCAGATTGAAGATAACCCAGGCAATACGACCCGCTTTGCCGTCATCGGCCATCACTCAAATCCCCGCACCGGCCACGACAAAACCGCCATGTTGTTCCAGACGGAACATCGCCCCGGCGCCTTGGCCGAGGCGTTGAACATCTTTAAACGGAATCGGCTTAATCTGACCTGGATCGAATCCTTCCCGGTGCCAGGCCAAAAACGCACCTATCTGTTCTTCGTGGAATTCGAAGGGCACGAAACCGAGCTTCGGGTACGTCGGGCCCTCAAAGCCCTTCAACGCAAAACCCTTCGAATGGAAATCCTAGGCTCTTATCCCATCACCCTCCCGGTGCAGTAAATAGCTCCCCTGTAAGAAATATTACCGATGGACAAAATGGTGCCGGTGTACTGACAGGAAATGGTCCCGGGGCAGGACAGGGCGCTTTCTGCGAGCGTGGTTGGCTCTGGAGTAATTGCACTCTCCACCTTCCGCCCACGTGCTCCAGGGGGCTCTAGCCAGGATATGGTTGGCTCTGCAGTCATTCTCGACGCCTTCGACCGCTCAGGAAGCTGCCCTCCATGGTGCTATCTTCGAGCGGAGCGGAAGGGCCTCGGCAACCAGAAGAATTCCCCCCTGGCCTGCCAACGCAGCCCCCGCATTCGCCTCTGCCGGTTGTACCGTGCCTATTAGACTGAGTTGATTGCCACTGGAACGAAAATACCTCCTGTCGCACAGATGGTCCGACATCCAACGATGGATTCTGTTGCCTCTTCTCATCGTAGGCAAGCCACGCCAAGCATTCGCCTAGCCGGGTGAGTTTACGTACCTTCGTCTGTTAGACTGAGGCTCCTCCCAGTTGAGCAAAATACCTGCCGTCTAGCACCCAGTGCTCCATACAAAAGGGACATCTTCCCTAAAAAACCGGAACCCCTTCACTCGGCTGAAATGGTAAGGGAAAGTTGAGGCCCTCCACAAACTGGACCAATGTGTTTGTCAGACCATAGTCCAACCAGGCCGACAGAACCACCGCCCGGGTACCCAGCCTGAAGCCGGGCAGGGCCTCTAGAACGGTCGGCTCGACCAGGTTCCGGCAGCGGCCACCCCAGCGGGGGTGGAAGGGAATGCTCGGTCAGTTCTGGCTGGCCTTGGGGGGGTGTGTTCCAAATAGCGGATCCGGGGCTGGTTGTGCTGTTGCAGGGGGCCGCCGCCGTACGGACAACGCTCGGCCCGGTCCTCCTTCCGACGGCCGATGCGCTGGGGAACCGGACCTCTGGGAGCCGGATAGCTTGAGTTGCCCAACATCAGGCCCGTGGCGTCCAGAGACGGGGGGTTCCAGATAGGGCGCCCGCGCTGCCAGCCCTCGGAACAGCTATACTTCCGGAGCCCTCCTTTGGATGGAGTTCCGTCTGGGAGGGGGTACGTATTGCGTAAATTTACCCGCCGTCTAACAGACTATCTTCCAGCGCAGTCTAACAGAGTACGTTCCAGGGGACTCTCCCAGACTACTTTACGCACTATGTTCGGCACAGGCTCACAGAGTACGTTCCAGCACAGCCTAACAGACTGTATTCCAGGGCAATCGAACAGAGGAATCTCTGAATAATTCTAAGGAGATATTTTTGCACCGTTTCGGAATGTCCGTCAATAAAAACATATAGTGGCGCTGCTTAACATTAGACTCCATATATAGTGCCCAGCAATGGGAACCGATAAGCAAAGGAACGAGTCAGATGTTCATGAAGTTCACTTGATGGGCAGTATTTTGCAGGGCTTCCTTTATGCCTTTTGCGGCACTAGTCCTGAGGGTCCAATCGGTAGGGTTGCTAGCAATGCTAGCATACCACTCATAGTAGGCAACAGCCAAAATCATTTCGGAAGTGGTAGGAGTATATGTTCATAAGGTTCATGTTATGTTCCGTCTTTTGCAGAGGTTCCCAGAATACGTTCCAGGGGAGTCTAACAGACTAGGGCACAATAGTGTATGGTCATCCAGCCTGTTTCGCAGGGATGGCTGGGCGCCTCAGGCGGTCGAAACGGTGAGGATTCTCCAGCCTTCATAAGGAGAAGAATATGCTTAGGGGGCAGGTTGATTGGCAGTGGCCGCGGCCAAAGCATCCAGCACCTGCCGTTTGGTCAGCAGGTCGGCCAGGATGATCGGCGGTTGCTCCGAAACCTGGGGGATTGGATTCGGTTGATCCGGTAGCCGGACGGCTTTTGGTCGTGGCCAGATCGCCAGCACCGGAATGGAATTGTAGCCTAATTCATTGAGAGCCTTTTTGATCACCGGAGACTGTTCCGTCCAATCGGCTAGAAGCGGCAGGACATCGTGCTGGGCGATCCATTGGCGGACTTCGGCCGTATCAATGGCGAACCTCAGGTTCCATTTGCAGGTCAGGCACCAGTCGGCCGTAAAATAGACCAACACGGTTTTTCCTTCCGAGCGGGCTTGGGCCAGGCGTTCCGGGCTAAACGGTTCCCATGGGATCCGGTCGGTTCGGACCGAAGGATTGTCGCCGGGGTGGAATTCCCCCAGGGAGGGATTTTGAAGGAAGCTCGGTTCATAATAGATGAGAACGGAAAAGGCCAGCCAGCCGATGCCGGCGCCTATGGCCGATCCTCCTAACCATGCCGCCGCCTTTGCTCTCCGAGAGGTACTCCAACTGGCTCGGCCAATCCACCAACAGGCCAGCCACAGTCCCACCAGCAAAGTCAACGTCGGTACAAAATATCGGTGGTGCATGGTGGTAAACAAAAACACTACCGTTCCCAGCAGGAAAAAGCCCATCAATTCTTTGAGGGTTTCCATCCAGGCGCCCGGTTTGGGCAGGAAACGCACTAGCCCCGGAAAGGCACCTAGAAGCAGATACGGTGCGGCCATTCCCAGTCCGACCGCCCCGAAAATTACAAACACCACCACAGCCGACTGCCCTAACAAAAATCCAAACAATGCGCCCAGAAACGGGCCGCTGCATGGGGTGGCCAAGATGGTGGCAAACACCCCTTTAAAAAAGGCGCCGGCAGCGCCTTCTTTCTGTTGAAGCTCCACAGCGCCCCTGCCTCCAGCAAAGCCGGGAATCGGGATCTCCCAAACGCCTAGAAAACTCAGAGCCATCACAAAGACCAGGGCCGTCAGAGCAATCTTAAACCAGGGCAAGGTAAACTGTTCGCCCCAAGCATGGCCCAACAGGGCCGTCAATGCCGCCAACACCAAAAAGACCGACATCAGCCCGGCCGTGTACCAGAGGTTCAGGGCCATGATTCGGCCTTTGCTTTCGCCCGCCTGCTGCAAAAACGAAAATAGCTTCAAGCTGATAACTGGCAACACACAGGGCATCAGATTCAGGATCAACCCACCTAAAAAGGCGAAGCCGATTTTCACTGCTAAACCGCTCAAAGAAAGGCTTTCTCCGCTGGTAGGCCGAGATGGGGCTTCTGGACGCACGGGGGTTATAGAAGGAGACGGAGGCTGGGCTGTTGGAGCGGGAGCGGCTTCCGGGGTGGGTTTGTCTGCCTTGCTGGAGGCCGAAAGCAGTTGAGGCGAAATCTCCCCCGCTTGCCACCGAGCTAGGAAGGGAAAATCCTGCGGCGCTAAGCACCGAGTGGAGGTGCACGGTTGGGCACGCACTTGGCCTTGGATGGCTATTTGGGTGCGATCTACGCCCTCAGCCAACCGGACCAGGGCCCGCCAAGTTACTTGGCCCGGATGGATCTCTAGCCAATTGGGGCCGAGGGTAGGGTCTTGTTTGCGTTGGGGGGGCTGAACTGGCTCGAAAGGGGTCTGTAATTGGTAGGCGTCGGAGGGGGTCAAATGGATTTGGGTGGGCGTGGCTGGGCCGGGCGGCTGGGTCAGAGAGTAGATGTACCAGTCCGGCTCCATCGTAGCGGTAATCCGAAGTTCCGCTTGCTCAGTTTCTGGGAGGCCAACAATCGCTGCGGACACCTGAACCGGCTTTGGTTCCGATAAAAGCCCTTTCCACACACTGCCTGCTTGCAGCGGATCGGCAGAAGAAGCTATTTCTTGGGCTGCTACCGGAGGCGGGAAAGCGTCTTGGAACTGAGAACTCCAGCAAGTCCACACCAGGAAGCAAAGGAAAGCAAACTGCCGCCAAGCCGAAGGAGTTCTCATCGTTCCGGGATCCTTTTCAAATTAGGGGGAAATCTTTGTTGGGGAACCTGTGGGTCTTTTTAGGCCCTTTCAGGGGGATGTTTTTACAACGCACTCATCACTGCATTCCATTATTCTAAGTGGGGAAAGGGGGAGAAGGTATCAATTAGGGATCAATTACGGGTTATTTTATGTGAATATACATAATATAGGTAATTTACATAGAATAACTGAGCGAAAGCTTATGGCCTTCGGGCAGCCAGGATGAGTTGGTTTGCCCCTTGGGCAAGCAGTTGTTCGGCCACCTGCCGGCCCAAGGCGGCCGCCTCGTGAAGCAATTCTTCTTGGGAGGGGGTAGCCCCCAGCAAAACTGGGCTGATGCGCACTGTTTGGGTAGCCTGTAACATCTGCTGGCCCTTTGGATCGAGGACTCGGCCGGTCAGGACTAATTGAGCATGCTCGATTCTGGCCCAGGCGGCTACAGGGGCTAAGCACCCGCCATGCAGATGGGCCAACATCGCCCGCTCCGCCACCACCGCCGCATGGGTAGCCGGATCGTCCACCAGCTCGACCAACGCCCTGGTCTGTGCATCGTCGGCCCGTACCTCAATACCCAAGGCCCCTTGGCCGACCGCTGGCAACAGCACCGTAGGAAAAAGCCGCTCCGTCCATGCCGATTCCGGAATCCCCAGCCGAGCCAAACCCGCCTCCGCCAGCACAATGCCGTCATATTGGCCTGCCTGGAGTTTACGCAGCCGGGTGTCCACATTGCCCCGCACCGGCGCCATTTGTAAATCGGGCCGGGCATGGAGCAATTGGGCTTGCCGGCGGAGACTACCAGTTCCGATGACTGCTCCGGGCGGCAACTGGGCCAAAGGAGACTGATGCCGACTTATCAGCACATCGCCCACCGGACCCCGCTCCGGCACTGCTGCTATCATCAACCCCTCCACCGGTTGGGTAGGCAAATCCTTCAGGCTATGGACGGCCAGATCCACCCGGCCTTCCAGAAGAGCTTTTTGGATTTCGCGGGTAAAGATGCCCCGGCTGGTCCAGGCATCGGCTTGCAGGTCTTGCCGACGGTCCCCCTCGGTCACAATCAGCACCAATTCTACGGGAGCTCCCAGGCCCTGGAGTTTCTCGGCCACCCAATGAGCTTGCCATTGGGCCAAAACGCTTCGGCGGGTTCCGATCCGAAAACAGCGCTGGCTAGGCACTACCGCTCCCCTTGCTGGTTGGCATGATTGGGGTATAGCAACTGGAAGGATGATTTCGTTCTACCGGCCTTAGAGCCTGGGAGCGAAGTGGCCCTCCCTTCGGGAAAGACCGATCTGCCCCCAGCCAAGCCGATTTCTTGGCCTCTGGAAAAAAGCCTAACTCCTTTCAAAAGATAGGACCTGCTGAATACGGAGAGCAGTCGATCAAGAGGGATTTTTCGAAGCCGGCGGCGAGCTGGCCAATGGGGAGGAGATGACCGGTGCAACGGACTCTACTTCCGTTAGGCGAGCAGACTTCCCGAGACGCTTTTGTTCTTCAGGCGGGAGGAATTCTACCTTTTGATGCAACGGCCCTACCACGCCGCAACTGATGAGGTATTCCAGGGCTTGTTCGACAGTAATATTCAGATCGACCACTTCGCTTCGGCGTACCTGGACCGTAAAGCCGGTCATCGGGGCGGGTGAAGTGGGAACCAACACGGAAAGCACCGGTTCATTGGCCGCCGCTTGCACATCCAGGAAACCTTCTCCGGTAACAAAGCCGATCGACCAGATGCCTTTGCGGGGATACTCCACGGCTACAACCCGTTTGAACTCCACAGCCCGTTGGCCGAAGAAAAAGTCGCTTACCTGTTTAGCCGCCCCATAGACGTTCCGTACCAACGGGAGCCGAAGGAGAAAGCGTTCCAGGTAACTGTATAAAAAATTACCAATTCGGGCGGTGATCAACTTCCCCAACAAATACAAAAACAAAATGAATCCCAAAAGAAACGCGGGAATCACCACCCAAGGCCGAAGATACCGCAGCTCCACATAACGGTGATAATATCCTAGCCCGGTTTGCGGCAAGGGTTCGGGACGCTGCCGGGTCCGCACATATTCCCACACTTGCTGAGGAATATAAGTCTGGTCTTCCACCTGGCAATAAATCTGCTCTCCCAGCTGGATATAAATCCCCCCTTCCCTCCGCGCCTTCTTAGCGCCGGCGGCAGCCATATCCTGCTCGGTGCGGATATCTTTGATCATCCACGCCAGGACATGGCGGGCTGCGCCGGAAACCGGTTCCAGCAAATAGCTGTTGATCGTACTCCAAGCCCAAAGCAAAATCACTACCGTCACCAGAGGCGGCAGGAGGGTGCTCAGCCCGTAGATAACCGCCGTCCGGAACGGACTAGGTGGTTTGGCCCCTTCCGGCAACAGCCCCAACGCACGGGCATCCCTCGAAACAGGCTGACTCATTGCTACCACCTCACCTTGGCTGACAGGCGCGTAACTGCCCAGACGCTTAGGCCGACTAAAGGACCCTCGACCAATCTGCTGCAGAACTAGGCCTTTCCATCCCAATACGCTGCCTACTGGTTCGGTAACCATTCAGCCGATCGGAGCGTCGTTCTTGTCATCGGGACCGAAAGCTTCGGAGCCAGGCTACCATGACGGAAAAGGCTACGATGCACTCTCGGGAGGTTCCGGAAAAACCACAAGCAGCTCCAAGGAAACCTGCACTGCCGCTTGCCTGGCAGGGACATGGTGCGGCGTCTGAGCGAAAAAGGGCGCCAATTCACTCCCAACGGCTAAAATGCTACCTATTTTTCCTTGTAATAAAATAGTTTGCCGTTGCCAAGAAGACAACGGAAAAAAACTTCGGATATTCCCCCCAAAAGAGGGGAGATGGAAACAGGAAAAGTTTCCGGCGGTTTTCCAGGAGCCTGAAAAAAAGCCTACAGATACTTCCAGGTGCGTCCGGTAATAGCTCGGAACCACTGGGCATCGATGACTTCGTACTGATGATCCTCCGGTCCATTCCAACGGAGCACGGCCATACAGCCAGGTTCTGGAGAACCCACATAAGCGCCGTGCTCTCTTTGAAAATTGACATCTGCATGCCAATAACACCGGGTTTTCCCAATTTGGTAAGGCGGGATCGGATGCATGTGATGGCCGTAGAATTGATAGCTCGGCTGGCATAATTCGATCAGGACCTGGATCAGTTCGGAACCTTCCAGCGTAGCGCCAAAGGGGCCGCAGTGGGTCAGAAGCACATCAAACTTCTCTGCCAGAAGCTGCTCAGCGGCCATGGGATCGACATAAGGGCTTATCGGTTGCCCTGCAGGGGAGTCTTCTCTTTCTTTGGCCCCTCCC
Organism: uncultured Thermoguttaceae bacterium; assembly: GCA_938042245.1. GTDB lineage: Bacteria > Planctomycetota > Planctomycetia > Pirellulales > Thermoguttaceae > JANXAQ01. The sequence goes on from CALIRO010000011.1 coordinate 36,642, forward strand.
AGGGCGGCAATGCGCAACCCAGCCAATTCGGTAATCTGACCACTTTGCAAATAATAAATCCGCCTAAAAAAGTCCACGGGAGCCGATTTCTGATTACCCACCCTGTCGGCCAAGGCTTGAAAATCTTCATGATTTCCATGGCAAAAAATGGCCGGGCATCGCACCGTCTCCAAACTATCAGGATCGCCACACAAAGTTTCTTCTAACTTTCTATCCCGGTACTTCTCCTGAGAAGCCTGTGGTTCCATATACAAAGCAAACCCTAACTCTTCAGGGTCCCGCTTGATGTACTCTTTAGTAGCTTTATCCAAACGCGATGGGTCCGGGAAAAGCCAATGTCTCCACAAAGCAAAATCCCATCCAAATGCACGCCCGAATTGCGTTGCCAATGTCGGCACAATTGGAACATCAGGCGAAAATGCCCATGGACATCCCCAAAAATCGCAAAATACTTCGCATCCGTCGTCATGGCAGACTCCTATAAGCCCCAATTCTGCCTTTCTCTATCTTTCTCCATTAAATGCCTCCCCAACCGAACCTCTCCGCAGCGAAAGAATAAAGATCTCCTGGTTGGTGTCGGCTCCACGGAGCCTTGTTGTCTAGTCCCTCGGAAGCAGAAATCCTATCCGCGGATGATTGGTCATTACCTCGCAAGCCCCGCTGCCAAATTGGAAGATTGGTTAAAAAAACTGGAACCCTCCTGCTTGGGCAGGGCTATCAGGAAGGGGCAGTTGCGTTCGGCTGAACGCTTGGCCGGGGGTTGGCTTATTTTGTCTCTCGCTGGATTGGCCCAGTTGCCTTCGCCCAGCACCTGGCCCATAACCCAAGTTGCCCCCAATATATTAAGACGGCTGAGATGTTACCCACATAGGTACGAAAAAAGTGGTTAGGCACAAATAAAATAAACAACAAGGGAAGTTTAAAAAGAATAGATAAATTAAATAGGCTAGATGTATTAGGAAGTTTTGGAAAGGCAGAAACCGGAGCGGAGGACCAGCAGCACCACTTCTGGGGGGCAATTCCACCGTAAAGGCCATTCGGCAGAAATCCCCCGGGTTACGTGAAGGACGGTGGGCGGTTCATGGAAGACTCCCCCGGAATACCGAACACCGCTCCGACTGGGGGTTAAGATGGGACCAACTAAGGGGATTTGGATTTGCCCCCCATGGGTATGCCCAGCAAGCATGAAATCGAACTGATGTTTTCGTGCCCATCGGAGCTGATCGGGGCTGTGGGCCAGGAGGATTCGGACCGGCCCCCCTTCCGAGGCAGGCGGGGGGGCAGTGCTCAAATCCGGGGCGGGCCCAATCCAAGGGAGTTCATTGCCGGCCAAAAGAATTCGGCCATCCCGGTTGTCTCCAACCGAGTTTTTCTTCGACCCCGTCCGATAGGTATCCGGAGGGGAAATCGAACTTCCTGAACAGGGGGTTGCACTCTTAGAGGAGAGACCTGCAGGCTTTCGATGTGGACCCGGTTCAGGCAGCAAGGTCCATCGGCCCCCTAGCCAGACAAAACCCATCTGAGCCATTTCCGCCCGAATCCGGGGCCAATCCAGGCGCCAATCGTGATTGCCCAAGATAAAATACACCCCCCACCGCGCGTTGAGGGGAGCGAAAACCTTGGGAATCCAACCCAGACAATCCATGGTGTCCAGAAAATCGCCGGTGAAAGTAATCAGATCCGGGTTTAGCTGCGCACAAATCTCCATCAGTTGTCGGAACCAATCTTGGCCGACCCGGCCGGTAAAATGCAGATCCGATAGATGCAGCAAGCAGAGGCCGTCAAGTTCAGGCGGAAGGTGGGCCAACTGGATCTCACGTCGGGTAAGTTCCATGCGGAGGATTTCGTTTTGAGGTACCCAAACAAGCGGATGATCCCCAGGAGGCTTCTGCGCTGGCGCTGGTAGATAGATCGAGGCCACTTGCTGGCTGAGCAGCACATTAGGCGGCCGGTGCAACACATACCGCCACCACCAGGCCCATAGGTTTCGTCCCGCTACCAGCCAGCAAAACACCCCGTATACTTGCCAAGGCCAAGCTAGGTGCATAAACCAGCCTGCCCACCCAACATTCTCCGCCACCTCAGGCAGGCTGCTGGCAATGATCCCCCTCAAAAAACCCGCCCCCAACACCCCCCAACACAACACACAGCCAAGCGTTAAACCTCGCAGCAGGCTCTCTGGCCAAGCTCGGCTATGCATCCGGTTGACCAGGCCGACCCAAAAGCTCGTATGGCCCAACAGGGCCAGTACCACGGCCAGCACGAGCAATAGAACTGACATCATGGAAGGGTCTTCTTGGGAAACGATGGCCACAGAATGATGGCCCCAGGATGAACCTCCTCTCCTTATAGTGTATCCTCTCCCAAGATGGTGGCCAGCAGCGGGAGTTTCCCCGGCGAATGTGGGGATCAGCGGAGACGTGTACAAAAGATTTCCATTTCGGTGCGGGATCCCCCGGGATTTTTTCCGGCGGCTCCAGGGTTTGGTCCAGCGCAGCCTTGCTGCTGGCAAGCAGGCTGGTTTTCCAGAGCGTGTGTGGAAGGGCCTTGGAAAGTCCGACTTTCCTGCCCGCGCCACTGGCAGCTCCGGGCGGGATGTCGGCACTGCCAGGAGGTCCGCTTGTCTGGACCATCGTCTGGCCGACAATAGGTGGTTCGGACAGCTGGCAGGAAAGGCAGTCTAACAGACTAAGTTACCCTCCTGCCTTCATGCGGCCAACCTATCGGTTGGCCGGTCTGGCACGCCAGGGCAAAGGTGAACAATACGGGATTGCTGCTGGGAAAACAGGTGGAGTTTGCCCGGTGGGCTGCCAGGGGATGGAATCTTCTGAGGTACCTCTCGAGCAGATGGGGGGTGGAATGTTTTGAGGGTAGTTTGCGAGTCGGGCTGCCGTTGTTTCGGCTGCCAGGTGCCAGGTCCGGGTCGGTGGAATGTTTTTCAGTAGGTAGTTATCGGCCCGGTTGGTTTGGCCGGGGCGGCGGCAATGGCAGGTCGGGAAAGATCACCTCCCGGGCTTTCTGCACCCACTCAGCCGGACCGTACACTCCGGCCTGCGAAGGATCAAACGGCTCGAAACCGAGCTGCCGGACCGGCGAATCGTCGGCCAGAGTAAAATCGCCCCCCTTCGGCGAGCGGAACTTTGGATCGGCAATGATCGAGCCGACCTCCTGGCCTCGCTGTTGCCATTCGGAAAGCGTGTATTTCAAGAATCGGACGGGTTCTCCGGCGGCCTGCCAGTAGCAGTTTTGTCGGCTCTCAAACCGGATGCGATCCCAGGCCCCAGCCAGCAAGGCGCCCCGGTCCCAATAGACGATATTTTTTTCAAAGACAAACGATAGGTGCGGCTCCACCCGGGTTGCCTGGAGCTGATACTGCGTTTGGAAGGCGAAGATGTTATTTCGTACCGTATTTTCTTTGCCGTAGTGTTGGTGGAAGCCGCCGGTTTCGGTCCGATAAACCAGATTCTTCTCGAAGAGGATGCCGGAGCTGCCTTCGTCGGTATACAGGCCCCAGCCGCCGTACTGGTAGCAGTCGATGTCGTGGAAGACATTGTTCCGGACTACCGTGCCTTCGGAGGGGCCTAGGGTGTAGATGCCGCCCATATCGCACAGCACGCCCCAGCCCAGATGATGGACATGGTTGAAGGCGATCAGATTCCGTTTGGCTAGGCTGGGGCCATAGCCCCATCGCCAGCCGACGGAAATGCCCGTATAGAAGAAATCGGCGATTTCGTTGTGGGTCAGTTGGTTATCGCTACTATGGCCGATCCAGAGGCCTACTGCACAGGGGAAAATCCGTCCGCCATGCCGAATGATACAATTATCCACTATACAATGGTGGGTCTCCAGCGCCGGCTGGGTTGGCATGCCGGTTTGGCCGATCCGCACCCCGCCGGCGCCCAAATCATGAAGATAGCACTGCTGAACCACACAATGGCTACAGCCTTCCCGGAACCAAATGGCATAGGTGCCGATATGGCCGATCTGACACTGTTGGAGTCGGATGTGCCGGGCGCCGTCGGCCTGGATAACGGCTTCGAGGGAGGCGGCGGCCTGGGTCGGCTCAAAGCCCTCCGGTGGAGTGATATATTGTCCATGTAAAAACGTCAATCCCCGGATGGTAATATGCTCTACCCACCGGTTTTGCACTGGCTGGCCTCGAAACACCAGAAACTTCTCTGCCACGGGGGCAATCACCTCGATCTGTTCGGCCTGTTCGCCCGGCAGCGGCAGGTACCAGAGGTTGCCCTGGCGGTCTAGGAACCATTCGCCGGGTGTGTCAAGGGCGGCTCGGAAGTTTTCCAGATGCATTCGGGTTGCCCGCTGGAGGGGATTCCAAGGTTTCATTTTTCGGCCGATAGATACAAATGTTCCTTTCTGGGAATCCATGCCCTCCAGCCGACGCCGGGTAATGTCCCACTTGTGATAGGCCACCATCTGCACATCGGAAAGCTCTTCGGGCTGGATTTTGGCCAAGCTGGCCGCCGCATCTTCAGGCCGAAGCCGAATCCAAAGTTCCGCCTCTTTGCCAGGCCGCTTGGCTTGCAAGGGTGTTTGTCGAACTTCTTCCATGTAGAAATAGAATTGATCTGGTTCTCTGGCTCGAACGGCTCGGCGACCATTGACGAAAAGTTGCTCGAAATACCATTTCCCAGCGGCCACTTCCGGGACGTGGGTTTTCCAGAGGCCATCGGGGGTTTTTTGCCAACCTCGGATCGTCCGACCGCCGGAAATCACCGGTCGGGCGCCCGGTGCCGCTTCGTAGATGACCGGGCAATCGGCTGTGCCGCTATCTTCCGGCTCAAACAGAATCGGCGATTCGATCCGGTAGATTCCTGTGGCCAAGATCACCCGGACCGGCTCGGTAAGTCGGCCTTGTTGTTTGAGTTGGCGGACGGCTTGCTGTGCCCGCTGAAGGGTGGCAAACGGCCGGTCTTGGGTGCCGGGGTTGGCGTCGTCGCCCTGCGGCGATACGTAAAACTCTGCCCCCCCAGCCGCTTGGCAAGCCAACCAACCAGCCGCCACCACAATCCCCAACAGCGCCCAAACACCCCCAGATACGATGGTTCCGTCTTCGGGCTTTGCAAAGGCAATGCGTGCTTGTTTTCCCCAGGCAATCCAAGGCTCCATCATCAAAACTCCTGTTGAAAGGGGAACATTGTAGCAGGATGCCACCAACCTGTTTGGTGATTCGGGAATCGGTTTCGATCCAGGCCCCTCTTGTTGGGAACGCCCTTTGGTAGAGGCCGGTCTCTGGAAGCTCGTCTGGCTAGACGGCGGCGTCTCATTATGCACAGACTAAGATACCTGGCGTCGTCTGGGTAACCTCGTCTGTTAGAGGGCGGATTCACTCAATCGGGATAGACTAAAGGGGGCTTTGCAAAATACTGAACATTACATAAACTTTATGAACATTTAATTCATTCCTTTGCCTATCAGTTCCCATTGCTTGGGACTATATATGGAGTCTCATGTTGGCAGTGCTACTATATGTTGGGGCTATTAACGGAGCTTCCGAAATAGTGTAGAAATATCTCCTTTGAATTATTCAGAAGTTCCTAAACTAAATTCTGGGCAGTTCAGGTTTCGTTTGGATATGCTGAGTGATACCACCATATGCTCAGCCACGCAGGGGTGGGTCTATTGGTCTACAGGGCAAGGGAGCGGTTATGTTTTTGCATCGGCCAGTAACGAGGCCACGATCTGCTCCGGCACCGGCACGGCGTGAACATGGGGGATGCCGGTCCGATTCGAGTTGAAGATGACCCATTTCAAATCGGGCGTCAGATAGGGATGCACGTGGGTGTTTTGTTGACGGGTTGGCTTGGTTTCTGAGGCGCAGACGACGGCTGCCTGGCCCGTCTTGGTCGAACCGATGACGATCCGATAAGGCGGACGCCAATCGTCGCAGGAAAACAGCCGACCGCATCGGCTAACGCCCACATGGTTAAACACAAAGCCCTTGACGCCAAGGACTTTGGCCGGCTGGCCCGGAGCGACCGTCAGCAGATTGCCTCGGTCTGGGCCGTAGTCGCCCCTGGCGGCCACGGTAAGAAGCATTTGCCCAGTCGTACCAATCCAAGCCTCATGGCCGGTGCAGGGGGTGGTATAGGGTTTGCCTACTTGCAAGGTGGTCCGTTTGCCGTCCGGCACAGAGAGCAGATACAAGGTGGCCCCTTCTTCGCCGACCGAGCGCTGGAGTTTGCCATCGGGGCTGAACCGGCCACCCCGATTGTGCTGGATCATCAGCCGATACCGAGGCCCAGGGTCAAACTGGGGATGCGGATTTAATATGTACGGATCTTCATCAATCACCGCCTCCGTGCCCTTTTGCAAATCGACCAGCTGGATGCCGAAGTTCTTCCATCCTTCGCCCAGTACGACGCCGCCGGCGTAATACCGCTCGTCATAGGAGACGGTGCCCAGAGAGCGGATCCACGGCTCGTCTTTTCGGCGATAGACTGGCTGAGGCTGGCCCCGGCCAATATCGACTCGCATCAGCTGTAACTCCCCGGTACCGGTCCGCTGCAAATAATAGAAGATACCTTTTGGCGAGACGGCCACACCGCTGAGGCCGGCGGCCACGTCCAGCCGATCCTGCTTCCACGTGCCCAGTTCCACGGCCACCAGTTCCGTGCCGTTGGCCCGTTCTTTCGGCGAACCGGAACTCCGATGAGGGTTTCGCCGAGCATAGACAAAATATCGGCTATCCGACGAACAATAGGGCACCTCACAGTAGATGTTGGAATTGTCGAGGTCTTCGTTGCTGACTTGGATGAGTTGGGATTCGGCAGAAGCTTGCACCAGCCGAGGCACTCCAATCCGGCTCGCCATGGCGCCAGCAGCCAGCCCGGCCAACCGGCCCAAAGCGCTGCGGCGAGAAATACCTGAACCAGAGAGAGCCGGTTTTCGGCCACAGAACGGCATAAGTTGGCCATTTCTGCCGAAATCTTGGCTTTGAGAACGACCTTTCTTATAGCTCATCATGGGGCTCCTTGGAGAAAAGAGGGTTACCTTATCTCTGGGCAGTCTTGGAAAGGCAACTGGGGGGAGGTCTTCTGGGAGGAACGCAGGGGGTATAATAAAAGAAGGTTCCGTTTCCTTCTAAGGTACCTGATTTGCCTGCAAAAGGGAACCAAGGGGGCAGGGAGCAACGGATGCCAGGGTGGACAACGGGGGCAGCAGGAGTGATTTTCCTCTGGGGGCGTCAGAGGCGTCCGATGTTCCAAGGTTTCGGCCGGGGGCCTCTAGACAGAAGGATTATACTTTTGTATCATTTGTGATATGAATGCCGGTTGGTCGTCTCATTTCGAACATTTTTCGGGTTCCGGACGGTTGCCTGGCCGACCTACCCCCCGGGGCCGAGGGGCCGCTATCAATCCACCCAACCGCTTCGAGCGGCTCCACCACCAGGCCGACTATGAACATCTCCAGTACGATGAAGATTTCTTGGCTGGCCAGGAGAACCCTCAAACCGAGTACATCCCGGACGATTCCCAAACGATTGTTACCAGCAACGATAGCCCAGATATTCCGTACCGGTACACGTTGAACCCTTATCGGGGCTGTTCGCACGGATGTGCCTACTGCTACGCCCGGCCCACCCATGAATACCTGGGCTTTAGCGCCGGGTTGGACTTTGAAACCAAGGTGCTCTACAAGCCGAGGGCAGCGGAGCTATTTCGGGAGTTTTTATCCCGGCCTGGCTGGCACGCCGAGCCGATCTGTCTATCGGGGGTTACCGACTGTTATCAGCCGGCCGAACGCCGATTTCGCTTGACCCGGTCCTGTTTGGAGGTGGCGTTGGAGGCTCGGCAGCCGGTGAGCCTAGTAACCAAAAATGCCCTGATCCTGCGGGATGTGGATTTGCTGGGGCAGTTGGCCCAGCGACGATTGGTGCATGTGTCGATTTCGGTAACTACGCTGGATGCGGAGTTGGCCCGGCGGATGGAACCCCGAACCAGTGCACCGGGGGATCGGCTTCGGGCGGTCCGTCAGCTCCGCCAGGCGGGGGTGCCGGTGGGCGTGCTGGTGGCGCCGGTGGTGCCGGGGCTGACGGATTGGGAAATTCCGCGCATCTTGCGGGCGGCTGCCGAGGCGGGCGCCCAGTGCGCCTGCTTCCAATTGGTCCGGCTTCCGCTGACGGTCAAACCGGTCTTCTTGGACTGGCTGCAGCGGAACTTTCCGCTGCGTCGGCGGAAGATCGAAAACCTGATTCGTTCGACCCATGAAGGTCGGCTCAATTCGCCGGAGTTTTGTCTGCGCATGAGCGGCAGTGGGCCGATGGCCGAGCAGATCGCTCAGCTTTTTGATACGTTTGCCCACCAATACGGTCTGGACAGCGGCTGTCGGCCCTTGGACAGTAGCCAATTCCGCCCGCCACGCCGTGCCGGGGGCCAGATGTGGCTTTTCTGAACGGCCACCATCTGGGAGAACTCTTTGGGTGCATGGGAGCCATCCCGCCCGGCTGACACATCCCATGGAGCCAGCCCCACGCTCTACAGCAACTCTTTGGGTGTATTGGAGCAGTAGCCGGGCAGCTCCGGAGGGCTCATCTAAGCGAGCCGCTCCCATGCTGCTCTGGTCCACCTGAGCCTGAGGAGGTTTTCTTGTTGGCGGAGCAGAATCCGAGCGGCCCCGCCTTTTCTCGCTGCTCCGCTCAGGTATTATGGGAATAGGGTTCCGAAGGAGTGTGCCGATGGGCTTGGCCTGGGACAGGGTCTACAACGAAGATTGCTTGGTCGGCATGAAGAAATTACCCACGGGCTGTGTGGATCTGGCATTTGCCGATCCGCCGTTTAACATCGGGTATGCCTATGACGTTTATCAAGACAACCAGAGCGATGAGGAGTATCTGAATTGGTGTCGGCAATGGCTGGGCGAGATCGTCCGGGTCCTGAAGCCGGAAGGCACGTTCTGGTTGGCCATGGGGGATGAATATGCGGCGGAGCTGAAGCTGATTATGCAGCGAGAATGGGGGCTTTTTTGCCGCAGTTGGGTGATTTGGTATTATACGTTTGGGGTACATTGTGCACGAAAATTTAGCCGATCGCACACCCATTTGTTCTATATGACTAAAGACAAGGATCGGTTTGTGTTTAACGAGGATGCCATTCGGGTGCCGTCGGCCCGGCAGTTGGTCTATCAGGATCGACGGGCCTGTCCCAAAGGCCGATTGCCGGATGACACCTGGATTCTGCGCCCCCAGGATCTGCCCGAAGGCTTTCAACCGGACGAAGATACCTGGTATTTCCCCCGGGTCTGCGGCACGTTTAAAGAGCGGCTTGGCGGGCACGGCTGCCAAATGCCCGAACAACTCCTGGGCCGAATCATTCGCGCCTGCTCCAATCCAGCCGATCTGGTGCTGGATCCGTTTGCGGGTACAGGAACCACCTTGGCGGTGGCCAAAAAGCTCCATCGACACTTTATCGGGTTTGAGCTCTCAGCTCAATATACTCAATGGATTGAGGCCCGGTTGGAAGCTATTGAGCCGGGAGACCCTTTGGCCGGGGAACTGGATCCGCTGCGCAGGATGCCCAGTGCGCCGCAAGCAATCCCACTAGCCCCCCGCTCCCCCAGCCCCGCCCGGGGACACCGGAAATCCCAAGCCAACCTCCTTTCTAACAACCTTCCTCTGCTAGAAAAGCACGAATCCGATTAGAAACTTTTCCGGATTGCTTGGAGACCTGTCCGGCAACCAATCAGCCTTCTGATTCAGAAGATTGGGTTCTGGAGACAACCTTGTCTGAGAGCTTGTTTGGAAAGGCTCTTTTACCGGAGGAGACTGTGCCCGGGCGGAGGCTGGAGGTGCCACCCACTCAGCCCCGCTCCCTGACCAGCTTTGCTTGCCGGCCTGTCCCACCAGGCCAAAGGCGATCCTGCTGGTAGCCAAGGCCTTTCCAAACACGCTCTGAGAGATGGTAGTACTGAGGGGGGGGAAGGGCTACGGCTGGCGTTCGAGCTTTTGAGCACGTTTGGCGCGGAGGCGGTGGAACAGTCCCCGTTTTGCTTCCGGAGAGGGCTGCAGCCCGTAATCAAGCAATTCCAAACTGCTACGGCGTACTGGACGACCGGTTTGATCGTATTCTTGGGAACTCTGGCAGATTACCCCACCAGGCACTTCGGTGGAAATTAAGCTCCATGTTTCTATGGCGCCTTTGGTCTCTTTGTGGAAGGTATGTACTAAAGCTGTTTGGCTAATTTGGGAAAAGAGGTTGCAATCCATTGCCAGCAATAATTTTTTCATCTCTAACACCCCCGGGGTTTGCTTAACTTCGGAAAGGATCTTCCAGGGGAAGCCAACGGCCAGGACCATGGAAGTGGTTTCCGCTACTAGGTTCCCCGCCGAATCGCTAGAACGGATTTCCCGCCGGAGCACATAAGGCGCAAGCCGGTCGGAAAAATAGATCTTAATTACGGTGCGGCCAGAGGGGGAGGTCTGTTCGGCTTGGTGGATTTGGACAGGGACTTTTCGGCCGTCGATTTCCAGATAGGTTTTGCCAACCAATTTGACTTCCACCGTCAGCCCCCCGGAAAGGCCAAAATAGTCCTGGTGCACGGTTCGAGGCACCACAGTCAAACGTTTATCTACCAATTCGACCACGGCTTCTACCAGCAGAGTAACCCCCCGGGCATCTCGGGCCGTAAGCGTGGTGGTGGTTTCGGTCGTGCTGATGTTCGTAGGCTGACCTCGCTCATCGAGCGATTCGGTAACCAACCGGACGCTCTTCCAGGCTCCCGGCGAAAAGCTGCCCCAAAGATGATACTGCGTCCAAACCGGCGCTTCTGCTGCTGGTGCTGGCAGGACCGAGCCTATCCCGCTGAGCATTAAGACGACAAAGGCTATCCGAACACTAACCCCCATCCGGTGGCCCTTTCTCGATGATAGGAGGTAGGCAGGGAGGGGATCCGGCCAGCCAACCGACTCCTATTTGGGGTCCACAGGGGGGCGCTCCCAATGGATTGGAGCGCCCTGATCGCTTCAGGTAACGTCTATCTGGAGGGATACCCAAGGATAGCCCCACACAGACCTTGGTATGTAAGACCTCAAAAGGGAGATGTTATGATTTTACCCCCCAAAAAGGGAATATTGCAACCCTCTTTCTATAAAAAGAAAACTCCTCTTGGTTCTGTTGAACCTTTTCCGCTGAGAAGTCAAAAAAACCCAAAAACTTCCAAAAACCCCCTTAGATGGGCAACCTCTCCATCCTCGGGCTGCCCCGACCCACTTCTCTTCCAAACCGAACTGGCCAACGAACCTGTTGTGCCATCCCTACCACGCCATTTTATAAACTCCCTAGGCTTCCCTCCACCAGTCAGTTTGCCTGGTCCTGGGAGATTTCGAAGGGAGTGATTAAAGTTATGAGGAGGTGGCCCTATGAGGAGAATGTTGGAAACTCTTCCAAAATTGGGAAAATTTTAAGAATTTTTGGACCCCGCCTCTTGCAATTTTCGAAAAAAATGCCATAAATCACCACAAATTGCCCCAGTGGAGAGGTCTGGGACCACGACCAAATTGGGCAGAGCCAGCCCCTGGTTTTCCACCCCCTAGATCGGGAAGGGAAAGGGGCAAGCCATTGCCGGTGGGGACAAGGCCCTGTAGGGAACTAGGGGACCTGGCCACTAGGGGACTAATGTAAGCCTTTTCCAGGAAAGGGTATTGTTTTCCGCAAAGCTCGCCCCCAGAGCAACCCTCTACCGGGCTTTGCCATCCCTAGCGCTTTGCGATCCAAAAATACTTTAGCCTGCAAGGGCAGACCAGCTCCTGCCGGCAAAAGAGAAACTGATTTTGCCCTGAGTTGGAACGATTCGATTCCTGTTGGGGCGGGAAGTATCTGATACGTTTCAGCCAGAACGAACTTGATACTTCTCCTCCCCCGGCAAAATAGTACCGTGTTTGGTAAGTTTTTTTGTTTGTAAGGCTTTTTCCAAGGAGGACTTGCAACGATGGCCAAAGCAGCCGCTACTGCAAAGGCACCCACCAAAAGTCAGATCGTGGGCAACATTGCCGAAGCTACCCAATTGACTCGCAAACAGGTTACCGCCGTCCTGGATGCCTTGACCGAGGAGATCCGAAAGGCGCTGAAAGGGCCTGGCATCTTTACGCTGCCTGGCTTGGTGAAAATTGTGAAAAAGAAGGTGCCTGCCCAAAAGGCCCGCAAAGGGGTCCGAAATCCATTTACCGGTGAAATTCGGGACATCCCGGCCAAACCCGCTACAGTACGCGTGCGAGTCCGGCCATTGAAGGCCCTAAAAGATATGGTCAAATAGCCCCCCAGGCCCCTCTCTATTTCTCTTTTAGAAGGTGCCCTCACATCTTGGAAAAGAGGGGCAAGGTCTGTTTGTGCGCAAACGGCCAAGCCAGCGGTCCGCTCCTGCTGGGGCCTTTTGAGCCGGAAGAAGGTTGCCGTCTTTCCCCCTAGATGCAGACAGGATGCGTTCGTTTTTATGGTGCTGGTTTCCCTGAAGTGGTATTAAGGTTTTGGCTCTAGTCGTGGGTTGCCGGCCCAAAGGCTTCTGCAGAGGGTCTCTGGTCCTCCGGAGACCCTTTTTTATTGGGCCTAGGAAATTAAAGGAGGCTCTACCAGCAAAGCCACTGTTGAGCGCTTTTCTTATTGGGCCTAGGAAGTTTGGGTTATAAGCCCCCCTTCAGGGGGAAGGTCCTGACGCCCTTTCGTTCCCGCCAAAACAGAAAACCCAGAAAAAGGAGATCTATTCGGGATGCTTTGAGTGGTGTTTTTACCAGGCCATCTGGGATGGGGATGATGCCCCCTATTTCGAGCGTATACAAAAATATCTCCACATTCCGACTGCCCCCCTTTGAAGCTTTCCATAGACGGAAGCCTCCGGATATGCAACAATTCAAAAGAAAGGCTCGTAACACTTCAGCCGAATGAAGAAGCTGCCTGGTTGATCCGAGCAAAGCCTTTCCGTGTCCCGGGCACGGAACCGGCAGTCCAGAACAAATACCCTAGCACAAAAAATGGGATGGTTGCTTTCGCAGGAATGCCTTGGTCCACCATTCGGCTGAACTGTTACAAAGGATCATGCGGTCTTACTTCCTCCTGCCGGCGGCAGAAATCGCTCCTCCCAGGAGTACCAAGAATATGAAACTCAGCAGGATTTTAGTGTTGAGTATGGCGATCGGTCTATGGGCAAGTGGCGGCTGCGGGAAAGATCAGGCCAAAGAGTTCTTCGCCGAACAAGAACGCCTCGAACAGGAAAAACAAAAGCAGACAGCTTCTTCTCCGCCGACTACGCTGGAAGTGGATTTAAAGAAGCTTTTAGAACCGAAACCCAAATCCGATCCGGCCATCCCTCCCCCTAAGCTAGTGGATATCCGTACCCTGGAGGAAAAGTTTCCGGATGGAACACTCCGCATCCGAAGGACTGTGAAATATTTTAGCGATAACTCCACCGTCAACCATGGCCCTTATATCGAATGGCACCCCAACGGCCAAACATTCTGTGAAGGCCGATATGAAGACGGTAAACGCGTCGGGGAGTGGATCTACTACTACGAAGACGGCGCCAAAGCCAAAATGGGCACCTATAAAGACGGCCAATTAGACGGGCAGTGGACCTATTGGGCACCAGGCCAACCTGACAAACCGATCCGCCAAGAACAGTACCGGGCTGGCCAACGCCACGGTAAATGGATCTACTGGAACGAGCAGGGCCAAAAACTCCGCGAAGAAACTTACCTGCAAAACCAACTGGACGGCCCCGTTACTGAATGGTATCCCAACGGGCAGATGAAATCTCAGGTCCACTACAAACATGGCCAATTCGACGGCAAAGCGATCAGTTGGGACGAGCAAGGCCGAAAAATCTCCGAACGCACTTTCCGAGCAGGTCAACCTCTTCCCTAACAGGCTTCTGCCTGATACCCCGCCTTTATTTCGGCCTGTCCGAGGGGCACCGGCTTTTTAGCCTCCCGTCTGTCGGCTCTCTAAGACCGGTGCCCGCTCTCGAACCCATTTTCCATGAAACTGTCCATTGGCATTCACCACGCCGAGCGGGGATTTTGGAGCCGATCGGTCCTAAAGGAGAAGGTTTCCTATTGGGCCCGGCTTTAAAGGAACCTTTTGGCCAAGCTAGCAAAGGCCTCCAGAAGGGCTTCCAGCATGCTGGGGGTATGAGAAGCGCAGAGGCTAATGCGCAAACAGGCCTGGTTTTCCGGAACCGCAGGCGGCCGGATGGGCGGCACAAACAAGCCCCGATCGGCCAACGCCGCCGCAATCTCTAGGGCTAGCTCAGGCCGACCTACCAGTACCGGAATAATCTGACTGGCGCTTGGGCCCAGGGGCCACCCCTGCCGACGAAGCTCCCTGCGGACATAGTCGGCCGATTCCAGAAGCCGGTGTCGGCGCATCGGTTCTTGCTCGACGATTTCCAAAGCGGCTATCGCAGCGGCGGCCATCGGCGCCGGCGGTGCCGTGGAAAATATATAGGGCCTGGCACGTTGCACCAGCCAATCGATCAGCAATCGGCTGCCCACCACAAATCCGCCTACCGACCCCAAGGCTTTGCTCAATGTGCCAATGCGAATCGGGATCTTGGTTTCTACGCCCAGATGCTCGGCTACCCCCCGGCCAGCCGATCCAAACACCCCAGTGGCATGGGCTTCATCGACCAACAGCATAGCTTCGTATCGGTTGGCCAGCTCCACCAACTCTCCCAGCGGGGCCAAATCCCCGTCCATGCTGAAGAGGCTATCTGTGGCAATCAGCCGACGCCGATACCTACCGGCCCGATCCAAAAGCCGCTCTAACTCCCTCCAGTCTGCATGGGAATACACCCGGAGATCGGCCCGGCTAAGTCGAGCCCCATCCCAAAGACTGGCATGATTCTTGGCATCTAGGTAAACCACATCCCCCTGAGCTACCAGGGCGGCCAGGGTACCCATATTGGCGGCAAAGCCGCTGCCAAAGACCAGTGCGGCCTCGGTAGCCTCGAAGTCGGCCAGACGGGTCTCCAACTTTTGATGCCATTGGCTATACCCACAGATTAACGGACTGGCCCCAGCACCCCAACCTTCCTGCAGAGCGGCGGCAGCAGCCGCTTTCAGCCGCTCATCCGTTGCCAAACCAAGGTAATCATTCGACCCGAAATTCACCACCTGCCGACCATCCAGGACGACCACAGGTCCGACCGGCCCCTGCCGAATCCGGCGCCGCCGTCGAAGTGCTGAGTCCTCTAATCCTGCCAATTCCGTTTCGATCCAAGCCAACGGGTCCTTGGCCATTTGGGCACCTCCTAAACCAAGGCTTTTATTTTCCCCCGGGATTCAGGGAACGTTCTCCTGCCCGGGATTTTCCGCCGGGGATATGGAAACAGTGTAAAATGAAGGGGGTTGGAATGAGAATGCCCCACAGATAGGGGAGAAATATCCGACCCAAAAGGTTTAAACCCTCCTGCTTCTGCAACAACAAAGCTCCCCTCGGCAACAATTTCTAAAAAGGCCGCTAAGTATGGTTTCCGAGAGTGCCGGCCAAGTGCCCCCAGCCTCTTCCGAAGCACCAACGCTGGATTGGGCCCGATTGCTTCGGGAACATGAACGTTGGCTGCGTACGGTGGTCTATGCGCGGCTTCGGGAAGTGCAAGCGGTCGAAGAGGTGATGCAAGAAGTCGCCTTAGCCGCAGTCGAACAAAAGGCACCCCTGGCGGATCCGACGAAGGTGGCGCCTTGGCTGTATCGATTGGCGGTGCGACAGGCCCTGCTTTACCGACGCCGGCAAGGCCGACAGCGAAAACTTCTGGATCGGTACGCCCACCGGCACCCTGTCCTGCCTGGCCCAGACGGTAGGCTGGACCCGCTGCAGTGGCTTTTGGCTGCCGAACGCCAGCAGTTGATCCAGCGGGCCTTGGAGCGCCTGCCCCCCCGGGATGCCGAAATCCTGCTCCTGAAATACACCGAAAATTGGAGTTACCGTCAAATTGCCGAGCATTTGGGTATCACAGAAGGTGCGGTTCAAGCCCGCCTGCATCGTGCCCGAACAAAACTCCGCCAGCAATTAGCCTTATCGGTCCAAGGGGATGCTCAGCCATGAGCGCAGACAACGTCTTCCATGAGGATTTACAACTATCCTCCCACAAGGAGGATGGGCTTCCTAGGGGAGATAAAACCATTGAGGCAGTGGGTGAGGAAGCTTCCTCAGGCCCCCCGAATGTAGTACAAGATTTACCCATGGATGAGGGGTTATTAGATCAGCTTGTGGATGGGGAGCTTTCCGAGCAGCAGAAGCGTCAGGTCCTTCAGCAACTGCAGAGCCATCCGGACGGGTGGCGGCGCTTGGCCCTGGCTTTTTTGGAAGCCCAGGCATGGCGAGAGGAGATACCGCGTTTGGTGGGACAAATGCGCCTCCGGGATACCTGTTCGGAAACCCAACATCAGAAGCCGGGCCGACTTCCAGTTCGACCTGGGTTCCACTACCGATTTGCCAGTTTAGTTGGACGAATCGTTACCTTGGCTGGGGTGATTCTATTAGCATTTTTAGGGGGATATTTGTGGCGAGATGTGCCCCTAATTAGCACTATCCAAAAAAACACCCTCGGGCAGAGCTCATCGCCACCGGAAATAGTTCAGGCTCAGAAAAAGAGTGCTTTTTCGCCCGAATGGGAGGGGAAAAAACATCCGGAAACTCCAGAACGATTCGGTTCTTTCGGGTGGGAATATGTAACCTTAATGGGGGGAGTTGGTCCAGATGGTGTGCCAGAGGTGGTACGGGTTCCGGTCAGTCCCGTGGGTTCCCCGATCCGGATAGCACCGGCGCTGCCGCCGATTCCGGAAGAAGTGCTTCATTTGCTTCGTCGGTGGGGAGCGGAAATCTCTTATTCCAGGCAATTTGTCCCACTTCGGATTGAAGACGGCAGCCAAGTTGTCGTACCAGTCGAACAGGTAGAACTGTACCACCGGCCCCAGGGGGAGAGGTTTCAATAGGTTTTGCTCGGTTTCCGGTGGTACGACTGATACGAAGGCATAATCTCCCCCTTTTAGGGGGATTTCTATCGCCCTCTCTCACACAAAGTTTTTGCGGTGCAATCCCTCTAGGGGCTTCTTTTAATGGGATTCCTATCAGGCTTTCTAAAAACTCAGTAACAAAACTCTTCCTTCGGTAACAAATCAAAACGGAGAGTCGGCAGAGGCTCGGCTCTCTGGAAACCATAACGGTGATGAGTTGGTCGGGTTTTGTGGGCTTTTTCAAAAGGAGGTAGCCGATGCAGACGGTAGGATGGGCCATGGTGTTGGCAGTGGTGATGGCCTTGCCCATCTGGGCAACGGCCGGAGAACAGGTGCCCGGTCCCCAGCCACAAATCCAGATCCAAGTTCACCACATTTCCGACGGCGGAGTGGTTGGGACAGCCGGAGTGGCTGCTACCGGTGCAGAAGGGGCCAGTGGAGGGGCGGCCGGTGGGGTCGCTGGGGCAACCGCCGGGGGGTTTTCTGAGCCTTTGCCCAAACCCAGCGAGTACTGGCTGGGGGTAGAATGCACGCCGGTCGATCCGACGCTTCGGTCTCAGTTGCAACTACCCGAAGGTCAGGGTTTGGTCATCCGGGCGGTCGTGCCGGATAGTCCTGCAGCTAAAGCAGGACTGCGCGAACATGACATTCTCTTGCAAGCGGGCGAGAAAAAGCTCAGCGCCGTCAGCGACCTGATCGAAGCGGTAGAAGCGGCCAAGGAACAAAAACTCACCTTAGAAATGATTCGGGAAGGCAAACGGCAGAAGCTGCAGGTAACCCCCGCCAAACGCCCGCCGGAACAGATCCAGCCTGGTTTTGGTTGGGGGATGGTCATCCCGGTGCCTGGGAATCCGGATTTTGAAGCTTTCCGGAAGTGGTTTGAGAAGATGCAGCCGGGCCAACCGCTCCGGTTCCGATTCTTCCAGCCGGGCTTTGTCATGCCGCCAGGATTTGGGTGGCATTTTGGCTGGCAAACAGCGCTGCCGGAAGGCTTGAGCATTGCCATTACCAAAAGCGGCAACGAACCGGCCCAGATCAAGGTGCAAAAGGACGGCAAGACCTGGGAAGTTACCGAGAAGGAATTGGATAAATTGCCGCCGGATATTCGGCGTCATGTGGAACGGATGTTAGGCCAGGGCGGCTGGATCGAGATGGATTTGCCCTGGGAGGTCGGGCCTCCTTGGTTTGGCACGGAAGGCAAAGAGAAGTTGCCAGGCCGCATCCGCCAGGACCTCCAAAAACAGCTCGAAAAACACCAGCAAGAAGTGGAAAAACTCCAAAAACAACTGGAAGAACTAAAGAAGGCGTTGGAACAACTCCGCTCAGAGCCCGCTCCCAAGGAATTGAAAAAAACCACCCCCAAGCAACCGCCCAAAGAAAAAGTCTAACCTCCCCCGCCGCTTTTCCGAGAACAGGCGCCCTGGTGCAGGGCTACAACTAGTCTGTTCCATAAAGGGGTCCGGCAGGAGCCGGCCCCTTTTGTTTTTTCTCCCGGAGACATTTTCGACCACCCCTTGCCGGGAGGCGGAAAATGGGAATGATTGGAGAGCAAAGAAGTTTTTGGGTTTCTGTTTTGGAATGGCAAGGGGGCAGTAGGAGGGAAAAGTTGCCAGGGTCTATCGAAAGGAAGATGGATGAACTGCTTGGTCATCGTGGATGTACAGAACGATTTTTGTCCGGGCGGGGCGTTGGCGGTGCCGGATGGGGACCAGGTGGTGCCGGTGATCAATCAGTTGGTGGATCGGTTTGATCGGGTGGTGGCCACGCAGGATTGGCATCCGCCGGAGCATTTAAGTTTTGCGGCCAACCATCCGGGGCGCAAGCCGGGCGATGTGGTCCAGTTGGCCGGGCTGGAGCAAGTGCTTTGGCCGGTGCATTGTGTGCAAGGCACCCCGGGGGCGGACTTTCACCCGGCGTTGGAGCGATCGGCCATCCAGCAGGTGTTTCGCAAAGGGATGGATCCGGAGATTGATAGTTATAGTGGGTTTTTCGATAACGGGCGGCGTCGGAGCACTGGGCTGGAGGATTATCTTCGGCGGGAGGGAGTGGAGGAAGTGTATATTTGCGGATTGGCTACGGATTACTGCGTTCGGTGGACGGCTCTGGATGCGGTCCGTCTGGGATTCCGGACCTGGCTGATAGAAGACGCCTGCCGGGGCGTAGAGCTGCGGCCCGGCGATGTGGCCGCCGCTCTGGACCAAATGCGCCAAGCCGGCGTGCAACTAATCTCTAGCCCATTGCTCCTGAAATAGCAACAGCTTTTATAGCAACAGCTTTTGTTGGTTGCTATTGGAGGTCTTTAGCATATTCTGATCAGGAACTTATGGGGGTCAGAGTCTTTCTTTGCCTGCGGATCGGGTTTCATTCGGGCAGGACCATGATTTCCACTTTGCGGAACTCGATGGGGTGGCTTTCGCTTTGGAGAGAAATGTAGCCAGCGTGCAAGAGGCGATCTGCGCCTGCAGCTAGCAGGCGCTTGGCGTCCGCATCCTTATCGTCCAATTGGGGTTTTTCGTATTCAAGCACCAGTTGGCCTTCGACATAGTGGCGGATCAGGCCAGCGCCGTGGACTTCCACTTCGACAGTTACCCACTGATCGCCGTGGTAGGTTTTGGAGCGGGAGTTGGTGCAGTGGGGGGTGAAGAGTTTGCCGTCCATAACGACATGGGTGCCGGGGGTACAGAGGTTGGCGGTGGGTCGAGTGCCAGTGCCGCCGCCGCCCAGAAGTTGGACTTCAATCGAAACCGGGAACGATTGTTCCACGGTCATGGTTTTCGGGTCTTGGCAGTGAATCATAATGCCGCTATTGCGGAAGGCCCAAGCAGGCCCGCCCGGACACTGTTGGCCGGTAAACCGATATTCCACCCGAAGCCGATAGTGGGAAAATTTCTCCTTGTAAAATAGATGTCCGAACCGGTTGTCGAACTTTGGATAGTACTTCGGGTCATAGACGACTTTCAGCACGCCGTTTTCGACGCGGAAGGTATTGCCGTAGTTTTCGCCCAGGGGATAGCCACGGATTTTGGGCGTCCAGCCTTCTAGGTCTTTGCCGTTGAAAAGCGGTCGCCAGACGCCTTGGGCCTGGCCTCTTTCTGAAGGGGAGTTCTCCTCGGCAGAGGGCGCTTTTGGCGAGGCGGCGGAGGATTGTTCACCCACAGAGGTCGTATTTGCCGCACCGGAGGGCTTTTCATCGCCCGCCGGGGCCGCCGTCGCCGATCCGGCCAGGGAAGCCTGAGCGGCACCGCTACAACAAGGTTTTTCTGCTGGGGCAGTAGTGCTGACCATCTGGAGGCGAATCGCGGAGACCTCGGACGCTCCGAAGGGTTGCGCCGCTTGCGTCCCACAAGGAGAGATTCCTATCCCCATCGCCGCCATCGAAGCCACGACCACTGCATACCCACTGAGGCGATACCCAAAAGTGGCCAAACTATTCATCTTTTGTTTTCTCCTTGAAAAACGGGACAACGTTGAAAAAGCGGTGTCGTCGTGACAGAGCCTAGAAGGGTTTTTTCGATCGGAAGGGTTCCCATGGGGGAGGCGGGTGTTTTGGGGTTTGGACTGCGGCAACCGACGTTGGGAGATTTTGGGCGTTTTACGCCGCCAGCCGCCCACCAAATCCCTCTTTCTGGGGCTTCCCGACCAAAATCTTTTTGGTAAAATACCATATTTTCCTGACAAAAGAAAGGGGTTGCCCATCGGAATCCATGTTGCTGACGGCAACGTTTCAAGGGATTGGCAATGGCCGGAGAATCTGCTGCACTATTGAAGACGCCGCTTTATGAGTGGCATGTGGCGCAGGGGGCACGGATGACCGAGTTTGCCGGTTGGGCGATGCCGCTTTTTTACACCTCGATTATCCAGGAGCACCACGCTACCCGCACCGCCTGCGGGATTGGGGATATTTCCCACATGGGCCGGCTCCGGTTTGAGGGGCCGGGGGCGGCCGTGTTTTTGGCGGAACTGCTCACCCGCCGGGTGGGCGATCTGAAACTAGGTCAAATCCGCTACTCGCTGATTACCAACTACGAAGGCGGTATCCTGGATGATGTGCTGGTGGGCTATTATCACAACGAATATGGCCAGCCGTTCTATGTGGTGGTAGTCAATGCGGCCAATCGGGAAAAGATCGTGCGGTGGGTGCATCAGCATTTGCCGCCCCAGCGGGCCAATGCCCCTGGCCAAGAGGTGGTTTTTACCGATCTGACCCGGCTTTGGGCGATGTTTGCCATTCAGGGGCCCAGGGCGGTAGAGGTGCTTCAGCCGCTGGTGGATGTCGATCTAGATTCCATGCGGTATTACAAAGGGCATTTGGTGCGGATTTTGCATCCGGCGGCTCAGCGTCAGGGCGCCATCATCAGCCGAACTGGCTACACCGGCGAAGACGGCTTTGAATTGGCTGTTGGAGCCAGTGTTGCCCGGGCTGTTTGGGAGGCGATCTTGGAGATTGGCAAACCGCTGGGAGCGGTGCCGATCGGGCTAGGTGCTCGGGACACGCTTCGGCTGGAAGCCGGCATGCCGCTATATGGCCATGAACTTACCGAAGAGATTAACCCATTTGAAGCGGGGCTGGAGTACACCTGTTATTTAACCGGGTATGATTTTCCCGGCCGGGACGTCTTGAAACAGCTCCAGCAGCAGCCGCTTCAGAAAAAGCTAGTGGGGCTGGAACTTGGCAGTCGACGGGTGGCGCGCCAAGGATGCCTGCTTTTCCACGATCAGGAGCCGGTGGGCTTCGTTACCAGCGGCACCTTCTCGCCGACGCTTCAAAAGTCGATTGCCATGGGATACGTTCGGCCAGAGTTTGCCGAGCCGGGTACAGAACTGCTGGTCGATATCCGAGGCCAACGCGAACCGATCCGAGTCGTCGCCCTGCCGTTTTATCAGCGGAATCGAAAAAAGAACTGAACAAATAATCCCTTTTCTCTGCCTCCCCCATCCTCCCAGTTTCTCAGGGTCGTTAAAAACAATGGACTCCCCTCGGAGGGATCCGGCACTCTTGCCCCCCATATTTCCAAAAGCTGGCCACCAGGGCGTTCCAGAAGCTGGCCACGTTATGAAGAAGCTGCGGTGTCGGCCTGAGAGGAGGCCTCTTCGGGGGCCGTCTGACCGGTAGGGACAAACCGGTACCCAGCATCGCGAATGGTCAGGAAATACCGGGGCTGGCCGGGATCTGGCTCAAAGATCTTCCGCAGACGACGAATAAATTGGTCCGGCGCCCGGGTGGCCAAATAGCCCGGCAGCTCCCAGACCTGTTCCAGCAGTTCTTTTCGGGAGATCACCCGTCCGGCATTCTCGATAAAATACCGAAGCAGCTTCATTTCCAGATGCGTCAGCCGAACCGATTGACCCCGCACACACACTTCAAACGTATCGAAATTCACCACGGCCTCGCCGAACTGATACACCGAACTGGGCGGTTCCGGCACCGCAGATTCCGAACGCTTTTCCGTCCGAAGAGCATATAAATTCAGCAACGTGCGCACTCGGGTCAAAAATTCGTCCAGATCGAACGGTTTGGTCAGGTATTGGTCTGCGCCGACATCAAACCCCCGGATGCGATCTTCGGGCAATGTGCGTGCCGAAAGGATCAATACCGGGATGTCGTTCTGCCGGGCGCGCAGCGCTTCGCAAACCGCATAACCGCTCATGCCTGGCAGCATAATATCCAGAATCACCAAATCAAACTTCTGGGAAGGGTCCTGAAGCAGTCGTAGGGCAGATGCACCGTCGCCCACACAGGTTACCTCATACCCCTCGGCATTCAAGTTGTACTTGATGCCGGTGGCCAAATGAACTTCATCTTCCACCACTAAGATATGTTTTTTCCTGCTCATGGCGATTTGGAAGCTGCCGCCAAGAAAATCCCACAAAGCTATTTTGTTGCGGTTTTAACCAGATGGGGTTTTATGCCTACTTACTATCTTAACCCATCGGCTTGAGGAAGTTCCGCTCATTCTTCCCCTATGGGCGACCCTAATGGACAAGGTATTGGCTATTATGTTTGGGTTTCCACGGGGTGGGAGATTGCTTGGATGGCTGAGACGGTTGATGGAGCGGCGGCTGTCGGCAAGGCTGGCAGAAAAACCTCAAAGACCGTCCCCGGCGGCGGCCGACGATCTCGCACCCGTATCTTTCCCTTCAGACGCCGCACCACCGTCTTGGCAATATAAAGTCCCAGGCCCGTACCCGGTTTTTCCCGTTCCAATTCCGAACCCAATCGGACAAATCGGCCAAAAATCTTCCGCCGATCTTTCAGCGGAATACCTGGTCCATTGTCGGCCACTCGGACAACCGCCCATCGCTCCGAATGGCGATGGAGGGAAACCTGGATATTGGGCGGCTGGCCAGCATACTTGAACGCATTGTCTAGCAGATTGCGAAAGATCATCTGCAGATCGGTCTTTCGGGCTCGCAGCCGGCAGGGTTCCATCTGGCAATCGACTATCTGCGGGCTGCACCGATAGCGCTCGGCCGCCTCCTGGATACATTCCTCCAATACTTCCTCCAAGGCCAACTCCTCGGGCTGGCCGTCGATCCGTTCCGCCTCCAACCGGCCCGCATCCAACACCTGGTTAACCAGATGATCCAACCGCTCGATATCTTCCAACATAAATTGTAAAAAATGCTGCTGTTCTTCCGGGCTGACCTGCCGACGACACAATGTCTGCAAATACAGTTTCATCGAGGCAATCGGCGATTTTAGCTCATGGGTAACGCTGTCGATGAAGTTGGATTGGCGTTGGCTCAGGTTGATGGCCTTGATCGAGAGAATCGCATAAATGATCACCCCTGCCAGCAAAAGGCCCAAAAACGCCGTGCCCACCCCAAACAGCGTCCAATTCAGCCCGGAAAACTCCGTATTGGCCAAGGCGCCAAAGACCGATAGCAACACCCAGCCAACGGCCAATACCAAAAGCAGGCTCGTCATCACTACGGCCAACAAGATCGGCCAATTCACGGGCCGTCGCACTGCCATCGGATCAATCCTCCTGCTGACTATAGAGCCTCTCCCGAAACGACCTTCCTGGGACTGTTTGGCTAGGAAAGGGGTTCAGGGAACGTTTTGGTTCTTGGTTGTTGTTAGCGCCTCGATAGCATTTCTGCCCGGTCGGATAGCCCACAGTCGGGTTCTGCCGGAGTGCTTTCCCTATGGTCCCACCCGAACGGCTGGCTCACTTCGCTGTAGGTTTGTGAGGGGGCGGGGTCGCCTTTGGGAACAGGTAGCCTCTGGAAATTTCTGCCGTCCTGTCTGTCCAGTAACAACCTTCCAAAAAGTTTCTTTTCCGAAACCCGCAGCCTGCCGCCGGGGATCATGGAGCCCGGCCAGAGAGCACGGCCTCCGGAAAGCTTTCCTCCTTTTGTGAACATATCAGACGCCAGCCACAGCGTCAATGCCACTGCCATGGAAGCCATTTCCGTTCAAAGTATGAGTATTCGGTTGACTGGCCTGCCCGGACGAAATTATAATTAAGAGCGTTTTTCAACTGGCGGTTTTTCTTTGGCGATGAGGTCCCCGACCGTGCCGTTCGGCCCCCGGTATCCGGTTCCGGGGCGTTTGGGCACGTGGGGAAGTGAAGCCCTCTGGAAAGCACCCTCTGGCAGGAATTTGGAAAGGAGATACCTTATGAGAGTCCGGTCTTTGTTCCTTGATTGTAGCTCCCAAATGGTGCGAGCAGATGGAGTTTGGCGATGGGTGGCCGGTTGCAGTCTGTTGGCCTGGGCGTGGTGGACGCTGCTGCTGGGCGCCGAAGCGGCTTTCGCAGAACAGGAGATCGACCATTTTGTGCCGGTGGAAAAGAATTTGCCGGCCGATTGGCTGGCGGGGCTAACCGCCAAGGGTGAGCCGACCTGGTACCAAGGCAAAGAGCTAAATACCATTGCCATGCCCATTGGCGGCTTGTGTGCCGGACAACTGTATCTGGCCGGCGACGGGCGGCTGGCCGGCTGGTGGATTTTTAATGATGTTCCGTTTACCGGCTATGGGGCGACCAGCTATCAAGAGGGCCGACAGCCGCCGTATCGGCTTCAGCAAGGGTTTGCCCTTTGGATTCGCAGCGGCCAGCAGACCTTGGTCCGGCCGTTGAGCCGGGAGGGATTTGCCCAGGTGCGATTCAGCGGCCAGTATCCGATCGGCTTGGTGGAATACCAGGACAAGGAAGTTCCGGTAACGGTTCGGCTGGAGGCGTTTTCGCCGTTTATTCCGCTCAACGCGGCGGATTCTGCCCTGCCCGCCACGGTGTTGGAATTCATGGTGAAAAACGATTCGGCCGGACCGGTTACGCTGACCCTGGCCGGGTGGTTGGAGAATAAAGTCTGCGGCTTTGCCAGCCAATGGCGCCTGCTGCGGCGGGGTTACCAGAAAAAGACCGGCGCCGGTTGGGGCATGGTTTTAGGCCGGGCTGAGGAGGTGGAAGAGGAACAACCGGCTCGGCCGCCGGTGGTGCTGGCCGACTTTGAAGCCGACACCTACGGTCATTGGAAGGTGGAGGGGGAGGCCTTTGGCACCGGCCCGGCCCGGGGGACCCTCCCCCGTCAGCAGGAGGTCCGGGGGTTTCTGGGCAAAGGGTTGGTCAACACGTATCTTGGCGGCGACAAGCCGCACGGTAAACTCACCTCCCCGCCTTTTAAGATTGACCGAAAGTTTATCTCTTTCCTTATCGGCGGCGGCAATCATCCCGGCAAAACCTGTATCAATCTTCTGGTCGATGGCCGGGTGGTTCGCACGGCTACCGGAAAGAATCAAGAGCGCCTCCAGTGGCATAGCTGGGATGTCCGGGAGCTTGCCGGCAAAGAAGCCCACATCGAAATTGTGGACGCCGAATCGGGCCCCTGGGGACATATTAACATTGATCAAATAGAACTCCGGGATACGCCTCGGGGGGCGCCGAGTGGCCCCCTGGCTGAACAACCGGATTTCGGCACGATGAGTTTGGCCCTGTTGGATGCCGATCCGCAGGCAGTGCTAACCAGTCTGCTCGTGCCGGTCGGCCCTTTGCCGGAAAAGCTCTTTACCGAAGAGGGCGATTTGGCTCAGGCCGAACTGGCGGCTCGGCCTCTGGATGCGCCGGTAGTTGGGGCGGTGGGCAAACGGCTTCGCTTGGCCCCTGGGGAGTCAGCCAAACTGAGTTTTGTCGTGGCTTGGCATTTTCCTAACCGGATCACCCAGGGCCAGCGACGGGGCAATTTCTATGCCACCCGCTTTGCCGACGCCCAGGCGGTCGTGGCCTACCTGGCCGAGCATTTTGCCCGCCTTACCGACCAGACCCGTCTGTGGCACAAGACCTGGTACGAAGCCAGCCTGCCGTGGTGGCTTTTGGATCGGCTGTTTTCTACCGTGTCGATCCTGGCCACCGAAACCTGCCAGTGGTGGGAAAACGGCCGATTCTGGGCCTGGGAAGGAGTTGGCTGTTGCCATGGGACCTGTGGGCATGTGTGGAACTACGCCCATGCACCGGCCCGATTGTTCCCCGAGTTGGAGCGCTCGGTGCGTCAGATGCAGGACTTCAACCCTGAGGCCGGCTTTATTGCAGAAACCGGGGCCATTCGGTTCCGGGGCGAGGGTTGGGGCCTGTGGGCGGGCGATTCCCAGCCCGGCTATGTGCTGAAAGCGTACCGGGAACATCTCTGCAGCCCCGACGACGCCTTCCTGAAGAAACATTGGCCCCAGATCAAAAAGGCCTTAGAGTTCCTGTTTGAGGAGGATCGGCAAGACGGCCAATTGGACGGCCTCTTGGACGGCAAGCAGCATAACACGTACGACATCGACTTCTACGGGGCCAATACGATGGTCGGCTCGTTGTATTTGGCGGCCTGCCGGGCGGCTGAGGAAATGGCCAAGGAACTGGGCGACCAGCAGTTTGCCGACCAGTGCCGACGTATCTTTGAACTTGGCCAGCAGAACACGCTCCGCCGCCTCTACAACGGGGAGTACTTCATCCAGGATGTCGATCTGCAGAAGCATCCGAAGCATCAGTACGGGCCGGGCTGTTTGGCCGACCAACTTTTCGGCCAAAGCTGGGCGCATCAGGTGGGCTTGGGCTATGTGTATCCGAAGCAGAAGGTGCTGTCGGCCCTGCAGGCGATCTGGAAATACTGTTGGGCGCCAGATGTTGGCCCGCAGAACAAGGCCCATCCGCCGCAGCGATGGTTTGCCATGCCCGGCGAAGCAGGCTTGTTTACCTGCACCTGGCCCAACAGTAAACACCTCGGCCCAGAAAGCGTCCTTTATCGGGATGAAGTCTGGACCGGCATTGAATACCAAGTGGCAAGTCACATGGTCTGGGAGGGCATGCTTACGGA
The DNA here is from genome assembly GCA_938042245.1 of uncultured Thermoguttaceae bacterium. GTDB lineage: Bacteria > Planctomycetota > Planctomycetia > Pirellulales > Thermoguttaceae > JANXAQ01. The sequence continues at coordinate 63,904 of CALIRO010000011.1, forward strand.
AGCCCTGGCCATCTGCCGGGCCATCCACGATCGGTACCACCCGGCCAAACGAAACCCCTGGAACGAGGTGGAATGCGGGGACCATTACTCTCGGGCCATGGCAAGCTACGGGGTCTTTTTGGCCCTGTGTGGCTTTGAATATCATGGGCCGAGGGGGCATATCGGCTTTGATCCCCGGCTGAATGCCGTGAATTTCCAGGCCGCCTTTACCGGCGCAGAAGGCTGGGGGCAGTATCGCCAACGTCGCACCGACCGAGCCCAAACCTGTCAGATCGAGGTTCGTTGGGGCAAGCTTCGGCTTCGCTCGATGAGTTTTGCCTTGCCCGAAGGGGCCAAATTGCAGCAGGCTACGCTGCGCCTTGGGGACCAAAAGGGGGACGAAAAGATATTACCCGTCGAATCTGCCCAACAAGCAACTCGGGTTCAGATCCTCTTAGACCAGCCAGTGCAACTTGCCGCCGGTCAAACCCTTACCGTGGAACTGACCTATTGAAAAACGGCCACCTGCCTTACCAAGCCCCTCCAGCCCAGGGCGTCAAACCCTTACCGTTAAACTGATCTATGCAAAAACCCCACCCCGGCGCCCGCAGGGGGCTTGGCATACTTTGGCCGGTCGGGTATCCTGATAAAAGATTCCAGCTTCCCGAACATTTTAGCCGAATGCTGTCGGCTGGCATTCCGGTGGAAGCAGAAGTCCCGTTTTTCCCTTGGGTTGCCTTTTCTGGATTCCCGCTTTCGCGGGAATGACAACATAGGACCTTCTCAGAAAAGGCAGGGGAGTTGTTCCTTCGGCGGAAGTGATACCAAACCGCTCATGTTCCAGCCGTGTGGCTGGATTGTCCCATTGGGATGTGCGCTAACGCGCGGTTTTTACAAAGGAGGCCTGCGCATGGCTTTTCAGGATATGGCGGTCGGGTTGTTTGGACAACCAGCAGCTCCGCCGGCCAATGTGTGGTGGCTGGTAGGTGTTGTGGTTTTAGTGATTTTGGCCGCCCTGGTGGTCATCATCGTCCTCCGGTATTGGAACATCTGGTTTCAGGCGTACATGTCCAATGCCAATGTGAGTCTGTGGAGTCTGATTGGCATGGATTTGCGCCAGGTGGATGCCAGAACGATTGTGCAGGCCAAGATCATGGCCGTTCAGGCCGGTCTGGGACCGGAGCGTCAGACCGGCATCACTACCCGGCGGTTGGAGGCCCATTACCTGGCCGGCGGCGATGTCCGAAAGGTAATCCAGGCCCTCATTGCCGCCCATCGGGCCGACATCGATCTGGATTTTGACCGAGCTGCGGCCATTGACCTGGCAGGTCGGGATGTGCGGGAAGCGGTCCAAACCAGCGTCAATCCCAAGGTGATCGATTGTCCGGATCCGCACAAATCGCCCCGGCCGTATCTGAGCGCCATTGCACGCAACGGCGTAGAATTGCGGGTCCGTGCACGGGTAACGGTTCGGACCAATCTGGAACGGCTTATTGGCGGCGCTACAGAAGAGACGATTATTGCCCGTGTCGGCGAAGGTATTATCACGGCCATCGGCTCTTCGGACACCCATCTGGAGGTGTTGGAAAATCCGGATCGGATTTCCAAGGCGGTTTTGGAGCGGGGCTTGGATGCTCAGACGGCCTTTGAGATCGTTTCGATTGACATTGCCGACATCGACGTAGGCGAAAACATCGGCGCCCGTTTGCAGGCCGAGCAGGCCGAGGCGGATACCCGGGTGGCCCGTGCTAAGGCCGAGGAACGCCGCGCTATGGCCATGGCACGCGAACAGGAAATGAAGGCCGCGGTGGCGCAGAATCGAGCCATGGTCATGTTGGCCGAGGCCGAGGTGCCCAAGGCCATGGCTGCCGCCTTCCGGGCAGGACTTTTGGAACAAAAACGGTTTGGCCCTCCGGGCGACGGCCAAAACGCCCCGATCTCCGCTTCCTGATCCGCGTTCTCCCGGAAGCTTTCTGAACTGCTTTCCTATGGCCAGGCCGGTCTCTTTCTTCTGGCAGATATTAGGATAGGGGTTCAGGACGTTTTATGAATAAATGTACACACATCCGATGCGTGCTAGCGGAATGAGCGATCCAGAACCTTCGGCAAATAGGCCGCTGGGTGTCATTTTCGACATGGACGGCGTGCTGGTGGATAGTTACTGGGCGCATCTGAAGAGTTGGCAGATAGTGGCTGCCCAGGAGGGACGCTCCATTACCGAGCAGGAGTTTGCCGCCAGTTTTGGGCGCACCAGCCGGGAGATCATCGCTAGTTGGCCAAATGTTCATTACACCGAGACGCAGATTGCCGACCTGGACCACCGTAAAGAAGCGGTATTTCGGCAGCTTTTGGCAGCTCAGTTCACCCCCATGCCCGGCGTGCATCAGATGCTCCAACGTCTGGCCGAGGCGGGGTTCCGGTTGGCTGTCGGCTCCTCGGGGCCACCGGAGAATGTGGAGTTGGTATTGGAGCGGCTTGGCTGGCGGGATCGGTTTGCCGCCGTGGTCCACGGGATGGATGTACGCCGAGGAAAGCCGGAACCGGAGGTATTTCTGTTGGCGGCCCAGCGCGCTGGGCTCCGACCTGCCGATTGTGTGGTGGTGGAAGATGCTCCGCTGGGTATTGAGGCGGCCCACCGAGCTGGCATGAAGGCGATCGGCCTAGTAAGCACGGGCCGAACCGCCCAGCAACTAGCCGCCGCCGATCTGGTGGTCCACCATCTGGAGGAAATCACTCCCCAGCAAGTCTTCCGCCTCCTGCAAGCCTCTGCTGCCTCCCGCACCGGTTCGGGTTAACAGGGGGCCTCACGGGGCTTCGACCGCGTGAAAATCCCTCCAAACCTCCTGGATCAACCATACCCCCTGTTGGAGGCCATGCCCCACCTCCTCAGATAACCAAAAATCTTTTCTTCGGGCCGGCTATGTGGGGGGAATCGACTGCCCGGGTCAGCCCCTCTCCTCCCATCACCAAAACCCACACCCTGCCGTCTTCGGGGGGGTACCCCTGATCCAATCGGAGGAAAAGGAAATCTCCAAATAATCAAAACCAAAATCTTGCTTTTCTTCCGCATCCTAATTATCCTGGTAAAAGGGGGAAAGTAAAGAGTGCAGAAAAAAGCGGGAGTCTCTCACCATACCGTCGTTCCTGACACTGCATCCCTAGGAGAGACTCTTGTTCAACCTGTTGACGGTGCCGGTTTGTTAGAGCCTGTAGGTTCGAATCCACTTTTTGGGTCTCGAAAGGTATCTTTCTGAATATTCCCCACCGGAGGCTTCTTAGTTCGAAGGGTCTTTTTTATTCTAAAGAGGCAAGCTCATGACTGGGTGCTTAGCTATGTTTGGTAGGTGGCGATGGGGCTTGGTGGTGGCAGGGCTGATGGGTTGGTATGGGGGCTTGTGCGCCTGGGCGGGTACCTTCACCTGGACCGGCGGCGATGGCTCCAGCCAACTCTGGAGCACCTCGACCAACTGGTCCGGCGGCGCCGTGCCCATAAGTGCCTCCGATACCATCCTCAATTTCAATGTCCTCACCAACCCCGGCACTTCCGCCAACCCCCTCCAGCAAGACATCGCCAACCCATTGCAACTCAATGAGCTTACCTTCGGCCATGACGCGGACGTGTCGTATCATATCAGCGGCAATCCGCTTCAATTTGTGGCCAATGGCGCCACCCAGCCGATGTTCCGAAATTACGGCTGGTATGACAAATGGTTCTATAATGGGATTCAGGTTCCTGTCGGCACGACGCTTCGGCTGATCAACGACACGTATAACATGAAGATTCAAGGGGTCATCAGCGGCGATGGGGCCCTGCGCATGGAGGCCCAAGCTGGGGGCGGCGAATGGCACTTGTACGCAACGAACATCTATACGGGCGGCACGATCTACAATGGCACGGCCAACGCCAACCAAGGTTATTGCCGATTGGCCGTGTATGCCTCCGGCGGCCTAGGAACCGGACTGGTTACCCTAAACGGCGGTAATATTTCCACGGCAACGCCGGCGTCTCCTCGGGCAGGCCTGCACTTCATGACCGCCAACACCAGCTTCTCCAACAATTTTCAACTCCAGGCCGATTCGCCCATTTTTGCCAGCAACACGAACATCAGCCTTTCGGGCAACGTCGATCTGACCAATAAAACCCTGTATTTACGGGGTACTGGTTCGGCCACCCTAAGCGGCACGATCAGCGGCGCCGGTTCCATCACCAAACTGGACACCGGCACATGGACCCTATCGGGCAATAACACCTATACTGGCACCACGACCATTTCGGCCGGGACGTTGCTCCTGGGGCATCCTAACGCCTTGGGGTCGGCCACTTCCACCGTCCAACTGGGCGACAGCGGCACCGGCGATAACAACATCGCCCTTTTAACGGATGTGTGGGCCGATCACACGGGGGCGTTTACCATCGCTCGAAATATCGCGGTCAATAATGTCGGCGCCGGTACGGTAACCATCGGCAGCAATGCCGCTGGCGCAAGCGGCAAGTATGTGGTCTTCTCAGGTACTATCACGCTGAACAATAAGGATCTGCATCTCAAAGGCATAAACGTGGATCACACCACGTTTACCGGCAAGATCACGGGCACTGGCAACCTGTATATCGATGGTCCTCAGCGTATTACCTTCGAAGCGAATAATGATTTTGTAGGGGATGTATATCTTACCGCCGGCGTGCTCCAACTGACCACCCCCAATGTGATTCCCGATGCCGCTAGTATCATTATGAGCAGTGGGACTACCCTGCGTCTGCTCCGGTCCGAAGCGATCAATGCCCTCCGCGGCGATGGCACAGTAACCGGATTGACCGGGTTTCCTAATGTGGTCTTTACCGTCGGGGCGGGGAATGGTTCTGGCAGTTTTTCCGGTACGATTCAAGATGGCGGCTCGAATGTCTCCTTGGTCAAAACCGGCGCTGGCGCCCAGACACTCACTGGGCCGCTCAACTACACCGGCGGCACCACGGTCAACGGCGGCACTTTGGTACTGGCTCAGCCCGGTATGCCGTTTCCTGGCCTGGGTTCTACCGGGCAATTTGGGTCAGCTCATACGGTAACGATCAACTCGGGGGGGACATTGCGATTGGATGCCTTCTGGGTTACCGGCGACGGATTGCGCAACAAGGCCGTGGTCAACGGCGGCACGCTCCATTTTGGGAACCAAGACAACTACTGGGGCAACATCGAGTTAACCGGCGGACAGATTACCACTCGAGATACAGACAGGCCTTGGCGCACAGGGAACTGGGGGAGCGGGCTAATTAAAGTCAATGCCAGCAATGTGTCTTCGACGATTTCCGGACGGCTTTGTTTTGTGGGCACCGCTTCCGCGCCGGTAACAATTTTTGATGTGGCTGACGGGGCGGCTGCCGAAGATCTGGTTGTCTCCGCCACCATCTTTGACCACCCCGGTTTTGAAGGGCGAATGGCCCTGGTCAAGCAAGGACCGGGCCTTATGGTCCTTTCTGGGCCGCTCAACTACACCGGCGGCACCACGGCCAACGGCGGCACTTTGGTACTGGCTCAGCCCGGCTTAGGCTGGACTGCCAATGGCCAGTTCGGATCGGCTGGCCATGTGATTACCGTCAATTCCGGGGCGACGCTCCGGCTTACCGAACGGGCACTTCTGGGCAACGGGCAGGCCCACCAATTGGTCATCAACGGCGGCACCGTAGAATTCTTGCATGAAACCTATCAGAGCAAGATAGAAATGACCGGCGGACGGATCTATTCCGATCCCGCTGGTCAGCCGATTACCAATGTCTGGCGAACCGGCAATGCCGGCGACGGCTTGATTACTGTTAAAGCCAGTTCTACCAGTTCCAGGATCGAAGGGCGGCTCAGCTTTGTCAAAACCGCCTCGGCCACCAAGACCACCTTTGACGTAGAAGACGGCCCGGCCGTTCTGGACCTGATTGTCTCGGCCAATATCATCGACCACGGCGGCGGCTACGAAGGCATGGAACTAGTCAAAACCGGCGCCGGCACAATGGTCCTTTCCGGCACAAACACTTATATCGGGCCGACCACCATTCAGGCAGGTAAACTTTTGCTCAATGGCACCCATACGCCGGCCGCCACGCCGGGCTTATATACCATTGCTGCTGCCGGGACGTTGGGGGGGACCGGCACGACCAAGGCCCCGGTGCTGGTCCAAGGGACCATCGCCCCAGGGGCCAGCGTCGGCACCATCAATACCGGCAGCCAGACCTGGGCCCCCGGCGGAACTTACCAGTGGGAAATCCAGGACGTGGATGCCGGGCCGGGCCTTGGCTGGGACCTGGTCAATATCACCGGTACGCTGAGCATCACCGCTACAGCGGCCAATCCGTTTGTGATCGATGTGGTTTCGCTGGCTTCGGGCGGCCTGCCGGGCCTGGTCGGCGATTTTGATCCCCTGAGTGTGTACTCCTGGGAGATTGCCCGCACCACCGCCGGCGTGATCGACTTTGCCCAGGAAAAATTCCTGATCGACCTGGGCAATTTCCAGAACTATTGGCACGGCGGCCGCTGGTGGGTCAGCCTGGGCAACCAGGGCAATAGTGTGTTTTTGAACTACGCGATTCCGGAGCCGGCAAGCGGGCTGTTGGCCCTGTTGGCCCTTGGCGGCCTGGCACTTTGGCGCTGGATGAGCAAAATAGGAAAATAGCATTCGTTTCGCATATTGACAAACTCTAGACGGTCATCTATACTACTAGCGGATGAGCAAAATAGGAAAATAGCATTCGTTTCGCAGGGGATAGGGAATTTAGGTACGCCTCTCCCCACCGCGGGAGAGGCGCCGGTTGTCATTCCCGCGCAAGCGGGAATCCAGGCTGCTTGGTGTTGCTCCTTTGGCCATACGCCTCTCCCCACCGCGGGAGAGGCCGGCCAACCGATAGGTTGGCCGGGTGAGGGGGCAGCCACGCCTCTCCCACCAGGGGAGAGGGGAGAATTTGTCCCCCTCACCCTAACCCTCTCCCGCCAGAGGAGAGGGAATTGTACCGCCTTTGCTGGCCGGGGGAGAGGGGCCTGGATTCCCTCCTTCGGCAGGAATTGATAACGTCCCAATTTCGCCGGGATGTCAAGCAAAAGGGGCTTCCGGACCAGGAACAGAAGTCCGATATTGGCTGGAATAGGTGGATGGGGATAAACGTTTTATTGGCTTTCTTTTCTTCCGGGAGGTAGAGCCATGGCGTGCCGAAGTGGGTTTAGGTCTGTGGGGTGGAAAAAAGTAGTTGTGTACGAGGTAGGTGTACTACTGGGTTTTACCTGGTCGGCGTTCTGTTGGGCCGATCCCATCGGGTATTGGCGGTTCGAGGATGGCCAGGCCGGTACCACGCCAACCGGGGTGGCCTCCATTTACAATTCCTCCTCGATGCAAGGTACTGTATACAGAAACCCGATTCTCTCTTCGGATGTTCCAGGCTTTTGGATCTCCGAAGGTATTGGGGGCACTATTCGACCGAACGCCACCTCCATCTATTTTGACTTCGTTCCAGCAGGAGACAGTGGCTACCCAGTCCAAGACGGCGCAGACTATATCGCAATTCCTTATAACTCGTTGTTAGAACCCTCAGCGTTTACCATTGAATTTTTCATGAAGGCGCCTACTCAAAGCAAATGGCCGGGAATCGTCGTGAAACCAAAGACCCCTGATTCTTACAATGAAAACACAACGATTGCAGGCTATCTTAGCTGGGAAATTGGAAAACAAAACAAAGAATACATATTCGCTCGGATTGACCCCCCCACCCGGGGAGTCCCAACGTGAACTTCGCAGGCAACACCGCGACCGCGGACGGCCGATGGCACCATTTCGCCCTGACCTATTCGCCCGATTCGGGCGGCACATGGACGTTGTACCTCGATTATACTCAGGCGGCGCAACAAACCGGTGTGTCCATAGACTATCAGGGGCAATATGGTTTATACTTCGCTTATGCGCCGGTGGTGAACTGGGACAACACCAATCAGTACCCGAGCAAGACGGTGGGATGGCCATATTATCCTGTGTATCCGTACCGCGGCTGGCTGGATGAGGTGCGGTTTTCCGATCGGGTGCTTACGCCAGCGGAGTTTTTGCAGATTGTGCCGGAGCCGGCAAGCGGGCTGTTGGCCCTGTTGGCCCTTGGGGGCTTAGGTCTTTGGAGCTGGCTGCGCAGAAGATAGTCGTTGGCATCTGCCTGCGCAGGGCCGAGTTGGGAAGTTCGCATGCGGGCCCCAATCATTGCGCAGAAGATCGCCGTTGGCATCTGCCTGCGCAGGGCATAAGGGTTGGAGCTGAGCAGAAAACAAAGCGATACTCCCTGAGCCGGCAGATGCTTGTTAGCAAGAGACTACATGTTGGCAGGCGGCTAGCAGGATTTGTCCCAGGGCGATGCCGCCGTCGCCGGGCGGCGTCTGCTGGTGCAGGAACACGGTAAACCCGGGCTGGCGGAGGCGATGGTAGGCCCATTGGGTAAGCAGGCTGTTTTGGAAGCAGCCGCCGCTGAGGGCCACCTGAGCGACCCCCCAATGCACCGCCGCCCATTGGGCCGCCTGCAGAATCCCCTCGGCCAAAGCGGCGTGAAACCCTCGGCTGATCTGGCCGACCGGCACCCCAGCCGCCCGATCCGTCAGCACCGCTTCCACCATTGGCCGCCAATCCAAAAGACCCAAAGGTGCGTTGTCTCGCTGCGGCGGTTTTCCCGTGATTTTCTTCGGAAGCTCAGACTGTTCAGCTCCTTCGATCCACGGAAGCGGATAGGCCAAGAGCGGTTCGGCTGGTTCTAGCGGTTGGAACGGCGGGTTCGCCGGGGTAGGGAGGCCTTGGAGATGTTGGGGGGGCAGTTCTGTCGGTTCTTCCAGAGCGGCGAATTCGAGGGCCATGGCTGCCTGGCCTTCAAAGCTGATGCGGCTTCCCAGTCCGCACAGAGCAGCAATGGCATCAAACAGTCGGCCCATACTGCTTGTGCGCGGAGAGTTTACCCTGCGACGGAGCATGGAGCGAAGGCCGGCCTGTTCGGTGGGGCTGAACCACTCTTGAAGCGGGCCGATCCGCTCCCAGGCCGACTCCCCGAGCAGTTCATATAAGACGCCTAGTGCCGATCGGCGTGGCTGGCGCACCGCCTGATCGCCGCCCGGCAAAGGGAAAGGCCAAAGGGAGCCAACCCGCACCACCCGGCCTGCCTGCCACAGAAGGATTTCTCCACCCCAGATCGTTCCGTCCCAGCCGTAGCCGGTCCCGTCCCAACAGAAGCCTAAGATCGGCTCGTCCAACTGCTCCGCCGAAAGCCCCTGCTCAGCCAAACAGGCCGCCAAATGCGCTTCGTGATGCTGCACCCGAAGCAGCGGAACTCCCAGCCGATCGGCCAACTGCTCAGCGTATTGCGTGGAAGCATAGTCCGGATGCAGATCGCAGACAAGCAGTTCCGGTTCCGCCCGGAAAAACTGCAAGAGGTCTTCTACTGTCTGATGAAAAACCTCCAGACTGGGCAGGTTGTCCAGATCGCCCACATGCTGCGAGAGGACCACCTGGCTTCCCAGGGATAGGGCTACGGTATTTTTCAAATGCCCGCCCAGGGCTAGGATTGTCGGCATCTGGAAACCTAGCTCGATCGGTCGGGGTGCATAGCCCCTGGCCCGCCGAAGCACCTGAATAAGCTGGCGCCCTGAGCCAACCGGGACGCCTGCCACGTCCCAAACCGTCTGCTGTCTGCCTAAGCCGCCTTGTCCTCCGGCAGGTTGAGCTTCTTGCCCGGCAGGATGGCGGCAGAGTGCCGCAGCGGGTTTTTTCGCATTCTCCCAAGCAGCAGGTTGAGCATCTTGCCCGGCTAATTGGATTTCGTCTTTTCCAGGTGGGCATTCTTGACTGACAGGTTGGGGGGCCAGTTCCGGCGGCAGCGCCAGCACCCGCACTACGGAATCATCCACCGGCCGGACAATCGGGCGGTTGTGGGTAAGGATCAGGTCAGCGATTTGGCCAAGCCGACTGATCGCTTCTGCGGTCCGGTAGGCCATCGGTTCTTCGGAGAGGTTGCCGCTGGTGCAGATGATAGGCCGACCGACCGCCTCCATCAGCAGTTCATGCAGCGGCGTGTAGGGCAGCATCACCCCTAGATACGGATTGCCGGGGGCAACCGCCCCGGCGATCTGCCAGGCAGAGGCCCCAGCCGAGTCAATCTGGCAGGCGGAGGTATCGGACGGTTGGAGAGCCCCCTCACCCGGCCAACCTATCGGTTGGCCGGCCTCTCCCGCAGAGGGGAGAGGCGAATGTGGGCCGGACGCCCACACTCCCAGAACATCCGGACGCCGCACCTCTGTGCCAAGCGGTGCTCGGCGGCGCAAAAGCACAATCGGCGATTCAGGCGATTGGAGCAGTTGGGCCTCCAGCTCGGACAGCCAGCAGGCTTGGCGAACCTGATCCAAGTTGGCAAACATGAGTGCAAATGGTTTATCCGGTCGGCGTTTGCGGCGTCGAAGCTCCTGGACCACCTCCTGCCGGGTAGCATCACACAAAAGTTGAAACCCGCCCAGCCCTTTGAGAGCGAGGATTTTGCCTTCCAGAATCGCCTGAGCCGCCTGCTGCAGAGCGTCGTCTCCCTCGGCCACCGGAAGATACTCTGGAGAAGTATCTTCCTGAGGGGAGGAAGAACTGCATTCCGGTTCGGTCCGCACTACCCGCACCAAAAGCCGAAGTTTCGGGCCGCACCAGGGGCAGGCGATTGGCTGGGCGTGGAACCGCCGGTCCCGGGGGTTTTTATATTCGGCTTGGCAATCCGGGCACATGGCAAAATGGGCCATGCTCGTCCGGGGCCGATCATACGGAAGCCCCCGAATGATCGACCATCGGGGCCCGCAATGGGTACAGTTGGTAAACGGATACCGATACCGTCGCTCCGTAGGTGTGTGGATTTCTGCCCGGCAGGCTTCGCAAAGGGCCAGGTCCGCCGGAATAATTGGCCGAACCGATTCCTCTGCGGTGCTGGCGATGATTTGAAAGTCGGCCAGCGGAGGCTCACCGGCTTTCAATTCGACCGCTTCCAGAGCATCAATCCTTGCCTGGGGCGGGTGGGTGTGCTGAAGAGCATGTACAAATGATTCCAATTGTTCCCGTCGGCCTTCCAGGAGAATCTCCACCTGGCCGCTGGTGTTTTTCACCCAACCGGCAAGGCCCAACCTTTGAGCCGTGTTATATACAAACGGCCGAAACCCCACCCCCTGCACAATCCCCCGGACGGTAAGCCGCCACCGACACAGCTGGCAATCGGCCTCCTTCAATACAGGTTCCTTGGGAAACAAACGGGGATTTTCCTTCATGACGGCGGAGTTCCTTGGCGGCGGATCGGGGCAAAAGAAAGGCTTTCCTCAGACAACGCCCTCCCTTCGGAGAGGCCCTTTTTAAGTGTATCCTTGGAGCGATGGAAAGTTAAGAACAGACCGGATATGGCGTTAGGCGCTTCCATTTCTCCCGTCTGTAGGGGGGTTGGATCGGGTAGGGTAAGAAGTGGCTGGCTTGCTTGGGGGACTTCAATTCCCCCGGCGATGATCCGCTAAGGTGGGGTCCGCTTGGCGTCCTGGCCAACCTCTCCTATCATATACCCATTTGCCTCCCAACAGAGGCCAATAGGTTGGGGGTCGTCTGTTGGGTTTCCCGACGTTTACCAAGGCAATCGCTTCGGCAGAGGAATGCCCTACTTCGATGGACAGCAGTTTGAACGAAGCCCAACGGGAGGCGGTGGAGAGTTTGTCGGGGCCGCTTTTGGTTTTGGCCGGGGCAGGTACTGGCAAAACCCGGGTGGTTACCTACCGGATAGCGCGGTTAATTCAGCATGGGGTGCGTCCGGAGCGGATTTTGGCGGTTACTTTTACGAACAAGGCCGCTCGGGAAATGCAGGAGCGGGCCATGGCCTTGCTGGGTCGGCGGAAGCGAGGCGCGGCCCGGCCGGAAATCTCCACCTTCCATTCATTGTGTGTGCGGATTCTGCGTCGGCACGTGGATCGGCTTGGCTATCCGAAAGATTTTGCCATCTACGACCGCACTGAACAGGAGGCAGTAGCACGTTCGGTTTTGCGAGAAATCCAGGCGCCGACGGCCCTTTTGCGTCCTGGCGATTTGGTCAGCATGATCAGTTGGTGGAAGTCGGCTGGAGTGCGTCCGGCCGAGGCTATCGCCCAGGCCCGCACCGATCAGCAACACCTGGCTGCCTCGGCCTATCGCCGGTATCAAAAAGCCCTCCAGGCTGTCGGCGCCGTGGATTTCGACGATCTGCTGCTGTGCACCGAAGAACTCTTTGAGCGGTTTCCTGAAGTGCGTCAGGCCGAGGCCGACCGATTCGACCACATCCTGATCGACGAATATCAGGACACCAATGCGGTGCAGTATCGGATTGTGCGTTGTTTGGCTCTGCCGCACCGGAACCTTGCCGTGGTCGGCGACGACGATCAGTCCATCTACGCTTGGCGGGGCGCTCAGGTGGAACACATCCTGCGATTTCAGCAGGATTGGCCGGACGCCAAAGTGGTGCGGCTCCAGGTGAACTATCGTTCTACGCGGGAAATTCTCAGTTGGGCCAATCGGCTGATTGGGTTTAATAAACATCGGCATCCGAAAGAGCTTGTTTCAGGCCGATCGGGGCCGCCGCCGCGGATTTTGCAGTTTCCCGATGAGCAGGAGGAAGCCGCCGGCGTGGTCGGCCAGATCCAGGCCCGTCTGGCCGCCGGCGCTCGGCCAAAAGATTTTGCCATCCTCTGCCGAACCAATGAACAGCAACGCCCCTTTGAGCAGGAGCTACGGAAGGCGAAAATCCCTTACGTGCTGGTAGGGGGCATGTCGTTTTTTGACCGTAAAGAAGTACGGGACCTACTGGCCTATTGGCGATTGCTGGTCCATCCGGAGGACGACCAGGCGGTTTTGCGCGTGTTGAACCGGCCGCCTCGGGGCATTGGACCGGCCACGGCCGAAGCGCTGGTGAAGGCCTCCATTCAGCAGCGGGCGCCGGTTTGGGAGCTGCTGCAGCCCAAGCGCCATCCACCCGGACTGCCCCAGGCCGCCATCCAGGGCCTAGAGCAATTCTATCAACTGATCCAGGAGTTTCGCCACCGGCTACAAACACAGCCCCTGGTCCAAACGCTTCAGGAAATGGTGGATCGGATCGGTTATCGCCGAGAGATTGAACATACGTACCATGATCCGCAAGATCAACAGTCTCGCTGGGCGGTGGTGGAAGAATTGATCAATGCGGCAAGCCATTATGCCGAGCGGGCCAAACAGCCCAACCTTACCGAGTTCTTGCAAGAGCTGGCGCTTACCGGCCCCGATCAGGAACAGGAAGACCTGCTCCGTCGGGACGCCGTGGTCCTGATGACCCTCCACAGCGCTAAGGGGTTGGAGTTTCCGGAGGTCTATTTGGTAGGTATGGAAGAAGGCCTATTGCCGCACAAAAAGTCGATCGGCGAAAATGAAGCAGGGGTGGAAGAAGAACGCCGACTCTGTTATGTAGGCATGACGCGGGCGCAAAATCGGCTGACCTTAACCTTGGCCCTCAGCCGGCGCAAATGGGGCAAACCGCGCCCGACCATTCCAAGCCGATTTTTGTACGAGGTCCTCGGTAAAGCCGACAGCCCAAATTACCAAGCGGTCAAAAAAGGCCGACGTCCCACTGCCCAGCCCACGAAAAATCAACAGAAGGAATTTTTATGAAAGGCAGTCCATTGAAACCATTCCTCAGCGGGAAGCAACCAGACGCAAAGAGGGAAAAATTGTTCATATCATGGAAGTTTGGGTTGCTAGTTGGGATGGCCTTAGGTGCCTTCTCTCAAGCCAACCCTACGGATGCGGAATCCGCCAAAACCAACAAGAGCAATCTGGTGGCGTCCAGCCAGCCGACCCCTCTGCCCTCTTTTGGTCAAGTTTGCTTGGATGATTTTTATCTTACGGCGCCTTGGCCAGAGGAAAAGGACCTACGAACCCTGCTTACTCCGGTCCCCGGCCAGGAAGCCCGCATCGAACAGGCCAATTGGCATGTGGAGCGCTGCTGCCGACTGGTGGGCCTGTGGCGACTGCAGCCTCCGTGGGAGCCGGGCACAGCCCTTCGGCTTTGGCTAGTGGAACGAGAAAATTTTCCGATTCAGATTCATCTTTGGAGTGGTCTGAATGGGGTAACCTTCCGATATTATCCTGATTTTCACCAGACCTGGACGGCCTTTACCACCCGCAGAAACACTCATCAGGGCCGGCCAGAGACGTTGGAACTTTGGGCTACCGACCAAGGCCGATACCGCCGAACCGGAGTAGGTACGGTAACCCTCTATTGGCATGAAGGTCGGTTGACCCTGGCACGAGGCGATACGCCGCTGGTGAGCTTGCCGTTTCCAGACCAACCCCAGGAGGTGTATCTGGATGGTCGGGCCCTGGTCCGTGGCATTGCCATGTTCCGGGTCTCCGACGGTCCGCCAAAAGAGACCTGGGCCCTCGGCCGGTCCCCCACTGCCGCCGCAGCCATCCCGATTGATCTACCCCGTTTGGCCTGGCAAACCGGCCCCCAGGAAAAGGCCCGTTTCCAAGCATTGGAAGATGGCTCTGTGCAATGGTCTGCTGATCCTCGCAGCGGCGATGTGCAAACGATGGCCTCGGTGGTCCCGGCCGGAATGTACCAATGGACTTTTCAGGTCGATACTCCCCAGGCGGGCACCGGCATTCTTTGGGCCAACGCCCGCGGCGAAGTGCAGGCCCGATTAAGCTTCTTCCGCGATCGAGCCACCGGCCGAACCACCTTCGGCTTAGTGCCCGGTTGGCATCGGGAGATCGACCGGCAGTACGAACAGCGTCGGCCCACCCCGTGGATGGAAGGCAGCCGATGGTTTCGCTTGGTGCATGGAGCGGGGGTAGTGAAATTGTTCACCAGCCTCGACGGCCACTTCTGGTCCCAGACAGAGCCGGAAGAAGTTCGCATCGGCGAACCTCTAACGCAGATCGGCCTTTTCTGTTGGGACGGTCAGCAGCCGCGCAGCGTCCGGCTCCGGAACCTTTCTGTTCAGCGGCTGGAAGTTTTGCAATCGCTTGCGCCGGGGGCGGTTCTGGAAAAAGTAGCCGCACTGGTCCAGCAGATGGATCCGAACTGGCCGGAAAGTCCTTGGAAAGCGTCCAATCCAGAGGAGTGGGAAAAGCGGTTGGCGGCTTGCCGACCGCCCGATGTGCTGCCGGAGCAGTGGCGGCGGGCCTGGATGGTATATATATTAACAGGAGGTCCCATTCCCGGCTGGGGGCCGCAAATGCTCTACCAACTGGTCCGAGAGGCGATGGAGCAGGTCGGCCAGGTGGAAGAGGGACTTCGGCTTTTGGAGGAGCTGGCCGTATTTTTCCCGGCTGCCAGCGATTGGCAGGCTGCCGAACAGTGGGCTGGTTGTTACGATCGGCTAGCCCGCCGAGCCGAACAGCTGCAAACTGCCTCGGTCTATCCTCTTTTGTGGCGGAGCTTTGTTTTGGCGCCATTTTGGCCGCAGCGGGATTGGCCGCCGGTGCTGGAACGGCTTATTTGGTACGAATTGGTGCGGGCGATGAGCGAAGATCGGTTGGCGGAGGCGGCCGGTTTGTGCCAGCAATTGCGCTTCCGCTGCCGGGCCGACTGGCTCTATCGGCGTCAGCCGCCCTGGAATCCCCAAACGGAACATCTGATCCGTATGGCCGAAGAGCTCGCCGCCCGACGTCGGCTGACCGTAGCGCCGGATCGGTCCCTGGTCCAGCCACCTCAGCAGATCGACTATCGCGGGCTGCTTTTGGAACAGTGGGCCAGGGAAGCCTACAACGTGAAGACCGAATGGGAAGCCGCCCTGGCCAACGACCAACTTCGGGAAGCATGTCTGGTGCTTCAAGGGGTTAGCCGAGCTGCTTTGGAAGGGCTGCTGCCGGACAGTGAAGACCCTCAGCTTTTGTTGTCCATTTCGGCGGTGGCAGCGCAAGCGATGGAACAAATGCCGCCGTTGCGACGTCTGATGGAAGAAGAGTTTGGGCGTCGGGGCTTGCTCCGTCTACAGCAGGCCATCCAAGCAGGCGACGAGGAAGCGGTAGAAATGATCCCCATCCAGTTTGCCGGTACCAAAACGGCCCTGGAAGCACGCCGCTGGTTGGGCGACCGGGCCTTGGCCGCCGGCCGATTCGCCCAAGCCGCCGGCCACTATCGTCAAGCTCTCCAGCAGGCCGATCCCCAGGAAAAAGGCCAATTCCAAGTCCGATTGCAACTAGCCCAGGCCCTCCAAGGCAAAAGTCTTTCCCAGCAGCCCCCAGAGCCACTGCTCCTTGGCGAGGACCAACCGGGCACCCTTAGCGGCAGCCAACTGGGCCAGAGCGAGGCCCCGCCAAAACCGGTCGCAAACTTTCCGCAACTGCTAGACGATTTAGTCCGGGTCCGATCCGCGTTGCAAGTTTCGGCCAAGCTAGCCGACCAAAACCGATGCCCGCCGCCTCCCTCCCAAGCCGACGCCATCCCATCGCCATCGAGCCTCTCGGAAAATCCCCCGTTGGCCGTCCGCCAAGTCTTGGTGGCCGAAGGCGGCAGCAAAAAGCCGGACTTCGTTTCCGCCGCCGAACTGGATTGGGCAGGCCGGGAAACATCGGCTCTGTTGGCCGATCCGCTGCTAGTGATCACCAGCAGATGTGAACATTTGGCCTTCGACCTTCCGGGCAGTCGGATGGTCTGGCGGCATTGGCGGCATTTGCCGTCGGCGGCCCGCCCCTGGCCGCTTCTGGCCACGCCGCCGGTACTGGTCAAAGATATGGTCCTGCTGCGCCGAGCTATCGACGGCATCCATGAACTGGCCGCCTTGGACCGGGCCAGCGGACGACTCCTCTGGAGCACCAGCGGCGACGACTATATCGCCAGCGACGCCCTCTGGGCCGACCAGGCCGTCTGGGCCTTCACCGTCCGTGCCATCGAAGGCCAGAAAAACATCCTGAGCCTGCTCCGTCTGGACCCGCAGACCGGCCGCATGCAACGCCGGTTTGCCCTGTTGGAGTTTCGAAGCCTGTCGGAACCGGCTGTCTGGTGCCAGGCAGCGGTGCAGGATGATCGGATTGTAGCCACTGCCGCAGGAGTGGTCTTTTGTTGCGATCTAGCCGGTCGGCTGGGCTGGGCTCGTCGGCAAACCTGGGTCCCCCCGCCTGGCCGGGGAATCTACGATGCGCGGCTCTGGCTAGTGCAAAAGGCCTCGCCGCCGATCATTCAAGACCGATGGGTTTATGCAGCTCAGCCGGGCGTTTGGAGCGTCGAATGTATCGACCTGGGGACCGGTCGGCTCCGGTGGCGAACCACGTTGAGCGAACTGGTGGGACTGGTCGGGTTGCACCGGGGAAAACTCTTCGCCCTGACCATCGAAGGGATTGTGGCTTTGGAGGCCGAAAGCGGCCGGGTCCTTTGGCGGCATGACACACCGGGTCGGCAGGAAGCAGTGCTTTGCGGCCCACCCGGCGGCCTGCTGTACGCCAAAGTAAAACCACCGGTGGATCCGAATCGGCAGCAGCCGCAAGTCCTGCTGGTTTGGCTCGATCCCGACCGGGGCGTTCCATGGGGAGAATATCCGGTGCAACTGCCCGCCCAGTCCAAGCCGCTAGTTGGCCCTCTGGTAAGCGACGGCCAGCGTCTGTGGATCCTCTGGGGCAAAGCCGACGACTCCGCCTCCCGCACCGTCTTCGAAGTCCTCCTCCACCCAGAAACCTCTGAAAAGGCATCCAAAAATTCGTAAGGAAAAAACAATCCGGAGAAGAGTGGACGTCCTTTTTGGCCTCTTGGGTGGGTTAGAACTCCATTCGTTGGAAGGCGCGGAAGCCCAGGTACATGGGGAGCACCGTGGCAGCAAGGCCCAAGAGCACGCTACAGCCGATGCCTAAAAGCATCCCAAGGCGGATGTTGCTTTCCCAGAGACCGAACGGACCTGGGGTCCACGTGGCTTGGCCTATCTGGAGGGCCATCCAGAAATGAGTCGGCAGGGCTGTCAGTGCCACAATCAGCACAATGTACAGGGCGCTCAGGACCAGGCATAACGTGCCGCCAAATCCGGCGGCAATCCGGGCGGGGGAGGTTTCGCGGAAATTAGGCATTTTGGCGCCCAGGCCTACCGAAATGCCCGAAAGCCCTAGGGCCAGGAGCATCGCAGTCACCTGATGGATGCCCATAATCAGCGGGGAAATGCCCAGCTTCCAATCGCTCAGAAGCACCAGCAGCGAACAGGGCAAGACCGAGCCGCCGAATGCATAAACAAATTTACTCCATAAAATCTGTTCTCTTCGGAGCGGCAAAAGTCCTAAGAGCCAAAAGCGTCGGCCCTCCAGGCTGATCGTGGGAAAAATAAACCGAGTGGTAAAGGTCGAAAGCAGCAGACCCACCACCGACAGATTCAGGAAACTGACCATATTCACCCAGGTGGCATGATGGATATCGTAGGAAAAGGGGCGCATGTGCAAAAAGTAAAAAAGCACCAGGCCGAAAAACACCAAAAACTGCGACCACTGCATGGGGTCTCGGCGGAAGAGGCGAAAATCTTTGACCACTAAAAGGCGGGTCGTTTGGCTGCCGAGGGGCAATTGCAGGAGGAACCGATCCACAGCGCGGCTAGCTAGGTGGGGCAATTGTTTTAGCAGGCGGATCAGCCCTGCGGACCAGAACCGCCCCAGGACTCCTTGTGCGGAGGCGTGTTGCTGGGTGTGGAGTCGGCTGTAGGCGCTGCGGTACCAGCGTGCTCCTGTAGCAGCGGCAACTTGGCGGAGCAATAGGGCATTGGAAATGGTAACGGCAAGAAATAGGAAACTTTCGGCCCAAGGAGGCCGATTGGTCGAAACGGTGGGGTTTGAGGGCTGGGCGGCCTCCAGGATCCCCATACTGACCCACCAACTGGGTAACATTCGATGCTGGGAAAATCGCAATCGGTGGAGGATGCTTTGGAACCAATTGGGCGTCAGCAGATCACCGGGTTCGGTGTTGCTGAGGCCTCGGACGAGCCAAGCACCGCCGGCCAATAGCACCCCAATCAGTCCCAGCAAAAAAAGCATCCGAGCGCCGGGAAACCACCGAACCACCACCAAACAGACTATGGCGCCGATGGCCGCCGGAATGTAGCTAAAAGCTACCAAAAACGGCACAAGCACTACGTAATAATACCAAGGAGAATGGGCTACCAACCCATAGGCGACAAACATTGGGCTACTTAGCAGAACAAACGCCCAACTGCTTAGCCAAACCGCCTCCTGAAATTTATGAAGAAAAACTCGTTCCGTGCTTACAGGCAGAGTAAGCAAGAAGGCAATATCCGGCCCTCGAAACCACATCCCATACAGCAGGATGCCGGAGGAGATGGTCAACATCAGCATCAGGGCCAATAGATACATCCCGAAGACATGGCGGACAATCTGGTCATGGGTGGGTGTGTGGGCCACAGCGGTTCGGAGAAAATGGAAACCGTCCCAGCATAGCCAAAAGATCACTCCCCATAGCACTAGACTCAATAGCACCACTAGCACCAGCCGAAGCCGACTCTCTCGGAACACCTTACGGATCGCCCACCAGCTCCGCTGGCAGCGCAGGCGCCAGAAGGCCCAGGCTTCTGCCGAGAAGCTCGCGAAAGCGGGGGTAAGGGGGGCCTGGGCTTTGTCAGGGGCTTGGATGGCCCAACTGGCTGTCATCTCCGTGTTCCTTGGGAAAACCGGCAGGAGCGGGCTTCTGTTCGCCCAGTTCACTGGGCGCCGCTGGATCGGTGGGAACCGACGCCGCTGGCTGGAAAGCTATCTTTGAGCCGGAGGATTGCTCCTGCCCATTGGTTAACTCTAGGAAAAAATCCTCCAGGTTCTTATCTTGCATTAGGCCTTGTTGATGCATTTGACTGAGGCTGCCGACGAAGATCAATCGGCCGCGGTGGATCACTCCGATGCGGTCGGCGATTTCCTCGGCCAAGGCAAGCGTGTGCGTGGAGATGAACACGGTTTTGCCTTCGGCGGCCCTGGTGCGCATCAGGTCTTTGACCAGCCGGACGCTTTTAGGATCTAGGCCGACCATCGGCTCGTCGGCCACCAGAAGCGGCGGATCATGTAATAGGACCGAAGCGAAGACCATCCGCTGTTTCATCCCGTGGGAATAGGTCTCGGTCAGTTGGTTGAGGAAATCGGCCAGTTCAAACAGTTCGGCCTGTTGAGCGATTCGCGCTTGGATCTGTTGGGGACTCATGCCCCGGATGCGAGCAATAAACTCCAGAAACTCCCGTCCGGTGAGTTTGTCGTACAGGAACGGTTCGTCGGGCACATAACCGATCAGTTGCGCAGCCTGCCGGGGATGCTGGACTACGTCGTAGCCGGCCACTCGGATGGTCCCTTGGCTTGGCTGCAAAAGGCCCACCAGCATTTTGATCGTGGTGGTTTTGCCGGCGCCGTTGGGACCCAAAAAGGCGAAGACTTCTCCTCGGTAAAGGGTAAGCGAAAGATCATCCACGGCCACAGTTCGGCCAAACGTCCGCCGAACATGAGAAAATTCAACCATTGGAATACATGAATTCATCGGTGCTTCCGAAGGTCTATCTATGCGGAAACAAGAACCTATCAGCTCTGCCCACCTCCTGTCGGCGGACCTCCTTATGGCCCTTGGCTCCGGTGGGCAGAAGGAAGCATGGGGACCAAAGCACTTTGACCGGAAGCCCCCAGCCGGGGATCACCCAACGGTTGATCCAGATTCACTTCGGAGGCCAACTGGGCGGACTCTACCTCGCTCATGCGCACCAATTGCATTTGAGAGTGGAAAAAGGCGACCTCTTGTTGAACCACTCGGGCGTCTGGATCGGGCAGGACCCAGAGTCGGCCCCGGGGTTTGTGCTGGGCAGAGGCTGTCCCTATATCTGGCCAAAAGACCACCACATAGGCTTCCTGGGTTTTACCGTTCCAGAGGATCGGTTCACGACCTTCGACCTTGGCATGGAGGATTTCCAGGGCGTGGTTCCATCGGCCCAGGGGGCTTAAGGTGGGCAGGGTCCACTGTTGGCCGAGGCGGAGTCGGGGAAGCCGCGTCTGCGGGCTGAGAGCGTCGGCCAGCAGAGCGTCCGGGGGCATGGGTATTTTTGTTTCGTAGGTGAATTCGCCGCAACGGATGGTAAACAAAAGATCGCTTCCCTCCACGGTTCCCTCCATCTGCACTACCTCCGGAAACCTGCCTACCTGCAACGAACTATGGAGCCGAACGAGTCGGCCCAACGGATCGATCATCAAACTGCTTGTAGTATCCATCGAAAGCCGAAGATTCCTAAACTCCTTCCACTCCGGAAGTCGAAACACCCGGGCCAACCACTCCGGCACCAAATCCACCAGCGGCAAATAGTCCAGATGAACCCGGCTTCGGATCTCGGTGGACTGCTGGGCTTGAGCACGTGCTTGGCTTAAGGCCCAGCCGATCGGCTCCTGGTTCCAAAAAAGCCGCCAACCCACCGGCCCCTCCTCCCGCCGGGCTTGAGCAATGCTCTGGTAGTTAGGCGGTTGTCCAACTTGTAGGGGCGGCAAAATCTTCTCGGCCACCAGCCAACTCATCGAGGCCAACCACAATCCCACTACCCCTAGGTTTAGCCACCGTCCCGACATCGCACTTTTCCCAGCTTTTTGGGGACCAAGTTCCCGCCGGGGCTACAGCCCTTTCCTTTTCCCGGCCCACATTCTATCTTTAGACTGTCTCTTTTTAGATTGTACTCAGATCGGCTCAAAGAAACATCCGGGGAAGCAGTTTGCTCCTCTTGATTAAATTTCGTATCTTTCCTAATCGCTCTATATTTTCTGCTTACCCAAGGTTCCCCAGTTGACCCAGTTAAAAGCAGAAAAAATCGCCATTGCAATAAACTCCTTTCGCCGGGATGATATAGGCCCTTATAGCTTAGACTTCTGCCGAAAGAGAGTCGAGCTTGTCCGGGCACTTCTCCCAGTGCAACCGATCACGTTTTTGAACCATTGCGTCAAGAATCAGAACAAACAAAATCCCTCCAGAAAGAAGGAGGCCAAAGCGTGGGCAAGGTGCGAACGATTGGCAATTGGGCTATTTGGGGGTTAGCGTCCATCTGGGTGGGTTTGGCCCTTGGAGGATGCGGCAAGACGGGCAGTACGGACTCGGCTGCCCAAGGCAATCCGCCGCCAGCGGCCATGGGGACGACGAACCCTGCCGGGCAGGCCAACCCGGCAAGCCCTCCGGCCGATTCCCTCCATCCGGTGCTGGTGATGGATACCACGATGGGCAAGATTACCGTCCAACTGGACGCTGAAAAGGCCCCGCTGACCGTGGCCAATTTCCTGCAATATGTTCAAGAAGGGTTTTATAATGGAACAATTTTTCACTTAGTTGCCAAGGGGGATGTGGTCGTCGGCGGCGGCTACACACCCGATTTAAAAGAAAAACCCACCACCCGCCCGCCGGTCCGCAACGAAGCCCATCGGGCGTTAAAGAACATCCGGGGCACCATCGCCATGGTCCGTCGGCCCGACGCCACCGATAGCGCCACCTGCCAATTCTTCTTCAACCTAGCCGACAATCCCCGGCTGGATTTTCAAGATCAAACACCGGAAAAATACGGTTTTTGCGCCTTCGGACAGGTCATTGACGGTATGGAGGTGCTGGACAAAATCGGTATGGTGGAAGTGGAAGACCTGCCCGATTTTCCGCTCAAACCGGTGCAGCCAGTGATCATCCGTTCCATCCACCAAATCCGTTAAACCCTATCGCCCAATAGCGCAAAGGGCATCGACCGGGAATAAAGGAGTTTGCAGAAAGGACCATGAAAAGCTCCTGGTTTGGATGGGTGGCGACGGTTGGGTTAATGGGGTGGCTGGCAGCGGGGGCAAGCCTCCTGCGGGGGCAACCGATGGAACTGGCAGACCCGAACGGCAGCCGCCCGCCACCGGCGGAAATGCCCCCCTCGGCCACGCCGCTTGATCGCTGGCCTCAAGACGGGGTGCTTTTGCTCCGCAATGGCGAAGTCCTTCAGGGAAAAATTGCCGAAGTAGGGGATTTCTATTATGTGGCCGTCCCGAACGGCCAAGTGCGCATTCGGGCCGCTGATGTGGAAACTGCTTGCCGAACGCTTCAGGAAGGCTACCGGTTCAAACGGCAAAACATCCGTCTGCCCTCGGCCCAGGAACATCTCCGTCTGGGGCAATGGTGCCTCCGCCACGGACTGGTCGACGAGGCCCAGCAGGAATTGGCCGAGGCTGTCCGCCTCCAGCCGGATCACCCCCTCTTGCCCCTTCTGCGCCGTCGGATTGAGATGGCCCACCAAGCCAAGGACACGGCCTCGCCCACCTCTACGGCGGCATCCTCCCCCAGGGAGGGCTCCGAAGTAGAAAATTGGGTGCGCAGTTTGCCGTCCGGAGTAGTCGAACAGTTCAGCCAGTCGGTTCAGCCGATTCTACTAAACAATTGCACCGCTTCCGGTTGTCATGGCCCGGCGGAACAGAATCGGTTTTCTTTATTAAAGCCTCCCACCGGGCAGTTGGCCACCCGTCGGCTCACCCAGCGCAACCTCGCCAGCACCTTCCAATGGATCAACCCCAAAGATCCGCTCCGAAGCCCGCTGCTAACGGTGCCTCGGGCACCCCACGGGTCGGCCAAAACAGCCATTTTCGGCAATCCGCACTCGGAAGCCTATCAACGGCTGGTCCGGTGGGTCCTTCTGGCCGCCAGCGTCGGCCCCGCTAGCGACGCCCTGGTCAAAGTTGAGCACGTTGAGCACTCCGGCGACTCTACTGCTCCCGACAAGACCCCCCTGCCAAATTCCCTGCCCACAAGCCCCGCTTGTTTTAATGAACATAATGAACAAAAATTTCAAGGAACAGTTATTCCTGCAGTACCGATGGCGCAGCAGCCCCACCTTGTGCAACAGGCAGGAGTTTGGCAGCCAGTGCCCGGAGCCCTACCCTCTAAAGGGCCTCTTATGGAAGCCTTGCCCACCCCACCGAACGCCTTCCGCCAAGGCAGTTCGATTCCGTCGGCTTTTTTGCCTTGGGCTGCTGCCAATGGTGCCGCCATGCCTCCGGCGGAGGGTTCTGCGGCCATTTCGCCTTCCTTCCCCTTGGCGGTTCGCTCTGGCTTTTGCTCGCCCCAGCGTTCGGAACCCAAACAAGGCGACCCAACGGCAGGGCAGTTCCGGCCGGTTGATCCGTTCGACCCAGAGCTTTTCAACCGGCGCCACCATCCAGCCGAACCAACTCCCTAACCGGGTCTTTTTCTTCCAGGGTTCTCAAAATTTTTCGGAACATTTCAGCCGAGTGAAACAGGTTCCTGGTTTTAGAGAGCATGCCCCGGGGGGTCCATTCCGCAGAACCGGCAGTCCAGAGAACAAAAATCCATCAGCAAAAGTGGATTCCTGCTTTGCCAGGAATCTAGTTCGTCGATCTGGGCCTCGGCGCTGATGGCGGCGGAAAAAAACAGGATTCCTGCTTTGGCAGAAAGGCCTGGGTCCACTATTCCACGGAAGGGTTCCGAGCTAAGAAGCTCCTTTAATCCAAAGGCGGGAGAATCACCTCTTTGAGCCAGGATTGCCGAAGCTGTTTGACCAGGGCGATAAACTGGGGAAAATCCACCGGTTTGACCATATACCCATCCACAGCCAACTGCTCCTGCCGGAGAATCTCTTCATGGAGCTGAGAGGCGGTAAGCACTACGACGGTCAGGCTGCGCAAGAGGGGATCGGAACGGATGTCGGCCAGGACTTCTCGGCCATCTTTTTTGGGTAAATAGAGGTCCAAAAGGATCAGATCCGGCTTGGGCGTGCGGGCATAGATGCCGCGATGGTGCAAGAAGTCGAGGGCTTCCTGGCCGTCTCGAACCAGACTGATGCGGCATTCCAGACCCCCTTCTCGTAGGGCTTGGATGGCCAGGCCGGCATCCTCCAAATTGTCCTCGACCAACAGGATTTCCATGGGTCGGCCTACCACTTTTTGAGACATCATCTGGCCTCCTCCCGCTTCTGGGACCTCCTCTGGCCTTCTGCGGCAATAGGATCTGCCCGGCAAGCCTCCCCAACGTGAAATTTCATCTTATCTTCGGAGGCCAGAGGTTGATAGGCCTACAGAAACAAAAGATTCTTTCCCGTGGGTGAAAAACAAAGAGGCTTCCCAGAGCAGAGGATTCGGCTCCAGGAAGCCTTCGGTCCATAGACTACGGCACCTTTGTTGCACAGGCCAATTCCCGCCGGCGTTCGGATAGCCGTCTAGCAACGGGTTTTTTCTCGAAGCAGTGGTAAGAACTGCTTCGCTCTGGCGTCCAAAGGGAAGTAGTGGGCAGTCGGTTTTAGAATTCAAGCTCAAGCCGCGGCGCAGGGGGGCCCAACCCAGGACCACCCATCATCATCCACATCTGAGGCAAATTGCCCAAGACGCTGAGGATGCCTTCTTGGAATTCGATGCGGACCTGCGTGCCGTTGGGGATAGCCGAGGCCCGGATGGTGATATGGTCTTTGCCGCCGCTTTTAGCCAACATCTTAGTCAACATCTGCAAGACCATCCGTTTCTGGGGGCCTTGGTCTTCGGCTACGTCCATTAGAAACTGGAAGATTTTGCCCAAGGAGCCCAAGGAGAAAGAGGCATCCAGGGGGATGACCTGGGTACCGGCCTTTTGTTTGCTGTCGGAGATGGCCTTTTTGAGCAATTTTTCGGCGTCCCGCCCAGCGGCCAGATAGATGGCCTTCGGCGCGGTGCCCAGCACGATGTCCATCTCCGGGCCGACCATCTTCTGGAGCTTTTCGGCCTTTGGCGTATCGGTCGGCAGCAGGACAGAAGCCGTGTGGAGGTTCACGCCTTCATAGGTCTCGGCGTTGAGTTTGACATATTTTTCTACATCAGGTTCTTCCTCTTGGACGGCTTTAACGAGCTTTTTGACCCAGGCTTCGATTTTGGCGCCGTCCGGGACCGAAGCGCCCATCACCAAACTCAGGGCGTCCGCTTTTAGCACGATCGAAGCGCCTAGATCCATCTTCTTAGCTTCCATGCTTTCCTCGAGCAGGGCAAATAGCTCATCGAGAAGCCCTTTGGCCTTTTTAATTTGCTCGTCGGTTAGGTTCTGATCCTCCAATTGGTCCAGAAGACTTTGTTTTGCTTGCTGGAGCAGTTCCTTGGTAGAATCCCGATCCGACTCGGTGATCGGCCCCGTGGCGCGCACGGTCAAGGCGGCGTCCGGCAAGACAAAGCCGAGCAGATCGCTTTCCATCTTGGCCGCCAAGGCCGCCTCTTTGGCCGTCTCGGTGCCCTCCTTGGCCGTAATCTGCAAATCCACATAGGCGGTTTTGGTTTTCTGGTCGATATTGAGACCCACAATCACGGTATCCAGGTCATTGATTTCCTTGACGGCCTGGTCAAGCGACCGTTGGGCCAGTTTGACCCGAAGCTGATGCTGTTCATCCGTTTCGCCGGGCTGTTGCTCCAGGGCCCCTTGGGCACCCATTTGGAGCAGGCCTGCTGCCATCGTCCGCACATGTTCCGGAATGTCTTTGACAGAAATCCGGACGGCCAGATCGTATGTCTTTTCCAGGCCGGCTAGCAGTTTCATGGGGTCGGCCGGGGCCTTGTCCAAGAGTTCCTTTTCCTGAGCAATAAAGGCCCAACCGCCTTTTTCTTTGACATAAAGCGGCGTTTCGCCGGCGGCGATTTCATATACGCCGTCGCCGGCGGCTTTGGCTTCGCCTACCAGGCCGGCCAAGGCGCCCAGCAGGGACTTCAGATTGGTAACCGGCACAAAACCGATCACCGGAAAATCTTCGCCATCCACATAGACGACAGCGCCTAAAGGTTTGGCCTTATCCAGCCCGGCCAAGCCCCGGCCGCCCGTGCCAAGGGTGATAAAGCCTTCGACCATTTTGGCCAGTTCTGGCGTGCCGCCCAGTTTGCCGATCATCTCCAAATCGCCACGCAGCTCGTCGTAGCCAGAGATCGACACGACGGCAATCGGCGTCGGCCCTTGGGCCAAACTGATCCCACCGCCTAACAAAAGGCTAGCCACCACAAGACATGATACCCATGTACGTCTCACCTCTACGCTCCTTTAATAAAGAGGAAACACCTAGCACCACTCGGCCTTCGGCCGAAAAACATCTTTCGATAAGTGATTTCAAAAAACTTTGGCGACATTTCAGCCGAATGCTGCAACCACTTATTCCTGCAAAAGCAGGGAACTCCGTTTTTTCGACGGATTTGAGCTCTCTGGATTCCCGCTTGGGCGGCAGTAACACAATGGGGGTTCTCTACGAAAAAAACACCCCCCTTCGTTTCAACAACTGCAATGTTACCGATTTCAAAAAAGCGGAACCTTTTCCTCCACCAAAACGCCGATTCCGGAAGAGACTTTCAGCAGATCGGTCTGTCAGTCTATGGCAAAAGAGGGGACTTGAGGAGTCCCCCCCCTGCAAAAATCTTTCTAAACCTCTCGTGGGAAAAAATCGCCTTCCGGTTGCCCAAAACGTAAAACATCGATCACCGTTGGGCAGACGCCGTCAGAACCGTCTGGGTCATCACCGCCAACACATCCCGCTGGATTTCTATCCGAAAGCGGAGCCGCCCTTCGGCGCTTTCCACGGCAAGGCGAAGTTGATCTTTGCCGGAGATTTTCTCCAGCACCTGACGGGCTTTTTGCTGTTGGGTTTGGTCGCCATGCTCTGCTAGCACTGCTAGCACCGGTTGGATAGCCAGCCTGGCCCCTAGCGGCGCTACCTGTTGCGGCCCTTGGGCATCCGTTTGGATCGCCATGCGCAGGGCGCCCTGGGCGTCTTTGCCCAAGGCAAGATACATGGCCTCCGGCCCTGTGCCGATGACCAATTCCGCCTCGGCGCCTACTAACCGGACGAGCGCATCGCGCCGCTCTACCTCCACAGGGATCGGAATCCGAACCACGTGGAGATGCACCCCTTGGACCTGCTCGGCCCGAAGTTTCACATACCGATCGACTTCTCCGGGGCGCACTTTTCGGGCTTCGGCCACGGCGTGGTTCAAGAGTTTTTCCACGGCAGGGCCATCGGCCACATAGGCGCCGGCCAACAAGGTGAATCGGTCCGGTTGCAACAGCACGGAAAAAGCTCCCTCCAGCCGACCACTTTTAAGAGTCTTCTCCGCCAGATCGAACATTGCGGCCGCAAATTCTCGTTGGATCCGGGCCTGTTCCGGCGTCTGATCTGGCCGGGGCCGCTGCTGGAGCGCCCGTACTTTGAGCATCTCCACCAAGGGAGCAATTTGATGAAACTCACCGGCCGGATAACGAAGCACCGCATGAGCCGCCAGCGCCGCTTCCGGCGCGAGCACCCCGCCAAAAGCCGTTTTCGTTTCGCCGGCCTTTTGGACCGCCTCGGCCAAGGCGGAGCCGCTTGATGGTTGCAGGGCCATTTCTACTATCAAAGATTCCGTCTGCTTATCGACGCCCAGGCCAAGCTGAACTTGTTCTATTTGGTCCAGGAGGCTAGCAGCCCAATCGGCCAACCACTCGGTGAGCCATTTCCGAACTTTGAAATCTTCTTCGGATTCTCCTGGCCGGGGAGTCAGTTCCCGTTGGGTCTGCTGCCGGAGTCGCTCGGCCCATTGGCGGCGCTGGTCGGGCGCAATGTTTTTCGCCAATACCGAAACGCCAACAGTCCAGTGGGCGGGCAGTTTTTGTTGTGCTTCTTCTGGAATCTGGTCTGGAACAGTAGCCAAGGCCTCGGCTTTTTCGACGCATACCGCCCAATTTTGTCCCTTGGCCTGGACATATAATTTTCTTTGACCTTCCAGCGAAAGTTCATATAGACCGTCTTTCTTGACGATCGGTTGGGGCAACAGAGGTTCGACAACTCCAAGCAATTTTTCTAACTGGGTCACCGGGATCGCCAAATAGGGGGTAAACCGTTGCCCGTCGGTTTGCAGGACCAAACAAAGGGGGCGGTTTTTGTCCAACCCGGCCAATCCCTTCCCGCCGGTAGCTAAACTCAACATCCCCTCCAAGGCAGTACCGATCTCCGGGCGATCTACCAACTTCCCCAACATGGCCAGGTCATCCATCAACTTCTGATA
This sequence comes from uncultured Thermoguttaceae bacterium, assembly GCA_938042245.1. Lineage (GTDB taxonomy): Bacteria > Planctomycetota > Planctomycetia > Pirellulales > Thermoguttaceae > JANXAQ01. The sequence goes on from CALIRO010000011.1 coordinate 92,881, forward strand.
ACTGGCCACCGACACGACCAGGACAGGCTTTTGCGGTTCCGCCTGCACCCAGCCACCCACTCCCAAAAGTACCATCCCCATCAAACTGGTCCATTTTGCGATCTGGCAATACTTTGGCATGGAAGCCTCCTCTAGCAAAGGGGAATAGACTACCTAGTTTTTCTCAGAGTTTAATTATCCAAGTTATGTATATTCCCTATATTACCTAGCTGAGATCCCCAGCTCCCCTTCCTAAACCACTAGGTACCCCTACGATTTACCCCAACTCTCTCCGGGGATGCATTCCTGTGAATCTGCTTCCCTACCCAGTTCTACTTGTTCTATTCGCTCGGGAAGAGAAAATCTTACTTCCCCAAAGCCCTGAAGTTTTCAGAGTCCCTTTTTTCCGAATACTCTAATATTGGCACATTAAATCCCCATAAAGGGGGGCCCCAATCTCTATCGATTCGCTCCCTTTCGGATAAAAAGCCCCCATGATGGGGGAATCATTCTCCCCTGGCTAAACTTTAGCCGGACTGCCTTTTCCCCTTCTTGGCCTGGTTGCATCTTCGGGGTGCGTGCGCCAAAATGAGAAACGACTTCCCGACTATCCCTCCAGGGATTCTTCCGGAACTTTCCGAAGGAGCCCTTTGCGGAGTTGGTTTAAGAAAGGGCCTTTCTATGAAACGACGGGATTTTCTGCGAGTGGGAGTGGTGGGATGGGTCGGTAGCCGTTGGGTCCTTGCTTTAGAAGAAACGGTTGCTGGACCCTCAGTCGCCGCCCAGTCGGCCTCTGCGGGAACCCCACAGCCGTTGTGGAAAAAGTTGCCCCGTTGGCGCGGCTTCAACCTGTTGGAAAAGTTCATGCTTCCCAGCGGCAACAAACCCTTTGTCGAACAGGATTTTCAATGGATGGCCGATTGGGGGTTCGATTTTGTTCGGCTTCCGATGGACTATCGCTGCTGGACCGACCCGAAAGACCCATATAAGCTGATCGAAAAGACCTTGGCCGAGATTGATCAGGCCGTGGAGTGGGGCCGGAAGTATGGAATTCATGTGTGCATCAATTTTCATCGGGCGCCGGGTTATACGGTGGCCCGTCCGCCGGAGAAACTCAATCTTTGGAAGGATGAAGAGGCCCAGAAGCAGTTTGCGTTTCATTGGTCGGCGTTTGCCCGGCGGTATCGGGGCATAAAACCGGAACAACTGAGCTTCAACTTGGTTAATGAACCGGCAAACGTTTCCGCCGAGGATTATGCCAAGGTAGCTCGCCAGGCCGTGGAAGCCATCCGCAAAGAAGACCCACACCGGCTCATCATTGCCGACGGTCGTCAATGGGGGCGGGAACCTGTCTGGGAATTAGTCCCTTTGCAGATCGCTCAGAGCACTCGGGGCTATGAGCCGATGGAAATCTCCCATTATCAAGCCAGTTGGGTCGGTCGCCAAAATTGGCCCAAGCCCACTTGGCCGCTCCAACGGGGCAACCAAACGATCGACCGGCAGTGGCTCCAGCGGGATCGAATCGAACCTTGGAAAAAACTGGCCGAGGCGGGCGTGGGCGTCCATGTGGGCGAATGGGGCGCATTCAACAAAACCCCGCACGATGTGGTGCTCCGCTGGATGCGGGATTGTTTGACGTTATGGAAAGAAGCCGGCTGGGGATGGGCGTTGTGGAACTTCCGCGGCTCGTTCGGCATCTTGGATAGCCAGCGTACTGACGTAGCCTACGAGGATTTCCACGGCCATAAACTAGATCGGCAAATGCTCGACCTGCTCTGGGAGTTTTAGGACGTCAAACCTCCAACCGATGACATTTCACTTTTGCCATTTTTCGTAACTGCTTTTATTTCCGATGCTTTCGCAGAATCTCATATTTGTTCATAATAATTTCCTAACTTCCATGGTTCCGAGCAGTTAGGAGATTGCCTCTCTGAAGCAGCCTCAAAATAGCAAAACGCGAGCGAAGCTCCTAAGCTCCTCAGCCCAACCGGTCAAGGACGGCAAACCGGCAGGAAAGCAGTAAAGGAGCACGAAAAAGACCGCTCTTGCCAAGATATGGGCAACCGGAGAAATGTTAGGGCTTTTTTGAGTCAAATGCTTCTACCCCCTCGGGGGAGAAGAAGACCAGCGTCTGACCAGCGGCGGCCACATTGCCGATGCGGGTTTTGGTCGGCAGGGGCAATTGCTCTTCCAGTCGGCCCGTGGGGATGTCGATCCGCAGCAGAACGGAGCTTTGAAGGGCGCCTTCGCCCTTGGCGATGGGGAGGTAGTAGGTTCGGGCCATCCGGAATCCCCGGCCAGCGGTGTTGAACCCCTCAGGCAATGGGATGTTCATCTCTTCCCAGGCCGGTTTGCCGGTGCGGAGCTGCCAGCCGCCGACCGACCGGCTCCCCACGGTCAACACCACTCCCTCAGCCACCGCAGCCACAAACCGAAACTCTTCGATTTGCCGTTGCCACCGGAGCCGACCGGTATGCAACTCAAAACAAAACAGCTGATCCGATTCCACCGGCGCTAGCAGTACATGCTGGTCCGCAATGGTAGCGGTGCTATCTAGAGAGAAATGGTCTGACTCATATTGGGGCGATTGCATGGCGCCTATGGCGCGCAAGACCATGAGACGGCGGGAGCTCCAAAAGGAGTCTGTCAACGGGGTCTCATAGGCCCATAGTACGGTTTGCGTCCACGGATCGACGGCTACCACCGCTCCGGCAGAAGTGGGGCAGATCAACACCCCATCGGCGTAGGAAGGCATACTGCCAGCCAATCGACGCAGCGGATCTAGCAGGATCGTTCGTTCTGGCACGGCAATCGGCAGCGACCAAAGCAATTGGCCGGTGGTTTCGGCCAAGGCGAGCAGACGGATTTGCTCGGCCTGGTCGGCAAGCACATACAGAACGCCTTCCACTGGCAGGGGCGGGCCAAGGAAGAAGGCCCCGGCCAAGGCTGGTTCGTCCTCCCCGCTTTTGCCCCCTACCGACCAAAGCATCTTACCTTCTTGGCGAAGGTCCAAGGCGATCAATCGGTTCGGCGGCGAAGACGTCGGGACTGTCCCCGGGGGCACGGCCGCCGGGAACGGGAAAACAGAAAATACCGTAGAACCCTGCATGCCTAGATCATCCAGCAGAAACACCCGGCTGCCATGCACGACCATCTGTCCGTAGGGGGTGTCTTCGAAAATGCGCTGACGGCTCAGGAGGGCCGAGGGAGTATGCATGCGAAGAACTACTCCGGTCGGCATGACCCGTTGGCCTTGGGATAGTTGCAGAAGCGGATCGCCGCCAGGAGGATATTCCCACTTTTGCCGACCTGTCCACAAATCCACTGCTACCAACCGGGTCGGCAGCCGCACCAAAGCCACATCCTCTCCCAATACCGGATGTGCCGCCGGCATCTGCCCCGGAACAGAGAATCGGGGACCTCCAGCGCCCTGAAAGGCCGGGCCGCTAAATTCTTCTACCGCCTCCATATCCAGACGCCACCGAAGCTGGCCGATCTGACCGGTCCAATTGGCCGAAGCGTTTCGGGCCGGATCGCCTCGAAACATCGGCCACCCTCGGACAAGCCCGCCGGAGGGTTCCTTCCCAGCAGGTTGCTGAGGCAGCCCAACCGAACTGCGGACCACTTCCAGAAGCCGATCGATCGACGCCTCCTGGGGCAAAACCTGCTGGCCAATCCGAAGGCCTTTGACTGCTCCGACGGCCAACAGCTGAGCGAAGCATTGGCGTGCCTGTTCCTCCTGGCCTTCCCAGAGGTAGGCGGCGCCGGCCAGAAGCAGGGCCTGTTGCTTGATGCCCGGGGAAGAAGATGCCGAAAAACGGAACACTTTTTCCGTCCAACGGATGGTTTCCGTCCATTGGCGTCGGTCGAAGGCGTCGGCGGCCATCACTAGAGCGGCTTCGGCGGCAAACCGGGTGCCCGGGTACTGCTGAACTACCCGACGCAACGCTTCTCGATCCCGCTGGAGCAGGGCTTCGTCCAATCGGCGAACCGCCCTGGCCGCACACCAGGCCTCCCAAATGCCCAACCCCTCAGGGGGCAATGACTCTACTAGCCGCCCCGCCGCCTGCTCCAACGGCAGGTGCAAGTTCTGCTCCGCGTCGATAGGAACATATCCCCACTCGCCGCTGGTCAATATCTGCTCCAACAGCGCCGCCGCTTCGGCTACCCGGCCTTCGGCGATTTTCTGCTGGGCCTGCTGAAGCCGAACCAGCCACTCCCGCTCCGGACGGGGCAACGAACCGGCCCAGCTACTTTCCAAAACACTGACTATCCAGAGGCCAACAGCCCACAACCTCAGCAAACCCGTCCGCCCAGAGTCCAGCCTAAAAACCTTGGGCAAACCTTGTTGGCGGCGCATAGACGGAGCAGTTGAAGCCGAACGTGCCTCCAAAACCCAGACCAAACCTCTGATTGCTCCAGAGCCTCCCTGCTGCGGTTGGAGGCAGAAAGGCAACGGTTGGTTGACCCCCATAGGATGGCGTTCCTTTTAGGATTGCTTTTCCGAGGATGGTTGCTCTTGAGGTTTCTCGTCTTTGTTCTTGGATTCCTCTTGGGTTTTTTGTTCCTGTTTGTCCTTTTGTTCCTCTTTGGTTTTTTGATCGATGGCCTCTTGGAGGCGTTTTTCTAGTTTCTCCAAAGCCTGCCGGGCCTCTTCGGACTTCTTTTTCAATTCCTCCAGGGACTGTTTGGAACTGTCTTTGATGGCCTCATCGGTTACCAGACGATCCACCATTTGGATCCAGATCGGTAGTTGCAGGGCGGCCATTTGGACGTTGTTCCGCCGGACCACCTGGGCGGGGGCCGCCTGCACTTGGCCAACGGCAACCGGCCCGGCCTGGATCATAACCCCGTCTGCTTGGCTATTCCGTTTATACACCTCGTAAGCTTCGGGGTGTTTTTTCTTGAGTTCCTCTGCATTTTTGGCTTGGAACTTTTCGGTAACCTCTTTGCCGTCTTTTTTGCGGGTTAGTTCTACGGTGATCCCTTCTTTGGGGTCTTCGATGATGCGGAACTTTCCGTTTTTATCTTCCCCTTCGATGGTTTTGACGTTACTGACGATCTGAACCCGGCGCACGACTTGGCCGCCGATCATCTGGGCCTGCGCCTGCACTTGAATCCGACCAGGCACGTTCGCCTGTTGCTGTTGGAACAGTTTCTCTCGTTCTTCATGGGCTTTGAGGATATCCTTGGCCCGTCGGGCAGAGGCTGGCCGGGGCCCTTCGGCGATTTTCTCCAACGCCTCTTTGGCCGACTTCTTTAGCTCGGCGTCTTGAGAATCCAGATGTTTTTTCAGAATATCCAAGGCCCGGACGTTGGCCTCCAGGCTTTCGCTAGCAGCGGCTCGGATGAGGGCGTCTATGGCGGCTCGGCCTAACTCGGCCAATCGCTGACTGGCGGCTTGCCGGTCGGCAAACGCATCCGCGTCCAACTGCTGGACCAATTGGTCCAACTCTTCCGGCGTAACCGACGGCGGAGAAACCTGGGTTTTCTCGGCCGGAGTGGTTTTCTCTGGCTCCTTAGCAGGCTGGGCAGCCGGGGCCGACTCCTCTTTTGCCGACGCCCCCGGCTCCGCCGCCAAAATCCCAAAACCTCCCTTGGCTGCCAGAAATACCATCAACCCCAAAACCCCTAGCCAGCCCAGCACCCATTTGGCCTTTCGCATCGTTTCGCTCCTTTCCTAAAAACTCCTCTTGCCAACCGAACCAAGGCTTCCTTATCCGCCTAAAAACCTCCTTCTATATATTAAACCCCACACCAACCCAAAAAGACCTGGCCCAACCCCCCCCAGCCGGAAATACCACGAAACTCCCTTAAGCAAAGCAAGAATCCACAGGTTCCGTTTAGCTAGGGACAATCTGGAAGGCGGCCGGGCCGGCCCCGGTGGTGAAAAAATCAGCCCGGTCGGCATGTTGGGGGAACTCGGCCAAATACCGGTTTCTCCAGCGGCGCAGAAAGTCTTCGGCCTCCTCCAGCCGGACCAAGGCCCAGACACTGCCGCCGAAACCGGCGCCGAAGGCACAGGCGGCTGCTGCCCCCTCGGCCCGTGCGATGGCCGATAGCCGAATCGTCTCCGGCACCTGATTGCCCAAAAGCTCTTCGGAGGCCTTTTGGGAGCGATCCACCAGCGGCCCCAACGCTGCCATATCACACCGTGCCAATGCATCGCCCTCGGCAGGCCGAAGCTCTTCGTTCTCCACCAAAAATTGCTGCACCCGTTTCAGGAGTGCTTCGGTTTCTACCGGATCCAGACCAGCGGATCGAATGATCTGAACAAGCCGATCCCCCGCATCGGGGCTACTGTGAACAATGGCTGCCAAGTGGGGTTCTGAGCCACCGGTGGCCTGCCGCCATAGTTCTGCTGCCCGATAGGCCAGACCAGAAGCCCGATTGTACTTTTCCAAAGCAGCCCCGGTCTTTTCAGCCGCCACGCCCGAAACGCCCAAGGCAAACACATAGCCAGACGGCATCGGCACGGAGCGTAAAAACCGCACCGGGCAGTAAGCATATTCGCTCAAGAAACCGGCCCGGCAATTCAGCATGGCAGTGTGGTCCTCACTGCCGCCAAAGGTACCCACCCCTTTGTCCCCGGCCAACGTGCCGAACGATTGGCCATTTTCCACCGTAGCCAAATAACCAGCCAGATCGACCAGATTGTGCACCTCCTGCTGGAATTCAGGTCGGTCCCAGATGTGGTTGACCTCGGCCAAGGCCAGAAAAATAGCCACCACCAGGGCACTGGAGCTAGACATGCCCGCTGCGGGCGGCAGATCGCTGGCAAAGACGATACTGGCCCCCCGCGGCAGGCCAGGAAAATTCCGAGCCATGCGACGGGCCACCGTCATCGGGTAATTGGACCAATGGCCCACAGTCGGCTGAAGGTCCGGGGCCAAGGGAAATTGGATACTCTGGCCGGTTTGAGCATCAGCCACCCAAACCTGCAAGTCCAGCCGGGGCAATACCAGCAGGCAAAATCCCCGCTCGACCGGGGTTACCATGCTGGCCCCGCCAGCATAATCGTTGTGTTTGCCGAAGACTTCGATCCGGCCCGGCACATAGAAGCCGTGCGGCATGCGCCAACCGGACCCTATTGCATCGGCCTCTGGTAGTCGGCCAGAGCATTCGGCAGCCTGAACATGGACCGATGATTCAGGAGTTTGTTCGGCCTGGCAGCGGAGCATTTGATAACACTGCGAGAACAGGGCCGCCTTCGGCTTAGCGGCCGAGGGACTCAAACCGGCTTCAATCAACAACCGTTGCAGCGACTCCATATCGTCCCATCGGCCTTTTAGGGTGTACTGAGGAACCATCGGACGGCGCCCTCCGGTGTCTAAGGCTGGAACGGATGATAGCAAATGGCAAAAGATTTCCAGGAACGGTTTCCCTTGGAATTGGTGGGATGCAAGGAGAGAGAAATTTTAGCGAATTTCCGCCCGGTCCGAAAGAACAGCAACCCGGACGAAAGCCCCTGACCTTCCCGAAGAACGAAGCTTCCGGGCAATCTCCTGGAGAGATGGTGGAGCGAATCGCCTCGAATGGGCAGAGGGATTTTCCCCTGGGAAACGAACAGAATGCCCGGCAGGAAGACCGACTTAGGCATTCCCGTTCCCATCAGCCGAGAGCAGGAATCCTGCAGGTTTTAACAAGCGGCAGAGAGGATCAGTAATCCACGGGCAGCCCGGCTAGACGTTGTTGGACCGGGAGGATGTCTTTTCGGCTGGTAAGGTCCAGGACCGGGGCCTGGACGAGCACTGTCTGGAATCGTTCCCCCAGATGGTCGATGGCATATTGGACAGCGTCGGTGATTTCGTATTCCCCACGGGGGGAGGGGCCAATGCGTCGGCAGGCCTCGAAAATGGTGGGCCGAAACCGCCAACAATTCATGCTGATCCAAAGCGGTCGGGGCAGAGAAGCCAAGGTTTCTGGGGCAGGCTTTTCTAGAATCCGGTTCAAACACCCTGTGCCGTTCATCTGGGCCACCGCAAACTGGCGAACCCGGTCGGCCGGGATATTGCCCAGCCGGATCATCGTCTCTTGCTCGAACAGAGCTACTGCGGAGCCGGTTCCTTCACGCATCCGGCGCAGCGCCTCGACCGGATAATAATTGTCCGAATTGATCATCAGGAAACTGTCTTGCTGGACGAAGCTTTCTGCGGCGGCCACGGCATCGGCCGTGCCACGGGGCTCCTGTTGAACCGCATAATAAATCTGGATCCGCCGAGGGGGGGCTTGCCGGGTGTAATAATCCCGAATGGCCGTATGCTCCGGCGCCACCACCAAGCAAACAAACCGATAGCCGGCCTCGGCCAGCGCAGTCAGCACATAATCCAAAAAAGGCCGACCCACCGGAACCAGGGCTTTTAGGCCCTGCTGGGCAATTGCCTCTTGTTCTGGTGCCAACACCACGTCGGCATCCTGCCGGCGCATTCGGGTACCCAAGCCTCGGGCCAGGATCACTACTTTTTCGATCACTTCGAGTGGCATGAGGACCTCCTTTTCCTTCTTTGTTCCCTGTTTTTGGGATTCGTTCCGTGGGGTGCAAGCCGCCGCTTATTCCGTTCTAAATTAGGGTATTGTACTACCCATTCTGAGGGGGTTTTCACTTCCCCCTTATTGTAACTGCTGGAGATTCCCCGACAATAGGAAAATCTGGGCATAGAATCTCTGAGTGGGGGATTAAATTCCCCTATCTTTGGGGGAAAGAGGTCCTCTCTTAGAAGAACCCAGGGCAGGGATACCGTTCCAGGGAACCGAGCTGGTGGAGAGCTTGGAGGTTAATGGGTATCCCCACTCCAGAGGGAATATAACCCCCTGCTTGATGGCATCCTAGGCATCGCTGAGCGGGTTGCTAGGTGTTTTAATCTTCCTCCTGCTGGCGGAGCCGAACCAGCACGCTGTAATCCTCCAGGGTGCTGGTGTCGCCGACGGTTTCCCGGCCAGCGGCGATATCCCGCAGGAGCCGACGCATAATCTTGCCGCTTCGGGTCTTCGGCAATGCCGTGGTAAACCGCACATCGTCCGGCACAGCCAAAGCGCCGATCTGCTGGCGAACCCAATTTTTAAGCTCTTGGCGGAGCTGGTCGCTTGGCTCATAGCCGGTGGCCAGGGTAACAAAGACGGCAATAGCTTCGCCTTTGATTTCATGGGGTCGGCCCACTGCGGCGGCTTCGGCCACAGCCGGATGGCTCACCAGGGCGCTTTCAATCTCGATGGTGCTCAGACGATGGCCGGAAACATTCAGCACATCATCGATTCGGCCCATGATCCAGTAGTAGCCGTCTTCGTCCACTCGGGCGTTGTCGCCGGTGAGGTACTTGCCAGGAACATCAGTCCAGTATTGGAGCTTATAACGTTCATCGTCGCCCCAGATGCCTCGGAGCATACCGGGCCAGGGTTTTGAGATGCAGAGCCAACCGCCCTGGTTGACGCCGACCGGTTTGCGATCCTCCCCGACAATCTCCGGAAACACGCCCGGCAAGGGATGACAGCAACTGCCGGGTTTCAGCGGCGTCGCCCCTGGCAACGGCGACATCAAGATGCCCCCGGTCTCGGTCTGCCACCAGGTATCGACAATCGGGCACCGACAGCCGCCGATCTTCTCGTAGTACCACATCCAGGCCTCTGGGTTAATCCCTTCGCCAACCGAACCGAGCAGCCGAAGACTAGACAAGTCGTGCTTTTCTACCCACTCATCGCCCCATTTGATAAAGGTTCGGATGGCCGTTGGCGCTGTGTACAGAATATTCACTTTGTACTTTTCGACGATGCTCCACCATCGGTCGTAAGCAGGCCAATCGGGAGCGCCTTCGTACATGATGCAGGTAACGCCGGCGGCCAGCGGACCATAAACAATGTAGGTATGGCCGGTAATCCAGCCGATGTCCGCCGTGCACCAATAGACATCCTCCGGCCGAACGTCAAAGACCCATTCGGTGGTCTTCTTGGCAAACAACAGATATCCGGCTGTGGTGTGCTTAACCCCTTTGGGTTTGCCCGTGGACCCACTGGTATAAAGCAAAAACAAGGGGGCTTCGCTGTCCATGGGTTCGGCGGGGCAATCCGGGGAAGCATCGGCCATCAGTTCGTGCCACCAGAAATCCCGTCCCTCTTGCATGGGCACATGGACGCCCACCCGGCGCACCACCACGCATTTTTCGAGGCTAGGGGTCTTCTTCATGGCTTCATCGACGTTCGCTTTCAGCGGCAATTGTTTCCCACGGCGCCAGCCGGCATCCGAGGTAATGATCAATTTGGCTTGGGCGTCGTTGCAGCGTTCGGCAATGGCTTCGGAAGAAAATCCGCCAAAGATCACCGTATGGATCGCCCCGATGCGAGTGCAAGCCAACATCGCAATGGGCAATTCGGGGATCATCGGCATATACATGGCCACCCGATCGCCCTGTCGGATGCCTAATTTTTTGAGCACATTGGCAAACTTGCACACCTCATGATGAAGCATTTGATAGGTCAGCACCCGGACGTCGCCCGGTTCGCCTTCCCAGATATAGGCAGCCTTGTTGGCCACCGGAGTGCCCAGATGCCGATCCAAACAGTTATAAGAGACATTGATCTGCCCGCCGACAAACCACTTGGCAAAAGGCAAGTTCCATTCCAGCACCTTGTCATAGGGCTTAAACCAGTGAAGCTCACTAGCCCACCGTGCCCAGAAACCTTCCAGATCCTCGGCCGCCTCTTGATAGAGCTTTCGATACTCCTCCATAGATTTGATTCGGGCCTTGGCGGAAAATTCCGGCGAAGGCGGAAAAACCCGCTCCTCTTTCATCACGTTAACAATTCCCGCGGACTTCACTTCTGCCATAAAATATCTCCTTTTCAAGTCAAATAGGTCCTACCTTTAGTAGCCAAGGGCAATTGGGAGCTTTTAAAAAATAAAGTATAAATCGAATCTGGTTTGCCAAAAAGGGGTGGGGTATCCTCTTTTCTGCAAAGGGGAATCCCCAACTGGTGGGGGCTATCCATTCTCGGCCTGGGAGTGAGGAGTTTTCCGAAGGAGGCAACTTCTTGGCCCGATCGCTCCATGTACCCCGGCCCAAAGTGCTCTGAACTTCCTTCCCCGGAGGATGAAGCAGAGTCGCAACTAGTTGCAGAATCGAAAGTTGTTGTTACCCCCAGGCCCAGCCGTTGACGAAACCACCTCCTTAACAGAGAATACAAGTTACATTTGGATAAAAGAAATAAAGGAGCAAATTTCCGGCCCCCTGGCAGGGGGATATGAAAACTCGCTAGGGGCTGATCCAGGGGAGCAATAGAGTACCCTGTTGAGGGAGTTCTATTCTCCATGTTAGGGGGATGATGGGTTGCCGCCTGCCGGGGGTGGAGTTTCTTTTGGTCTGGTAATTCTAAGGCATTATAAGGCGCAGTCTCTAAGGAGAGCAGGATATTTTTTGAAGATACATCTATCAAAATAGATACAGAATCATTCGCTCCTACTCCTTGTGCTCCCATGGGGTTCTGCAGCCCAGGTTCGCAGTGAGGTCCTATTGCCCAATGAATTGGCTTGCCCAACAAGATCCAGAAGTCTGGTCAGCGATTCTGCAGGAAGCAGCCCGGCAGCGGGATGGCCTGGAACTGATCGCCAGCGAAAACTATGCCAGCCCAGCCGTGATGCAGGCCTGTGGCAGTCTGCTTACCAATAAATATGCCGAAGGCTATCCCGGCCGACGGTACTACGGCGGCTGTGAATATGTGGATCAGGTGGAAGAGTTGGCCCGCCAGCGTGCCCAGAAGCTATTTGGCGCCGAGCATGCTAATGTGCAGCCGCATTCCGGTTCCGACGCCAATTTGGCCGTCTATCTAGCCGCCCTGGAGCCAGGCGATGTGGTCTTGGCATTGGACTTGGCCCATGGAGGGCATTTGTCGCATGGGATGAAGCTGCATGCCTCGGGCCGATGGTTTCGATTTATCAGTTATGGTGTTCGGCCGGAGGACCACCGGATTGACTTCGACCAAGTAGCTCGGCTCGCTAGGGAGTATAAACCTCGGTTGATTGTAGCCGGTGCCAGCGCGTATCCCAGGGAAATCCCCCATGCCCGATTTGCCGAAATCGCCCACCAAGTGGGTGCCAAGCTGCTGGTGGATATGGCTCATTATGCCGGTCTGGTGGCAGCCGGCTTGCATGACAATCCGGTGTCGGTGGCCGACTACATTTCCAGCACCACTCATAAAACGCTTCGTGGACCCCGGGGCGGCCTGATCCTCTGCCGACAGGAGTATGCCCGCCTGATCGACCGGAGTGTCTTTCCCGGTCTGCAAGGCGGCCCCCTGATGCACATCATTGCCGGCAAAGCCGTCTGTTTCGGCGAAGCCCTTCTGCCCTCCTTTCGCACCTACATCCAGCAGGTGCTGAACAACGCCAAAATTTTAGCCGAAGAGCTTTTGTCCGGCGGCCTTCGCCTGGTAACCGGCGGAACCGACAACCACCTTATCTTGGCCGATGTAACACCCTTGGGCCTTAGCGGCGCCCAAGCCGAGAAGGTCTTGGCCCAATGTGCTATTACCGTCAATAAGAATATGATTCCGTTTGATCCCCGCAAACCGGCGGATCCTTCGGGGATTCGGCTGGGCACGCCGGCCGTAACCACCCGCGGCATGGGACCAGAGGAAATCCGTCGAATTGGCCGATGGATTGTCCAAGCCCTTCGCTCGGCCGACGATCCGGAGCGGCTGGCTCATATCCACCGGGAAGTCTTGGAGCTTTGTCAACACTTTCCTGTCCCGGTAGATGGGTTAAGCGAGTTATGGGCGGTCCGCTCTGGAGGACCCTCTCCGATGGGTTCCGACCAGCAATCCAATTTCCACAAAGTTTCCAATGCCCCTAGGAGCAGTTCTCCCCAGACGCCTGCTTGGTAAGAAGTTCTCTTCCTCTCCCCTCTGCGGGACAGGCCGATGGAAAGACCCTGCCGGCTTGTCGGCTGCTCCGGCCTCCCAAGGGGCCCGGTTTCTTGAGGGAAAAGGAGCCTTCCCAAACACGCTCTCGAAAAAGGCCGTAGGATTTTAGGAGGTACTGGTCGATGAGTAGTACCGGTCCGGCTCGGAGTCGGATTCTCATTGCCGACGATAATCCCACGAACGTCGAATTGCTCGAAGCCTATTTGGCCGACATTCCCTGCGAAATTGCCGTGGCCGTGGATGGCCTGGACACCATGCAGAAGGTGGCCTCCTTCCAGCCGGACTTGGTCCTGCTGGATGTGATGATGCCCAAACTGAGCGGCTTCGAGGTGTGCAAAAAGATCAAACAAAACCCCGAAACTCGCCGAATCATGGTGCTGATGGTAACTGCTCTGAATGAACCGGGTGATGTGGAACGGGCCGTGGCCGTCGGCTGCGACGATTTCCTCAGCAAACCCATCCACAAAGTGGAGCTACTCAAACGTGTAGAAAATATGCTCAAACTTCGGCACATTAGCGATGAGTTAGAGCGGCTCCGCCGATATATCGACCAGATGGAAGAATCGGTCGGCCCCAGCGCAAAAACCATCGAGCGCTCCTAACCAACTCCCTACGCTAAGCCCCACTTTTGCTATTGCTCATCAGTCCTTTTGGTTCCGATGGTTACATAGGATTCACTATGTGTTCATATGGAACCTCTCAATAATTCAAAGGGGTATTTTTACACTATTTCAGAACCTCCGTCCATAGCCCCCACAGATAGTGGCACTGCCAACATGAGACTCCCTATATAGCGCCCAGCAATGGGAACCGAGAGGCAAAGGAAAAGATTAAATGTTCATAAAGTTCACGTAATGTTCAGTATTTTGCAGGGCTTCCAAAAATATCTCCTTTGAATTAGTCTGCGGTTCCAAAGGCCATATTGGCCGAGGCGGGAATCGAAACAGATTCCGTAAGTCCAGAAAACACAAGGACTTACAGCGATACCGAAAAAGGCTGTGTCATGAAATGCGTCAAAGTTGAAGCAAGTAGTAATACCAAGCCCCCTAAAAGTAGTGAACCACAAAAAGAAAACCACCCAAGCCCCGGCGGTTCGCAATCCGCATAAAAAACTCTGACTAACCGTTCGACTGCTCCCCGGCCCCCCGGGGGAACGACCCCCCCGCCGGAAGGACCCATCCTAAGCGTAAATCGTCCGAGGTGGTCGAGGAGGTGGTTTTCCCTAAGGATTGGGACGTAGAAGGCTAGGACGGCCGAGGTTAAAATATCAGGGCCGGGCTAGGGAACCTAGGCCCGAACCCCGCAATGCCCCGGCGGGTGCCCGCCCCTTTTTTTGTGCGGGGTATCTTCATTGCGTGGAGGGGCGCACGTGTCTAAAGAGTTTTTGGAGCGGCTGGAAGGCCTCCTGGAAGCCTATCGGCAGGTAGAACAGCGTTGGAAGGATTTTTTCTCGGTTTATACGCGGAGGCAATCCAAAACCCTGGGGTGGTGTATCCGTCTTTGTGGCCAAAATGGGAACGATTTCAGGAGGCGTTTCAGGCGGCGGCGGAAAAACTACTGGAAGCCAAAGAGTGTCTTCCTCCGAAAGAGGAGCTTCCCCGGCTAGGGCCGACGGGGCTGGTTTTTATCTATTATGGGGTGATGTCATGGGAGGAGCTTTTTCAGCGGCATGGGGAATTTTTCAGGAGCTGGCTTCCAGGCGTCATGGAGGCCCGCAATCTTGGGGATTGGTTTTGGCGCACGGACTTTGACCGGAAGGGGATGGAGCAGTTTGGTTTTTTGATAGAGGATGTAAAGGATGCTGTAGAGCGGTATCGGGAGTATTTACGAAAGCAGGAGGCGAAGCGGTTGGCGGAAAGGTTGTCTTGCCTGGAGGCTAGCCCAAAACCTGCCTCTGAGGGGGCTTCGGCTTTAGGCCCTTCGGCCAGCGGGCAACCCGGCCCGGAAGCGCAGCAGGCCCAGGAAGCCCCGGCGGCTTCGGAGGCCCAAAAACAGCCTGCGCGTTCCGAGACTTGGGATCGGGTAGTTAGTTTTTTTATTGAGCTAGCCCCGGAAAAGATAACTAACATCGTACAGGTGATTGATACGGCCCCGACAGCCGATGTCTGTTTGACCCGCCTGGAAGAATTGGGAATCAACCTTCGGTCTTTTACGGCTGACAGGATCGCCGAACTAATTGGACGGGATTCCTCGACCGTAAGGAAAACAGATTGGTGGAAGCGAAGGCAGGATTAATACCTTCCCATTTACCACGCTCCTGGTGAATTCCCAATTAAGCCGCCTGGCGGATTCACGACGCATTCACGTGAATTGTCCGTGAATTCACGAAAAACGAAAAATTCGTAAATCTTAAGAAATGCCGTAACCCTTTGGGCAATAAAAGGTTACGGCTTTTTTGTTTTCTTGGCCCTGTCTGTCTATTCACGAAAACCGTTCACGAAGCCGGGTGATTATGGAGGGGCCGCATTGGGTGGCCCCCAAAAGCGGACCTTTTTTGACGGAGATTGGACAATGGAGAAGCTTTTAAGTGAACGCCAAGCGGCGGCCCTGTTGGGGATTTCGACCCGGCACCTGTTTGGCCTTCGGAAGAGGGGAGAAGTCCCCTACGTCCGGTTGGGTGGGCGGGTGCTCTATAGCCCAGAGGCCCTCCAGCGGTGGATCGAACAGCGGCTTCAGGCGGCCGAACGGGCAGAAGAGGCCCAGGGGGCGGCGGGCCGGGTGCCTTCTCGGGGAGCCAAGCAAGCGGCCAATGAAAGCACGGATGCTAGAGGAGGAAGAAATGAGTGACCCTACAGAAAAGATCCTCGAAGCCCTGCGGCGGCATAGGTGCCACCCGCGGCCAAGCCCTAACGGCTGGATAGCCCACTGCCCGGCCCACGATGACCGCAATCCGTCTTTGTCTATTGGTGTGGGCCAGGAAGGCCAAACGCTGATCCGATGCTTTGCGGGGTGCAGCCCAACAGCAGTTCTTGACGCCTTGCGGTTGACGTGGGCGGATTTATGGCCGGATACGAATCGGCCCCACGGTAACGGGAAGAAAACGGCGCCCAATCCGGACAAGGCTTATCCCACGGCCCGGGAGGCCCTTGCGGCCTACGGCTTGGGGAAACCTGCGCGGTGGTGGGCCTACGAAGACGCTGATGGTCAACCCGTGATGGTGGTGGCGCGGTGGGATGGCCCCGATGGCAAGGAAATTCGGCCGGTCTCCAAGACCGCAAGCGGTTGGAAGATCGGGGCCTTGCCACCCCCAAGGCCGGTTTACAACCTGCCGGCAATTTCGAAAGCGTCCCCGGATGAGCCTATTGTCGTGGTGGAGGGAGAAAAAGCCGCGGACGCAGCGGCTCAGTTAGGTTTCGTGGCTACCACGTCCTCCGGCGGGGCTAACGCGGCAAGCAAAAGCGATTGGACACCCCTTGCGGGGCGGGACGTGTGGGTCATCCCCGACAATGATGAAGCGGGCCTACGGTACGCCGGGGACGTGGTCCGGTTGGCCTACCAGGCCGGCGCGAAGGGTGTTCGGGTTCTAAAGTGGGATAAGCTACGCCCGCAAGACTACGAACAACTTCCCGCCGGTTTTGACGTTGCCGATTGGTATGAGCAACTTGCCCGCCAAGACCCGGACAAGGGGGCACAAGCCTTAGCGGCCCATATTAAGGCGATAACAGCGGTAGTGGCCCCGGAACCGCGGCCCCAATCGCCGGACATGAGCGAAGCCGATGACGACGAAGAGGAATCCCCGTCCAGTTGTTGGCCCGCCGTCCCGACGTTCGGCGAGCGGAACGGCTCGTGGCCGCCCAGAGTGCCCGGATCGGAATCGCCGAATCCGATCTGTATCCGCGGATCGCCATTACGGGCGTGATCGGCTATGAGTCCCGGAACTTGTCCAGTCTCTTTCAGGGCGATTCCTTTATGGGGAACGTGGGCGCAGGCTTCCGCTGGGACATCTTGAACTACGGACGCATCCAGAACAACATCCGTGCCGAACAGGCGCACTTCCGCGAACTCGTATTCAAGTATCAGGAGGTCGTCCTCAAAGCTCATCAAGAAGTGGAAAACGCCATCAACCGATTCTTGCGAGCCCAACAGCGAGTGCGATTTCTGCAAGAGGCCGTCCAGGCCGCCAACGAGTCGGTCGAGTTGGCCGAAAACCAATACCGCGTCGGCAAAGTCGATTTCCAACGTCTGCTCGATTCCCAGCGCACTTTGGTCCTCCTGCAGGATCAACTGACCGCGGCTCGCGGAGAGGTAGTGATGAGCCTTGTCGCAATCTACAAAGCCTTGGGCGGCGGCTGGCAACCGAACCCCTTTCCCCCCGTTCCGGAAACATCCCCAACGGAAGAAAGTTGACAAAGCCACTCGTTGACCCTCTTGTCCCAATGGAGTTCCCCGCGGGGCCTTGCGATGGATTGGCCAGAGACGGGTTTTGGGCCAACGTGAGATCCATCGCCACCGGACCCCGCCCCAGGTCTTCTTGCCCCACACCAGCCGCAAACCCTCCCACGCTCCGACGCCTCGCCTGTTTTGATCTCCACGCAGGCACACACTGCCGCGAGCTCGTCTTGGGGACTAACCCCAACGCGCTATATCAGGGGCTTCTTCCAGGCCTGATCGAACAGGACGTTCCAGGGGCTCGGCTACTACCGGGCCAAGGCGGCTGATTCTCCGACAGCTTCCATTAGCTCGCTTCCGCGGGAGCGCATCTGATTGCCCCACAAAAGCCGATCGTGCCCCTTGCAAAGGACATACAAATAGAGTAACATTTCAGCCGAATAATCTCACCTCTCATTCCTGCCAAAGCAGGAATCCAGTTTTTCCGACGGCTTGCCCTCTCTGGACTGCCGCGGACGCGGCAGTGACACTCAGGGGCATTCTCCCTGAAAAACACAACCCTACTTCACTCGGCGGAAATGTTCCACAAAGAGTAGTCATGGTAGGTGTCGGCCCGCTGCCGGGGGGTTCCGGCTGGTATCACAAGAGCAAGCCCCCCGGGAACGGCTATGCAAGATGATTATGCCCTTACGTGTTTCGCAAACGGATGCACCCTATGGAATCGTAGCAATTTCGTGTTTCTCTGAGAGGCGTCGGTTGTATGTCGGCGATGACCATTCTCGCATGAACGAAAGGAAAAACGAATGAACTCTTGCCATCACGCAGTCGGAAGATGGATGGGTTTGCCCTGGCGACTTGCGCCACCATTCGTATGGGTATGCTTGCTGCACCCCGGGGGCCTCTGCGCTGAGATGTCGAATCCGCCGTTGACTGAGGACAGACCGGCGACTGCCGAGTCGCCCTATCCGCGGGTAGATGTGCGTGCGGATTGCGGGGCAATTGGCGACGGCGCTGCCAACGACACTGAGGCCTTTCAAAAAGCGGCAAAACGCATCCAGGATGCGGGCGGCGGAACGCTCATCATCCCACCCGGCATCTACCAGGTAGGCAAGCAGACTCATACCTCCGGTCAATATCCTTACTATCGTGCCGAGCCGGTTTTTCGAGTCCAAGGCCTGAAGTTTCTACGAATCGAGGGAAACAAGGCCAAGCTCCGCGTCGCTGCGGGTCTGCGATTCGGTTCCTTCGACAAAGAGACCGGTCAGCCGTTTGATCCCCCCTCCATGCCCTTTACCGACTATCGATATGCCGCCGCCGTAGGCCACCTGCTCCACATCATCGATAGCCAAAACGTCTCCATTGAAGATTTGGAACTGGACGGCAACATCGGCCAGTTGATCATCGGTGGACCGTTCGGCGATACGGGCCGTCAGATACCCGCTTGTGGATTATTTATCCAAAATTGTAAACATGTATCTATTAAACGAGTTCATAGCCACCATCACGCGCTGGACGGGATCATGATCGGCTGGTACGGCCTGAAGGAGAACGATCCCCCGACACCGCACGAGCTGGAAGATTGCGTTTTCGAGTACAACGGGCGGCAGGGGCTATCGTGGATCGGCGGGCGAGGACTGACGGCCCGACGATGCAAGTTCAATCACACCGGCCGGGCCCTAAACGGCGGGAAACCGTTCGCCTCCGCTCCCGGCGCTGGGCTGGACATCGAGGCCGAGGAGTCCATCTGCCGTGATGGCTATTTCGAGGACTGCGAATTTGTAGATAACATCGGCTGCGGCATGGTCGCCGGCAGCGGCGACGGCGGCTACAGCCGATTCGTCCGCTGCCTGTTCTGGGGGGTTACCAATTGGAGCGCCTGGACCGCCAAGCCGGGCTTGCGATTCGAGAACTGCACCTTCCACGGCAGTATTGTGCATGCGTTTGGGTCGGATGATCCGGCTCTGGCCACGCGGTGGATCCGCTGTACCTTTGAGGATCGGCCCTGGAAAGATGGTCGGCTTCCGTATGGCAAATTTTTGGCCGAGCTGAACGGCAACTTAAAGAACGTAACGTTCGACACCTGTACCTTTACTGCCAATAAACGCCGGAGCATCTGGTGCTCGGGACAAGGCTTCCGAATGATCGACTGTGTATTCACGCATCGTTTCGCCGATTTACCCAACGGCCAATACCAAGCCCTCCTTCGCGGCGGAGAGATCATCGGCTGCCGCTTTAAAGAAGAGTTTCCTGAGTCGTTGCAGGCCCGCTGGCCGATTCTCATTGACGGCTCTCGCGTCGGTCCAGGAAAACCGACCGTGGTGGATGGCCCCCATGTACGCTGGGGCAGTAAGCAAGGCCCTGTAGGCGTGATTCCGCCTGGGGAGTAGCTCCATTCCGTTGAAACCGAACCGATGATCTTTTAGGGCTGCCAATCTCTTGGTAGATAGCCTAAGACCGGACTTCAGACGGCCCCTTGTTTCCAAGAGTTCGCCAGTTTGGAAGAGCCTTTGGAACTGGCCGAAACAGGGAGTGAATGTATCTTTCCCGAAAAGAGACCCGAAAACTACCCAGGGGCTGCAACGAGGTTAACTCGACAGCACTAAGTGAAGGCCGATGTTAAACTGAGAAAGACAATCGGCCTCAGAGGCTACCTATTTCTTGTTGCCCATTTTAGTGGCTTAACTTTCGGCACGACTTAACGCTGTCGGATTAATATCCCTCAAGAGCTACTTCGGATTCTCCGATTGTTCCGCCGCCAATGTTGCAAAACATGATCGTAAAGCTCGTTCACCCTTAAGAGCTGCTTCGGATTCTCCGATTGTTCCGCCCCCTGAGACCCGATTGAGACGGGCCTACTCAAATACGTCCACGGCTGCTTTGGGTTCTCCGAAAGGCAGCCAGAGGACCCCTGCCCCCGCTTTGGCATCACACTGACCGGCTAGTTGCGAAACCCACGGGGTTACCCAATGCTCCCTACCGGTGGCAGCAAAATGGCTTGGCAATAGCAGTATGATTGCCTACCGGCACTATGTGGACCCAACGGATCAAACCTTCCAGGAGGCACCCCAAGAGGATCTATGCACTAAAGCAGGAGAACAAACAAATACTCAATCCGTCCAACCACCCCAAAGAGGATTTCCTGGAGCGAACACCTATCTGGGGTGAGGTGAACTTTTAATCACTCAAAAGGCCTCATGAAATGCATCAAGGTCAATGACGGAACGGCTTTACATGGGGTGGAATCTTATTCAGCCTGCCCAGAAAATTTCTCGGATTTTTCTTGACCTTGCTTGTCGTAAGTCCTTGCTACATAAGGACTTATTGGCCGAGGCGGGACTCGAACCCGCACGTGGATTGCTCCACACAGGATTTTAAGTCCTGAGCGTCTTCCACTTCCGCCACTCGGCCCAGAAGGAAATTTCATGGCCCTTTGGGAAGTGCAACGGGCATCCACGAAAAAAACAACAGATGCCAAAGGATATGTCTGTGGGAAAGGCACATGGGGACTCTTGTTGGAGAGACGGCCTGTAGGAGGGCGGTTTTCCCAACAAGAGTCTTTCCTGTTATTTTTACCCATGAAACCTAGCCTAAGCTAGGGGGGAGACTGTCTTCCGGAACACAAGATTCGAGGTTCTGTCCAACTGTGGGGAAGGGGAACGTCTTTGGGTTAGGAGCTAGAAGGGCGGGGTATAGGGCCACTGCCCCACGCCCTGGGCAGTGCAGAGACAATGGTAGAGAAAAGGGTCATTCCTGCTCCGGCAGCAGTCCAGAGGGAACAGATGGTTCAATGGGCACCTTGCAGACCGGAAAGGCTCATCGAAGGGAAAGTCCGATACGGGGGAGTTTT
>CALIRO010000012.1 GCA_938042245.1 uncultured Thermoguttaceae bacterium
ATTTCGCTCAACCAGCGGCAAAAACTCTGGATTGACGCATCCAGGACACCGGATTGGGCATCCTTGCATCCACAGCACAAAGCGCTCACCAGGACCATTGGCCACCGAGCGCTCCTGCCAGGCGCCGAGGTTAAGGTAAACCCTCCCTTCCTTCATAGGAGTACCCCGTTGAATGCAAGTTTCATCATTACCAACTTTACCGCCTTTACCAAAACCCCCTCTGTCGGCCGTGCCCCCTAGTAGAAGGGGGAGCGGAACCTTGTAGGGTTTTCCTTTGGGTAGCATCTTGAAGCTGGCTGTTTGCCATTTTCCATAACTCTTTTGGTTTCGAAGACGTTGGAGCTTAGAGTTGTTCATCTAATTTTCTAACGGGAACGCTTTCCGTGAGTTAGAAGGTCTCCTTTCCGGGGTGGCCTCGAAGATGGCAAACTTTGCGCTTAGGGGTATAATTTCCGGTAAGGTGGCCTCTACGATTTGCGACTTTTTCCGATCTACAATGTACGGTTCCCGATCTACGATAAGCCATGGACACTTCCCAATAAGCGAGTTTCGCTTCCCACCAACCTATCTTAAAGGAGGAGCCCCTGTAATGGCCAGTGCCGGCAACCTTTCGCGGCGAGATTGGTTTCGCTGGACGGCGGCCGCAGGCGCCGGCGGCTTTTTGGGTGCCCAGAGGCTTGGGACTTCCAAAGACCCTTGGGCTGCCGAACCGCCCGCCAAATTGCCCCCCTGCCGGCCTATCACCAAGGGTCCGAAGTTCCACTGGTTCGGCTACTACGACAAATGGCAATTCGATCCGACGGATCGATATGTACTGGGCATGGAGGTGGATTTTGAGCATCGTTCGCCCAAGCCGGACGATGTGGTTCGGATCGGCATGATTGATCTGGCCGAGGGCGACCGTTGGACCGAACTGGGCACGAGCACCGCCTGGTGTTGGCAGCAGGGTTGTATGCTCCAATGGCGTCCGGGCTTTGCCGATGAAATTCTTTGGAACGATCGACAAAAGGACCAATACGTCTGCCATATTCTGAACGTCAAGACGGGACAGAAGCGGACCGTGCCGATGGCCATTTATGCAGTTAGCCCGGACGGCCAATGGGCGGTGACGACCGATTTTCGCCGTCTAGGCGACATGCGTCCGGGCTACGGCTATAACGGTATTGCCGACCCTTACGCCGACCAATTGGCACCGAAACAGTCTGGCATTTGGCGGGTCGATCTCCAGACCGGCAAACTGGAGCTGATCATCAGCCTGGCCGATGTGGTAAAGATACCGTTCCCCCACGGCGAGTTCGGCAAATCAAAGCATTGGTTCAACCACTTGTTGGTCAACCCGGATGGAAGCCGATTTGTTTTCCTCCACCGGTGGCGCATGCCGGAAAAACCGGGTCATATCACACGAATGATCACTGCTGCTCCGGATGGCTCCGATCTGCGCATTATCGACGACAACGGCCTAACAAGCCATTTCATCTGGCGAGACCCCAAACATATTCTGGTCTGGACCAGGAAACTCAAACGGGATGGGTTTCTCCTATTGGAAGACAAACCCGGCGGCAGCGTCGAAGAAGTGCTGATGACCGGCGACGGCCACTGCAACTACCTGCCTAATCCCCGCTGGTTTGTCTGCGATACCTACCCCGACCGGGAGCGAAAACAGCATCTGTATCTTTACGATACCCAGCGCAAAGAGCGGATCCCGCTGGGCGGATTCTACCAGGGCCCGGAGTACCGGCAGCCGCCCTTCCATGAATGGCGCTGCGATCTGCATCCCCGCGTAAGCCGCTCCGGCAGGTATATCTCAATCGACTCCGTGCACGAAGGAGGCCGGCAAATATATTTAATTGACATCAGTTCCATTATCCGAGGCTAACCCCTAAACGGATACAAAAGTTTAGATTAATTCGCCCCTGAAAATCCTCCTCAGCGCCCGATATTTTCGCTCTTGCGGATAACGGGGAAACGTTCGCTCGATCAAAACAACCAACCCAAGCAATCACTGCCTGCGATCTCCAGTGGGGTTAGTCTTCTGCAGGCACAAACATCCGGAAGTCAATCTGCCGAGGCGGCGGAAACTGCCGACGCACACGCTGCCGTAACTCCGCATCCATGGGCAGGTTTTCGGCGGCAGCCAGTCGCTTTTCATGCCAGGCAAACCATAGGTCCGTCAGCGACACCTCGCCTTCCCGGATGGTAGCAAACTCGTGTTGGAAGATCTTTTCAACGCCTTCAAGCCGACCCAGCTGGATGGCTGCCCTGGCCCAAAGCAATTGGACGCGCTCATGGCGGCGGACCGACTCCGGCAAGGTGCTGACAAACTCATACGCCTCGGCAAAACGGTGGGCCTGAGTGAGCATCTGAAGATATTCGATGGCCAAGGAGGCAATTTGCGGCCCGGTCTGCCAGGCCTGGAGCATGAGTTGACATGCCCTTTGGCGATCGCCACGGCGGTCGGCCAAGACGGCCAAGTTACGCATCGCCCAACCGGTTTTTTGACAAGCTAAGGAGGCTTGCCAGGCCTTTTCCGCTCCCTCCAGGTCCTGGGCCTCCATACGCAAATTCCCTAGGTGCCACCAGGTGAGCCAGTGGTTGCCTTCGGGCGTCTTAGCGCTGTTTTCCAGACGGGGCGCCCATTCCGGCTGGGTCATAAGTGCGCCCGGATCGGAGGCGGCCGGATCGACCGGTGGCAAAGCCCCTTTTTCCAGCAAGGCTAGCCAAGGGGCTTGCTCCGGTCCTAAAGATTCCGGCGGAAACGGCAAATGGGTTGGCAGCGGATCGGGCAGACTTTCCATTTGGCATCGGCGGCGTTCCAAGGCAGCCCAGCCGGACCCCATCTGCAAGAGCCGTTCCGGCGGCCGAGTGCTAATCTCGGTGAACCTTTGATGCCATTGGTCCATTTGGGAACGTGGCACGATTTTTTCTAGAGCCGCATCGGCGGCCTTCCAGGCCACAGTCCAATCTGGCCCGTGCACCATTGTTGGGTCCACCTCTAACAGGCCGAAGGCTTCGGTCCAGGCCCAAGCGGTCTTTGGCGGCATGGGAAGGCTTTCCATTTGGGTTTGGGCCAGCCCGGCCTGGATTTCCAGATAGGCAAAGCCCGCCTGGGCCAGGAATTCTTGCCAACGGCGTCCGCCCTGGCTCATCCCCCAGGCGAAGATTTTCCTGCCTCGAAGCTGCTCGGTCGATACCTCGAATAGCCCCCGGCCTTGGCCATCTAGGGCAGCGATCCAACGCCGCTGGCCCTCCGGAATCCGGGCAAACAGATCATACGCCCGCTGCGACTGGGTGGTGTAGGTCATATCCCGGCCCTCATACTGGGGGAGCTTGGCGATGGTAAGTTCCCCCCGCTCGTAGCTATGGGTAAGACCGGTTTCGGCCGGGACCACTACCCGAACATCCTTTCGTTCAGGTACAGCAATATTTGTCCACCAGTACATGGGGATTTCTACGTCGTGCGGATTGAGGATGCGGACATGGGCAAAAAGTACCGGAGAGCCAGGCGGCAGGTGGAAGTCAATCTGCCAAGGAAAACATCGCACCCGGTCCCATTCGTAGATTCGGAGCACCGGTTCGCCTTGGCTGCCCCGGACCTGGGCGGCAAAAAGCGGCGAACAGGTCAAGTAGTAATGGCCTCGCAAGGTGGTGTTCCACTCAATGCCACCGCTAAACCAGGCGTTCCGAAGAGCCAGATTCGCTGGCTGAAACACAGGATTCCGGGCTAGTAGCTCCCGTTGGGCGCCTTTATGGATCAAGGAGACCATTCGGCCACCCAACTGCGGCAAAAAGACCGCTCGCAGGTTTTCATTTTCCAGCACCAGGGCGTCGAAACACTGAAGCTTCTTCTGACGGGTGTATCCGTCCTGCATCCGGTAGGGCAAACACCGCCAAGCCACCCGCCAACCCAAATACTTTCGTTCTTCCGGCGGGATGGCCGGGTCCAGCCGAAGCGTCTCGTCCTCCCTCGGCCCTCGAAACATGGGCAACGGATTTTCCGGCCCCAGCTCGGCGGCCGGTAGATAATACCCTTCCCAGCGGAGTGTGGTAGCGCTACCAGAAGGTTGCTGGGCCATGACAGCAGGTCCAAACCAAAGAGGAGTAATCAAAAGTACATTTATCCAAGCGCCTGGTAAATAAAAAACTAGTGAAAAATCTTGAAGCTTCATTGGGGTAGGACCTCCATACTAAGGACTTGAAATGGGGACCGTTGGAAGCGGTAGGCTGCACCGGCTTCCAGCACCGAAACAGGAAGCAGGCTATCCCCTTTCCACGCCGATCGCACCGTATATCGCTTGGCCGTTCCGGGCGACATCCCAGGAAACTCCAATCCCCAAAGAAAGGAGGGAAACAGAATAAAAGTCCATATACCCGCCAAGTTCCCCCAAACCCTTCTGCCCCACCCAGCAAGTGCGTGCTTCCAAACCATGGGGGTTTTCCTCTCCCGAAAAAGGCTCCGCCCAGTCGGCTCCGCAAACGCCTCCATAAGGAAATCTATAGAATACTTTTTAGAATCTGCTTTTTCCTGTCAAGTAGGGAAGAAAAGGGCGGAGGGTTTTCATGGTGTTTCGAAGAGATGCAGAAACGCTCGTGGGGAACAAAAGTAACATGAATCTTTATGCGTATATACTATTCTCTAGGGATCTCTAATCTCGAGTGTTTGCCAATTTGGAGGCGGTCCCAACGGGTCGATCTTCTAACTAGTGGTGAATATCGACGTTAGGAAATTATATGATCAAATGTATTTCGATACATAACTATTGGAACCCACAGGAGTGATAAAGAATAGCAAAAGCCGAGATCCGCGCAGGACTCGCCTATTGCCGAGGGGATCTTGGTATCCGGAGCAGCGTGGGCGGCATCAACCAAAAAGTGAATTTTTGTCTTCTGAATAAATAGCCAACGAGGAGCTAGGGTGGCAATTGGACGGCTCTGGTTTCATACAGCGGCATATAGCGGTAATAGACTTCCAGGGTCATGGTGGCAGCCGCGGTGGAAAAAAGCCGACCCCCCACCCGAGTATGCTGGCCATCGAAGTACCAACTGCCCGCTTCGTGTCCTTGGGTAGCTTGAGTGCGGACCAAGAAATCCCGCATCCGCCCGTTCCATCGCTTCCATTCTTGCCCACCCCAATGGTGCATGAGTTGGGCGGCATAATAGTTGTAATAGATATCGTCTTCGGAAGGTCCCCACTGATCCACATAGGCAATCCCTCGCCGAAGTGCGGGATGTTCCGGCCGCCACCCTAAATACATTCGGCACAAAAGACCGATGGCGCTGGTGCTTCGGCGGGGCGCAGGGTCCATATAGCCATACAAGGCCCCTTGCTCCGTCTGTACACTATCCAGAAACTTCCAAGCCAATACCAGACTGGGTGAAGGCACATTCAGGCCAGCCATCTGCCCGCTCCGCAAGGCCATCAGTTGCCAGCCGGTTACTGTGCTGTCGCCGGGCTGGCCTGGCTGATACCGCCAACCGCCGCCCGTTTTATCCTGGGCATAGACGATGAAGTCAATGGCGGCTTGCGCATACTGTTTGAGCAGCGGATCGCCGGTCATGGCGTAGGCCTCGCTCAAGGCGATGGCTGCCAACCCATGGCCGTACATCGTGCCTTCCATAAAGTCGATACCTCGTGCGGCTTTCACACCCCGGCTCAGCAAGTAATAGAAGCCGCGGTGGACCGTCTCTTGGTAAGGGCCGTCCCGATGGGTATAACCGGCCCCCAAAAAGGCCAGCAGGGCCAGACTGGTGGCCGCCGTCGTACAACCATGGGAGCCGGGATTTCGGCACAGGCCTGGGCAATTGGCTTTGCGATGGTCGAAATCCCACCCGCCGTTGGGCATTTGATGGGCCGCCAACCAACGGAGCCCCCGTTCGACAGCTTTTTCCGTAGCTTCGCTTCCCCCACGTTGGAGTACAATTTCCCGCCTCTTTTTGGGGTCTCTTCCTTCCAGACCACCTCCGGAAACAAACTGGACCACCGGCTCGGTGGTTTCCCGAGGCAAAACCGCCGGTTCCACCCGCACAACTGGCTGTTGCCCAGCTCGCTCCGGCTCCAGCGCTCCAGAAGTAGGACTCCACGGTACCGGAAGTTCTGGTAGAGGTACTTCTACCGGTATCGGCTCAGAGTCCGCCAAAACTGGTTGGCCCACAGGCTCAGATCGGTAGCCATCCCACAAAAGTTCCTCCCCAGAAACCTCGTTCTCCAAAGAGCCTAGCCATTGGCCGCTCGGTTGGCCTTGGACCCCCGGCAGCCACCCTATCCAGGCTAGCAAAAGAATCCCCATTAGATGGACCAGAAAACTCACCAAAAAACCGGTAGTTTCTTTTTGCCCTATGGGCAGCCACCAAGCCCGAACTCTTTTCTCAGGTAAGAGTGGAGGCTTCTGGGAGGCCGATTGCTGAAGCCATTGTTCCAGGGGAGTGGGCGGCGGCAAAACTTCTAGCGGTTCGACTGGTTTAGCCTTTTGGGCATGCTCCCCGGAGAAAACATGGTTTTTCGACTTTACGGAAGGTTTGGAAGAAGCAGAGGAGCCAGCCCCTGCCTGTTTACCGGGTGGAAGCGGGTGGGGAGAATGCTGAGGCTGGGTGGACCCATTCGGGAGGGCTTCCAGGGGAGCAGGGTCATTCTCGGCCGAGCCGGACAACCCATTCTCAAGATTCCTCCGTCCAGCGAATCGGTGTCCCACCGCCCGAAACTCGCCTTAAAAATGGGTAAAATAGACAACTTGAAGTATCTAGGTAATTATAGACCATCTTCCTCCATGCTACCAGTTTAGTATCTAGCCCCCAAATGCGTCTTTTGCGAAGTTGGAGATGAGAAAAAGGGAGATCAAGTTGGTGCAGTCGTATTTCATATATACCCTTTTTAGGGGGCAATTACTAACACCATTGTCTACCAATTTTTGCCTCTCCCCCTCCTTAGGAGAATTTGAAGCCCATCGCCAGAGTGGTTGTTTCTTTTCCCTTCTGGAAGAGGGCCTCCGGATTTTCTGCCATGAGACAGGAGCTCTTTCCGTTAAGTAATACCTTCAGCCGAATGAAGAAGCGGCCTAGTGGATCCGACGAGAGCCTTTGGGGTCCGTGCTGCGCAAGCGGCGGTCCAGAACAAATAAACTAGCACAAAACCTGCATTCCTACTTTCGCAGGAATGCCCCTTGGCAGGCCGTTCGGCTGAAGTGTTTCCAAAATATAACCCCCTTGCTGGGAGGACCAGCAAGGGGGTTGATCCCCAACTGCTCAGCGCAACGAGCTCCCGCTACTCGTTATTGGCGTCGGCTTGATCCGGAGCAGAACCTTCCCCGGCCCCGGCAGCAGCCCCAACGGGCGGTTCTGGTTCTTCCGGCGGCAAAGGACCTACCGAACCGACAAAGATTAACTGTTTCTTGCCGCCGACTTTTTTCACCTTGATGGTGATCGTATCTTTGCCTTCGAACTCCCCTTTGAGCAGTTCCTCGGCCAAGGGGTCTTCGACGTAGGTTTCGATAGCGCGCCGCAGAGGCCGGGCGCCAAACTCCAGGTTGGAACCGCGCTTGATCAAGAACTTCTTGGCCTCGTCGGTGAGCACCAGTTGCAGGCCTTTTTCTTTCAGACGGTCCCGGACTTTGCGCAGCTCCAGTTCCACCACTTGACCCAAATCCTCCTGCGTCAGATGGCGGAAGACGATCACATCGTCGATTCGGTTGAGGAACTCTGGCCGGAACACCTTTTCAATATGTTCCAGCACCCGTTGTTTCATACTTTCGTAGCTGGCGTCATCGGTGGGTTTTTGGAAACCGAAGGCGGCTTCGTTTTTGATCGCTTCGGCGCCGGCGTTGGTGGTCATAATAATGATGGTATTCCGGAAGTCGATATTTCGGCCGAAGCTATCCGTTAGTCGGCCTTCTTCCATCACCTGGAGGAGCATATTGAAGACATCCGGATGGGCTTTTTCGATTTCGTCGAGCAGGACCACCGAATAGGGCCGACGGCGGATTTTTTCGGTAAGTTGGCCGCCTTCTTCGTAGCCCACGTAGCCAGGCGGGGCGCCGATCAATCGGCTGACATTATGTTTTTCCATGTATTCACTCATGTCGATTTGGACCAAGGCGTCTTCATCGCCGAAGAGGAACTCGGCCAGTGCCTTGGCCAAAAGGGTTTTGCCCACGCCGGTGGGGCCAGCGAAGATGAAACAACCCACAGGCCGTTTGGGGTCTTTTAGCCCGCTTCGACTGCGGCGGACCACCCGAGCCACCGCCTTGATCGCCTCATCCTGGCTGACCACCCGCTTATGCAGCTCGTCTTCCATATGCATGAGCCGAGCCGAGTCTTCCGTAGTAAGCCGGGTGAGCGGGATGCCGGTCATTTTGGAGACCACCTCGGCCACCACATCTTCATCGACGATGCCCTCGCCTTCCCGGGAACGTTCTCGCCACTGGCGCATGATCATTTGTTTCTTTTGACGGAGTTTGTCGGCCTGATCGCGCAGAGCGGCCGCTTTCTCAAAGTCCTGATTGGCCACCGCCTCTTCTTTCTCCTTGTTGAGCCGTTCGACCTCCTCGTCGATCTCTTTCAGGTCCGGGGGGCGGGTCATACTGCGCAAATGTACCCTAGCGCCCGCCTCGTCGATCACATCGATGGCTTTGTCAGGCAGGCAGCGGCCGCTGATATATCGGCTCGAAAGCTCCACGGCCGCCTGAATCGCCCCATCGGTAATCCGCACATGGTGGTGCTTTTCATACCGATCGCGCAAGCCTTTCAAGATGGCGATGGTTTCCTCTTTGGTATTGGGTTCGACGATGATTTCCTGGAATCGGCGAGCCAGGGCGCTGTCCTTTTCCACGTATTTACGGTATTCATCCAGCGTGGTGGCGCCGATGCATTGAATTTCACCACGGGCCAACGCCGGCTTCAGCACATTGGAGGCGTCAATAGCGCCTTCGGCCCCACCAGCTCCGACTAACGTATGCAACTCGTCGATAAACAGAATCGTATTCCTGGCTCGGCGTACTTCGTTCATGACCGCCTTAATCCGTTCCTCGAACTGGCCGCGGTATTTGGTGCCCGCCACCATCAAGGCCAAATCCAACACCACAATCCGGCGATCCAAGAGGATTTCCGGCACATTGCCTTGGACAATCCGTTGCGCAAACCCTTCCACGATGGCGGTTTTGCCGACCCCAGCTTCCCCCAAAAGCACGGGATTGTTTTTGGTGCGTCGGCAGAGAATTTGCATGGTGCGTTCGATTTCGCGTTCTCGGCCAATGACCGGATCGAGTTTCCCTTGCCGGGCCAATTCGGTCAGGTCCCGACCAAAGCTATCCAAGGCCGGTGTTTTGGATTTCCGGGCGGCGGCTGGTTCGCCGCTGGAAGCCGTAAATGGGCCAGCCCGCTCGGGGCTTTCGGCCCCTTCAATAGATCCATGCCCCAACAGATTCAACACCTCCTCTCGGACATCTTCCAATCGCACCCCAAGGTTCATCAGCACCTGAGCGGCCACGCCCTCTTGTTCGCGTAAGAGTCCAAGCAACAAATGTTCCGTTCCCACATAATTGTGGTTTAAATTCCGAGCCTCTTCCACCGCATACTCTAACACCTTCTTGGCCCGCGGCGTATGCGGCAGTTTGCCCATGGTAACCATATCCGGCCCGCTTTGGACCAACTTCTCCACCTCCAAACGGATCTTGCGGAGGTCGATGTCTAAATTCCGAAGCACGTTGGCCGCTACGCCGGTACCCTCTTTAATCAGCCCCAGCAAAATATGCTCGGTCCCTATGTATTCATGGTTAAATCGCTGCGCCTCCTGATTGGCCAATTGCATCACCTTGCGCGCACGCTCCGTAAACCGCTCGTACATGGTCGTCGCTCTTTCTGGAACCAAGAAGTGCTGGAAACTGTTTCCTCGCTTCTTCTACCGAAAACTGCCTTTCCGAAGCCCGAAAGATGGCTCTTATCGGTCTGCAGGACGAAACAAACCCGGAGGTTGCACCCTCCAGGCAAGGACCTCCTGCTGTGAATCATCTTCCTCTCTCACTCTATTTTACCGTACCAGGAAATGTCTGACAGGCCTGCCCAGTTTGAGGGGGTATGGTGCCCCGGCAAACGTCCCGAAGGACAAAGACCCCCTCCCAGTCTTTTTAAATGGCACACTTTTTAAAAAAGGCCAGAGGGGGATTTTTATGATAGAGGCTCAATAGAACAGAAGCCTCAAAAGGTTTTAACTACCCCTCTGCTAGGGAGATAATATGCCACGAAAGGTGGCTTTGGTAGAGGCTTTTAAGCGGCCTCCTGCTGGAGGCCCACTCCCCCAGATGGAGGGCTAGTTTTCGCCCCTGAGAGGGCTATCGGAGAATCCGAGGGAGAGCGTTGAGCCTTTGCCTGTTGGATCAAGGCTCGTTCTCGATAGATTTCCAAGGCCCAAGCTTGGCTTGCTTCCAGGCGCTCCAATTGGTCCAACTGACGTAACGCCTCATCCCACCGCCGGGTATGACGGAACAGAGTGGCAATCATCAACCTAGCTTCCACATCCCGTGGATTTTGTCGCAATAATTGAATCAGCCTTTTTTCTGCCTCGAACCATTGAGCTTGCAGATAAAACTCTGTCGCCTCAACAAAAAGGAGGTTGGAAGGCGCTGGCGAAGGATGAGATAGGCTAGGCAGGAGGCGGTTCCAACTGCTGCTAGCCAATGCGCTACCACTCCATAGGAGAATGATGCTCCCCCATAAGAGGGGTTTTGCCCATTCCGGAAACCACTCCTTCCATATAAAAGTACTTAGTACCGTTAAATTTAGAAGAGCTGCCCCCACTAAAGCCCATCCCAATCCCCACCAGCTTCCCTGAAGCAGTTGGGGCAAACCGGGCCAAAGGTACCGGAACCAGCCGCCTCTTTCCATGTCCGCCTCCCTGCAACTCGATATTCCCCACCCAACCCAAGGGCTAAGTTGATTCCAGAAAGAAAATGGGAAAAATAGTCAAGTAAGGTAAAAATTTCTAAGTGCCTTAGGAGATCTGTAAAAGGATTTTGACTCTTCCTAATTTACCTAGACTTTTTATTTTCCCATCTGGCCTTCTCCTCCCCCAGATTCTCAAGCATCTATTTCCCGTAACCCCTTCAACCTCTTTTCTCCCCCTATCAGAGGGGAGCTTCTTTTGCATTGCAGATTTTAGTGTTCCGAGGGGAATGGATCAAGCCAGAACTACCCCCCTCCTTCCTTTTCCTTTAACCCTGCCCAGGCACTCCTTTGGGGACAGTAGGAGCCTGGAGAAGCAAAAAAGGAAAAAATACGATGACCCAAATGGCAATACCCCCTAAGCCACCAGCCAGGTAACCTAAAGGACCGGTCCTTCCTGGGCCGGCCCTGTTGTTTCGGCCGAATAGTGGGAAGATTTCCATCCCGAAAAAAATGTACACAAAGAATGAAAATAGTTTTATTTTCTTCGTGTACTTTGTGGGAGATTTTTTAGGTGGTTGGGTGTGTGCGGAGCGGAGGCCGTGGAAGCGGCCATTCAGGAGGGAAAATCCTTCATTTGGCTGAAGTGGTACCTGATGACTATTACCTCTGAAACCCCATCCACCGATTTGGGGAAAGAAGGGTCTTTTGAAACCCTTTCCGGGGCGGCAAGCGGAAAACGCCCAAACGCTTCAAAAAAACCAGCGTATCGAGGCGTGCTCTAGGAATCTTGACACCCCTTTCCACGGTCGTCTGGAAAAAGCTGAAGATCGCATGGGGCGGCAAGCGGCGGAGGTGGTCTCCACCACGTTCGGAGCCGATCCGAGAATCTCATGTTCAGATGTTGCCAAAAGGCAACATTTCTGCGTTGCCTTTATGGTTCGGCCCGAGGAGAAAAGCAGTGGGATTCTGGAGGGGAGAGGAGGGTTGGTGGGCGCAGGCAGCAGCGTATGGAAGCGAGTTTGCTCACTAGGGGGGTATAACCTAGAGTTGTAATGAGGGGGTTATTTGGAGGAGGGGAAGTTTCTAGGCGGCTTAAGAAGAGCTAGGGCAAGGGGTATAGTGTAAATTTGTTCGGAGCGCTTTTATGCCGTACTCTTCGGAGCCTATGTTTCCTGGGTGGTCCGGATTGGAGTCTTCTGTAGGGGCCAGTGCGTCTCAGGAGCCAGTGGAAGAGGCGGCCGTTGGGTTGGTTTGGGAAGTAGGTTCTTTATTAGAGGAGTTGGAGGGGGCGGGGATAGGGACTTCCGCGCCGTGCCCGGGGACCAACCGATTGGTGGAAGCGCGGTTAGGGGTTGGGGCGGGTCTATTTACGGCGCTGCAGTGCAAATCCCGCCCGGCGGCGGCACACGCCCTGCGAGTGGCGATGACCTGCTCGGGATGGGCGGAGCAGTTAGGTCTTCCTGCGAGGGATCGAGAGGCCTTAGAAATCGCCGCTCTTCTGCATGATGTAGGGCTGATTGGGCTGCCGGATGAGGTATTGCTAAAGCCGGGTCCGTTATCGGCCCAGGAGCGGGAGTTGATCGATACGGCTCGGATGCAGACGGTGGAGATTTTGCGGGCCAGTTGTGTGGTGCCGGAAGTGCTGGAAATTGTCCGGTATGCTGGAGCTTGGTATGATGGGTCCCGAGCAGGCTACGACCGTCGAGGGCAGGGGCTTCCGTTGGGAGCACGGATGTTAACCATTGTGGAAGCCTTCGATGCGATGACCAACGAACAAGTGTATAGGGCGGCCATGTCGCGGGAACGGGCCTTGGCGGAACTGTTCCGTTGTGCGGGGAGCCAATTTGATCCTTATCTGGTCGAACAGTTTGCCCTTTTTGCCGAGACTGGATTGAGCACTGTCCGGCAGGCGGTGGCCGGGCGATGGCTGGAAAGGCTGGAGCCTGCGGCGGGAAACCGGTTCTGGGGGTTTTCTGGGCAGTTCGGCGGTACCCGGCCGCCCGATATATTGGATTTGTTTATAGGGCGGCTTCTGGAGAACATGTACGACGGCGTTATCTTCATTGATACCGCCTTGCGAATCTTGTTGTGGAACCATGGAGCGGAACGTCTGAGCGGCATCAGTGCGGAGAGCATTACCGGACGAAGTTGGTCCCCTGGCTTGTTGGAGATCCGGGATGAAAAGGGTGCCCTGATCGAGCCAGAGGAATGTCCGGTAGCCTGTACGATTCGGTCCGGGGTGCAATCGCTCCGACGGTTGACGTTGACAGGGCGAAGTGGTCGAAAGGTGCCGGTTGATGTACATATTATTCCTGTGGCTAGTGAACGGGCCGTCGAAGGCGCTATTGTGCTTCTGCATGACGCCTCTTCTGAGATTTCTTTGGAGCAGCGTTGTCAAAGCCTGCATCAGCAAGCCACACTCGATCCCCTGACTCAGGTAGGCAACCGAGCGGAGTTTGAGCGGGTATATGAAGCATTTATTCATACCCATTTGGAGCGTCAATTGCCGTGCAGCCTGATCATCTGCGATCTGGACCGATTTAAACAAATCAACGATACATACGGACACCAGGCGGGAGACGAGGTGATCAAGGCGTTAGCTGGGTTATTGAAAGCAGCGGCACACCCTGGGGATTTGGTAGCCCGATATGGGGGAGAAGAGTTTGTGTTGCTTTGCGCCAATTGCGATAATGCATCTGCTGCACGCCGGGCCGAACAGATCCGCCAAGCCTTCGCCCAATTACGACTGCCGTGTCTGGGCGGGGCGCCGGTAACAGCCAGTTTTGGAGTAACCGAAGTCCAGCCAGGCGATACCCCCGAAACCATGCTCCGTCGTGCCGATCGGGCGCTTCTGTTGGCCAAATCCCGTGGGCGGAATCGCGTGGTGCAATTGGGGGCAGGGGCCGACCTGCGAGAAGGACTGCCCCTGTGGAACCTTTTCCAGCAAAAACCCCCAGAGGCCGACATCCTCCTCCAGCAACGTTTGGTCACCCCGGTACCGTGGAGCTTGGCGATGGAGAAATTGCGGGGATTTGTGGCGGATCATTCTGGCCGGATCCTTTCCACACAAAATGACCAGATCCAAGTGGAGATTGATACGAGTCCGAGTCGGACCCGTCGGGCTAGTGATCGGCCAATGACATTTCTGCTCGATCTGCGGATGAAGGAGTTTCGGCAGACGAGGCAGGCAGATCGCGGAGCTGCGTTCGGGCGGGCACAAACTAAAATCCAGGTGGCGATTGCGCCCAAACGGAGCCGAGATCGACGACGGACTGATGTGGTGGCTCGCGCCCGAGAAGTCCTCCTGAGTTTACGAGCCTACCTGATGGCCGATGATGATCCTCAGCCCGACGTAGGCTGGGAACCAGCCCCGGAGAAAAAGTCGAAAGGTTGGCTGGCTTGGCTATGGAGGAAGTAGGAACGTTCCGATGCTCGTTGGCTAAGGAAGAAGCGTTGGAAGCAGGGCACAGACCCTTTCAAGCGCGCATGTCTGCTTTGGACCGAATCGGCTGTTGAGCGGGCTTGGCTCCCCCCGCCCTACGCGCCTACTGGGAAGATGAGGAGGGTCAAATATATCCGTGCAAAGGGCCAAACGGTGCGCCCAAGGCATCCACCCGTTTTCGCACTTCGGGGTCTTCTTCCAAGGGGGGTGGATGGTGGGGTTTGAGCCGGGCGTCAATCACCAAAGCGCCTCGACATCCCCAATGCTTATGTTCAATGAACGAATCGATTCCATATACATCTGTAGCTGGATTGCTCCGGGTAAAGGTTATCCACAGGAAGTTCTGCAACCTGGAAGTAGTAAACGCACTATCGTCGGCGATGACAATGAGGGGAAAATTATTGATCGGGTCGGTTCGGCTGTAGGACTCGCAGAATCGCTGGACAGCGTTGTCCGGTTGTTGGGCGCCTGCCTGATAAGGGGGGCCCTGGACGACCAGAATGCCTGGCAAAAGCAGGCGGGGATTTCGGAAACCCAGCTGTTCTGGGACATGAATTCGGCTGTCCAAAGCTACCGGCAAAGCCCGGCGTACCGGACCGGCGGCGGCTATGACCAACTTGGAGCCCTCGTGCAGTTTGGGGGCGGTATAGTCTAGGCTGTCCGGGGTCATTGCCGTGTAAAAATGGAGGTCCCGTCGATAATCCACCCGTTCCAACAGACGGCGGAAGAACTCTGGCACATCCCGGACGTCTAAGTCAGGATTATCCTCTTTTGCGACAATGAACAGATATTTTGTCAGGGATATTTGACCATATCCTAACAGGGCGTTGGCCAACGTCAAAAGCTCCCTGGGCCGACGGGGATCTTCATAGGGAATGTAACGTTCACTACCGATGGCCAACAGGAGCGGATGAACGCCGGCAGCCTCCACCGCATGAACCGCATGGACCCCCGGAACTGCCTTCGGGATGATGGGACCGACGAGTTCGTGGATCAACTGATTAAAGACGGAATCTTCCTGGGGGGGTCGGCCGACCACGGTAAACGGCCAAACGGCATCCTTGCGATGATAGACATGTTCGACCCGCAGGACCGGGAAGGGCTGCTGGAGGCTATAGTAGCCCAGATGATCGCCGAAGGGGCCTTCGGGTAAGAGTCGGCCAGGTTCTAAATAACCGGTAATGGTAAAATCTGCTTCGGCCAGGATGGGCAGATGTCCTGGGCGATGGATCATTTCAATGCGTCGGCCCGCTAAAAGCCCGGCAAAGGCGAGTTCCGAAATTCCTTCTGGCAACGGCATCACGGCGGCCACCGTCATGGCCGGCGGACCGCCCACAAACACATGGACCCGCAAAAGCTCTCCCCGCCGGACCGCCGCCGCATGATGGGCCGCTATCCCCCGATGAATCTGATAATGCAACCCCGCTTCGATACCCCGCTCGTACTGGCCACCAGAAATTTGAATCCGATACATCCCTAGATTGGAATGCTCCCAGCCGGGCCGATCGGGATCTTCGGTGTACACCTGGGGCAAGGTGATATAGGCTCCGCCATCTTTAGGCCAGCAAACAAGTTGGGGCAACTGAGTCAGAGTGGTTTCGGCCTCCATGGCAGGTCCCCGTCGGACAAACTTAGGCCGGGCATGCCGGACGTACCAAGGAAGCGTCAAAAACAATCGAGGCCGACGCAACATATCCGTCGGATCGATCCCCATCTGGACCATCTTGGCTACTTTATCCAGGGTGTCGCGAAAGATGTATCGGACCCGCTCCATGGTGCCGAAGAGATTGCTTACCATGGGAAAGGAACATCCTTTCACCCTAGCATAATAGATCGCCGGTCCCCGATTCTGGAAGACCCGACGCTGGATTTCGGCTGCCTCCAGATAGGGGTCGATCGGCTGGGCAATCCGCACCAGTTGCTTAGTTTTTTCCAAGTCTCGGAGGCACTCTTGCAGGTTGCGGTATCCCATTCCCAAATTGCCCTTTCCAGCAAGAGGAGTTGCCCCTTTGCAACCCGTGGGGGCAGGGGCCTTTCTCGGAGTGGGTCGAATGGATTCAGCCGAGGTGGCTTCCTGGCTCTATTCACAATAATAATCTCGTGTTATGCATAGTGTACCTTGTGTTTTCTGATCCAACCAACCCACCGGGACCATTATTTGCCCTGTTTCTTTAGCAAAGGTGGACTTGGCAACCGCTGACGCCGAAGTCGCTTTTGCAGATGAGGAAATCGAGTAGCTGGCATCCGAACCGGCTGTCTGCCCTTACGAGGAATCTTCATCTTGCCAGTCATGCTCCGTATCCTTTCCTTAAAGCCGGCCCCCCCCGACGGCCAGAAGTCGCTTTCCCCTCTATCCTCTAATATACCCACTTGAGAAGGTTTTGTCATCCAGTCAGAAACCTAGCTATGGCCCTAGAGAATATTAAATATATTTGTAACAATTTGGCCGAATGGAGCGTCTTTTGTCATGCCAGCGAAAGTTCCCGCCGTCCAAGGACCTGCTGGTGAGTCTTCACCGCTGGCTACCTAAGGGGGGTTAACGAGCTGGCGGTGCACCGGATTGCCGGTTCGGAAATCAGAAAATGGAGTTTTTTGCCCATCCTCTTTTCCCTGAGCTTTTTTTAAAATAAAATGCTACGGTAGGTTTCAAAAGTTAGTCTGTGGGAAAGGAGCAGATGTGAGCCAGTTTTCTGGGGAAGCGATTTTAGCTTTAGAAGATGGTCGCACTTTTCGGGGCCGGTCGTTCGGAGCACCGGGGGAATGCTGTGGAGAGCTGGTCTTTAATACCTCCATGTGCGGCTATCAGGAGATATTGACCGATCCGTCCTATGCTGGGCAGATTGTTACGATGACCTATCCGCACATTGGCAACTATGGGGTGAACCGGCATGATGTGGAATCCAGTCGGATTCAGGCCGTCGGCTTGGTAGTGCGGGAGGCCTGCTATGTACCGAGCAATTGGCAATCGGAAATGTCCCTGCCGGACTACCTGCGAGAAAATGGGATTGTAGCGATGGAGGGGGTGGATACCCGGGCGATTACTCGGCATATCCGGGAGGCTGGGGCGATGAAGGCAGCCATTTCCACCCTGGGCCGACCTCCGGAAGAAGTGGTGGAAATGGCCCGAAATTGGCCGGGACTAGTCGGCCGAGACATGGTTCAGTATGTTACCCGAACGGAACCGGAAAACTGGCCAGCACCGGAAAATGCTCGCTTCCGAGTCCTCGTCTATGATTTCGGCGTCAAAAATAGTATCCTTCGGTTTTTGACAGCCGGCGGCTGCCAGATTACCGTTCTCCCCGCTTATACCCCAGCCGAACAGGTCCTAGCACAAAAAACCGATGGCGTGTTGCTGTCCAACGGTCCGGGCGATCCCGCAGGGCTAACCCGCATCATCCCTGAAGTGCGGAAGTTGATCGGCCAAGTGCCTTTGTTTGGGATTTGTCTAGGGGTGCAGGTATTGGCATTGGCTTTGGGCGGCAGGACGTTTAAGTTGAAATTCGGCCACCGGGGCGGCAACCACCCGGTCCAGGATCTAACCACTGGCCGGATCGAAATTACCAGCCAAAACCACGGCTTCTGCGTCGATATAGACTCGCTGCCGAAGGATGAAGTAGAAATCACCCATGTCAACCTGATCGATGGCACGTTGGAGGGATTCCGGCATCGGCGATTACCTATGGTTGCTGTACAGTTTCATCCGGAAGGCGGGCCGGGGCCGTATGACGCTTGCCATCTGTTCCGGCGGTTTGTCGATTTGATGACCTAAGGCAAGCTAGCTTAACAGGAGGCCTTTCTGGAGGACCAGCCGCAAGATGGAACAATACTCCAGGTAGGCTCGGTTCTTTTTGGAATTAGGGAACCTCACAGTTAGCTACCACGTATCTATGGTTTATTCTCTCTGTAAGGAGGTTGTTATGAGGTGGACACGTCGCGAATTTTTGACCAGCACCTTGGCAGCAGGAGCCTCTGGGCTTTTGGGGCGGACAGGAAGTGTGGAGGCTGAAGCTCCAGGGCCAGCCCCACCAAAGATTACCAGCGGGACCGATCGAGTCCCCCTGGGCCGAACCGGGCTTAAACCCACTGTCTTGGGCATTGGCACGGGGACCCGAGGTGGCAGTGAACAAATAGCCTTGGGGCAGGAGGGATTTGTCCGGCTTTTCCGCCATGCGTATGAGCGAGGCATCCGCTACATCGACACAGCCGATATGTATTCGATGCATCTATTTGTTCGATTCGCCATTCAAGGGTTACCAAGGGATCAATTGTTTATTCTTACCAAAACGATGG
The DNA here is from genome assembly GCA_938042245.1 of uncultured Thermoguttaceae bacterium. GTDB lineage: Bacteria > Planctomycetota > Planctomycetia > Pirellulales > Thermoguttaceae > JANXAQ01. The sequence continues at coordinate 18,602 of CALIRO010000012.1, forward strand.
CCAAACATCCGGAAGTGGCCAAAGCCGACATCGAGCGATTCCGCCGAGAACTCCGCACCGATTACTTGGATTGTGTGCTGATGCACTGCATGACCAAAGGCAGTTTCCCGGTGGATATGCGGCCGGTCATGGATGTGCTGACGGAAGCCAAACAAAAAGGTCGCCTCCGGGCCATTGGTATCTCCTCGCACGGTCTGGAGCCCTTGCGAGCCTCAGTGGATTGTGATTGGATCGAAGTGCAACTGGTACGGATCAATCCGTTCGGACAACACATGGACGGAGAACCGGACGAGGTACTGCCGATCTGTAAGAAAATTCATGCTACGGGCCGAGGCGTCCTCGGCATGAAAATCTACGGGGAAACCGGCTACGAGAGCCGAGAAAAACGCCTCCAAGCCATCCGGTATGTCCTGCAATCCGGCGCGGTGGACGCCTTTACCATTGGATTCACGAAACCCGAACAGATCGACGAAACCCTGGAATTGATCCAGGAAGCACTGAGCACCTAGCAACGGTGGGGATTCGGAGTCATGGTTCGCTCCCGCTCGTAGGGGGGCTTTCTGTTCCCGATGATTTGCTTGGAGTTGGCAAGCCCGGCAGCGAATCAATGAGCGGACATTAGAAGGGAACATCTATTTCAGATGATTTGCTGGTTTTGGGCCTTTGGCGCAACCTGTTCGCTCGATGCTGAAAGGCCTTTTTCTTCGGGGCTATGGAGGCTTGGAAGGGCCTTTCTGGTGTTAGAGATTACCGTTCGGGGTTATTTTCTGCTGGCGGTCGGTATGCTATCCTCACCGAAGGCTTGCACCGACGGAGGCCGAGATATTGACCGTGCGGGTTTGTTGAAAACAAGGAGATACCCATGAGTACTCATCACCGGAACACGCCAGGTCAGAACCGACGCAGTTTTTTGAAGACTTCCACAGCAACCGCCGTTTCAACAATAGCTGTACCAGTGGTAGCGGAAAATATCCGAGGTGCCAATGAGCGGATTCGGATCGGGCTAGTTGGGCTGGGCAACCGGATGCGATCGCATGTGGCGGCGCTAGCCGAATTGGCCGAGCCAATGAACATCGAAATTGCCGCCCTCTGCGATTGCGACCAGCAGCGATTGGCGGAGGCGGAAAAACACTACCCGCAATTGGCGGGCAAAAAGTTGCTCCGGTACACCGAACAAAAGAAACTCTTTGACGATAAGTCCATCCATGCGGTGAGTTTTTCCACCCAGGACCATTGGCATGCCTTGCAAACGATCTGGGCCTGCCAGGCGGGTAAAGATGTTTATATTGAAAAGCCGCCTTCGCACAACATTTGGGAAGGCCGAAAGATGGTGGAGGCGGCCCGAAAGTACGGGCGAATCGTCCAAGTAGGTACTCAGTGCCGATCCAGCCCCAACATCATCGAAGGCATTCGAAAACTCCGAGAAGGAATTATTGGCGAAGTGTATATGGCCCGGGGCATGACATACAAGATTCGGGGGCATCTGGGGAAACACAAGCCGACGCCTGTGCCGCCCGGTTTGGATTGGGACGCCTGGGTAGGCCCGGCTGAGATGGTGGAATACTCTGCGTTCATGCATCGGCGATGGTACTGGATATCGAATTTTGCCAGCGGCGATACGGCCAACCAAACGGTACACCAGATTGATATTATTCGATGGGGGTTAGGATTGGAGACGGCGCCAACGAAGGTACAATCGATGGGCGGCCGCTTTCCGCCGGCGGCCGACGACGACGCCGATACACCAAACACACAAACCTTCTCCTGCCAATGGGAGGGGCAGAATGTGCTGGTAACCTTTGAGATCCGGCATTGGTACACGCCCAGCGAAGCCGGCTTCCGGGATCAGTATCCATTTGTTGATCATAGCAACGTGGTCGGCGCTATCTTTTTCGGGACCAAAGGCTACATGATCTTCCCGGATTACTCCTCGTACCGGACGTTTTTGGGACCCAAAGGCGAACCCGGCCCATTCGCCCACACGCCCGGCGAACCGATGATGGACAAAGAACATTTCGCCAATTGGATCCAGGCCATGCGCTCCCGAAAACCGGAGGACCTTACGGCCGACATTTTGACCGGCCATCTGTCCTGTACAATATGCCACCTGGCCAAAATCGCCTACCAACTAGGCCGAACCGTCCAGTTCGACCCAAAGACCGAACAATTCCCCGGCGACCCAGAAGCCAACGCCCTGCTCAAACGGAAATATCGGCCGCCGTATGTGGTGCCTGAAGAGGTATAAGCCCCCCGTCTGGGAAATAGATGGGATTTACTCGGATTTCCCGGATTCCTTCTGGTGGGGTGATTGATCCCCAGGGAAGGGGGGATTGCCCTTGATCTCTACGAACCTTTCCACCCCCTCTGCTTCCCTACCTGGGGACTTCCAGTAAAATGAGTTTTTCATTATAGTCGCCGAGCGAAGACCTTGGTTGCAAAAGTTCTGGTGTCATCTGGTGGCGGTAATGGACCTCTTAATCAGGTTTTCAAGGGCCTGTGCCCGGAAAGCCCCTGCCAAAAAGGAATTTTGATAATCTAGTAAATCCTGCACAATTAGCGCAGGGTGGTGGAAATTCGGGGAATTTCCTTTTTTTTGTACCTTTTTGGGATAGGCTCTTATCAGAAGGAGAGGTTTAGCTGGGGGGCACTGCCCAGGAAAGGAGGCTGGAAAAAGAAAACTCGCGGAAGAAGAGTTCCTTTTTGGAGGGAGGCTGTTCGACCCAGTTTCTCAGCGGAGGTAGGCTATGACAGTAACGGTAGAAAAGATGGAAAAATGGCTTCGTGGGATTTTTGGTCTGGATCCAGAGGTTCCCAAGCTCTCTTTGCCCGAATATCTGAAAGCGATTCCGGAATTGGATAGCCTCAGTGACGTACCGGCCGGTACCCCGGTGTTGGTCCGAGGCGACACGGACGCCAAACCTGGTGCCAAAATCGGCGAAGGGGACATCCGGCTTCGCTGTATGGAAGAAACTCTCCGTTTTGGCCGAGATCGAGGCTGGAAGCAGATTATCTTCGGCCATATCGGCCGGGAACCCGAAAAATCGCTAAGCAAGGTACGGGATCGACTGGCCGAGATCATGGGCTGTGAAATCCCGTTGATCAAGGATTGGCTCAACCCGGAGACGTTGGAAATCCTGCCGGAGGTGTCGGAGGCAGTTCAAAAGGCCGCCCCTGGTGGCCTGATCATGCTTGAAAATGTGCGCAAATACGAGATCGAGCGGGTCCTTTGGAAGGCCAAACCGGCTGATATTGCGCAGTTGGCTCCTCGGCTGGCAAAAATTGCGAATCAGTTTGCCGAAAAGGTAGCCCGCATTTATGTGCACGAAGCCTTTTCTGCAGGCAGCATGGATACGTCCAGTTTGGTGATCCCGGCAGCGATGGATCGGGTGGCCATGGGCAAGTATGAATGGGGGCAGTTTACCGGGCCGCTGATGGACTGCCTCCAGGCCGAGCTGGTCGTCTCCAGCGGCTTGAAGATCGACAAACTCGACGATCTGAGCGCCATGATCAACCGGGGCAAAATCCGGTGGGTGTTTACCGGCGGCTCATTGGCCATGGGACTAAAAAAGGCGGCCGCCCAATTGGACGGCCAAGACTTCTGCATCGGAGTGCAAGAAGACCCCGCTCATGCCGACAAACCCTATTACATCCCGCCGGAACGGGTCGAACAAGCCAAACGCCTTATTGCCGACGGCCGACAAAAAGGCATTCAGTTCGTGATGCCTGTGGATTTTGTGCTGCAAGACGGCCGGGTCTCCCGGACTATCGGCCCCCAGGATCAGCAGCTGGATGTTGGCCCGGAAACCAGCCAATATTACGAAAAGAAAATCGGCGAATTTTTGGAATCGGTTCGAGGCCGAGACGTGGTGGCCTTCCATAACGGCGTGTTCGGCATGTTTGAAGATCCTCGGTTTGAGGAAGGCACCCGGCAGTTCATGAGACAACTCAAACGGATGAAAGATGCCGGCGTCCGGGTCTATGTCGGCGGCGGCGAAGGCGGTACCGCTTTGGAAAAATACGGCCAGCCGGATTGGGTTACCCACAATTTCACCGCCGGCGGTACGGTACTGAATGCCTTGGGCAGTGAACCGGTGCCCTATCTGGTGGCCTTGAAGATGGCGGCCGGTAGATAAACTTTTGACCACACTATCGACAGCCCGCTAAGAATCCTACCCCTGCCCTTGATGTTTGGGTCAACCCTGCTGGTTCAGGAGAAGCCCTGAAGGAAATGGGGTAGGAGATAAAAATCATGGATTTAAGGAGCTCATCAGGAGAAACGCCCCGTGCTGACGGCTAAAGCCATCGGGATGCTCCTGCCGGAAATCCTGTTGGTGGGGACGGCAGTGGTGTTGTATTTGCGAGGCGCGTTTGGCCGATCAGATGCTACACAACCAGAAGACTCTCTAGCCGGTAAAAGCCCTTCGTGCGATGTTCTGCCTCTGTTGCCGGATAGTCGGAGCCTGCAGATCGCGTTGGTGGGTGTGGTGCTGGCCGGCTGGGCTTTGGCCCGGATCGGGCTTCCCTCGGAGCCGTCCGAAGCTCTGCTGCTGGACCAACTAAGCCTATATCTACGTTGGCTGAGTTTGGTGGCGGTGGCCTTGTTAGTGCTTTTAGGATCGGCTGGGGCAACGTCAAAAGACCTGCCAGAATACCTGGGGAGCTTGCTTTTGGCGGGCGCCGGCGTGATGGCGGTAGCCGTGGCCGATAATTTGCTCCTGCTTTTTGTTGCCCTGGAACTGGTGTCGATCCCCACCTATATTCTGCTTTGTGTGGGCCGACGGGATGCGCCGGGAGCCGAAGCAGCGGCCAAGTACTTTTTCCTCTCGTTGCTGGCTTCGGCGCTGGTGTTGTATGGAATGAGTTTTCTGTATGGCGCCAGTGGTTCTTTAGACTTGAAGGAGATTCGCACCGGTTTGTCCGCCCGAAGTTGGCCAGAACCGGGGTTAGCCGGATTGGCCAAACTGGCTGTGGTTCTGCTGCTGGCTGGGTTGGGATTCAAGATGGCTGTGGTCCCTTTTCATTTTTATGCACCGGATGTATATGAGGGGACCAGCTACACGAATGCGGCGTTGCTTTCGGTAGCGCCGAAGATTGCCGCGGTTACCGCATTGGTGCGGATTTTGGCCGAAGCCCTCCCGCCAGTGGAGGAATATGTGTTTGGCTGGCGGGTGGTGTTGGCCTTGGCTGTCTTGACAATGACGGTGGGCAATGTGGTGGGCCTGTGGCAGGAGCACCTGCGCCGTCTGTTGGCGTATAGTTCGATTGGACAGGCGGGGTATATCTTGGCTGGTTTGGCGGTGGGGTTGGGCGGGGCGGATGCCAGCGCCCGAACGGATGGGTTGGCTGCCGTGTTGCTCTATTTGCTGGTGTATGGCTTGGCTACGGTAGGGGCCTTTTCGGTCTTGGAAGCGTTGCGGCGCAGCGGCCGGCCGGTTGAAACGCTGGAAGATTTGGGCGGTTTGGGTCGGCATCGGCCGTGGGCAGCAGCTGGGCTTTCTATTTTTATGTTCAGTTTAGCCGGTGTGCCCCCCCTGGCTGGCTTCTGGGGGAAATGGGCAGTGGTAGTCGGAGCCATCAAGACCAGCCTTTCCCCCTTGGCCAGTTCTGCTCCGAGGTTCTGGTTTATGGGGCTGGCTGTGCTAACAATGCTCAATGCGGCGGTGGCGGCCGGGTACTATCTTCGCGTGGTAGCTGCGGTGTATTTTAGCAGACCGATTCAGCCTGCAGGTCGGGTTGGGATGACGGCGCCCGGGTTCGCCGCTGTTGTGTGCGGTGTGCTTTGTATTGCCATGGGTCTTGTGCCTTGGCCGATCTGGAACGCCGCCGCGGATGCCGGAGAAGCGTTGCTCAGCCAAGAGGCTCCTCCTGCCAGCCAATCTCTCGCCCTCGGAGGGCCGGAAACGTTCTTGTCCTCTAGGATCGAAAAGCATCCTGCCCCATCCGACCGCCTTTTCCTTTCGTGGTTGCCTGAATAAGCCTATGGCCCGGTTACCCGCTAGTGCTCGAAAGCTTGCCCGTCTGATTGCCGAAGCGAGTCAACCCATCTATCTACTAGATCACAATAGTACCCTGATCTTCTGTAACCGAGCTTGTGCGGAGTGGGTGGGTGTTCCCGTGGAGATGCTGCTGGGGCAGAGATGCTTGTATCATTCGCAGGTGGAACCGGGCAGCGTGGAGGCGGCAGCCAGCGGCTTGGCCCCGCCGCCAGAAGTATGGAACAGTTGGGCCGCCACCGCCCTAGTAACCGGAGGCCGATTCGCTCAGCCACTTTGCCGACGATGGGCCTCCTTTTGGCCCCTCAAAGACGACGAGGGAGAGATCCTAGGCCTGTTGGCATTGGTGCAGGAAGAAGATTGGCCAGCAGAGGGGGAATCCCTGCCATCCTCCGCCCCTGGTATCCTCCCGCCCGACGAAGCGGCCCATCTGCACGAAACCCTTCGACGGTTTCATTTGGAAAAGGCTGCTCGGTACCGGATGGATCGCTTGGTGGGCGAAGGCCTTTGGATGCGTCGGGTGCGTGCGCAGGTGGATGCGGCAGCAGCCTCGGAGGCCAACGTGCTGATTGTCGGTCCGCCGGGCAGCGGTCGGGAACACACCGCCCAAGCCATCTATTATGCCACCGATCCGTCCCAGCGAGGCCCCTTGGTCCCTCTGGATTGTGCCATTCTGCCAGAGGAACTTCTTCAACAGAGTTTGAGTAATTTACATCGGCGGTATCCGCCAGGTGGCTCTGTCCGGCCCACCCTGCTGCTGCTGGAACTGGACCAACTGCCGCCGGAAATGCAGCGAATTTTGGAGGGGATAGCGGCTCGTTCGGCAGTACGGGTGTTGGCGACCGCTCGCACAGGGCTTTTGGACTTAGCTGAGCAGGGGCTGTTTTCGGGGGAGCTGGCGGTCTGGCTCAGCACCATCGTCATTGAACTGCCGCCGCTTGCCCAACGCCGGCAGGACATCCCCCTGTTGGCCCAGGCATTTTTGGAACAGCTCAATGCCCAAGGCGGCAAACAGATCCGGGGTTTTACCCCAGAGGCATTCGATCGACTCGACGCTTACGATTGGCCAGGCAATCTGGACGAACTCGCTCAGGTAGTGGCCGACGCTTATAAAAAAGCCGACGGCCCTTTGATCACCCCCGCCGACCTCCCGAAAACCATTCATTTGGCTTGGGAAGCGGCTGCCTACCCCCGGCCAACGGAACAAACCATTGTGCTGGACGAGTTCCTGAAAAAGATTGAGAAGGAATTGATTCGACGTGCTGTTCGGCAAGCCAAGGGCAATAAGGCCAAAGCGGCCCGATTGCTCGGCCTGTCCCGGCCTCGGCTCTACCGATTGCTTGTAGAACACGGCCTGCTGGAAAATCCCTAATCTTCCCAGGTAACTTAGTCTGGCGAAAATGAGCCGTAACTTCGTCTGTGCCGCCTGAGCCAATCGCCCTCTAACAGACGAGAGTATGGGCGGCGTTTACCAGACGGCGATACACCGGCCCCAGGTAGTAACTTAGTCTGTCTAGAATGAGGCAATCGCCGTCTAACAGACGCCGGTACCCAGACGGCGTTCCCTTCCACATCGGCGGCCCCTTTTTGATTCACGGATGAACGCCCAGGCTGCGTTCGATCTGTTGGGCTTTGGTGGATAGGCCTGCTGGGCCGGTACCTAGGTCGGCCTGCCGATATTGACCGCAAAACTCGGAAAGCTCATTTTCGGCAAAACTTTCGCCGCGCAGATTCCAACTCGAACAGCCCACCAACAGTACCGCCAAGAATAACAGCCTTCCCAGACCGAGAACTCGAACCGCCAAGCCCATCAGGGTCTCTCCAAAGCAGGCCATTTTGGATATATTATAGGGATTCCTATGAAACCAGGGGGATTCCCGGGATTGAAAGGAAATACCAATTAAGGATTTCCTGTGCAACGGACTGCTAAACGTCTCTAGGATTTCCTCCCCGCAGATAATGGGGCAACCGGGCATTGTACCTTCCCCTGAGCCGCCAGATTTCCGGGCGGTTGTCCGGATGAAATTAAGCAAGGAGTATTTTTGCGTCCCAGGATATTAATGCTGGGTTTTTGTTTTGTCTAGAGGAATTTGGGCAATATAGGCAATATAGGGAAAATTTTGGTGTAACAAGTTGGAATAGTTCAAGTAGCCATCTTTTAGGAGGTTAGAACATGAGAGCCTCTGTAAGCCGACGACGTTTTCTCCACTGGGGCACAGGGATCGCTGTAGGGGCATGGGCAGGGCCGATGGTGGTTCCGAGCCGGGCCTGGGCAGGAGCTAACCGGCGGTTAAACATCGCCCTGTTGGCCTGCGGTGGCCGGGCCGTCCAACTCGTCCCTTCCATTTTGGCCTCGGACGAAAACATTGTGGCTTTATGTGATGTAGATGCCCGCCAAATCGCTCATATGAAAAAGACGTTTGGGGACAAGCTGGCCAAAGCAACCGTTTATGAAGATTACCGCTCCCTCCTGGACAAGGAGAAGACGGTCGATGCGGTGGTGATTTCCCCGGGCCAGCGCTGGCATGTACCGATGTCGAAGCGGGCTTTAGAGGCAGGCAAACACGTGTTTTGTGAAAAGCCGTTGGCCCACAGCGTGGCCGAGGCCCGCCAGATCGGCCAACTGGCCCGCCAAAAAAACCTAGCAACCCAAATCGGCACCCAAGGCGGAGCTACCGATACCTTCCGCCGGAGCATGGAAGTCATTCAAGCCGGCCTGCTGGGCCGGATTCACGAGGTGCACTGCTGGATCAATCGAGGATTTCCTCCCAGTGCGCCGATTGACCCCAATGCGGATCCGATTCCCGAAGGGTTGAATTGGGATTTTTGGTGCGGTCCGTCGCCCCTTTTGCCGTTTAAGCAGTATTACATCGCCGCCCCAGGGCAGGTGGGCTGTTTGCATTGGGGCCGATGGTTGGCCTTTGGAGATGGACACCTCGCGGACATGGGCGCTCATGCCATCAATCTGCCCTGGAGAGCCTTAAAATTAGCAGCGCCGGCAAAAGTATCCGTCAAGTCAGCAGAACCGGTGCGGGACAGCTATCCATCGGCCAATACGTTCTGTTGGGACTGTCCCCAGCCGGACGGCCAACTGCTTCGCCTCTGGTGGCATGACGGCCATCAGGCAGCACCGCCAGAACACCTGGGAAAGGAACTTCTATCCACCTATGGAAAAGTGCCTACCAATGGTGTCCTCTTTGTAGGGGAAAAGGGGATCCTCTATGCCAACGCCTGGGGGGTAGGCGGCGTGCTGAAACTCCAAGGGGAGGCTAAATGCCGAGGTGTGCTGGACCACGAAGCCGCCAAACCCATTCCGGTTACCCTGCCCCGAGCGAAAGGACAAAACCACATGCAAGAGTGGCTGGACGCTTGCAAAGGGCTGGGACAGACTTTCCAACCGCTGGAAATTGCCGCTCCGATTGCCGAAGTGGCTATGATTGGCATGGTAGCCCTCCGGGTGGGCCAGCCCATCCAATGGGACGATGCCGCCATGAAGGTCCCCGGCCTCCCAGAAGCCGACCGCTGGATCCATCTAGAACAGCGGAAAAAATGGCTCTAACAGTTCCCTAAAACGGATCAAGCCCAAGAGGCCTTAGCTTAGAGCAGCGTATATCAACCGGGAGGGATTTTCCCTCATGGACCGGCGGCGCCGTCGGTCAGAGGCGCTGCTGAGCGGAGATTTTTCAAGCGGCTGGAATGGTCCTACTTCCGTTTGCCCCATGGAAAGGAGTGCGTTCGGGTGGGAGGACTGGTGCGGGAATATCTAGTTTTTTGGCGGGAAGTTTGGCGGGCTTATCATACGACCGGCGCGATTTTGCCCAGCAGCCGGTCCCTAGGCAGAGCGCTGGCTCGGTACGTGGGCCGACAGAACCAGCCTCAGTGGATTTTGGAAGTCGGACCAGGTACCGGAGCGGTTACCCGCTGGATTTTGGCCCGGATGCGGCCGGAAGACCGATTGGACTTGGTGGAATTAAACGAGCGGTTTGTAGCCCAGCTTCGGCAGCGGTTTGCCGCCGAAGTCCCCTTTCAGCGACTTCGGGGCCAGGTGCGGATTTTCCACGCCCCGGTCCAACAGATGCCCTGCAGCCACCAATACGACCTGATCATCTCTGGATTGCCGTTGAACAACTTTCAGGTAGCGGAAGTACAGGCGATTCTGGACAAAATGAGTGGGCTTCTGAGGCCGGGAGGTGTGCTATCGTTTTTTGAATACATCGGGATTCGGAAGCTGCGGGGTTTGGTAGCCGCACGAGCGGATCGGCAACGGCTGCAGGGTATCGAAAGGATGTTTCGGGAACTTCTTCGGCAGTGGGAAATCCGGCGGGATTGGATTTGGTTGAACGTGCCGCCCGCCTGGGTCCACCATCTGCAGCCGGCAAGCACTCCGCCTGACCGGTAGTCTTCCCCGTCGAGCCAAACGGGAAGGGTTCACCCTTCGGCAGCTTGTCCTGAATCAGCCAGACAAGTACTCTCTGTTGGACAGGAAGTGTCGGGAACCATTGCGCGAATAGGAGCATCTGGGACACACAACGGATGCGTTGTCTCCGCTAAAGCTCTAGGAGGACGGCGGTGAAACTGCTTACCATCGAGACCACCTGCGACGAAACCGCAGCAGCCGTCGTAACGGATCGGTTGGAAGTGCTTTCGTCGGTGGTGGCTTCGCAGGATCGACTGCATGAGCGGTTTGGCGGCGTAGTGCCAGAGATTGCCTCCCGGGCCCATTTGGAGCGGATTTTGCCCGTCATTGACGAGGCGCTGCGGCGGGCAGGCATCGGGCTAGCCGATCTGGATGCAGTGGCAGTGGCCACCACGCCGGGTCTGGCCGGTTCCCTTCTGGTAGGACTAATGGCCGCCAAAACCATCGCCCTGGTTCAGCGGATCCCGCTGGTAGCGGTCAACCATCTGCAGGCCCATATTTATGCTTGCCGGATTGCCAGCGGCCAAGAGGTGTTTCCCTGTGTAGGCCTGATCGTTAGCGGCGGCCATACGGCATTGTACCGATGCCTAAGCCCGGTAGATTTCCAGATGCTCGGAAGCACGATCGACGATGCGGCCGGAGAGGCGTTTGATAAGGTGGCCAGTATGCTGGGCTTAGGGTATCCAGGCGGTCCGGCGGTCCAGCGTGCAGCCGCCATCGGCAATCCGCAAGCCTACTGCTTTCCCAGGCCCTTTTTGGACGATCCAGATAGATTGGATTTTAGCTTTTCAGGGCTAAAGACGGCAGTGCGGTATCAAATTGTCGGGCCGGGTAAACAGGATTTCCGCACCGTGCATCTAGAGCCGCAGCAGGTAGCCGACTTGGCCGCCAGCTTCCAGGAAGCAGTGGTCGATTGCCTGGTGGGCAAATCCTTGCAAGCGCTAGAGCGGACGGGATTTGGCACGTTATGTGTCGGCGGCGGAGTGGCGGCCAACAGCCGACTGCGCCAACGCTTTCTGGAAGAAGCTACAGAGCGAGGATTTCGGCTTTTTTTGGCCCCGCTCGCTTTGGCGACGGATAATGCGGTGATGGGGGCCATTGCCATCGAGCGGCTTAAAGCCGGGCTAGTCGAACCGCTGGATATTGAAGTGGCCCCCGGCCCTCTGCGAGCTTAGGTGGTCTCCACCGCACCGTACAAAAACGAAGAGGCCCTTCCGCAAAGGATCTCTCCATTTTCAGTAAGGGATGTCAAAAAGGGACTTCTGGGGTGGCCGACGCCGTCTTAAGGCTAGGGTCTGGGAGCATATCCGCCGCCGCCGGTATTGGGAAGTCTTCCTTGGGACTCTTCGCCAGAGGAGGAGCTGAAGATCCGCACATCCGTGATGCGAGAGAACAGGGGGATGCAGGTAACCCGGACATAGCGTCGGTCAGCCGAAACCACGCCCGTAACGGCCAGGTTAGTACCTTCGGGCAGGGTGATGATGACCGGTTGATAGCCGACCGCTCCTCGAACCAACCAGGGAAAGTAATACGAACCACTGCCTGTGCCTGCGGAGTTATTGCCGCCGGAACTGGTTCGGGAGGCGGCTAAGCCAGCCAGCGCCCGAGGATCGACGGCTGCGGCGATCTGCTGGGCCAAGATCTGTTGCCGAATAGTCAACTGATCCACCAAGGCATTCCGGGTTTGCTCTTCCTGGAGGGATTCTTTTCTGCGGCCGTCAGTAAGATCGAACACTACCATCGTTTCGTCATTTTTCAGGTCGAGGATTTGGGCGATCCGTTTTTGTTTATCGGTGCCCAGATGCGTTACCACTTCCACCTGCACTTTTCCAGCGGTCATCTGGCCCCAGACCCGTCGGATCAACGCCCGATAGGTTCCGGAGAAGCCTTCCGGACAGACATAGATTTCCTCGGCTGGTTCTTCTCGGATACTATCGAGCTGTCGGGCGGCACCATCGCCTAACAAGACCCCCCCGCCGGAAGAGCGCGGATTCCGAGCCGAGCAGATGGAACCGGATGGCTCTTCGACCAAAAGATCCACATCGGCGTTGCCGGTCCAGGAGACGCGGATGAGGACATCCCGGGCCATGGCGGCTCGCATAGCCTTTTCAAATTCTTGAGCTTCCTTAGTTTTGCCGGCAGAGCGGAGTTCTTCCAGGACCGATTGGGCCACTCGCCGAGCAGTGTTCCAAACCTCTATATGTTCCTTTGGCCAAGCTTGCTGAAGTACTCCCAAGCTGGCCCATTGCTTGGCCTGGAGATCGCCCAGTTTTTGAGCGGATTGCAGGGCCGCTAGATAGGGTTCTGGCCGACGGGGATCCAATTGGGCTGCCTGCCGATAAATCTGCAGCGCGCGCTGATCCAGACCCAATCGGGCCAGATACAGGCCAATGTAGGTCATCTCCAGCGGAGATTGAGCAAAATCCAGGGCCGAAAGCACCACCCGTTCGATTTCTTCCAGGGGACGGCCGTCGGCTTGCAAAGCCAGCCCCAGGGCTTCATACATCCAGGGCTGCGGTTGATGGTTGCGCAGGGCCGCTTCAATCAGGGCGGCTACTTGGCTGAATTTCTTATCTCCCATCAGCTCCCGCACCGCTTGGCGGACTACCGCCGGATCGGCCGGGGGATTTTGGTGGGCGGCGAAAAAGGATTGATACCCTTCGGGTGTAGTAATAGCGAGCAGTTCTTTCCGGAGGGTGTCGGCATGGGAAGTGTTATTCGAAGAAGAGGCTGCTGGAGATTGGGCGGAGGGCTCCGGCACGGAGAAGGCGCGGAAGCCTTGATCGCCTTTTTTGGGCAGGAGTTGGTTTAGCCGATCGCGCACTGGCTGCGGAAGTCGATCTGGGCGTACATTCCACATGCCGCCGCCCCAGCCGCGCATGCCGCCGCCCCAGCCGCCCATGCCGCCAAAACCGCTATTTATTCCCATGCCCCAGCCGCCTAGGCCGCCGAAACCACCTTGGAAAGCCGGGGTTTGGATCGGGATAATCAAGTCAGCCACGGGATAGACTTTGGTGGACAGACGTTTTTCTGCCTCCGCAGAACTGGTGATCAAAAGGACCTCATTATCGATCATGTAGGTCAACTCGGGAGCTATTTGTCGGAGAAATAGTCGTAAGGCCGACCGGAGAGTGATCCCTTTCAGGTTGAAATTCAAGAAATCATCGGGCAACGGCCGATCGGTTTGTGTAAACTCTTCGACCGCCGTGGTATCCACGTGGATTTCGATTTTATGGTAGCCTTCCAAATACTCGATAACTTCGTTTAGCGTAGGAATGTTGGGAAATTTCTTGATCTCTAATTCCGTAAGCGAATCGAGTGCTTGGAGGATTCGCTTTTCTGCAGGTCCCCGACTAGCCAGGTCCATCGCCTGATAGCGTTCTTTGCGTCGGGCAGTAAGCTGTTGCCAGGTATCGGCGTCCGGATAGGCAATGGGCGGTTCGTCGGGGAAAGGCACATGGGAGCGTTCCACCTGGAACAACGTGGCGTAAAATTGTCGTTCCCGTTCGGCACGGGTTTGCATGGTCTGGAAGAAGATTCCCTGCATTTGGACATTAGTCAACGCCTGAGCGCCGATGGGCACGCCAGGAGCTTCTTCCTGGAGTGTCATGGCGCCTTCCTCTGCCTGCAGATACTTCCGTTCATCCATCAGGGCATTGAACCGGTCCATGATTTGCCGAATCTTTTCTTCTCGACGCAGCAGGCTCTCTTGGAGCAAGGTTCGTTCGCGAGCCTTCGCCAGGTTGATGTCCCGCTCTCGATCTCGTTCCTCTTTAATCTGCTGGCGGCGCTGGGCTTCCCGCACCGCCGCTTCCAATTGGCCAAGCAGCCTGCTTCGCACCGCTTCATCCAGCTCCGGGACCCGCCGAACGTTTTCCATCTGCAATTTCAACTCATTGATGGCTGCATCCGGCTGTTCGGCCATGATGCTCCGGGCATGGTTGATCGTTTGCGTTACATCCGTAGTTACCATTTGGGCAAGGAGATTTTGTTTTTGCTGATATTGTTCGACCAAGGCCCCGGCACCTGGAACGGCAGCTGGAGGGGCCGGGTTGCCCTGCAATTCTAAAGCCGGTTCCTTACTGGCAGCAGCCGGGGTTGCTGGATTGCCGCCAGCCGATTGCCGTCGGGCTGCTTGCAAGATGGCCCGAGCTTCCGGATCCTGAGGATCCTGCTTTAAGGCGGCTTGGGCCAACCGTTCCGCTTGAGCAGGCTGGCTGGCGGCCAAGGCTTGGCGCGCTAATATGGTCAAGTTCCTAGCCCCGGTGTCCACTACCAGCTTAGCTCGCTTCAAACTCCCTGCATCGACCAACGGCAACGTAGCACCACCGGTGGGGTCTTTGCGTGCCAATTCCACCAAACCGGGCAGATAGTTGTGATCTTCGTTCGGCGCCGGCGGCAGCACAGCCCAACTTACATCCACCTGGCCGGCAGGCCCTTGCAACGTGGTCTGAATCGAGAACTCCCCTTCCTCCTGCAGACTTCCGACCAGCACCGTCTCTCGGTCGGCACGCAGGGGAGGCAGCTCCAATGGATAAATCTCTCGAATAGCTTTTGGCCAAACCACCTTCTGACCCACAGGCCAAAAGACTGGCCCATGCAGCCGACCACTCAATTGTTGGGCAATCGCAGAAGCCTCTGCAGGGGAATCCTCCACCAGGCTGCCGCCCGTCTGAGCTGCCAAGGCCCCCAGAAGCTGCAGGTCCGGCCCAGGACCAATCGCATAACTATGCACCGAGACTCGGGCATCTTTTAGCTGTTTGACTAAGCCAGCAAAACTTTCCGGATCCAACAGTCGGGCTTTGCTAGTACCTTTCCCTATATAAAGAATTGTACGGGGTTTATCCTGTTGGGTCCGAAGCTCCGTCAAGGCAACAGAAATCGCCTTATGCAAGTCCGTCGCTCCCAACGGAGTGCGCCGGTGGAGTTTCTCGACGGCTTGTTGGATCTGCTCGCTTTGGGGAGCGTGGAAACCATCCGAAAGGGCAATGGTGTTCACATCCACACCCAGTAGCTGCACCCGATCCTCCCGGCCTAATGTCTGCAACAGCTGATCCAGCACCTCCAAGCCCTTGACGCGAAAATCGCCCACCTGGCCAGCGGAGGTATCGAACAAAATGGCCACAGCCACCCCAGAGCTCTCCTTGCTTTCTCCCGGCGCCCGCAAACACAGCCCGAAATACTTCGTCCCATCTGGATGCGCATAAAGCAGCATTTCTGGAGCTTCCGGTTTGGTGGGGATTGACTCAGCCGACCAAACACTCCCCACCACCAGCCCCGTCATCCCAAGCACCCACCCGCCAAGCCACATAGACAAGCACCGTCGAGACATGGCCAACTCTCCAACTAAAAAAGCCCAACTACTCCAGACATGCTGTTCCGTTCCAACGTCCGGAAGGAGAAAAGCGTACATTGCCCTCAGAAAGGATCGGTTTATCAATCCCTCTGGATAGCTCTATTTTATTCTCCCGAACAGCATTTTGCCAAGTAAAAACCTCGTATTCTTACGAAGATTTTTCTGGACAAAAGAAGGGGGAAATACTACTTGAGTTGTATTTGAAACCCCACTAAATGGTGGTTCTTTCTTGGCTCCTTTCTTCTCTTCCCCAAGCCTTTTCAGGAAACCTCTCCCGCGAGGCCAGAAGGAGCTTCGCTTTCTGCCTCCCCAGGGCTTTTCGGCCCAAGATCATGCTCTTTCGGGACAAGGGCAAATCTCTGAAGCCTTCCACCGGTGGACTCCCGAAAAACCCAGCCAGATCATTCCCCGGCTGCCACCATCGGAAAGAAGAACAGAGGAATCCTAACCAGATGATTCTATGTTTATGCTATGGAACCGGAGCTATTTCCAGAGAATATGTGTTAGCCCGTATATGGTTTGCCAACCTCAGGAGTTGGCCTCCGAAGAATTCGTAAAAACAAAAGGCCTCATGCAGCCTGAAGCTGCATGAGGCCTTCGGGGCTCTCCCATGGCGGGTTCCATGGGAAGGCCGGTTCTCCTCGGGATGGTTGGGGAGACACCAGAGTGGCCAGAGGCTCCTAGCGTGCTACTGCGCTGGATGGTCGGGCTGCCGCCCCGGGCTCCGAGGGGTTTTCTTCATGCGGCCAGAAAGTTCCTGTTAACCACTCAGAAGGATCAGAGAGATCCCACAGTCCCAACAGTGTTCTGCTCCAAGGTTTCAGGAGCTGACCCAGGCTCCGCCTTAACCCCTCCAACAGGGTAGGATGTTCCAGGCGGGCATCCTCCCCGCCCTTAGGAACCCCAGGCGCCGGAACTGCAGGAGGGGTTTCCAGGCCCGGTTGGGAATCCTCGCCTGCTTGGGAATTCTCCTGAGAAGGGGATTGCTGAAGTTCTTCGCCAGAGGCACTAGCTTCCGAAGCTCCGAGGCCTTCTAAATCAGTCGATTCTTCGTTCCCCATCGGATTTTCTCCCGGAGTCTGTAGGTTGTAGGAAGGTTCCGGCACCTGGGCGGACTCTTGCTCTGACTCAGGAGCATCGATAGGTTGGGAAGTTTCCTTAGGCCAATGGTCAGGATTTTCCAGCCACCATTCATATTTGCCAGTCTCGGGGTGGGAAAACTGGGGCTGGGAGGTCTGAGTTTGCGGACTCGCACTTTCGGAGACCGGCCCGGGCATGTCCGCCCAGAATAGGTCGGACTGTTCGGAGAGGCTGGCGTTTGGTTTTGGCTCGGCTGGCCCAGTGGATTCCGATTGCTCCATGCCCGCTGCTTGCCAGGAATCCATCCTGCTCGGAGAAGCTTCTTTCTGCGGATTTTCAGCGGGCGGATTGACGCTAGGCTCAGCCCTCAGATCGCTCTGCTGGTTCTCCTGGGATGGCTGTTCCGGATATTCATACCGATCCGTTGGTAGGAACTCTGCCGGGGGTGCGCTTTGTTCCTCCGTAGGGATTTGCTCAGGCTGCGGGGACGAGGTGTCGGTTGGTCCCTGGGAGACGTTTTCCATCGGTCCGGCGGGTGCTACCCCAACTTCCTCAGCCTCCTCAGTTTCCGATGCCTTCTCAGACTCCAGAGCTTCCTCAGACTCCATGGGCTCTTCGGATTCCAGTAGCCCTTTGGATTCCATGGCCTCTTCGGATTCGATGGCCTCCTTAGTTTCCAATGCCTTCTCAGACTCCAGAGCTTCTCCAGACTCCATGGGCTCTTCGGATTCCGGGAACTCCTTCGATTCCACGGCCTCTTGGGATTCGATGGCCTCCTCCGTTTCCAAGGCCTTTCCAGAATCCATAGGTTCCTCTAGTGGGGAAAATTGAGCAGATTCGGCAGGAGGGGTGTAGTTAGCTTCTCCTCCACCATAGTTAGGTTCATATTCCCAGCTAGGAGACATTTCGGGCGAAAGTTCCTGACCGAGGGGGCCCCCATCCAAATTCCCCGCTTCGGGAGAGATACCATGTAGGTTCTCCCCTTCCGGAGACATAGAAGTTTCTGCCTCATCGGTGGGCAGAGGGTGGACCTCTTGGGCTTCCTCTGGGAGTGTTTCAGATTGGGGTTGCTCCGGAGGCATTAGAGGCTCGGATTGTTCCGTAGGTGAGGGCTGTTCTGGCAGATCGGCCGAGGAAGCCATGGCATTTGCTTCGGAGGAAAGTACGTCTTGGTTATCTGGTAAGCTTTGCTCGGCTGGTTCGGGCATCAGTTGGGATTCGAGGGGGGGTTGCATCTGTTCGGACTCTTCTGAGATATCTAATTGTTCAGTAGCTTCCCAATTTTCCTCTTCAGTAGCTTCCCGGTCTTCTTCATCCTCCCAGGTTTCTTCCTCTTGAGCGGATTCAGTCTCTTGCACGGCAGCTTCGTCTTTCTCCTCTGCCTCCTCAGTAGCTAGCATATGGTCGGTGCTTTCATCAGGCGTCATCTGGCTTTCGGAGGTTGGGTGTTCTGGCAGGACTTCTGTTTCGTTAGCCGGGCTAAAGGGGGATTGTCGATCCGAGGTTTCTCCCGCTTTTTGGGGGGAGAGCTGTTCAGAAGACTGGTTTTCCTCTAGCAGCTCGATGGCCCCTCCAAGAGGAGCTCCCAACTCTTCAAAAGAATCATCGGGCAGTGTCTGTGTTTGCTCTAAATCGGCCGAAGTGCTATCCTCAGGCCACATCGGGGTATTGATAGGGGTATGGGGAGAATTTGTGCCATAGCGCTGGAAATACTCCTCCATACTTTGGACTTCTCCTTCCGGATCGGAAGGGCCGGTCTGATGCGGGACGTCCTCTGTTTGCCCGTTTTCATCCAAGCAAACGGATGGTGCTTGGTTCTCCTCTAGTTCTTGGTCCCCACTTTGGCTTTCGGAAAGTTCCTCTACGCTCGGTTGAGGTTCGGAACCAGACAGGGCATGTTCATTAGTAGGAGTGGGTTCGAAAGATTCTGCCGATTCGGTACTGTCGGTTTGCACAGTCCAAGTTTCTTGGTTAGGCAGGGTATCCCAGGCTGGATGGGCGGCGCTGGTCGGATCGGTATCCTCCTGCTGCGTTAGCGCTGTGTTCGACTCTTGTGGCATGCAATCCTGGCGGATGAGGGTCGTAGCAGGAGGACAGGTGGACTCCTCCCACCAACTCCACTCCGAATGGGGAGGGCAGTAGACCCACGGCTGCCAACTGTTCGACTGGGCCAGGGCTACTCCAAGCGCCCCTAGCCACACTCCTAGCACCCCAACGCTCCCAAGGAGAGCAAAACCTCTGGAAAAATCGACCTGTCTCATTGTGAAGGATCCTCCCATGAGAAAAAACCATTCCAAAAAACGCTATATCTAGAGCCCGAGATGGCCTGGGGGCCAACCCTTTCCCAAACCACTCCAGATCTCCACTCCAAGGATGTGATAGATAGGGCAGTTGACTCTACAGGGGGAGTTGCTCCACAGACGGAGAGCCGTTCGGGAGACTATCTGGTAGGAAATACCCAGAAAGGCGGATTCCTTTACGGGGTAGGAGGCGAGGGAGGTAGGCGGCTCCCGGCCGTTGTACCTTATCGGAGAGACCTTCTCTCGATGTTTAGGCAATTGACATAAATTGGAGCAGATAAGGGTGATAAGTCTTCTGGGCTTTCTACACAATTGGAGAAGTTTGGCTAATATATCCAAACAGAAAAGACTGCTAAAAATGTATCAGCTTCCATCATATCCCTTACCGAGCGAAGTCTGCGTAAATGATTTATCTTTCTCGTTCGATAAAGTTTCCAAAGATTTCTGGGTTGGTTTAGCTTCCCCCTTGCTTTTGCACAGGAGGCTCTTGCTAGCGCCTTTCCCAATCCATTTTGATTCGATATAAATAACAAATACCATTTTTTCTCCGATGCAGCCGCATTCTTCCCCTCATAGGAGGCTCTCGATGAAAGTGCTTTTGGTAGTAGCCAATCCGAATCCCGGGAGTTTTTGCCATGCCATTGCCCACACCGCCCAGGACCAATTACAAAAGCTTGGGCATCACGTGGTCTTCCGGGATCTATATGCGGAACGGTTTGATCCTCTGTTGCCCTATGCCGAAATTCCCAAAGAGGCCCCATTAGACCCGATTCTCCAGCGGTATTGTCAGGAGGTAGCTCAAGCGGATGGATTTGTGGTAGTTCATCCGAACTGGTGGTCCATGCCCCCGGCCATTTTAAAAGGTTGGATTGATCGGGTGCTGCGGCAGGGGGTGGCGTACGATTTTACCCAAGAAGGTCTACGTGGGCTGCTCCAAGGCCGTCGGGCCGTCGTCTTCACTACCTCCAATACTCCTCGAGACGTGGAGTTGAGTCTTTTCGGCGATCCCCTGGAAAACCTCTGGAAAACCTGTATTTTCGGATTTTGCGGACTGGAAAACTTTTATCGCCGGAATTTCGAGCCGATTGTCGAAAGCACTCTCCAGCAACGTCAAACCTGGCTCGAAGAAGTCCGCCAGATCATCCAGCAACGGTTCGGCCCCGCGTGAGCACGCCGGTTGGTCCGATACGCTCCTGCGAAAAGGGAACTTGTTAGCTACATATACAAGCCAGGGGAGTGTTATTCTCCCGCGCATGGGGTTCCGGTTTGTGATCCTTCGGCGGACCGAAGAGGCGACCTGGTTAATCCGAGGAAAGCCTTTGGAGGGTGCCTGCCGCGCAAGCGGCAGTCCAGAACAAATCACCTAGCACAAAAACTAGAGGCCTGCTTTCGCAGGAATGCGTTAGCACACCATTGGGCTGAAGAGTTCCTGCAGTTTTTCTTCTGTATCCGGAGCTTTCCCACGAATCAAGAAGCTCTTCTTCTCCCGACAGAAGTAGGGACTGACAGGCAAAGGCCCAAGAGCAGTTTGGAGATAGATTCTTAGCTTATTTGGGGGGTATGTCGAGAAGGGGGTTTCTTTGGTCCAAAAGGGGAACCGAGATGCTATGGGTGGTTTTTGGGGCAATTTGGGGAGGATGGCTTGTTATGGGGGCCGAGTATGATCCGTTGGATTTGCCGGCAAAGTTTCGGGTGCTTTTGCCGTTACACCAGAAATTGCCGCCTCCCGGGCCGGGCGATTGGTTGGCCGTCCATCCGGAGCCGGGACAGACCTACCGGGAATATCTGCGAAGTCGGCCTCAGCGGGCCGATGGCCGCCGCCGGCGGATTTATATCCAGCCGTTGGGCGAATTTCGCCCGCTGCAGCGAAAAATCCTCCAGCAGACGGCTACCTTCCTGGAACTCTATTTTGGACTACCGGTCCAGATGCAGAAGGAACTGCCGCTTTCCGTCATTGCTCCGGAGGCACAGCGGGTGCATCCACTTTGGGGCGATCGGCAGATTTTGACTACCTATGTTTTGGAGAAGGTGCTTCGGCCCAGTTTGCCGGAGGATGCGGTGGCCCGCATTGCTCTGACCACAGCCGATCTTTGGCCGGGGCCAGGATGGAATTTTGTCTTCGGCCAGGCATCGCTGGAAGAGCGGGTGGGAGTCTGGTCGCTTTATCGGAACGGCGATCCGGAACAGAGCAACCAGGCGTATCTTTTGTGTTTGCGGCGGACGCTGAAGACAGCCACCCATGAAGTGGCTCATATGTTTGGGATATTGCACTGTATTTATTTTCAATGTAACATGTGTGGCTCCAACCATCGGGCCGAATCGGATCGAAGGCCGCTTTGGCTCTGCCCAGTCTGCCTGGCCAAGCTGGTCTATGCTACCGGCGTCGATCCGGCCAGCCGATACGAAAAACTCGCCGACTGGTGCAAACAAAACGGCTTGGAACCCGAAGCACAATTCTATGAAAAATCGCTCCAACGCTTACGCAATCAGTGAATATATGAGCATGACAAAGAAAACTCGACGCCCGGTTCTAAAGAAACACCCAAGAAGTTGCCCTCACCACCCGAGATTCCCACATTGGGGGAATAGGGATTCGGCCTTTTAGATGGAGCAGCGTCTGGCAGACGGTCTTCCATGCAGGGTAATGGCGTGAATGGCATACCCTAGCTTGGTTCCTATGGACCGGTAAGCTCTAGGTCGAAGCGGAATCGTTGCCTTAGCGGCTCGAAGGCAGGATCGGAAGGATCGATGCGCCACCGGATGCCGGAGGTGGCATAGTCCTGGTATTTCGGCGGAATTGCAGTAGCCCGAACCAAGACTACCGGAGCATCGGCCGGAACGCTTATCTGTTTGATCTGTTGGCCGAGGGGGAACCGAAACACTCGCTTGTCCCCTTGGAAGGTCTCTTCGACTGGGGTGCCGGCTGGCAGCCAGGCTAAGATCTCGGCAATTTCCGCCGGATCGATCGGTTGAGTTCCTTCAGCTCTTGCTGCCTGGGACAGACCACTAAAACCCTTTCTACCGGCTACATTAAGAAGGTTACCGGTTCGACCAGATCGGGGTGTAGCCAGCGAGGCACGCAGTGCATCGGTTTCATGAGGAAGGGTCCCGGTTTGTTCGGAGTCGGGGGATTTTGGGCCCTCAGAAGATTTTCTTCCCGGACTGTCCGGCGTTATCAGCCGAACCAGATAATCCTTGGACGGCCGGATACGGACCCGGTATTGGGTACCGGCCGGTGCGCCGCCGGCCCGCTGGGGGGTGGCAAAGTGATACTGGCCTGTTAGCCCGGTGCAAAGTTCGGCGCACAGGCGGGGTTCGTCGGTCTGGAGTTCTACTACCGCTCCGATCACCGGCTTGCCATCCAGGCTTACTTGGCCATGGATCGGATAATATACCTCCCGGGTCGAAAAGGCCCAATAAAGGCCGATCATAGTTAGGATGAGCAGGGCGGCCACCACCCGGTAGTCCCTCAGACCAGGCCGGACCGAGCCGTCCCGGAGGGCGTCCAATGGCGTTCGCCAGACCAAAGCCAGGCTTTCCGGCGTGTGCCGGTGCGGCCAGATCAGCGAAACTGCCCAGATGAAGAGCGACTCGGCTACAAAAAGGATAAAGGCCATGAAAAGGCCGTTGGTTTTTACAAAATCGGCCAGCCAGGGACTGGTGGCCTGGAGCGATCGGCCCAAAAGCAGCTCAAACAGGCCGAAGTTTTCCATCAGTTTTGCTCCGTAGATCATCATGCCCACTCCGGCGCCGCCAACGAGGGTCCATAGGGCGGCCCGTGCGGAGGTCCGCCGCCAAAACACCCCCCACAAAAACACCACCGCCGTCGGAGGCGCCACCACGGGGAATACATCCACCATCGCTTGAAAAATCGTCTCCCCAAGCCGGGCGATCACCAACGACCAGCCCACCGCCACACACATGGCCAAGAAGGTAACAATCCGACCTACCCGTACCAATCGGCGTTCGGAAGCCTGTGGGTCGAACCGGCGGTAGATGTCGTAGCTTACCAGGGTGGCAATCGAGTTGAGGGAGCCGGAGACGGTGCTCATCAGGGCAGCTAACATGGCAGCAATGACCACGCCGCGCATGCCCGGCCAAAGCATGGTCTGGATCATGTGGGTGTAGGTGCGTTCGCTCATGGGCGAGCCGTCCGGCCGGGTCGGCAGCGGCGGCAATCCACCGTTTTCTACGCCTAGGTTGACCAACCCCAGACAGATCACCCCTGGCAAGACAAACAGGAAAACCGGCAAGATTTTAATAAAGCCGGCAAAAAGCGGCCCCATTCGGGCGTCATATTCGCTTTTGGCCCCTAAGACTCGCTGGACAATCGTCTGATCGGTGCACCAATACCAGATGCCCAACACCGGATAGCCTAAAAACACGGCATACCAGGTGGTTTCGGTTGGATCGTTGCTGGCCCGGAGCATGGAGAGATTGACCGGATGGACCAGCTCGACCAGTCGGCCCCAGCCCCCAATCATCCACAAACCGATCGCCGTCAGGCACAAGGATCCCACCAGCAATACCACTGTTTGGATGGATTCGGTAACCACCACGGCCAACAGTCCACCGACAATGGTGTAGATGGCTGTTACGCCGCAGAGGCCCAGGATCGTGAGCGCCCGGAAGCGCTCGGGCTGGTCCACGCCCAGCGTGGGCAGCAGCGTACCCTCCAACACAATGGCCCCGGTATGGAGCGAAAAACCGATATGGACCACAATGGCCGAGAAAATGGACAAAATGGCCAAAAATTCCGGCTTCCCTGACTGTACCGACGTTCCATGAAATCAGGCAGAGTGGTAACCCCGGATCGGAGATAAAACGGAGCGAAAAACAGCGACAACACCACCAGGGTAAAAGCGGCCATCCATTCGTAGTTGCCATAGACTAGGCCGGAGGTATAGCCATTCTGGGCAAAACTCACTAGATGGATGGTCGAGATATTAGTGGCAAAAAGGGCCAGGCCAATCATCGGCCAACCAAGGGATTTGCCGGCCAGAAAGTAGTCGCTGCCCCGGGAACCTTTTCGCCGTAGGGCAGCCCAACACCCAAGCACCACGATCCCAAGCAAATACAGACCCACTACAGCCAAATCGAACCACGACAATTCCAGATCCGGCCCGATAGCCTGAGCCGGACTGGTTTCCGCCGCCCAACAGGTACTCTGCCTCCCTACTCCCGCCGCCAACCAGAAAAGCACACTGCTTAGCCGGAGGGATAAACGAAACCAGGCCTTCCCTTTTCGGCGCCACCGGACCGGAAAAGATTGCCGATAATTCCGAACCTCTAAACCCAAAAAGCAACTTTCCATCGTGCTCGCCGTGCGAATACAAAGACAGCGATGTCTGAGCCTGGTGGGCCAGGCTATATGGACCTCTACTGTGCACAATAATTTTTCTACCCTAGCAAAAGATTCGGGCGCCGACAAGCAAATCTGCCTTTTAATCACAATAGGCAATATCGCAGGCCAATTTGGACTAATAAGCAGCACTCCCAGAACTGGAGGAAAGTTTCTGAGGGAAAGAAAACCCTGTTGGAGCAACGAAGGATGTGTCCCCAAGCCGGCCTGGAAAGAGGAGCAGAGCGTGTGAGAGTAAAAAACCAGATATTGGGCTGGGAAGAGGGTGAACGCGTAGGCGGGGGCATTAAAACTGGCTAATAGCCAGAGGAACTCCTGAGGAAAAGGACTCACCCCGCGGTTCAAGCCTCCCTGTGGCCCGAAGGAGGAGTTGACGGAGCCTGCCTTCGAGGGGGGCTTTTGGAAACGGCCAGGGCTTACTCGGCGGCAGAGGCGGAGTTAGCAGAGCGGAGTTTAGCCCGGGCCTGGCTTAGGATGGGGCCGATGCTATTTTCCGGGATTCCGGTCGCTTGGGTGATCTCTTGGTATGATTTGCCTTCCAAGTGGAACATCCGGACCACTTGGGCTTCGACGCCGTCGAGTTGGTTGAGCAGACGTTCCACCTCTTCTCGGTTGGCCAAGGCGGCTTCGGGGGCTGGAGTCGAGGCGGCCGGTTCTGCTGCAGGCAGACTTTGCCCCAGGGTACTCTGGGCTTGCATGCTCACCAAGCGGCGGACCACAATCCGCCGAGCCACCACCGTCAAATAGGTGGCCAGACTCGATTGACCCCGAAAATGCCGCAAAATGGCAAAATCATCCTTCAAGATTTGCAAAAAGACCTCCCCACACAGATCGTCTCGGTCTTCCGGCGAAAGCCGAATGCCCCGGGATTGGGCTGTGTGTTTAATTACATGCAAAACCAAGCCCAAAAACCGGTCCACAAAGTCTTCCCAAGCCCGGGGTTTGCGCTTCAAGCAACGTTCCAAGAGGTTCCGGTCGATTTCCGACAAAGCCACGGCCTAGGTCCCCCGAGCTACAGATACCAAAACTTCCCCCCTTCGGTTGCTTACCGAGAGCAGCCTCTCCTGCTCTACTGGCCCTTCCCGATTGATTTTAAACCACATGGCCAGTGAATGCAAGATAGTGATAGGAAAGAGCAATCCCCCTCAAAAGGGGGTTAACCGTCGCTTGGGTAACGATCCCGGACAGCGAAGGCGTGGCCATTGCACTCCAGAACATTCCCCTTTGTCCTCATTCGGGGGCATAAGCGAAATGGGTAGAACGGATCCCACACCAATAGGCTCGCCTTGTGAAAAAGTCAGGCCTTAGCTTGGAAAGTTCAGGGGGGGACAGGTGAGTTTTGAGAAGGGACTAAACCATACGTAACGTCGTCTATTTACACGGCGCCGGTGGAACGTCGTCTGTTCAGACGGCGGCTCAGTCTGGACACAGTAAGTTCCGGGACACAAGCCTAGACAGACTAACCTACATCACTCAGTCTGGATAGACTAACCGACAGCGTGGTCTGTGGAAAGGGGGCCTCAGAGGGGTCTGGGGGGAGGGGTTTTTAGACCGGTTTTACAATGGAGACCAAAAAGACCGGGTTCAATGCTTGGAAGCGGATGCGTTCCAGTTGGTAGTTGCCCCGGGCGATATTGATCAGCCAGACTTTCACATCTAGGCCGTGGGCATGGAGCATGTGGTGTGTTTCGGCCAGGTTGTCGATACTGGAGATGGTGGCGACCAATCGGCCGCCTTTGCGGAGGCGTTGGTAAGCGGCATCCACCAGTCGGCAGATGCCTCGTCCGCTGCCGCCCACGAAGACCGCATCCGGATCCGGCAGGCTGGACCAAGCTTCCGGTGCCCGCCCTAAGACCGGAACCAGATTAGTTACCCCGAAGCGGCGGGCATTTTCGATGATGAGTTGGTGATCGTCTGGGTCCATTTCGATAGCATAGACGGTACCTTGGCGGGCAAGTTGCGCTGCCTCAATGGCTACCGATCCGCTGCCAGCCCCTACATCCCAGACAATGCTGGCTGGTCCTAGGTCCATCTCCGCCAAAGCAATGGCCCGGATTTCGGCCGGGGTCAAAAGACCTCGCTTGGGCTTGGATTGCAAAAAGACCTCGTCCGGGTTGCCGAAGATACGTCGGCCGATTTGGTCGGAGGGTCGATCCGGCACGTGCGGCTTCCGGACTAAGACCATCACATTCAGCGGGGAAAATTCCTGGCCGACCAGCTCCCGCAGTTCCGCCCGGGTAACCCGTTCATTGGGAGCGCCCAGGTTTTCACAGACATAGGCGGTAAAATAGTCGATTTTTTGGTCCAGAAGGGTCTGGGCGACTACAGAAGGTGTATAAATGTCATTGGTAAAAAGGCCTACCTTTTCGGCTGTGCGGATGGCCTCCAGGAGTTGCTCCAACGGGTGGGTGGCCAGGTTGCTCAAGAAAGCGTCTTCCCAGCTTTCTTTCACGCGGGCAAAGGCCAACTGCATGGTGCTGACATGCGGCACGACCTCGAAACGCTCTTTGCCCAGTTTGTCGCACAGATACCGGGCCAGGCCGTAAAAAAGCGGATCGCCCTCGGCCAGGACCACAATCCGTTTGGCAGGCGAGCGGGCGATTTCCTGCACAGCCGGTTCTAAATCCGGCCCGACGATCAACCGCGCTGCCCCGCTGGAAGGCACCAGGTCCAAAACATGCTTTTCCCCGATGAGCAGGTCGGCCTGGGCCACCAACTGACGGGCAGTTTCCGTTAGCCCGCCCAATCCATCCTCGCCAATGCCCACAATATAGACCTTCATGGGCTGGTTCATCATTCGGCCTCCTGAGGCCAGAGGAGAAATTCCCTCCGGAACGGGAAGAAACCCGGTGGCTTCGGCTCTCCGTTCTGGTTTCCCTCAGCAGCGTTCTGACCGGGATTTGGCTTATAGCAACCTGCTACGGTTAGGATGTTCGGATTTTAGGAAATAGGGAGCCACCGTAGCAGGCGGTCTGGCCCAACATCTCTTCGATCCGCAGCAGTTGATTGTATTTGCAAATCCGGTCCGTTCGGGAGGCACTGCCGGTTTTAATCTGGCCGACGCCGGTTGCTACCGCCAGATCGGCAATGGTGGTGTCTTCGGTTTCGCCGCTGCGGTGGCTGATCACACAGGTATAACCATTTCGGCGGGCTAGTTCAATGCACTGGAGCGTCTCCGTCAGCGTGCCGATCTGGTTCAGCTTGATCAGGATGCTGTTGGCCACGCCCTGGTCAATGCCTTGCTGGAGTCGCTTGGTATTGGTCACAAACACATCATCGCCCACCAGTTGGATGCGGTGCCCTAGCCGCTCCGTCAGTAACCTCCAGCCCTCCCAATCGTCTTCCGCACAGCCGTCTTCAATGGAGCAGATCGGATAATTTTCCACCCAATCGGCATATTTGTCCACCAGAGCGGCTGGCTCCAGTTGCTGGCCGTCAATCGAATACCGATTTTCCTCCTCTTTGCCGTAAAATTCACTCGCCGCTGGATCCAGGGCAATATAGACCTCTTTGCCTGGCTGGTAACCAGCCTGCTGGATGGCTTCCATGATCAGGTCCAGGGCTTCTTGATTGCTTTTTAGATCGGGGGCAAAACCGCCTTCATCGCCGACATTGGTACTCAGGCCCCGGTTTTTGAGCACTTTCTTTAAGGTATGGAAGACTTCGCAGCCGCAGCGGATCGCATCGGAAAAGCTGGTAAATCCGATAGGAACGATCATGAATTCTTGAACATCTACCGCATTATCCGCATGGACGCCCCCGTTGAGGATATTCATCATCGGCACCGGCAAAATCCGAGCGCCCACACCGCCCAAATACCGGAAAAGCGGCAGCCCACAGTAATCGGCCGCCGCATGGGCCACCGCCAACGAAACCCCCAAAATCGCATTGGCCCCTAGTTTCCTCTTATTCTCCGTTCCGTCCAGTTCGATCATCCGTTGGTCGATGCTGGCTTGTTCCAAGGCATCCATACCGGCGAGTTCTCGAGCCAGCTTTTCGTTGATGTTTTCCACCGCTTTCAGGACACTTCGGCCAAGATACATTTTTTCATCACCATCCCGCAGCTCCCAGGCTTCATGCACGCCGGTGCTGGCGCCGCTGGGCACCGCAGCAGACCCAAAACTCCCGTCAGCCAACATCACCTCCACTTCCACCGTAGGATTTCCTCGACTGTCCAAAATCTGCCTGGCATGAATGTCCATAATCGCCGAACTCATCGCTGCACCTTCTTTCTAAGCCAAAAACCAAAACAAACTCCCATCCCACTAGCACTACAAAATAAGTATTGTCTCCGATCCAGCCAAGATTGGCTAGACCCCCCGATGCAAGAAAAACAAGGTCTTCTCCAATTTCTGGCTTTCTGGGACCAGGCAGACCAGGCTTGCGGCGATGATCCGCTCTGGTCCGCCCGATCGGCTTCCAAAGGGAAGGCCGAGAACTTGTCTAAGAAAGCCTAAGATAAAGAGGATCGGCTGGCCCAAGGCCTCCGGAGACCGGGAAATCCAAAAGAAAATAAAAAACACCCAGTCGCGCAGACTCAGGCTGGTCGACTGGGTGGTACTCTCGGCCGGTCTGGGCGCCCCATGCTATTCCATCTGCGGTGCCCCGGAGCGGAGGAGGCCTGGTCGGCTCCCACAATTTTTCGCATCGTTCGGGATCTTTGGGGGCGCCGCCGGAAGGCTTGCGCGGGCAACAGCGCTATCTCGGAGCCCGAGCACTCCAAAATCGCTCTGCTGCCACCTATCGCCTTCAACACCCTAGGAAAAGCTCCCCTTGGGAGGAACCGTTTTTCGATTTTTTAGAAGTTTACTGTTAGGCTCGCAAACCCTCCGTGCAAGATCAGATGGCCGTTATGGTCAATGTGTCCTACCTCAGGTAAATCCACCAGGTAAGCGGGGAATTGGTGGTCGGCCAGCCCCATGCCGGTGGCCACGATGGCCCGATACCCGATGGCTGCCGTCCAGCGTTTGGCAAAGTGCCATTCCACTCCCGCATCCAGTTGGGTCAGGAAGGAGAGGGTATCGGTTTTGGCTCGCACGGGGTAAGTTCCGCTCATCCCCGAGCCGGGCTGAGCACTGGCTGCTGTACCGTCTCCCCGATATACCTGGAAATCCAGTTGGATATGATTATTGTAAAGCCCCACCCGTGGGGTAAGGAAAATCCGCCAATTTCGGTGGACAAAGTAGGTCATATCCACCGTCAGTTGGGCGCCGATCAAGTCGTTTTTCAGTTCCTGATCGATGTAAGCTTCGTTTCGACCGCCCGCAGCCCCCCAACTGCCGCTCCGAAGCGAACCGAAAAGCAATTCCTCCTCAAAACGGAGCCACCGAGCGCCCAACCCCCAATGCAAATCCAACGGGAAATTCGGGTCGGCCAACCGGTGAAGCCGAAGGAAATTGATCTCTACATTATGAAATTCGTCCTGCCGAGTTAACCGATGTTCTCTCGCATTGTCAAATAAATCGGCCGCCATCGCCCAATCGCTGGCCGACCGGTAAAACCATACGTACTCTAAATTGATCGGCGTACTGACGCCGTTGGGATGAGAAATTGCCGTCCGTCCCTCGAACGGCTCTAGGGTCCAATAGGCCGCTTCGATGGCCCAACTGCTGGTACACCCGAACCGTCGGCCAAACCGCACTTCCCCCCCCACCCGCCATGCCAGCCCAATATCATTGGTATGCATCAATTGGTTGGGGTTGTTGTTGGTTTCATAGCTGGTCCAGAACCGGTTGGGTTCATCCCGGCCCATCATGAAGACCATCACCCGGGCATACCAGGGGCACTCAGGTACCAGGAAGCCCCAGCAATAGCCTGGTTCTGCTTCGCATTCGGTACCGTTGAGGGCTTTGGCCAATGGGCTATCGGGGGTACCTACTCCCTCAAAAGTTGTGTTCTGCTCGGCCTCCCGAAGCATTTGATCCACCAGACTGGCCGATGTTTTCCCACCGAATGGACTGGCTTGATTGGACCGATTAGGGGTAGATGGTGGGATTGTTCCCCCCGGAAGGGAAGTGCTTTCTCCGCTCCAACCCCCCTCCGGAACCGTCCAACCAGGCCGACTCTGCACCGACGTGGGTGCTTCGGGTTCCACATAAGGCAACAGACTGCCCTGAGCCTCCGGATACCCTACCCCTGACGGCGCTTCCACCGGAGCGGCTTGGGCTAACCTACCGGCAGGCACTCCATAGGGCGTAGGTGCCTGGGCATATCGAGAGGCGCTCCGCTGCGGGCTTGGAACCGATCCGCCTATCGGCAACGTACCCAGGGGGCTATCAGCAAATGGCGCAGGGGGGTTACCCGAAGGCGGCAAAACTCCTCGGGGCGTGGCCGGCTCATAAGAGCCTGGCCCCATCGGCGCCACCCCAGGTAGCACCCGGCCTTGCATCGGCGCCGCTTCCGGGGGGGGAAATGGTATCAGTTCCGGCGCCCCGTATAAGCCGCTCTGACCCCAGGCTTCCGTTGCCCCTATCACCACCAGGATCCATACACTCCCCAGGATCCTTCTCATGGCCTAACTCCTTGGCTCTAAGCAGCTCCTTGGTGTAATGCAGTCCCCTAGTCCGGTTGGCTCATCGTGGGGACAATCAGCGGTCCCGGTTAACAGACGATGTTACAAAGGGCAAAGAATAGTTCTCCCCCCACAAAAGATCGTCTTGCTTGGTGGACACAATTCGCTGAATTCCCCCTTCCCTGCACCCCAAACCAACAAGCAATACCAGTCCAATCGGTGTTATTAATCATGTTTTGGCAAGTGGTTCGAGCGGCAAGCTCGGAAAAATCGGCATAAGCCGTACAACTACCAATTTAACCAATTTAGCCGACCGAATTGGCTTCCTGGCGCCAGGCGTCCACTATCCCTCCGTTTGACTTTTACCATTTTTGGAATACTTCAGCCGAATGAAAAAATCCCCTACCTTTCCCGAGGAAGCTCCTATGGTGTCATTCCCTGGCAAACGGCGGGGGAGGATTCTTTGCGGCTGTTGTTTTTCCGGAACCTCCCGACAGTGCCATGTAGCCTCTTCGGAGGAGCCTGGATCGAGAGCTTTGGCAGGGATGACAAGGAAGAGCCCCCTTCGGTTGAATTGTTCCGAAGCCATCAACTGGCCGCCGGGGGCCCGCAGCGGAGCAATTCCTCGGCCAAAGCCCGGTAATCTTCGGCCCCTGGAGATTGAGGGGCGTATTGGAAGATGGATTGGCCGAAACTGGGTGCCTCGGCCAGCCGAATGTTCCGCCGAATCCGGGTCTGGAAAATTCGTACCCCTGCCCAGGGGGAAGGTTTTTGCGCACTGGTGGCGAAAAACTCTTCGACGTCTTGGATAACCTCTTGAGCTAACCGGGTGGTGGCGTCGTACATACAGAAAACCACTCCGGTTACCCGAAGCGCGGGGTTGAGCCGACGCGCCACCAGATCGATCGTCTCTAACAGTTTCCCCAGGCCATGCAGGGCCAAGAAATGCGGCTGCAAGGGGATGATCAGTTCCCGGACGGCCGTCAGGGCATTCAGCGTCAGCACCCCCAATGACGGCGGACAATCCACCAGCAGATAATCTACCGGATGCTGGTCTTGCTGGAGTTTGTCTCGGAGGATCATTTCCCGGCCGACGACCCCAGCCAGTTCCACCTCGGCAGCAGCCAGATCCAAATCCGACGGAACCACCCAAAACCCCGGATACACCTCCTGTCGGACTTCCGCCAACGTACAATCCCCAACCAGCACATCGTAGATCGAAGGGCGGTCGCCGCAGGGCTCAATGCCCACATGTAAGCTGGCATGAGCCTGTGGGTCCAGGTCGATCAGACAAACCCGCCGGCCCGTTTGCGCCAAGGCCACGCCCAGGTTGACCGCCGTGGTGGTTTTGCCCACCCCGCCTTTTTGATTGATCACGCCAATGGAACGCATCCGTTCGGCTCCTTAAAAATCGGAGTGCTTTTTCTTCGCACGAAACTGCTCGCCTCTAGCCAGATGAAAACGTATAGTGGGTGTTTGCGGTTTTTGGCTGGGAAATCAGCTTTCCGCGCAGTCCCGGAGCTTTTGAGCCCCATGAGTCTTTGGGGAAATTCCGGGGAAAAAGCCATTATAAACCCCCTTGTCCCCGGGTGAGATTGGGGAGTAGAGTAATAGTTCGTGCGAGGCATTGAAGGAGTTTTTTTGAAAGGATCGGACAGATGGGTCCGTTTCGGATAGAGCAAGACCCGATGGGTCAGGTCCAGGTGCCATCGGAGGCGTATTGGGGTGCCCAGACGCAGCGGGCGGTGGAGAACTTTCCGATTTCTGGCCGACCGCTGCCGCCTGAGCTAATCCATGCATTGGGCCTGGTCAAATGGGCTGCTGCCGTGGTCAACCGAGACCTGGGCCGATTCCGGTCTGCTCCTCGGGCCCTTTCCGATTCCCAAATCGAGGCTCTGATTCAAGCGGCCTGGGAAGTGGCTCAGGGAAAATGGGATCATCAGTTTCCCGTGGATCTGTATCAAACCGGCTCCGGGACCTCCAGCAACATGAACGCCAATGAAGTCATTGCCCATCGGGCCATGGAACTAGCTGGCCTGGATCGGTTCGCCCTGCCAAAGGCTATTCATCCCAACGACCATGTCAACCTGGGGCAAAGTTCCAATGATGTATTTCCCACGGCCATTCATGTGGCCGCTGCCTATGCCATCAAACAGGAGCTTGTGCCAGTGCTAAGGGAGTGTCATGAGGCGTTGTTGGCCAAGGCGGCCCAGTGGCAGGAGATTGTCAAAATTGGCCGGACCCACCTGGCCGACGCTACGCCCATCCGGTTCGGCCAAGAGGTCAGCGGTTGGGCTAGGCAAATGGAGTTGGCTCTGCAGCGGGCAAGCCGGGCCGAACAAGCCCTCTGGGAATTGCCTATCGGCGGTACCGCAGTCGGCACCGGGATCAATACCCATCCGGAGTTCGGCCGCCGAGTGGCAGAGCTTTTGGCCCGACAAACCGGTATTCCCTTTGTAGAAGCCCCCAACCATTTCGAAGCCCAATCCCAGCGGGATGGCCTGGTCGAATGCCACGCTCAATTACGCACCGTGGCTGTAAGCCTTTTTAATCTGGCTAATAATATTCGACTGTTGGCCTCTGGACCTCGCTGCGGCCTGTACGAAATCATTCTCCCGGAACTTCAGCCCGGCAGTTCCATCATGCCAGGCAAAGTCAATCCGGTCCTTTGTGAGACGCTCATGCAGGCGGCTGCGCGGGTCATCGGCAACGATCAGTTAGTGGCTTTTTGTGGGGCTACCGGGGGACAGTTCCAATTGCATGTGATGATGCCTGTTATGGCTGAGGCGGTGCTGGAAAGCATTCGGCTTTTATCCCGATCGGCCCGGATCTTTGCCCAACGCTATCTGACCCGGATGGAAGCCAACAAGGCCCAATGTGAAGCAATGGTGGAAAAAAGCATATCTTTGGCCACGGCGCTAGCTCCCTATATCGGCTACGACCAGGCTGCCCAATTGGCCAAAGATGCCCTGCGCACCGGCAAGACCATCCGCCAAATCTGCCAGGAACGCGGCGTGCTGTCCGAACAGGAGCTTCACCAGGTGCTGGATCCCCGGCGGATGTGCAGTCCCGATTGAGGTTGCCCCCCAGACGAACCTGCAGGAAATGTTCTCCGCCCATATCCAGTTCCGGTTCCGTCGGCCGATCGTTTTTTCCCACTGCCCCGAACCTGCCACCACTCCAAAACCTACAACTTCCAGAATTTGTTAGCCGTGGCCAGTTCCGTTGAAGGATTCAAACGTACAGCCTCCAAAACTTCCAGCACCTCTGGCTGGATGGGAAGAAAGCATGTTTACTCCATGCGCTGAAGGATTCGAAAGTACACCATACCAAACTTTCCGAACGTCCAGTCCCTCCTGGCTCCAGGAATGGGGGACGACAGAGGAGGCGTTTTTCATGAGGCCCCAAAAACCTTCCGAACTTCCCCTCCCTGCTAGGCCACCGGTAAGGTACCCGGAGTGTGATAATCGGTATTGGTCAAGTAGTCCAGTACGCCCTCGGCATGTTCCCACACGTCTCGCATGTAGTACTCTTTCAAGCATTTGAGCACTACAGCCTTTTGGTCCCGATTTAGCCCGCTATAGCCGACTATAGATTTCAAAATTCGATCATCCCCTTTGTCCAGGTTGGTTAAAGCCCACCGCTTGGCCAGTTGATAGACGATGATCCCCCGCAGCCGAAGGCCCTCCTGCCGAAGCTCCATATCTAACTCGACCAATTTAAAATCGCCTTGGGCAGGCAGAAGCTCGAAATTTCGGTTTGCCTGGACAAAGCCGTAGTTGGTTTTCACCATCCACCCATCCCCGTTATTGACCCAAGTGGCTACCAGATGGGCTTTGTCCAGAATCAGATAGCGATTCATCCGATTCAGGCGTTCCGGCCAATGATGGCTAGGCAGATGCAATTCGGAAGGGGGCTGCGCATGGGCCTCGGCCGTTTCGGACATGCTCATGCCAGTTCCTTCAGAAACCGCCGGTACCGTTACGGCCGTCCCGCATTTGGGACATTTCCGGGTTTGCCCGGCAATTTCCTCCTTGGCGTTTAATTTGCTGCCGCAGCCTGGACAGGTAAACCGAATCATACCGGCACTCCTCCCTAGGAGCAGAAAAAAATCGCACAACCCTCCTAGTGCTATAGTATATCGGAAACTGCTCGTTTTGTCCCCCCTAGGGGAGGAATCCTCCCTGAGGTTTTTTTGCCTCGGTACCGGAACTTTTCCGAGGAGGTTTGTTACAATAACAGAAACCGGCCATGTGGGCCGAATGAAAATATCCATGCAGCTTTCCGAAAGCAGGAGTTTCCAGGTGGAGGAATCGTTCGATCCTTATGCGGTGTTTTTGGGATTTCCGCCGGGCCAACCGCCCAAAAATTATTACGAACTATTGGGATTGCCTCCGGGGGAATCGGATCCAGAGAAGATCTCCCAAGCCGTAGAACGGCTTCGGAACCAGGTACGGCATATTCGGCCTGGGGTATACATGGCTCCATGGCAAAAGATATTGGACGAATTAATGGCGGCGAAGATTTGTTTATTGGATCCGGTGGCCAAAGCCATCTATGATCAGTCCCTTCAGAAAGGGGTCATGACTCCGATGGCGGGGATGGAGGGAGCCAGTGTTACCCAGGGAAGCCAATCTCCCCCCGCTGCTACCCAACCTCCTCTGGAGAGGGGTATCTCCAAGTGTGCCTCCGGTAGTGGCGTTGACAGCGGCCCTACACAATCTCCCGTGGCCCCAGGTGCGTGGCACATGCCACCAGGGGCCGCGTACGGAGAAAAGACCTGGGAAAGTGCAGGGATTGCCCCAGGGGGATATCCCCCTCCAGGGGGGACAGAATCGATACCGCGGACTATCGCCCCCCCTATGGGGGAAGTACCTGGACTGCTTTCGGCTGCCGTCCCTCTAGCGGGCTATTCTGTACCACCAAATTCTACTGCTATTCCTCCCCCATATACCCAATCATGGGAGATCACCCTTCCCCAACCTGAGGGGATTCCAGCAGGGAGCCAAACATCCTATGGTTCCCCTGCGGGAGGTACCATAGGGACCCAACCAGGGTATTCTTATATACCTAGAAGTGGGAATCCGCCTTTGGAAAGTGGCCCAGGATCAGGATTGGCCCCCTGGAGTGCTGCTCAATATTCCCCTATACAGCCTGTGCCGGGTATGCCCTCCGGCGCTCTTCCGCAAGCTCTCCCGGTTCCAGCAGGGTTAGCACCTCCTCCACCCCCAATGCCCGGACAAACTACTCAGGTGGCTGCCAAAAATGCCCTAGCTCACGCTAATCGCGCTTTCGGATGGTGGATAGCCAGTTGTGTGAGTCTGGTGGTTTTGGCTTTGGGCTTGGTATACTTGCTAAATCGCGTGCGAACGGAAGGGCCTGAGGTCGTTTTGGGAAAAACTTCTTCTGCCAATCCATCGTCCTGGTCGGAGAAAGTTTCTTTGCCCTCCGGAGGGCAGCCCAACCTGAAGCAGTCCCAGGAAACCCCTACACAAAAACCGCCTTCCTCAGCGGAGCATCCTTCCGATGTTCAGAGAATCGGCAGCTCCTTGCACCCCCAAAAACCGGCGGAGCAGGGGGATAAATCATCCCCTCCCCTCCGCCCTGGGGAGAAAAATGGGCGGCTAGTCCTGGAAAAACCCTCGCCTAAAGCACAACAACCAACATCTCCCCCGGCTCCACCATCGGCGCTGCAGCCTGCCAAACAGGCAGCCTGGCAAAAGGCAGTCCAGGAGGTTCGGGCTGCCTTGGCCGAACATGATCTTGCCTCCGCAGCGGAGGCCTTGAAAACCGCCGAAGACAACGCTCAGACTCCTGAACAACACCATATCGTGGAACGACTTCGGCTCCTTCGGCACTATTTGGAGGAGTTCTGGAAAGGCATTCGACAATCGGTCAGCTCATTAGAAGCGGCGCAGGAATTCACGGTGGGCCAGAGGCGTTTTGCCATTGTGGAGGGCAATTCCCAATATCTGATTGTGCGGGCGGAAGGGCGGAATATCCGTTGGCCGATCGAAAAAATTCCCGGTTCGGTGGTAGAACTGCTGGCCAAGCGGTGGTTTCGCACCAACGATGCGGCCACCCAATTGGCTTTCGGGGCTTACTATGCCGTGCGAGGCGATACGCAACGAGCCAGGCAATACTGGGAACAAGCGGGCCAAAGCGGCGTCGATGTCAGCGGCATGTTGGAGGAGTTGCACTATTGGCCGGTACCTGAACATCCGGCCCCTTCGAATAACAGCCCACTGCAATAGGAACGGGTTTGACAGGAGCAGTTCTTGGGGCAAGAGGCTTATATTCAGGCGGGAACAGATGCTTGTTTGCCAAAGGTGAGAGGCTTATTTCCAGAAGGGGAGGATTTTACTTAAAGGGGAGGATTTTTTGCCGGCGGCATCTTCCTGGTCGGTTTCGGTATTTTTTTCTGGGGCGGTCAAAGCGGCGGCCAATTCGACAATCGCCTGAGTAATGGCCGCTTTCGGAGCCTGCTGCAGCAGCGGCACCCCATTATTCCGGGCGGCGATCATGGTCCGATAGTCATTGGGCAATTGCCAGAAGATCTCCTGGCCAATGGTTTCCTGCGCTTTTTTCAGGGTGATTTGGCCGCTGTCCCAGCCCACTCGGTTGACCACCACTTTGACCCGGTCGCCCATGCCTTTCATCTGTTTGAAGGAGGTCATTAGCCGAACCACATTACGCAGGCATGGCAAATCCAACTGGGTCACCAGCAGGATATGATTGGCCATTTCCAGGGCCATCATGTCGATCGGGCTGTAGGCTTTCGACAGGTCCAGGACCAGATGGGTGAAGGTGGCTTTCAGCAGGCCGATGACCCGCTGAAGGTCTTCCGGACTGATCAAAGAGACATCTTCTAATTGTACCGGCCGAGGAAGCAAGAAAAGCCCAGAAGAGTGTTTGGTAAGCGATCGTTTCAGTAGCGAAAAGTCGAGCCGGGAAATGTTTTGGGCTACATCAACTAATGTATATTCTGGAATTGTGTCCAAATAGACGTCGGCGTCGCCCAAACTCAGGTCCAAATCCACCAGAACGACCGAGTTTTTTTTGTCAGCGGCCAGAGCAACGGCCAGGTTGACAGCCAGGCTGGTGGTGCCTACTCCGCCAATCGCACCGGCCACGGCAATGACCTGGCAAGGCCGAACCTTTTCCCCCTTGCCAAAGTGGCGCTGGGTAATGCGTCCCAACGCAGCCAGGAGATCTTCGATCCGCAGCGGCTGGGTAAGGAACTCTCGGGCGCCGGCCCGCATCGTTTGCAAAATGAGATTCCCATCACTGGAAGAGCTAATGGCCAAAATGGCGCAGTCCGGCGACGCCTGGCTGACCCGGCTTATTAGCTCCAAGGCTTTATCCGGATCGGCATCCAAGGCCACCAAGCCGATGTCCGGCTTGGTCTGCGCCACCACGTCGGCAAAGAATTCGTACCGCGAGCACTCTGCTTCCAGCCAGATCATCTCCATCCCCAACAACATCCCCTTAAGCATTTCTCGGGTGGTGTCGTTGGGATCCACAAAGGCTACTCGAAGTACTCGGCCTGTCATGGCAGTAGGAGCTCAGAGGTTATCGAGTTTTGTTATGGAAGTTGCCGACTATTCTGATGGCGGCTGCTCTCTGTTATGGTAGCTGCGAAGCTATCCCTCCGAAGCAGCGAGGGAATCCAAAAACGACCATGGTTCCGATAGGGAAAATTAAATCACTTCTCCAAACTCGAGCTGGGTTATTTCTTTTCATATCCGATGGGGCCGATGAACCCCTGCAGTTCGGAAGCCGACTTGCCCCCCGAAGCGTTGCTCCCAGCAGGCCTAGGGGAGCTACTGGTAGCGGCCGGGGAACTCAAACCAGACTTCTGAGCTGCCGAAGAGGAACTGCCCGTCGGGGATGAAACCCCTTTGACGTGTCCGGGGCTCGTTGCCTGAGCAGGTACACTGGACGAAGAGACAACTTCCCAGGAGGCGTTCGGTTCCGGGCATCCGGCTGCTGAGTCCCGCCCCGCCACTTCGATCTTGCCCCGCATATAGAGTTCCCAGTCCGTAGGCCGACGAGAGTTCATCCCAGGCCCTTGACAAGGGACTTCACTGGGATCCAGCGGATCAACCAACTCCGGTGTAACCAGAATCAGCAACTCGATTTCGTTATTGGTCTCCTCTACTTTGCGGAACAAGGCGCCGATATACGGAAGTTCCATAATTCCGGGGATGCCTCGGCGTTGGGCCTCCACGCGGGTTTGCACCAGGCCGGCAATAGCCAACGTTTGCCCGGCCATCAGTTCCACGCCGGTATCCACCTCCCGGACCCGCAGACCTGGTACGTTGATCGACTGGACCGAAACGCTCCGGGTGTTATCGATTTCGCTCACGCGGGGTTTGACTTCCAGTCGGATCCGGCCGCCGCCAAGCACGATGGGGACAAAATCCACTTGGGTGCCGAACTTTTTATATTCGATGGAAACCGTGCCAAGGCTTTCCGGCACGAGGATGGGAAACTCGCCGCCGACGTTGAAAAAGGCTGGCCGACCGCTGACAGTAACCAAAGTGGGCTCGGCCAGGATCTTCATCAGGTTGTCTCTGCGCAGCGCTTCCAGGACGCCGAAAAACGCACTGTTGCCGTCTACTACTCGGAACATAAACGTTGGTTGCCCCGTGGTCGTGGCCGTTGGCGGCACCCCGCCGCCGACGCCTTCTAGTCCAGCTAACAGCCCGCTCGCACTGGACACGATCATGTGGCCGTTTATCACCTGCGCCCAGTCAAAACCCAGTTGCCGCAATTTGGTACGTGAAACTTCCATCACCTTGACATGCAACAGCACCTGCTGCACCCCACCCACCGTAATATTGGAAATCACCTTGGGATAAAACTCCTGGGCGATTTCGATAATCCGGCTCACATCTTCCGGTTTATCCACATAGCCGCTCAGCAGCACTCCGTTGGAAATCGGAACTACCCGGATGCTGGCTTTGGGAAACTGAGTGCGAAGGATCAAGTTCAATTCTTCGGCGTTGCCGTAGATAACTACGTCAATGGTGTAAATTTGTTGATTCTCATCCCAAAGATTCACCTGGGTGACCCCAGCTTTTTTGGCATGCAGTTGGATTTGATTGGGCGACAGGGCCGTCAGGTCCAAGAGCTCCGGATTATTCACTTGGGCCTGGGGAATCTTTTTCTCCAGGGTGAGGATTCGGCTTGTATTGACGACCATCTCCAGGCGTTCGGAAGAATTTTCAATCTTCCGAATCAGACCAGACCTAGACCCTGTAGGGGAGGGATTCTCTTGGGCCAAAACTACAGCACTTGCACGGATAGGCAGAGGCCACGGAAGCGATCCCAAGCTTCCCAAAACTGCCAAAAAGATTCCTGTCATCGCCCCTAGGAGAAATCTTGGTCTTTTGGCCAAGGGCTCAGTACGATACTGGCTCGCCTTATGAACCCAAACCTGTAGCTGAGGCATCGTCGGCTTCCTTGCAGGAAAGGTTTAGGAGCCCGTTGCCTTCGTGGCATAGCTCCGGAAACTGATTTTATGGTGTTTTAATACGGCGAAGCGACCAAAAGGCCCTTCGCGGTTCGGCCCGGAAACTAACTAAATTAAACTGACTAACTAATTTAAGTTTTCTAGTGTGCTAAATAGCCCGTTTCTGGCGGTTATCCTTCCTCCGAAGCTGGTAGGAGCGGATTCGGAAGGAGGTCTTCTCCAGAAGAGGGTAGAATTTCCGGGATATTTTCAGCTCCCCCAGAATGATCACCGGATGGCAGGGTGTTGGCCTGGCCCGGATGGAAGGGGACGTTGGCCGGCTGGGTAGGTCCCAATCTGCCAGGTTCATTCCCTCCGGCAGGGGCCAACCCAGGAACTCGTGGTCCCAGTGGCTCCAAGGAGTTTTGCTCCTGTCTTTTCGCCTGAGGAGCCGAAAATGCCGGGTTGGAGTGTCCGGCTGGCCCGGGACTACTACTGGCAGAGCCGGTTGATGGCGGCCCATAAACTGTGCTGCTGGCTACCGCCCAACCGCCCTGGGCCTTTTCCAGCACCAAATCCTCCACCTGAGAGGCCCTCAAAAGCCGCATCGTCCATTGCTCCGAGTTTGTCTCCGAAGGTGTTAGGCTGTTCGGTGCTCCTGAGACAACGGATCCGGTAGTAGGGTCCGTTTGTTCCCGGTTTTTCAAAAACTCTTTAAATCGCTCCAGCAAATGGTCTTTTTCCTGAGAGGTTTCTGAGGCAGGGGGAGTTTTGACCAGGCTTTCTTTTTCCCGATCGGATTTTTCCGAAATATCCAGAATATCTCGCAATCGGACTGGTTTGACCACGGCCTGATCTTGTTCTATAGGACTTCGCATGACCAGTTGGATTTTGCCCGCCTCGGAAGCCACCAGAATCATCTGCGCCTGTTCGGGGGTAACCAGAAGGCTCACCGTTTTGGCTTGGATGGACTTTTCTTCCGGG
>CALIRO010000013.1 GCA_938042245.1 uncultured Thermoguttaceae bacterium
CGATTGCCACGCCTTGGCGGATGTCGAAGACGTTTTCGTCCGTGCCGCCGTCGGGAGCGGTTTCCCGCTTGAGGCTATTGCCGTGCAGGTCCAGGATGTAGATTTCGTCAAAAGTCCCAAGCAGGCTCTGCCGCATACCGCGGAAGGTGGGGTTATCCAGGTAACCGTGGTTGGTGATCATGGCGACAATGCCGCGCCCGGCCCGCTGAATCTTCCACTGGGCAAAACGGAGGAACTTGACGTAGTCGTCCTGGAGTCCTTTGGGGTTTTTCTCGCCCAAGGGCTGGCCGTCCACGGTGTAGTAGCTCTGGGCGCCGTCTATGTCCGTCTTTAGCAATTTCTCCGTCCAGGCGTTTCGGTTGACAGACAGGTAAGAGTAAGGCGGGTTGCCCAGGATGACAAGGATCGGTTTGTCTTTTTTGATCAGAGCGGCCTGATGGCTTTCCTCCGAAAGGGAAGCGAGGCCTGGGATTTGCGTCTGCTGGAGGTCTTCCATTTCCAGAGAGTTGGTCAGATAGAACTGGAACCGTTGGCCGTTCTGGAGGGGAGTCCCCAAGGCCTCCAGCAGAAAGCCGATCTTCATGTGCCCGATCGCATACGGGGCCATCAGCAACTCAAAGGCGTAGAAATGGGGCAGGATGTGGTTATGGAGCAGGTTGGCTTTGCCGCCCTCGCCGTACTTGGACGTAAACTCCTCAAAAGCCAGCCGGATGGCCTCGGCGGGGAAGGTGAGCGTGCCGGCGGCAGGGTCCAAGAGGGTAACCTGGTGATCGGCCAGGCCGTCGGCCAGATCGAATCGGCTCTGAAGCAATTCATGCACCGCGCGGACGATGTACCGGACCACCGGCTGGGGGGTGTAATAAACGCCGCGCCGCTCGCGGGTTTGGGGGTCGTACTCCGCCAAAAAGGTCTCATAGAAGTGCAAAATAGGGTCGTCACCTTTGCCCTGGCGATAGTACTGTTCCAGGATGGACTGGACGTTGGCGGCGTTCAGCACCGCAGCGATGTCATCGACGATGACTTCCATCTGCCCGGAGGGTTTGCCCAGCGAGATAAACTGAAACACATCCCGGAGAATGCCGATCGTAGCGGGGATGAGCGAGTAGGCCAGTTGGCGGTTGAACGTGTTTTGGGCGCGGGTGCGGGCGGCAAAAAGGCCATAGGTGATGGTCTGGGCATACAGATCGGCAAACTGCACCTCAGTCAGGCCGCCAATCAGATACTTCTGAAACGCCTGGTAGAAGCCATATAGTGGGCCTGTCTGCTGGGCCAATTCCGGAAGGATCACCTGCTCGCACAAAAAGCGGGTGCGCCGGGCCAGTTGGGTCGAGAGCGCTTCGGGCGTCAGGCTGGGCGGTAGCACGAAAGAGAAAAAGCTTTGGAAAACCCGCTCCAGGGCCTCCACCTGCTCGGCAGGCGGCTGCACCTTGAGCATCTGAGGAATAAACGCACGGGCCAGCAACGCACGCTCCAGCAGCACGCCATTCCGATACAGGCGAAACTCATAAAAGTCGGTCAGGATCAGGTTCGGAAAGGTATGGCGGTAGCGCTGGAGTTGTTCGGACTCGGCCGCTTGATCGAGATTGGTCCCCGGGGCTTTGGCCTCCAGATAACCAATGACTTGGTGCGAACCATCCCAAATGCGAAAATCAGGGTTGCCGGCCTCGGTCGGCTTGGGCAGGACGGTAACCTCAACGGCGGTGCCAAGACCCTGCGCCATGGCCTCCAGCAGCGCTTTCAGCGCAGGGTAGTAACTCTCCTCCGTGGCGTCGCCGCGCTGGCTAAGCTCGGCAACAGACTGAAGGTACGATTTCAGTAGATGGTCCATTCTTCGTTGGGCTGTTTTGTCAATGGGGAATCGGCCTAGCCTCCAGGTTCTAACAAAAAGAGACCCTGATAGAGTCCGTTTGCCCCTTCCCGAGCAGGGCCCTGAAAGCACGTTGGGGGAGACTTTGCCTAGGACACCACTTCCGACATTCTCAGTATGGGAGAATAGACCGGCTTCTGCAAGTGGGCGGAGCAGGCGGCCTGCAGATGTCCTGCCTGGGCGGTGTTGGTAAGAATAGCAGAGCGCCATATCTTGCCCGGCAAGGAGTTGTTGTTTGTTTGCCCCTCCGCGCGTTTGGCAGAGCTGGTGGCCCAGGAACGCCTTTCGATTGACAAATGGAGATGGCAGGTTGAAGAAATGGGAAAAGCCAAGAAGTTGGCCGGAGGACTGTCAGGGAATGGATTCCGGCAGTTCCAGCGGATGCTAATATAGTGTACCACATACGGGGAAAACTTTCTGGAGGGTAAGCCCCCAACGTCCCTCCAACCCCTGGACAGGAAAAACCTCCATTCCTCCGTTGGCAAGAATGATCAGATAGACCATTCGGCTGAAGTGGTACCAAAAATCGCCTTCTGAAGTTTTTCGGAAAGTGCAGTTTGGCAGAGAGTCGTAGAGGCTCGAACAAAAAGCAAACTCTAAAAAGCTCAATCCTCAGTTTTCCTAGGAACAATGGAATATCGGGTACACCATACGACGAAAACTTTCTGGAGGGTTCTGTTGGTGGTGGTGGAAAGGGTTTGCCTAATGGATCAGTTTGTGAAGACTCTGGTTGTTTATCTAGGGACGATCGGGGTAATGGTAGGACCGAGGGCCTATGGGGAGGACCTGTTGGACATCTACGAGGTGGTTTGGGATACTCCTAGCGAGAGTCCTCATGGGTCGATGCCTTTGGGCAACGGCGAAGTGGCGGTGAATGCCTGGATCGAACCTTCCGGAGACCTGCGATTGTACCTTGCCCGGACCGATGCGTGGGACGAGTATGGTCGGCTTCTGAAGGTGGGTGGCCTGCGAATCCACATCAGCCAGGCCGATCGGCCAACCCAGCATTTTTTCCGGCAGACCC
Source organism: uncultured Thermoguttaceae bacterium (assembly GCA_938042245.1). Classification (GTDB taxonomy): domain Bacteria; phylum Planctomycetota; class Planctomycetia; order Pirellulales; family Thermoguttaceae; genus JANXAQ01. The sequence goes on from CALIRO010000013.1 coordinate 2,892, forward strand.
TTTCGGTGCGCACTGGTACGTTGACTGCTGAATATGGCCTGCCGGACCAACGGGTTCATTGGCGCCTGTGGGTCGATGCCCATCGACCGGTCGTCTGGGTGGAGATACAGACGGACCAGCCTACCGAGGCTAAGGCCCGGCTGGAACTCTGGCGAACTCAGCCGGTAACGCTCCCTCATGGAGAAGTAAGCGACATCTTTTGGAAGAGGCCAGAAAAGATCGTTGTCCAGCCGGACGTGGTGCTCACCGGCCTAAAAGAGTGCATCGGCTGGTATCATCACAACCGGAAGTCGATCGGGCCTGCGCTGTGCGCCAAGATTCAAGGGGTTGACGATTTCCCCAGGCCGGACCCGCTGTTGGGGCGCACTTTTGGGGCGCTGATTGCGGCCAGTCGGCCAGAACGCTTGGACGATCAGACGCTTCGCAGCAAGCTGGGCAAGGAGCATTGGTTTGAAATCTACGTGCAGACCGAACACCCTTCGACGCCGGAGCAGTGGTTGGCGAAGGTCCAGCAGGAGCTAGAGAAAGCCCAAGCCATTCCGCTGGCCGATCGACGCAGAGACCACGAACAGTGGTGGGCCGACTTCTGGAACCGCAGTTGGATCCACATTCGCTCATCCAACCAGCCTGCTTTAAGTAAAATCCCTCGGGACGCCCCTCTCCATCTGGGCGTCGAGCAGGACGAGGCCTTCGTAGTGGCCCGGGCCTATCAATTGCAACGGTATATGAACGCCTGCGCTGGTCGAGGCCGTTATCCGATCAAATTCAACGGTTCGTTGTTTACCGTGCCATGGGAGGGTCGGCCTGGTGGGCCGGATTATCGGCAGTGGGGGCCGGGCTATTGGTGGCAAAACACCCGCTTGCCCTACTACACCATGTGCGCCGCAGGCGATTTCGATCTGATGCAGGCCCTATTTCGGATGTACGCCCAAGACCTGCTGCCGCTCTTTCAGTTCCGTACCCGCCGGTACTTCAACCACGAGGGCATCTACATCCCGGAGTGCATCTACTTTTGGGGCGATGTGTTTACGGAGACCTACGGCTGGCGCCCTGCATCGGAGCGAGAAGATAAACTCCAGGAAAGCCGATGGCACAAATGGGAATGGGTCTCCGGCCTGGAACTCGCCTGGTTGATGCTCGACTACTATGAGCACACCCAAGAGGAGCGGTTTTTTAAGGAGCGGGCCTGGCCGGTGGCTCGAGAGGTGATCCGGTTTTTCGAACAGCACTATAAAACCAACCCGCAGGGGAAATTGGTTTTCTGGCCGGCCCAGGCGCTGGAAACCTGGTGGGATTGTGTCAACCCCATGCCGGAGGTGGCCGGTTTACATGCGCTGACCGGTCGGCTATTGAGCCTGCCGGGAACGTTGGTCTCGGCCGAGCATCGGGCCTGGCTCCAACGCCTTCAGGCCAAACTGCCCGATCTGCCCACTAGACAAACCCAGGACGGCCGCCGGATGCTCGCCCCCGCCCAAGAGTATAAAAATAAACACAATATCGAAAACCCCGAACTGTATGCGGTATTTCCGTTTCGGCTCATTGCTCTGGGAAAACCGAACCTGCAGTGGGGGTTATTGGCCTTGGAACAGCGGTTGGATCGAGGCCCCATCGGCTGGCGACAGGATGAGGTATTCATGGCCTATCTGGGACTGGCAGATCCGGCGCGCCAATATCTGGTTCAGCGGGCAAAAAGTAAAAATCCTCTGGAGCGGTTTCCCGTCTTCTGGGGGCCAAACTATGATTGGGTCCCCGACCAGTGCCATGGCAGTATCCTGATGAAAGCCCTTCAGGCCATGCTCCTGCAGACGGATGGTGATCAAATATATCTATTGCCCGCCTGGCCCGCCGATTGGGATGTAGAGTTTAAGCTCCAAGCGCCCCAGAGGACCATTCTGATCGGCAAAGTAGCGGCCGGCCAACTGGTTCATCTGGAAGTGCAGCCCGAAACCCGCCGCAACGACCTAAAAATCCCTAGCCGACCCTAGGGCTATACATTAGGTCGCTCGTTCATGGTTGCACTGGTAGCTGGCTCCCCATCGTTTCTTCCGAAGGAGGCCAGAAGGGGATGGGAGGGGAATTCACCCAGTGTGGAATTAGACGGCCATTCCAATTTCCCACGGAGTTGCAGCGTGTTTTGGCATTTCCGGTTGTTTGGTGGCGGGTTTCGGATCGGGGCCCACCGGCTAATCTGCCCTGCCTACTAGCGTACCGGTCGTACCTCGGCGAACAGCCGGAACTTGGTACTTCCCCCAGATTTCGGTTCCGGGCGTACTGGGTGGACGCCACAGAGGGGGTTCTTAGCTCGACTTTTGCCAATTCTCAACAATGCCTTTTGTTGCCGACAGTTCTCCAAAATGCCATTTGTTGATGTAATTTCCTAAGTCTGATGTTTACAATGGGTTCAGGCGTTGCCTTTGCTGGACGCCCTCAAATTGGCAAAACTCAAACCGAGGAGAACTGGCAAAAAGAACTACGCCCGGAGGGATTCGAACCCCCAACCAGCGGATTAGAAATCCGCTGCTCTATCCGTTGAGCTACGGGCGCAATCGGAGCAAGACCATTATCGAAACCTTTGGAATGCACCTTGCATACTGTCCATTCAAATTTAAGAGCCTCTACCAAAACGAGCTTTCCTGCTCTGTGTTCCTAAGAAAACCGAGGATCGACCCTTTAAGAGTTTGCTTTTTGTTCGAGCCTCTACGACTCTCTGCCAAACTGCACTTTCCGAAAAACTTCAGGAGGCGATTTTTGGTACCACTTCAGCCGAATAGGCTATCTGATTATTCTTGCCAACGGAGGAATGGAGTTTTTTTCCTGTCGTTTTCCTGGTTTCCCGCTGATGCGGGAACAAGCCTGGATTACCGCTTGCGCTGCAGGGAGACCCAAAGGCTTTCGTCAGATCAACCAGGCAGTTTCTGCATTCGGCTAAAGTGTTCCCAATGTTTTCCTGTTGCCTTCTGAATTAACTGGAATGGTCAGTTTTAACCCCCCATATGGGGGGTTAAGAGAAAAATTTTTTCTGAAGATGCCCTCTTTTTTTCCGATAGGCGATGTGGGAGAAATATTTGTTGGAAAAATCCTTTCCTATTTTGACTTTAGAGGCTTTGGTTGGTATGATCAAGAGGGATACAGGAAAGTCGGCAGGTTTCGCAGGGACGCCTCGGTAAGACGGCTTTTGTAGCGGGTTGGTAGGATTCAGAGGGATTGGGATAGCTGGAGGGATTGGAGCGGAAAGGGGACAAACTGGGGCTAGGAGCGGACGGAGGCCGTAGGGATGGAAGTGAAATTGATTCTCAAGAGCGGCAAATTGGCTGGCAAGGAAATCCCAGTGGCCCAGCCGGTCTTTCGAATCGGCCGGGCGGAGGATTGTCATCTTCGGCCTCACAGCGAGCAGGTAAGCCGCCACCATTGTGAGATTGTTCAAGAAGGAGGCCGAGTCTGGGTGCAGGACTCTGGAAGTCGGAATGGCACCTGGGTCAATGGCCAACGCATTACCGAGCGGAAGGAGCTGAAAACAGGGGATCGACTTTTGGTAGGACCTTTGGAATTTGATGTGCGGATTGACATCCCTCTGGGAGGCAAAAAGAAGCCGAAAGTGAAAAATATCGAAGAGGCGGCTGCTCGCGTGGCCCAGGCAGGCGTCAAAAAAGAAGAGGAAGAGGAATTAGTAGAATGGCTTCTGCAGTCAGAGGCCGAAGAGGAACATGAGACCGAAACCCTTAGCGCTCAGCGAACCCAAGAGGCTTCCCAAGCAGAGACGAAGCCCAAGCCAACTACTCCCCCAGAGCGCCCTCAAGAAACCCCCAAAATTCCAGGAAAATTTGTGCCTCCTCCCAACGTGGCTCCCGATAGCCGTACCGCAGCCGCTGAAATGCTACGACGACTCCTCCAACGAAAGTAGTCTCGGTGAAAGCTTCTGATCCACCCGAACGCTCGGCAGCGCTACTAGGACTGGCTTTCGACGCCAAGGACGGACAAACTCGGATTACCCGAGGTAAAAATTTTTTCCTACTCGGCGGCTCCCGAGAAACCCACGCTCTCATGCAAGAGACGGCTATCAAGATCAATGAACATCTGGAACGGCGGGGGAAACGTCTGGAAGACGTGTCTATCCGTGAACTACGAGATATTTGTGCAGAAGTCCGCCGACAGATCGAAGGGGATTAGCGGGACGGCCTTCTCCGGATGCTCTCCTGCGCATAGACGACGGCATACAGATCCAAACAGCCTACCCGTGCAACCTGGCCGGGCCTCTTCCGGCACCAGCAGGCTTTGCCATCTCACTGCACCGTATGAGAACATCCAGAGAAAATTTCGGAACCATGCCGCTCAATGGAGCCTTCTTTCTTGTCATCCCCGCCAAAACTCTCCCTCCAGGCTGCTAGGAACGAGGCCACGTTGCAACTGTCGGCTGGTTCCGGAAAACCAATAAGCAGCCCCAAAGAACCCTGGAGTGCTGCGTGCGCGGCTGGGAGATGGTTACAAGTTGTGCCGAAAAAAGCCGCACACTCATCTCTACCGTCGGAAACGGTACGGATAATATTTGCTGGGGGATAGATGCCATCTGATAGGGGGTATTCCTGTTAAGGTTTAAGTGCGCGGGAGGGGCTTTTTCTCCCCCAGAGTAGGGAAATTGCTATCTTTGGCATTTTTGGAGAGTTTGTTTTTTTGATAATCTTTGCCAAATCCGCACTAATTCTCAAAATTATCTATCTTCTCTAAACTTTAAATTTTTTCTGTCTTCTCTCCGATGCTCGGATTATGCCTGACTCAGCAAATACTCGCTCTAGCGGAGCAGAGCACAGAAGGATGGAAGGCTCTGGCCGCTTTTGGGCACATTCCCAGAACGTCTTAAGAGAGGTTTTAGAGGGATCGGAACTGGCTAGTAGAGTGTGGATCGGAGGTAGGAGTTGGGGTCCGAGCAGTCAAAGAGCCGGTTCCTCCTCTCAGTCCAACTGAGTGGTTCAACAGGTTTGGGAGTAGGTCAACGGGTGGAGTAGGCAAAATGGCAAAGGGAAGAACCAAACAGAGTGTATCGGAGAAAAAATCGCTAGTCTGTCAAGAAAGTATGGTTTCCGAAGGGGTATCCGTTTCTGGAGAAAGCAGAGGGTTTGTGGTGATGGACCGGCGTCGGCAAGGAGAACGGCGTAGTGGGCAGGATCGGCGAACTCGCCAAGAGCCGGTCTTAATCGAAAGGCGTCAATTGCAGCGCCGAGCCAAGGTCCCTCGACGTCGGCAGATTGACCCGACCACATGTGAACGAGATTACACGGCTGATGAGATCGAGTTCATGCGCGCCCTGGATGAATACAAGCGAAGTAGCGGTCGAATGTTCCCCACCTGCAGCGAAATCCTGGAGGTGCTTCGGAAACTAGGATATGAAAAGCGCTCTGCGGGCACGCTAGCACCCACACCCCAAGGGAATCCGAACCCCTCCACCGGCGCAGAGTCCCCGACAGCCACTCCCACCCCCTCAGTCGAGCAGAAGCAAATGGAGGCTTCCTGATGGTTCACGCCAAACAGGGCATTTAGCCATCCTGAAGCCTTCAGCCGACCCAAGGCAATCGAAAACCTCCCGGCATAGCTGAGACCCTGTCCGGAGAGAACTCTTCAGGCAATTTCGCCATTGGGCACCGGGAGCCAGAGCAGATTCCAGGGTCTGGGCTGGTGGGTTACGTTGTTTTTTGGCCGAGTTGTTGATATTCCAGGCGGGCGATCCCAGCAGCGCCGATATAGCCGGCATCGCCGCCCAGGGCGGCAAAATCTAGGACAATCCGCTGAGCCAGCAGGGCAAAGGCCCGACGGTCAATTTCCTGTTTAATCCGTGCCAAGAATTGGCGGCCCAGGGGACTTTCTCGCCCTCCAAAGGTCATGGCCCCGCCTAGTAACACGCCATTGGGATCGATCGTATGCATGATGGTAACAATCCCGATGCCGAGGTATCGGGCCGTCTCCATGACAATTTCCAAGGCGAGCGGATCACCTTTTTCCGCCTCTTGAGCTACCAGAAGAGGAGAGAGTTTTTCGCCGGCATCCAGACGGTCTCGTACCGAGGAGGGCCTTCCGGCGGCCAGAGCGGCTTCGGTCCGACGGATCACGCCGCCAGCGCTGGCATAAGCTTCCAGATGTCCTGGCTGACCGCAACCACAGACCATGGCATCCTCCCGACAGTCGATAATAATATGCCCGCATTCGGCGCCATGGCTATTTTCTCCGCGGATGACCTGATCGCCGATGATGATGCCGCAGCCGATCCCCGTGCCCAAGGTTAGCAGGACCATGCTATGAAAGGTTCGGCCGGAGCCGACCCAATATTCCCCGTAGGCGGCCGCATTGGCGTCGTTTTCAAAACTGACCGGCAGTCCGCAGTACTCGGCTAACTTATCCCGGATGGGATAGCCGTCCCAGCCTTTTAGGTTGACCGGGGCGATCAGATACCCGCCTGGGATGTCCATGGTACCCGGTGAGCCTAACCCGACTCTAGCCACATCCTTTCGGTCCAGGCCAGCCTGAGCTATCGTCTCCTGCACTGCTTGGGCCATGCGCCGGGTGGCATCTTCAGGGCCTTTTTCTGCTTCGGTGGGAATGGTTCGATAGGCCAGGGTGCGGCCCAAATCATCCACCACGCCTACCTTCACATTGGTACCGCCCAAATCCACACCCACAAAAAATGGCTTTTGGGCCTGATCGGGCTGAATCCAGTTCTGGTGATTGCCCATCGCAAGAAAATCCTCGGGAAGAACGTGGCCTGGTTCAACGGTCCAGTTGCCTTGTGCTTGGCCTCAGACAAGCCCCTTGTTTACGGCAATGGAGGGTTAAACGCTCTTTGAACCCGCAAAGAGCGAGGCGTTTCTATGGAGACGGCAAGTTCGAGCATGGGACGGCCAGCGGTTGTCGAAGCCAAACCCTTTGTTCCACACCCTAACGGATCTAGGAAGTTGTTTCGGTGGGCAGCAAGCTACTCCGATTGGCTGTGCTGCAGATAGGTACCGGTCTAACAGAGCTAGGGAATTACTTCGCTGGGAGTGAGTGGGTGGCCGAGGGAAGCATTGGCTTCAGGCAACCCGGCCAATCCCTCCGGAGCGGGGGCCTCGGGCGGACGCTTTAAGACGGATTGTAGAGCCGGATGCCGTTGTGCCGCCAAGGCCACCAATCGACTCCCTAACTCCCCATAGCAATAGCCGGCCTTTTCCGCTGCTACGGCCAGGCTGGCATCGTGGCTAATATCGGCGTTGGGATTAACGTCCAGCACATAAAATTGACCATCTCGCATGCGCACGTCGATCCGGCCATAATCCCGACAGCCCACAGCCCGATAGGCCTTCTTACAGATCTCTTCTAGCTGTGCCATTTGTTCGGCGGAAAGCCGGGCCGGCACATAACTGGTAATCTTTTGATACTCTTCCGAGTCCGGCACAAACTTGGCCTTGTAGCTACAGATATGCTTGGCCGGGTCCTCTAAGGCGGAAAAGTCCCGCTCCACCGGCGGAAGCATCTCAATCGGGTCATTCCCAAGCAAGGGGACATGGTATTCCGGGCCGTCAATAAAATCTTCCACCAAAGCGGGCTGCCGATAGGTATTAATCACATATTCCACACGCTGGCGCAATTGGGCTGGGGTGAACACTACCGCTCCACTATCCACGCCGATGCTGCAATGTTCCCTGGCCAATTTCACAATGGCCGGGTAACAATCCCATCCTTCCTCCTCTGGGCTCCGGAAGAGTTTCCATCGGGGCGTGGGCACCCCATGCGCCTCCAAAATCCGTTTTACCCGCCCTTTGTCATAGCTCAGACGGATCACTTGGGGCGGAGACCCCGTATAGATAAACCGAAGCGATTCCAAGGTTTCGGCTACTTTATGTTCGCTCCGGCGCCGGCCGGGAAGTTCTTCGCACCAGTTGAAAATCACCACCCGATGGGGTTCATAGGCAGCCAGGACACTTCGCAAATTGGGATGGCTTACCGGCAAGAAACGGACCGAATGCCCGCGCCGCCGCATCGCAAACCCCAACCGCCGAGACTGCCGAATCACCTCCTGCTGCTCTTCCGGCGTCCAGGAAGGATCTATCCCATACAATAGCACCACCGGAAGTTTGCCTGACCCTCGGCGATTCTTTCGCTCTGCTCGACGGTAAGGAGCATCAATTGGTGTATTCTTCACGCTCATCCTGGCCATCCATCTTGCCCCCTATTGCAGAACCCTCTTCTACCTCTGTGGTTATGACCTTTCAAAGCTGGATATTGTTATGCCCATTATTAGGATGGGTTTCTGAATTCGTCAAGTCGTCCTTGTTATTCTACGTCGAAAAAATTTTCCCGAAAACAAAATTTTTTCTCTCCTTTCGCACAACGGACGCCCATTTCTGTGCCATCTGTTCCGATCTGGTCATTTCTCCTACTGCACCGTCAGCAAAACTTCTCCCAACCGCCAAAGCCCGAGCATCTGAGAACAACCCATTTTGGCAAGCCGATAGAGGCGGAGAAATACGTTGGCTGCTTCCGTCAACTTATTCCTACTGGGATACACCCATCCAGAGACGCCCATCAGTTCCAGCCCAGTTTTAAAGGCTCTAAGAAGACAAATCCCAAAAGGGGTTCATCCAGCCCTTAGGGAAACCCTGCTAGGAAAGATGGTTTTGGGAGAGGTTCTTAGAGTGATGCTTCCTCAGCGGCGGGAGGAACTTGCAGATAAGTGCGAAGCCATTGGAAGATTTTTTCGACGGCTTCCGGGGGTACCTGGTGGCCTTGGCGATGGTTCCATAGCCCCAAAGCAGGCTCTGCCGTGTAAAGCCGATAGACCTGCATGGCCGCCTCGATATACGGCCAACTGCGATCGCCGTCCGCCGAATCGCCGCCAATCAGTAAAAACGCTCTTGGGGCAGCCAAGGCCAATAGCTCATGATGATCATGGCCGAACCGCTCGGAACGAATCGCTTCGCCCAAATACCAAGGGGCGTCCCAATTAGAAAACCGCAGGCCAACGCCGCCTTCGCTAGCCACAGCGGCTCGAATCCGCTGGTCCAACGCCGCCAAATACAGCACCTCTTTGGCCCCTAGGGAATGTCCCACCGCTCCTATTCGGTCCGGGTCCACCCCGGGCAAACTAGCCAACAAATCCACCGCTGCCATCGCATCCAGGAGCATTTTGGCCATCCCTTTGGCCTGGGGATAATCCTTTTGGAACCGAGCGACCTGGGCTTTGTAATCGACCGGCGCTGCCTCGGTCCAAAGAAAACATCGGGGACACAGGGCCACCATGCCCCGTTGGGCCGCCTGCAAACCAAACGCCTTGGTCGTCTCTTCGGTCAGCCCGGCCGGTTGCCGAATGGTCTGATTGGTCGTCGAATGGAACACCACCAGGCCCGCCAGCCGCTTAGCCGCCGACTGCTCGAACATCTGGTGCGAGCGTGGAAAGAGCAAATAGGCTTGGCTGGTCCATCCCGGCTGGGTCTGATAGCTCACTAAATACCGAGCCGCCTCCCCCACTTCTTCCTTTTGGAGCACCTTGAAAGTGGCCTTCGGTAAATTGGGGTCATGTCTGGGCAGCCCTAAAAACTCCAGCCACCATTGCCGAATCTCTTCCCGCCGATTTTGCCATTTGGGAAGCGTGTCGATTGGTTGACCAGCCGAATCGACCAAAAAATCGGACACTCCTGCAGACACGGGGGGCTGTTTTGGGTGCTGGAACGTTCCAGCGGGCGGTTGCTGCACTTGGCGAAGCCAAGGTACATGCTTGGCAGCCGCTGGAAGTTGTTCAGCGTCTTTCGGCGGTTCCCCGCCCAAAGTAAAAACGGCTAGACTTCCGACCAATAGCGTTCCTATGTTCCGAACTCTCGCCCAAGAGACGATCCACTTCATCGGAAGGCCCTCGCTCCAAAGGGAGGATTCCCTGCCATGATCGCTTTCCATGGGAAAACATTCTCCGTCATGGGCTAAGCCTGCCTCTCCGGCCTGATCACCAGCGGGACTGCCGTCCATAGCTGCTGGCGCAGTCCTGCCGGTTTTCGGTAGGCGAACTATTGTGTACGTTGAACTTCCAGATATTCGAGCCCTACGCCAACCCCAAATCAATCATCCACGGAGTCCAGACTTTTAGATTACTCTCCCGTCCAGGGCTTGGCAAGGATTTTGGCAACGAACTTCTTGTTTCAAGAAACGGAGGCCTTTTGTAAAAAATCTTTGTAACGTTTCCGTCGAACGATGCAACCTCCCACTGCTGCCAAAGCAGGAAGCCGGTTTTTCCGATGGATTTCTGCTGTCTGGATTGCTGCTTCTACGGGAGCGAGATCCGGGAGGGCATTCTTCGCAAAGAACTGAAATTTAATTCACTCAGCGAATATGTTACGAAAAATCTCCCAAAATTTGCTGTGGTCCGGTTGACACAACCTTCGGAAGACTATAAACTTAGGCCAAGAAATCCATCGCGTTGGGTAGGCCGAGGGGCGAAACCAACTAGGTTCGGTATTTATTTGCCCTATCCTCCCCAGAGGTCATTTAGTTGCCTTCCAACCCTTCCATAGGAGCTTTTCCGAGCAAATTCATTAGGCAGACGGGCTGGTGGAAGTCCGTCCGGAATCTTTCGGGCCAGTATCAAATAGGAAGAGGCAATGAGTTTTCATGGAGGCGAAGCAGGTGTTGGGTTTTCCACCCTCCGGGGCCGGAATTATCCGACGATCCGGCAATTTACCGTCTTTTTAGAAAACCGGGTGGGCCAACTGTTGGAGGTGATCCGCCGGTTTGAAGGCACCAAGGTGCGGATTGTGGCGCTGTCGATCATCGACTCGGCCGAGTGTGCTTTTGTGCGGTTTTTACTGAGCCATCCGGAACAGGGCCGGGAAATCCTGGAACGAGCGGGGCTGGCCTTTATCGAAAGCGATCTGATCGGCGTAGAATTGCCCCCCGGTCCGCACGCCCTGTTGGAAGTCTGCGCCGCCCTGCTGCAGGCCGAGGTCAATATCGCCCAAGCTTATCCGCTTTTGGTTCGTCCGCATGGCCGACCCGCCGTTGCCCTGATGGTCGATAACATTGAACTGGCCATGGAAACCTTGGCCTGCCGCGGCTTTACGATGATCACCGAAGGCGACCTGCAAGAAAACGATTGATATAAGCCATCAGGGACCGCCCTGGCATCTGGAAGCCGCAACAGGCTGCGCACCCCATGACCCGTTTAGCACCTTCTCAAGCTCCCAGCTCTGCGGGCTTTCGCTTAGCTAACCATTCAGCCGAATCCAGCATCTCAGTTCTCCTCCCCGCAAACACAGGGATCCAGAGATTCCCTCTCCCGCTGGAAAGAGAGGAAATCTTCCCAGGGGGGACAGCCCGTCTGTTCCCGCTCCCCTGCGCTGCTTCGGAGAGTTCCCTCTCTCACAAAGCAGAGAGAGAATTATTTACATCTGCCGCCGTGGGGGAAGGAAGAAAGGGTTTGTTCCATTCCACAGACATGGTACTCCTTTAGTGCTCCTGGAACAGTTCAGCCAGGGGAAGAAACCTCGGAATAATTCAGACGGATATATTTTAATACTATTTCGAAACTTTTTGGGTTGCCCCCAATGTATGGTGGTACTATCAATATTAACCTCAATATATCTACCCCCAACGGAACCGGCTGGACAAAGGAATGCCTCAAATGTTCATAGAGTTCATGTCATCTTCAGGATTTTGCAGAGGTTCCTAAATAATAAGCAATGAGTGGGGTTTCCGGGTATTGGGCCTGCTGGGCTGATTTCCAAGGTCCCAAAACCCCACTGCGTTAAAAACCGGCAGTTATGGAGAGGTTCTTCGTTTATTTCTTCTGGGCTGCCGGTTGCGCGGGAAGGACACTCGGGGGCATCTTCCCAAAAAACTGGAAGCTGCTTCAGTCGGTTGAAATGTTACGGTGTTTTCTTTTTGAGTTCCTTCAGTCCACCGGGGCAGACAAATGCGGTGCGTGCGCCCGCCCTCCTACCCGCTACGGGTAAGACGCCCACAGGTTCGGCAGATGGTTCCAGGCCAGAGGTCCATGTTCCCAGCAGGGACCTGACTGCGGCCTCTGAGGGAATGATACAAGGCGGCAATGATATGAGCGGGCAGGCCTGTTTGCTATCTAGAATTGGCTGGCAATAGTAGAGAGCAACTCCGGGGGGGTCGGGGGGAGTGGTTGGTAAGGGATTTTTGCGGAGATCGATCTTATTGGCCGGCGGAAACCCCAAAACGAAGTGGCGGCGCCCCCCGCTGATGGGCGCCCACATCGGGGGCCTTGCCCGAGTAGGGCGGAGTGAAGTTCGGAATCAGGATACCTCCTTCCGCTCCCAGCCCCAGTTCGCCCTTTGCCCCTCCCATACTCTCCAGATACCCATCTTGATCATACCCACTAGACCGACTAAAGTCAAAGTAGAAAACGAACAAGGATTTTTTAGATAACCAGTCGCTCCAAAATCGCCTATCGGAAGAAGCAAGGAGACTTCTAGAAAAACTCTTCAAGAATGCCCTATGCGGGGGGTGGATAAATTGCCTATTCGAGGTATCCAAGTGCCAAGGGATGTTGATGATATTGGGAGTTGGACCCTTATCGCAGAAACCACCGCCCCCCTACCCAGCTCCGAGTACCAAGGGATGTTAGTAGATGGAGGGGGCGGGCCTGATTGGTTGTCGTTCCTTCTGCCTCCCGATAGAGGGCCGCATAGGTCCATGCAACCTCAAGGGGAGAAGAACGGATTGGTTTTAGTTGCTAATTCCTGATGGCTCCCGATACAGAAGCATCCCATACTCAGTACCCTTGGCTGGCCCACGATGCGCCCGTAGCTCAACGGATAGAGCAGCGGATTTCTAATCCGCTGGTTGGGGGTTCGAATCCCTCCGGGCGTACTTCTTTTTCCCAGTTCGTATGACTTCAGCCGAAGGGAACCTCTTTCTTCTCATCCCCGCAAAAACTCTCGAGACAGGTGGTTATGAAGAGGCTCGTTTGCCCTCTTGGGAGCTTCCAGAAAGGCCAGAACTAGCTCCAAAGACACTTGGACTGCCGTTTGCGGAGGAATGGTAGTAGGGGTCTCTCCTGAACAAAACACCATACTCCTTCCCAACGGGAGAAATGTTACCAAAAATGGTACCATTTCAGCCGAACGAAGCAACCTGTCCTGGTGCAAAACCAATCATCCTGGTTTTTCTGCTGGGTCACCTAGTCTGGACAGCCGCTTTTGCGGGAAGGACACTCTACGACCTTTCTCCAGAAAAGGGGGACTAGTTCATTCGGCTGAAATGATACGAAAATAGAAGGGGCCAGTGCAAAAAGGGGATCGCACGCTTGGCTAGCAAAAAGGGGGTTTCAGGAGGACGTGTTCTTTTCAAGTGGTGGCCGACAGCTTGCCTTTGAAAAGCTCCACGACTTCCTCCACGCTGGGCGGCCCTCCCATCGAGACCACTTCCCCATTGAGGGCGAAAATCGGCAAAGCCATTGCTCCAAAGGTATTCAATAGTCGCAAGACGGCGCCGTCTCGCTCTTGGTCCAGACGGCTGATGAAGGTGGCTTCGATGGTCTCCACCTCCACTTGGCCCAGCTCCTTACGCAGAGCAGCGATGTAGCTTTGAATCTCTTCCTCTGTTTGACCGATCGGTCCGCAGCAGCCCGAACTGGGGCCACAAGGAAAGGTCAGCGGTAGGTAATAAATCCGAATGGTAGGTACGGATGCGCTCATAAGCAAACGTCTCCTTCCAATAGTGCGTTAGAAAAAGAGGTTAAAAATATATCCTGCCACTACACAACCGAGAAACGACACCCCCACATATAAGGCCAATACCTTGGCCCGGAATACCCCCGAAAGCATGGCGAGCGAGGGCAAGGAAAGGCCCGGGCCGCCCAACAAGTAAGCTAGGGTGGCGCCGGGTCCCATTCCCTTGCTCATTAGGGCCAGGGCGGTAGGCACTTCGACATAAGTACACACATACGCCAGCAGCGCCACAGCCGCTGCCACCAAAACACTATTCAGCGCAGTGCCCCCGACCCAAGCGGTAATTAACTGGGTCGGCAAAAGGACTTTGATCGCCCCGGCGATCAGGACCGCCAAAACCAGGTAGCCGTTTAACTGAATGAACAGGCGCAGGGCCATGCGGAACATCTCGGCCAGTTTGTGCGATAGGCTCCCGCCAACACTGTCCCCCTGGGGCAAAATGGCGCAGGCGCCGACGTGTTTGATACTAGTGCTCTCGGCCGGAGGGAGTCTCCACAACCCGTCGGCCGTCCTTTCGACCAAACCCGCCTCTTCGAGCAAGACGAGTTTGTCCTCGCCGTCCGGCCCCAGTTGTTCCGCATGCACGCCATCCGGCTGCTTGCTGGCGAGAAGGCCGAAGCGGAAGGCGAACTGCTGCATCTGGGGCGTCAACCTCGGGGTGACGCGGATTTTGAGGAAGTGCCGCGGACTGCGGTGTTTTCGCTGCCAGCGGGAAAGGACTTCGCCCACCACCAGCGCGATGCCGAAGGTGGCCACAACCCGGGCCAGCGCCATAGGCCAACCCAATACACCGGCCGTCATGAACACCGTCGGCACGTTGAGCATCGGAGCGGCAATCAGGAAGGCCATCGTAGGACCCAGCGGAATACCTGCCTCGACCATGCCCGCCAACACCGGTACGATGCCGCACGAGCAAATCGGAATGACCGCCCCAGCAGTGGCTGCTAAGAGGTTGGCTTTCACGCCTCCGTAGCGCATCTTGGCTCGTACCTTTTCCCACGACACGAAGACCACCAGCCCTGCGGCAATCACCATCCCAACCACCCAGTATTGGAAAAGCTCTACCAGGACCGCTGCCCCTTTGATGTACACGTACCACAGCACCTGGGGGATGTTCCAAGATAACGGGGTTTCGATCTCGGCCAATCGGGCTTCTGGGCCGGTAATACCCGGCGGCTGAAGCAGTCCGTAGTAAAAAATGGCGGAGATCGACAATCCATGCACCCACGCATACACTAGCGCACTAATATACATTATTACGACCACTGCCAGGTAGAACCACATGGCTGCGGTAGGCCGGAAACCCGGTGCGGTTCCGCCCCCGGAGGATGCCGCCGACGGGAAGCCCCCCGGCTGAGCCTCCTGGAGGCGAGGTGCTTGGATGCTCTGGTGGACCTGCTCCGTCTGAGTCATGCTGCATCCTCCTTTTTATTCCTGAGTTTGGTCCGTTTCATTATGGACATTCTGGTCGGCTAAGCGCCGGGCAACGAACTCATCGATGTGGCGGTCGCCTGCCTGCCGGATGGCTTGCGCCAGACTGACCACCGCTTGAATCGTCTCCGGCGGGATGCCCAGAGCCGACGCTTGGTGAAAGTGATAGCTGAAGCAAGGGGCACAATGGCCGGCTACCGCTGCAGCAATCGCCGCCAATTCTTTTGTCACAGGATCCAGTTCGGTTGGCATAGGTGCTCCTAATTCGGGCTGAAGGCGGTTATATATACAAAAAAATACTATACCATGTGGTGGAAACCCACCCCCTCCCACCAACGCCTTTGCGAAAAAGCCTCTGCGTGTCCGCAGCACTCAGACCCAGCCCATGGACACCTGCTGGCTGCTACGGACCTACAGGCCAGCTATGCTACCCCCCGCAGCATCCCGGTCCAGCCATAGGTCCACATCCGCCCCATCGCGGCATACCGCGATTCCGCGAGGAAAGCACATTGACACTTGAGAATGTTCTTACCACCTTTTTGGAGCCGCAGTGCGGGCAGGTGGGCCGCAAACCCTGAGCGTATTCGCTCATCGAGGCCTGCACCGAAAACACCTGCCCACAATCTTGACAGAGATAGTCATACGTAGGCATACAAAGGATCCTCCTTCGGAAGAGATTTTATCGTATATCGTCGATTTACGATTATTACCCAAAAACTCCAAAAGTCAACCCACGGGAAGGGTATCCCTGAGGAATCGAATAACTACTTAAGTTGGTCATAATGCCCCCCTTAAGTACTACCCCAGATCGCTCACCAGCGTTTTCAACCGATCCAGAGCAGCCGGCGCCATCTGATAGCAAACCCTAGGCCCATCATTGCTTGCTTCGATCACCCCCGCCTGCCGTAACACTTTCAAATGCTGCGAAACGGTCGATTGAGCCAAAGGGACTGCCCCTACCAGCTCCCCACAAATGCACATCTTGCGTCGGAGCAGGATCCGCACAATGCGCACGCGTACCGGATGCCCTAACGCCTTGGCTAGACGGGCTAACTCCCGGTCGCTTTCGTCCGGTTGGGACCGCACAGCCTGGTCGATCGCTGGCGGCGATGTGCATTGCTCTGGAGGACAGACAGGCGGGGACTCATTCATTGGAAGGGCAACCCTGAAAACATTTGAAAATAACCCTCCCGGCCTCACGAACAACAAACCCCGTGGTCTCCATTATGGAAGCACCTCCGTCCTGAGACCGAAGCCCTCACATGGCCAGCAGGGTCAAATCATTTCATCGTAATTATACGATTTTGGCTCCCTCCGTCAATGGTTCCAATCCCAAAGAAATTCCCGCCCCATCCCGCTCCTACGTGATTTCCGAGTGGACACAGGGATTTTTGGGGCTTAGCCGACTACGATCGGCCGGTTGCTCCTCTGCCAAACCCACCCCACAAAGCCAGACCCTCCCCCACCAAAAAGCCCCAAGCCATCTGCAGGAGGACAACCATTTCATGATAGAAGCGTCTTATCTAGATATAGAAGTATGTCTCTGGAGGGGAACCTAGAGGGGGCTTTTTCCCTAGCCATCATAATCATTTCGAGCGCAGGAGCCTAGCAAGAGACGGACGTGTGGCAGCCCCTTCCATCTCTCTCCGGTAGGCTAAATCAGGGAAGTTGGCAAGAGGTAGGATGGACAAAAGTAGACTCCGCCCAAAGCCTCGGGCGGCCTGCTGCAGAAATAGCTCGAATGGCGGTTGTCGGGTTCGATTCGCCGTCAGGGTTCGGGATCCTCTCCGCGGGTTACCCAGATGCGATCTATTGTCAGGCCAGCATTGGGTACCGGCGAGTCGAAGATCAGCTGAAAGACCACCAACTGCCCATCGAGCGGCACAGGCTGGGCGGACCTTGTCCGACGGAACTGGCTTATAGGCAGGCTCAGCGTGTGCCATTGGCGGGCCTTCGGTTGGGACAGGTTGTCGCTCATGAGCACCGTGGCCACCGGTGCACCAAAGTCGTGCTGTCGGCACACAAGATAAATCAGGAATGTTCCGGGGCGTTCCAGCCGGTAACGCACGTGCATCTGGGTCTCCTCATAGAGGGCAAACAACCCGTCGTTCCAGGCATTGTGGCTGCGAATCTGAGAGCGTCTCTGGCCGTTTTGAGCTAGATCCACCACAGCCACGGCCCGAACGGCGGCTTGGGAGCCTGGGGGAAGGGCGTCGAAGACGAGTTGGCCGGTTTGCCAACCGCTAGGCAGTCCATTGCTAAAATCGAGCGTCCAGTGGTCGGGCGCCGGTTGGAGCGGCCTGGGTTGAAGGTCGGTTTGTGGAGAGACTTCGGCTGCTTGGCCCCCGTTTAATAATAGAGTGCGTTGATCGGACAGTCGCTCGACATGGACCTCCCCTTCGAGCACGCTCAGCCGCGTTCGCTGATCCCCACGCCAAAGCGAAAGCCGCGTGCCGAGCACTTCCACACGAGCTTCTGCCGTCAAAAACACCAGCGGGCAAGTTGCCCTACGCCGTAGAACCGACGCCGCCACATTGCCATATTCTAAATGAATGTGATCGGGGCTGTCGTGGTCAAGGGCCATTCGGCTGTCGCCGGCAAGCACGATCCGCGTGTGATCGGCCAGGCGAAGGGTAACATGGGATTCTGGGGCGTAGGTAGAAACGGTTTGGCCGGCATAGACTGCTTGACCGTTCTGGACTGGAGCGAGGAGGGCTCCAGCACCGGACAGTTCGACTCGTCCGGCAACGTCTTCCAGCCAGCCAGCGACCGTACTGGCCTCGGCGGGTGCGGTCTGCTGGGGTCTCGGCGCCCATCGCACCAGAACAAAGATCACGGCCAGGATCGCCGCGGCAATCCCTCCCGCTAGGAGTGCTCTCCAGGCAATCTTCCGTGGGTCTTTCAGGCGGTCGGATAGGCTGGAGGCCTGTGGGGCAGGGGGGGAGGCCTCTTCGTCGATGCCCAGGGCGGTGGCGGCCTGCTCGTGCAAATCGCTGCAAAACGCCATAAACCGGATATACATATCCCGGGCTTCTGGTTCGGACCGGAGCAATTGGACAAGCGCTGTTCGGCCTGCTTCGGAAAGCCGATCCTCGGCCAACTCCGATAGCAGCCGCTCCAACTCCTCCCATTGCCGTGGCGTGAGACTCATTGGATCACCTTCTCCCCGACGCGCAAGCTAACACAATCAAACAACGCCTTCCGAATACGATAGAGGGCCTTGTAGGCTGCCTGGAGGGATCGGCCTGAGGCGGCAGCCGCACTTTGGACGCTGCCATTCGGTTCATACCGGGCGAAAATCATCCGTCG
>CALIRO010000014.1 GCA_938042245.1 uncultured Thermoguttaceae bacterium
GGATTCCGCCTCTCAAGCGGCGGCTTCAGAGGATATTTGGCCCCCAATGCGGGGGCTGTAGCTGAAGAAGGTCGGTAGCAGCCACCAATGCGGAGGCTCCTACACAACCGGAGCGCTTGCCCACCAAGGGAAGCAAAGAAGGAAGCTCTGCAAAATCCTGACATCACATGAACTTTATGGACATTTGATTCATTCTTTTGCTTATCGGTTCTCGTTGGTGGGCACTATATATTGAGTTTAATGTTGGCAGTGCCGCTATATGTTGGGGGCTATTTGACGGAGGTCCCGAAATAGTGTAAAAATATCTCCTTTGAATTATGCAGAGGTTCCAGAAGTAGACTTCCAAAGGCCCCAAAAAAGCCTCAAGGTAAACGACGGAATAGCCGGGATGGAATGGAAATTTGTTCAGAATGCCCTCGAAATTTCTCGAATCTTTGGAGGGTGCTTGTCCTAACTGCTTGTTGCATAAGGACTTATCTACCCGGCCAGGACTCGAACCTGGAACGAGGGAACCAAAATCCCTTGTGTTACCATTACACCACCGGGTATCCGCTTTCTGGGTCAACCGGTAGCCAGAGGCTGTAGCTGGCTCCCGTCGGAACAAAAACTCTGTCAAATTCTACGTTGTTTTCCGGAGAAATTCTTTCAGTTTCTCGGAAACATTGGCAGAGCAGAACGATCTGCCAACTTCGGGCTTGTTTAGTTCAATCCTCCTGGCCGGCATGTTTCACCGGCCAGTTCTGGGAACGGAGAGGCCCATTCTACCTTATTTTCCTCAGATCTTCCTGCCCGGCAGCGCTCTTTTTAGAAGGTGGCCTGCCAAACTCAAGGAGTTCTGAGGTATTCGAGCCTCCCAAATTGGGGGATGGAGAAAGGAAACTCTATTTTTATAAACCGTGGAAACTCTTTTTATTTAATTTACGAAGGCCCAAGCGCCTAGGCAAGGCCAGGGGGACTTTATCTTATTCCCCTATTTTGAGGGGAAAGCCCCCCTTCGGAGAACCAGGTCCTAAAGACTGGGGGGAACAGAGCAGTTGGGAGCAAGCTGCCTTTTCGGCCAAACGGTCCCTCCTTAAAGAAAGCGAGTAACCCTTCAGCCAAATGAAAAAGCCGCTCTTTTATGGGAGGAAATCTGGAACCTCTGCAAAATCCTGAAGATAATGGGGACTTTATGAACATATAATCATACTTTGTCCAAGGGGAGGATGGGGTTAGCTACTATTTGTGGTATGCTACCATGGCTTGCAACCCTACATATTGGAGCAGTGGGACCCGGAGCCCAAATGGTAAAAAATATATCCATGATACGGGTTTTTTGGAGGTTTTAAGAGATTTTCCATCCTGATACCTATAGCTCCCTGAGAGGCCGGGGGCGACGCCCCCGTGGCGTCACCCCGGCCCTCAGTCATGGGCCTTATCGTCCACTGCGTGCCGGGGCGGCCGACCCAGAAACCGCCCCATCGGCAACAGCAATGTTCCTACCCAGGAGGGAGGGTAGTGCCGGAGCTCCCGCAAACTCCGGACTGCCGACAAGGCCCCAAAAACCTGGCTCCTTCCCTTTTTGCCTGGCAGTAGCTTGGTCCGAGGTATCCGGAACCGGCGGCTTGGAAAACAATGGCAAAAGGGGAGCTTCGATGGTTTGAGTTAGGGTCAGTTTTACTCCTTGGTTGGCCAATGTTCTGGATACAGATGCTCTAAACAGGTATGGACAACGGCTGAGTCATCCCAATCGGGGGCTTGGTTTCCTATAAGAGGATATGTCTTGCCCAGGGTACTGAGGATGAGGACACAATCCCCTGGCTGGGCCTGTTGGAGGGCGGTGAAGATCGCTTCGCCTCGGTCGGGGATCCAGCAGGCATGTTTGGGTGGAGCGAAGGCTGCCAGGATGGGCTTGGCCCACTCAGGCGTCTGGGAAGCTAACGGCGGGCCGGAATGTTCTTCCACGCTCAGGAGCAATCGGTCCACATAGCGAGGCAAAAGGCGGGCCAACCGGCTGGTTTTTTTCGGCTGCTGAGGACTAACCCCCGCCACACACCAGAGCCGACCTTTACACAGCGGTTGAAGAGTCTGCAAACTGGCCTGAACCTCAGCAGGGGAGCGGAGCAGTTGCAAGAAGACGGCAAACGGCTGACCTCGCTCGATCCGCTGCAACTGTCCCGGTACTGTCTGAACCGCCTCGAGGGATCGAACCACCTCAGCTAGGTCCATTCCGTAGGCCAAGCCCACCCCTGCCGCCAAAAGACAACTGGTGATATGTTCTTTCCCAATCCGACCAGTTCGGACCGGCACGATGTCGGCCCCGGCCTGAACCAGAAAGGTTTGCTCGGCCAACTGGGCTTCGAGAAGCCGCCCGGTGATTTCCCCCTGATTTCGCTGGCCCACCGTTAAAACCGCTCCTTCCAACCCGGGTAAACACTGGGCAGAGGCTGGATCATCTGCTGAGGCTACCGTAAATCCCCCGGGTTTTAGATAGCGGAAAAGTGCCGTCTGCAGAGCGGTTCTCCAAGCAGGGTGAACCGACCCGTAGGCCTCCGAATCCAGGCAGGCTGGCGGGGTTCCCGAGGAGGCCAAGGGAAAAGGCGGGGTTCCAGCAGCAGCTCTGGTGTTAGGGGGGGCCAGCCCCCCCGGACACAGGCAAATGACCTCTAGCTCCATGCCAGCCAGTGCTTTCTGGGCCAAAGCCCGGCTCCCTACATCGAGCACAGCATGGGTGCATTGATGCCGAACTAGCCGAGCTAAATGCCTGGCCAATATTTCTGGAGTGTCCATCCCCTGATGGGGGGGGTGCCAAGAGATCCCATCGAAGTAGCCCAGAGGGCTTAACACCCCTGGCCGATAGCCTGCCCGAACCAACACCTCTTTTAGAAGCCAACAGGTGGCCGTCCTGCCGAACCGACCTGTTACAGCGATTACCCTCAGGGTTTTGGTGGGATGGCCTGCCAGGGTTTGGCAGATTCGGCCCCACGCCTCCTGGAGATCGGGGACTACAATGAGGGGGATAGGCAAATCCTCAGGAATGGGGGAATCGAAGAGTACAGCGGCTGCCCCCCTAGCAAGGGCCAATGCTAACTCCTTTGGGGGGATTGATGCAGGTGAGGCAGAACCGGAGGAATATTGGCCCTGGGTTCTGGTGGTCAAGAGCTGCTCTTGGTCCTTGGGCAAGGCCACCCACACATCCCCCGGCCGAACCTGCCAGGCTTTCCTTACAAACCTTCGGACCACCAGCTCCGAAGTCCCATGAACTTCTGCTTCGGGCAGGATTTGTTGGAGCCGGAGACCACTTTGGACTATCAAAGGAACCGACACGGGTGGGCCTCCTTGCCCTGTGTTGGATGCATACCTACCACAAGGGGGTTTGGAATCTACCCTGCAGAGGCACTATTTGAGCAACCAAAGAGAGCTCTTTGCCCTTGCCAGGGTGGGCCCCTTTCCTTCCTGTTGGAGTAGGTTTTTGGTCCTTTGAGGTTGCTTGCCCGGTTCCAGAAAGAGGGAACTAGGGGCTTCCTCTGCAAGGAAATGGCCAACAACTTGGATTCCAGGGGGGAGATTGTTCGGAGTTTTCAGCAAATTGTCAAGGGCGAAAATCCCGAAGAACCTCTGCCGGCAAGCCAACCGGAGCGTTTCCAGGGACCCGAAAACTCTGGGATTTGGGAGTGTCCCCCCTGGTTAGTTCCTATCCGGCAGTTGCCAATTTTCGGGCAACCAGAAAACAGGCGGTGATTGGGCAGGAGCCAGCCCGAGCAAGAATGGTTCTACTTAAGCCAGGGGCTTTTTAAGCCAGGGGCTCTGGTACTGTGGAAAGGGGCTACCAGAGTATGGACCGGATTATGGCGAAGGGGGTCTTATAAGTTGGTAGTTTGAAGGTTTCGGAGGCTTTGGCTTCCCACCGGAAAGGCTTTTGGAATTTCTGCAACAGCCTGATAACAAGCACGTTATGAACATATCATCTTCCCGCTTCCGAAAAGATTTCGGCCGTCGGTTACTACTGGTACTATGCGAGACCGCTACCTGTTAGGGCAGTTGGAGCAGAATGGTATAAAAACATATCCTTTGACGTATTCAGAGATTCCTTTTAATGACCGGCAAGGGGGTTCTAGAAGTCCAAGTCGTAGAGGCGATAGGTTTTGGTTCGGATGGCGCCGCCTTTTTCCAGGCTGCGGCGGGAAAGGCGATTCGACTCCAGCACCCAGGAAAACTCTACTTCTTCTAGGCCCCAATCTAGCCCCCGAGGGACCAAGCCGTTTAGTAGCACCATGCCGATGCCCAGGCGCTGATATTCTGGGACCACATTGGTACTGATAAGGCGCATGGCCTTGATGCGGCGCTTATTCCATAAGAGGCGAATAAATCCGAATGGGAACATGCGTCCATTGATTGCCCGAATCCGTGGATTGTAGTCCAAAAGGCCAAAGGTGGCGCCGACCAATTGGCCGTCGATTTCAGCGCCTAGGGCCAACTGGGGGACAATCAACCAGCGTAGTCCCGAAGCCACATGGTGGATTTCTTCTTTGGTCATGGGAACAAAACCCCAGGTGGATACAAGAGAACGATTATACACCTCCAGAAAGGCCTCTACGTCTTCCAGGAATCGTTTGGGATTCAGCTCTCGGAGGGTGATGTTCAGGCGGCGGCGGATTTCGTCGCAGATAGGCTGCAACTTGGCTTGCACCCCGGGAAGCATATCCCGTTTTCCCCAGTAGGCGTAAAGGTCTTGGGTTTTCTCAAACCCGCAGGCTAGCAGCAACTTTTCGTAATACGGCGGATTATAGGTCATCATAAAATAAGGGGAGGAATTGAACCCTTCGACCAAAAGGCCCAAGGTGTAGTTGAGCGACGGGTTGGTCGGGCCACGCAGGGCGACCATCCCCCGGTCAGCCAACCACTGCTTGGCGGCATCAAACAATGCCTGGGCTACTTCCACGTCATCGACACACTCGAAAAAGCCGAAAAACCCACGCCGCTCGTTATACCGCTCATTGTGGCCGTGGTTGATAATGGCGGCGATCCGGCCGCAAACTTCGCCCCGCCGATAGGCTAAAAACGTCTGAATTTCATTCCGGATGTAAAACGGATGCGGTTTGTAATTGACCATTTCTTTCTGGTCGATTCGCAGCGGCGGAATCCAATACGGATCCTCTTTGTAAAGAAGCCAAGGAAAGTTCAAAAAAGCCCTTTTTTCTCGCCACGTGCGAACCGGTTTGACCACCACAGGATGCATCGGACGCCTCCTTTCCCAATGCCACAGTGGGTATGGCACGCTCTGCTAAATGCAGAAACAAACACGAGCTTTAAGAACACACCCTCTTAGGGCTTTCCAAAGGATTTTGGAGTTCGGGTAGGAGGGTTGGCTGGTAGGATTGCTAGCAACCCGACATCGAGGCGCAGCGGAACCAGTCCTCCCAAATGGTATAAAAATATATCCTTCGAATTATTCGAAGATTCCTATACTTTTCGGTAGTTTCCCCTGTGGGGAGGTGGTGAGCAGTGGGGGCACGGTGAGTTTACTCTAGTGGCCAGGAGTTTAACGGGCCGATGGTGATGGTGGCGGCTTGGGCCAAGGGAAACTCCACCAATACCGACTGCACCTCCTCCAGGCTCACCTGCTGAATGGTTTCCCATTCTTGTTGTACCGAGACATATCGTCGCCGTTGAATCCATTCGGCCCCAATGGCAAACAGTCGGTTTTGACAGCGTTCACTTGATAGGACCAGATGGGAACAGAGTTTGGTTTTGGCCAACTGGAGTTCATCTGATCGAATCGGCTCCCTATCGGCGGCCCGGGCGTAAATGTCCTGAAGCATTTGGAAGTTTTTCGGCATTAGTTCCGGCGTAGAGGCCAAAAAGGTGGCAAACAAGCCGATTTCCCGATATTCGGAGTAGGTCAATGTGGCCGTTTCGGCCAGTCCCGGATCCACCAACGCCCAGAAAAGTCGGCTTCCGGTGTCATCACCCAAAATGGTGGCCAAAAGACCAGCAGCATATCGTCTCCGGTCCTCTGCTGCCGGGGCAGCGGCCAGTTGAATCACATATTGCTGACTGGCGGAGGGTTTCTCCAGAAGCTGAAACTGCTGTTGGGGATGAACCGGGGCAAGGACTCGGTTGGTCGACCCAGCTTCCCAATGGCCACAGTACCGGTTGGCCGATGCTACCAGGCGTTCAAAATCCACCCGGCCAGCCGCTGCCAAGGTGATATTGCCCGGCACATATCGCTTCCGCCAGTACTGGCGCATCGCTTCGACCGTCATGCCGGAGATGCTTTCGAGGGTGCCGAGGATATTTCGGCCCAACGGATGCTGGCCGAAGAAAAGCGCCCGACATTTTTCATCCGCCCCGAACGGCGGCTGATCTTCATACATCCGAATCTCTTCCAAAATGACCAGTCGTTCCGTCTGAAAATCTTCTGGCCGAAGGGCCGGCTGGACCAAATCCGCCAAAAGCTCCAAGGTGCGGTCCTGATACTCCGGCAACATCGCTGCAAAATAGACCGTGTTTTCCTCCGTGGTAAATGCGTTGCAATAAGCGCCGATGTCGTCAAAGGCGCGGTTTAATTCGTCGGCCGTCCGGGTGAGGGTGCCTTTAAAGGTCATGTGCTCCAAGAAATGGCTTACCCCAGCCAAATCTTCCGTTTCGTCCCGAGCACCCGTGCGCACAAAGAATCCTATCGCCTCCCCATATGCATGGGGATTGCACTCGGCAATAATCTCCAAACCGTTTTCCAGTCGGGTTTGCAAAAATTCCATCTTTGCCTTAGTCCCCCTCCGAACGGTCTGGTTTGCTCTCTGCAATGTCCTGGTCGCTTACCCTGCTGTCGGCCATCCCCGATGTTTTGCCCCTGCCCAGAGGCGGCACCCTGGCCATCGTGGGCTGTGGTTTCCCATCGGGCAATTCCAACGGTTGAGGACCTACGGTAAAGAGACTAAAATCTTTCGGGCCGGAGCGGGCCAAATAGGCGTTGATCTCCTCCAGGCTGAGAGACTGGATCAATCGGCCTACTTCCTCTAGGGTACGTGCCCGGCCCAGATGGTACCAATCTGCTGCTAGAGCTTGACTCCGAGCCGTACTGGATTCCTGCTGGAACACTAAAGCGGCTTTCACTCTGGCTCGAAGCCGATGTAATTCCTCTGGCAGGATCCCATCGGAAAGACGGTTGAGCTCGGCCAGAAGCACCTCCAAGGTTTGCTGAGCCCGTTCGGCCGTTGTCCCCGCATAGCAAAACACCCCCGCACAGTCCCGCAACGAATGATAACTCGCCGAAATCGCATAACACAGCCCACGACGCTCCCGAATTTCCGTAAACAGCCGGGCGCTGGCCCCCCCGGTTAATACATGTACCGCACTCCAAGCCCGAAAGTAATCCTCATGCTGGTAGGGAACCGTCGGATAGACCACGGCCAAATGGGTTTGCTGCGAGTCGAACGGCAAGTGGCCTACCGAGGGAGGGTTAATCGCCTGGGGTGGCTCGCCGGGGGCGCCGGCAGGCCAGTCGGCAAATAATTCGCCGATCCAACCTACCAACTTCTCCCAATCCACCCGGCCTGCCACGCCAATAATACAACCATCCGGACGATAAAACTGCTCCCAAAATTCCACAATTTCCTGATGCCGGATGCACTGGAGAGCTTCTCGGTCCCCCTGGTGGGGCCGACCCCAAGGCATCCGATAAAATCGGCGGCGCAGCTCCACCATCACCTTCTGGGCCGGTTCGTCTTCTAAAGAACGCCATTCTTGCAAGACGGTTTGCCGGGCCGCTTCCAGTTCCTCTTTCGGCAGATGCGGTCGGCGAACCAGATCGGCAAACAGTTCCAGCGCCTCCGGTAATTTCTCCGCTTGACAAGCTACACTATAACTACTATGGGCATCGCCTACCGACTGGGTCCATTCAATGCCCAGGGCTTCTAAGGCTTGTAAGAATTGTCGGCTATTTCTTGGTCCAGCCCCTCGGAAAGCCATTTCTGCGGTCAGGGTGCTGAGGCCTCCTCGGCTGGCCGGTTCCTGGGCTGTTCCGGCTGGCAGTAGCATGGTGAAGGCGGCCGAATGGAGCCAAGGCATTGGCTCGGCCACCAATACTAACCCATTGCTATAGATGTGCGAAAAAATCGGCTCTGCCACCGTTGGGTTCCCTACCACCCTCTCTCCATATTGCCTAGAAAGTTTATTTTAAAATACCCTGTTTTCCTAAACAAGCTTCTTTATATTCTTCCTATTTTTACCATTTTCGCTATATTCACTCCTCAGTGCTTTGTAAACTCCGAATCCCCTTCTTTTGGGAGGTGGTAGAAGGCCTGAGACTGCCGCTAATACCCCATCAAATAGGGGATAGATATACCATTTTAGCATGTCTTATTACAGGACCAAATTTGTTAAAATTTGCGAACATTTTCCCTTACCAGGACCTAGTTTTTCAGGAAGGTTTAGGTAGCCTTCTCTTAGCCCTTATTGCGTGGAAAGAGGGTTTTGGTAGAAGTTCTCTGGATTTTTCCCCTTCTTAAAGGGGGAGCAGCTCTGGAAAAAACTTTCTGGCTTATGTGGTATCCCAAAATTGCTTGGTCAATGCCATGGAGGCGTAATCTCCACGCTGGCTTTCTGGGAGTTTTGCTGGTAGTTGGGGGGTGTTGGCAGACTGCTTTTGGGGGAGCAGCTCCCAAACCTAATGGGGCTGTTGCAGCACCCTCTGAGCCGAGCAAAGAACAGGACAAACCCTCCGAACCGGCCCAGCTTAGCTACGCCCAGCGTCAGCAGATCCAGAAGCTAGTGGGGATGTATCGGCTCGCAAAGGCCGACAAAGAGAAAAAGAAAGAAGCGGTGCGGCTAGCCATCCAACATAGTCCAATCGCTGCTGCCGCTCTGTTAGAAGTCATCGGCCGGGAACTCGCCCCTCAGATCGAACGGTATCGAAACAACTTTTTCAAACAAGCCCAAAGCCTGGCTAATAAACAAGTAGCCAAGGTGGATTTGGCCGAAATCCAAGCCCTTCGTCAAAAAGTGCTCAGCCTTTCCAGGCGGCCGGATTTTAGCAAGGAGTTGATCGAGCGGGAAGCCGATCCGGCCATGAGACGGCTGGAAGAAATCTTTGTGCTGGATCGGCAAAAGGTGCTGGAGGCCTTTCCGCACCTTCAAAAGGAACGAGAGCGACTTCGGGAGGGGGGCGAACTGTGGGAGGTGTGTGCGGTGGCGGTATGGGAAAGTACACCTCCAGAAGCAGAAAAACCGGCCCAAAAGCCCAGTTTTGCGCAGTATTTGGAGGGCGAGGAGGCATTGGCTGCCGGCTTGGCCGCCCCAATGGACCCTAAAAATAGCGCAATCCTTGCCCTAAACGCCCGTTTAGCTTCCCAATTGGACCCTGAAGAAGCACGAACCATTTTAGCCTTGAATCTTACCAGGAATCTGTTAGGACTGCCGGCCCTTTGGATCGACCTAAAACTCTGCGAAGCAGCCCGAGATCACTCCCAGGACATGCAACAGCTCCGGTTCTTTTCCCATGAGTCACCTGTACCCGGCAAAAAGACCCCCTGGGATCGGGCCAAACGGTTCGGTACGACTGCTTCGGCAGAAAACATCGCCGCGGGCTATCAAGACGGCCGGGCGGTGAATCTCGGCTGGTTCCACAGTCCCGGACATCATCGCAATATGCTCGGCAATCATCGTCGGGTGGGCGTTGGCCGCGCAGGCGGATATTTTACCCAGATGTTTGGCGACTAGCTTGGGTCTTTCTTCCATCCGCTCTGGTCAGCTTCCGTCCAAGGGGTTTCATCCCTGGCTGAGAATGGCCATTACCCGATCGGTAATAGCCTGGATGATGGCCTCTTGTTCTGGGGTGGCGGGGCCGAGCTGGCCGGAGTTGGGTTGTCCATTGCCTTGGGCGGCCGAACCAGAGCCACCCTTCTCTGCCGGGCTACAACCAGGGTTCCACGAACAGCCACGCCGGGGCGGCGTAAATACCCGTTGTTCTATGCCCGCCTCCTTCCAGCTTTCCCGGAATAGGTCGTTGGCGCAGAGATCGCAATTTTTCAGCTCGGTGCGGGGATCGGGAAATCCGAGTTTCTCTTTCAGTTGCAGCAGCGCCTGGGCCTCGGACTCCGAAAAATAGTGGATATTGCCTAAACTCCGGGCCAGCATCAGAATCCGGCAATAACTATCCAGTACTTCTGTCCACCAATACGCCTTCTCTAACGTATCGGCGTAGCTAACGGTTCCATGGTTGGCCAGAATCACAATATTCGCCTTATGGACAAACGGCAGGACTGTCTCGGCAAATTCTTTGGTGCCTGGCAGGGCGTATTTGGCAATCGGCACTTCGCCCAGGAAGATTTCCGCCTCCGGCATCACGCAAAGCGGTACCGGCTCCCGAGCAATCCCAAAGGCCGTCGCATGCGGCGGATGGCAATGCACCACCGCTCGAACATCCGCGCGGGCTTTCATAATGGCCAAGTGCAGAAAAATTTCGCTGGTCCGTTTCCGTCGGCCCGAAAGTTGATTGCCCTCCAGATCGACGATGCACAAATCTTCCGGCTTCATAAAGCCTTTGCTCACCATCGTGGGCGTACAAAGCACCTCTTTCTCGCTGAGCCGATAGGAAATGTTCCCGTCATTGGCCGCGCAGTACCCCTTGGCGTACATCCGGCGGCCGATCTCGCATATCTCTTGGCGAATTCGATGGAGGTTTTGCGCCATGGCAATTCTCCTAACCTTGTTGGCTGACGTTCCGCCTCAGTGGTATGGGGTTTTCTGCCTCTCCCCTGTGCGAGAGAGGCCGGCTTGGCCAACGCCCAAGTCGGGTGAGGGGGCCTGGGTTCCTACTTGTGCAGGAATGATAGGGTACATCATTCGGGGGAAGTGGTCCTTTTAATTTTTCTCGATACGGACGAACCGGCGCCTTTCTTTTTATTTCGGCCCTATCTGTTCCGGTGGCAGGACCGAAAGCTGGTCCAATACGGCCGCATTGTAGGCGTCCAATGGTTTCTGGTCGGGATAAAAAGGCATAGCCGCCTCTCGGCCTTCGCTAACGGCAATTAAACTGCCCTGCCCAGCGCCGAGTTCGTCATAGACGACGACTTCTTCGACCGGCTCGCCAGGCCGACCCACAAGATCCAACCACCTGAGCGGCACAGCCAATTTAAACCGACCACCTTGCAGCGTCGGGTGCCAACGGTTCAGCGTTACTGTCCCGATCACCTTGGCAATTCGCATAAGGTACCCGGTTGCTCGGAAAATGGGGAATTGGTAGAGGAAAATAGGTAAAATAGACTCCACAATGCTTTTTTATCCCAATCGGCTTTTTAGGCTTTGTGGGCAGGGGCGCAGGCCGGCCCGCCAAAACTCTCGGATCATCTTCTCCAGTTGGTAAGGCGAAACTTGGCGGGGGTTGATCACCAGCAGGTTGGCCCCCAGGCTGGCTGTATCCGACGCTGCCTGAGCGGGCTCCATGCCCCAAACCGCCCGGACTCCCCCATGCCGATTGGCCGCACACACGCCAATGGCCGCATACCCCGTCAAAAGCACTCCCAGACAATGGCCGGGGCGGAGCGCTTCGGCCAACTGGTCAGTGGCTCTTACAATGCAGTCCATCTGCTGAACTTCCACCGGCGTTCCCTCAGCAGCCAATCGCCGCACCAGTCCAGCCGGTTCATACGCTTTGCCATGGATCA
The DNA here is from genome assembly GCA_938042245.1 of uncultured Thermoguttaceae bacterium. Lineage (GTDB taxonomy): Bacteria > Planctomycetota > Planctomycetia > Pirellulales > Thermoguttaceae > JANXAQ01. The sequence goes on from CALIRO010000014.1 coordinate 11,646, forward strand.
TCAGCACCAAACCGGGTTTGGAGGGAGCGGTTTCGGCTAAGCCCATCGGGCCTGCTTCTCTCGGACCGGGGAATCCCTCCGCACCGCTTCGGGGATGTTTTGCCTCCGCGAATTGGCCGACGGAGGCCGGGTTGGCCATCAGAACTGAATTAATTTTCTCTTCGGAACCTCTACCCTCTTCCCCGGCCAAGCTCGGCTCCAGCACCAGGGGGATATTCCGCCGCTGAAGTTCATCTCGAACCAAGGGGGTAATCAGGGCATCTGGCCGAACCACCACCCGACGCAGACCGGCCAGGTTTTCTGGCACGCCGCAGGCCCGCAGTTCGGCCATGGTAACCAGTCGGCTCGAAATCCGGACCTGCTCTGCCCCCGGCTGGGCGCTAGCTCTGTCCACCTGCTTCCGGTCGGAAGCATACTGGCCGGCCCCAGGCATCGCCCGGCCCTCGGAGGAGATGCCGTTAGGAGGTCCGATGCCAGTGGCCCCTCTGGGCCCGGGTGTCTGAGGGCAACCGACCGGCGGCACGGCAGAGGGGGAGTCCCTCAGCGGCCCAGATCGGCCACCAGCAACCTCCTCCGGGTGGGTCTCGGTTGCTTGTTCCGGTTTGGCGGCAGATCCACTGCCTGAGCCTTCCCCCTGCAAGGCCGCCACTACCTCTCGGACAATTTCCTCAATATTCCAGGATGCCTGGCTCATCAACTCGTCTCAATTCTTTTCTTTTATATATTTCTTTCAGGAAGTCGAATTGGGCCCGGAGGTGTCTGCCCCCTCTGAGGTGCCGTCGGGGATGCCGATGACAGACCACCGGACCGGTGAGGTCGGGCTACCCAAAAGTTCCCGGGTTCCCTGCCCATCGCTGGAAATAACCACCCACTGGCCTACGCCAGCGCCTAAACAATCGACGGCCAAAATGGGTTCGCCGTCCGGAGTTCGGCCGTCGGCGGCAAAGGCCTGGACGACCAAAAGCCGCCACCCGCGCATCGAAGGATGCCGTACCGTCGCCGTAGCTACACCAATCACAAGTCCGTGTAACATAATGTCTACATGGAAAAAATTCCGATATCCACCAATTCCCTCCCGGAGGGAGAACCCCGGCAGGAGTCTTATTTGCCCAGAATCCGCAGGTTGTCGATCATGGCGCATCGCCGCTCTCGGGTGAAGGTCAGTGGCGTGGTAATGCCTTCGCCGGTTGGACCGGCAATGGAGAAAGATAGATACCCCTCCCCGCCCAGGCCCAGACCAGCCATGCACGGACCGTTTTTCACAAAAATCGTAGTGTCCACCGCTTTGCCCATGCGGGTCATATGGGTTACATTGGTCGAGTGGATGATGGCGGTGTGTTTGAAGCCATGCTCGGCACGTACCGCCTGCTCGATGCACTCGTCGATGTCTCGGCAGCGGACAAAGGGAACAAAGGGCATCATCTGCTCCACCTGTACAAACGGATGGTTGGCGTCGGTTTCGCCGAAGAGCAGCTCTGTTTGGGGTGGGACAGTTCGGCCTGCCGCTTTGGCCAAAACGGCTGCATCCTGACCGATAAACTCTCGGGCTGGGGCATCATGTCGATCGGCTCCTTCGCCTACCGTGGTAATGGCCGCCTTGGTCAGGGCGTCGATTTCCCGGCTCGAAAGCCGAACGGCGCCGGCCCGTTCCATGGCCGCCATCATCCGGTCGAACACCTCGGCTACCACAAAGACCTCTTTTTCGGCGATGCACAGAAGATTATTATCGTAGGCAGCCCCTTGGATGATACATCGCGCAGCCCGGTCTAAGTCCGCCGTCTCATCCACCACCACCGGCGGATTGCCAGGACCAGCCACAATGGCTCGTTTGCCGGACTGCATGGCCGCCTTGGCCACCCCAGCACCGCCGGTAACACACAAAATGGCAATATCCGGATGCTTGAAAATCTGCTGGGCGGTCTGCAAGGTAGGTTCCACGATAATAGTGATCAAATTATCAATCCCCAGATCGTGGTAGATGGCTTCATTGTAGCGGCGGACCCCTTCGGCAGCCACTCGCTTACCGCCCGGATGCGGATTGACCACCAACGTATTGCCAGCCGCGATCATGTTGATGGCGTTGCCCGTCAGGGTCGGCAAAGAATGGGTGATCGGCGTAATGACCCCGATGACGCCAAACGGCGCATGTTCGATAACGGTCAGCCCATGATCGCCCGAAAACACCTCGCTCCGCAAAAACTCGACACCCGGCGTCCGTTCGCCCAGAATGCGGAGTTTTTCGATCTTATGGGGCAGCCGACCGATTTTCGTCTCCTTCATCTCCATGGTACCCAGTTCCACAGACTGCTCGATGGCAATCCGGCGGATGTGGTTGATGATGCGTCGGCGATCTTCCAAGCTGGCCCGGGAAAGCCGCTCAAATGCCTCCCTGGCCGCCTCCACCGCTTCATTCACCTCCGTAAATAGGCCGAAGCGGCCTTGATAACTCCTGGCCGCCACCGGCCCCCCAATGGCCCGAGGCCCACTCCGTCCATCCCCCTCCACTCCTAAACGTTTTAACACCTGCTCTACCACGTTCCGCACAAATACTTCATCCACTTGCATGGCTTGGGCCTTCCCTATCTGAAGACGTCTGCTTTGTTCACATCCTCCCCATATTTCAAACCGATCTAGCTATCCGTCGCTTTGGACCGAAAATCCGTACCCGCTGGTGGACCTAAAACTGATCATTCCTGCGCAAGCACGAACCCAGCAAAATGCCTTTCGTACGGTGGCAGGAGGCAACTGCTGGAAGTCGGCTCCAATGGATGATCGGGATGCTTTACTCCGAAGGGGATTGCTCCGTTTGTTTCCGATAGATGCATTGTTGCTCTACATGGACCGAATCGACGATGCCGATAATGACCGTATCTACAGGCAGATTTTTGGTTTCCGGCGTCAGCCGGGCGCTGGACCCCTGGGTCACCAGCACCAATTCTCCTTCGCCGGCGCCGACGGTATCGACGGCCACCAAAGTGCGGCCGGTAGTCTTTAGTTCCGATCGGGTTTGGGCGTCGATGCGGTATGGCTCAACGACCAGCAATTTCTTGCCGACCATGGAGCCTACCTTTTGCGTGGCTACCAGGGAACCGGTTACTTTGGCCAGAAACATAAACCGCTCTCCCCATGGGATTTTTCAGGAGATGCTTTCTTCGGCAGGCCTGGAGTGGGGCGTTGCCGAGGCACAGCCCATTCCTGCGGCAGCGGCCGACGGCCCCCCTGCCTGCCCAAGCTTTTCTAGCAGTTCCTTCGCCTGCCGGGCTACCACCAGTTCTTCATTGGTGGGGATGACCCAGATTTGGACCCGGCTGAAGGGGGCATGGATGGGGCATTCCCCTCGGGCATTGGCATTGGCCGACGGCTCCAGCACAATGCCCAGTTCTTCCAAATTGGACAGAATCTGTGCCCGGATTTCGGGGCGGTTTTCGCCGATCCCACCGGTAAACACAATCACATCTGCTCCCCCGAGTTCCACTAAATAGCTGCCCAGGTAACGGCGGACCTCACTGACGAAAACCTCTAGGGCCAACTGGGCTCGCTTGTGGCCTTTAGCGGCTGCCTCGGCCAGGTCCCGCACATCGCCGCTGAGTCCGCTCAGGCCCAAAAGCCCACCTTGACTGCCTAGAATCCCGAGCAGTTCCCGAAGCGGCTTGCCGGTCCGTTCCATCAGCACCAAAAGGGCATAAATGTCCAGATCACCGACACGGCTTGTCTGCGGCAGGCCGCTCTGGGCGGAAAAGCCCATGCTGGTTGCCACACTCTGGCCCCCCCGAATCGCACACAACGAACTAGACCCCCCCAAATGGCACGAAATGATCCGTAGATCCGCCCGACCCAACAGTTCCGCCGTCCGACCGGCAATGTACCGATGGCTAGCCCCGTGAAACCCATATCGCCGAATGCCGTACTGCTCGGCCCACTCATACGGAATCGCATAGTAGCGATTCCGTTCCGGAATGGTCTGATGGAAACCGGTTTCAAAGGCTGCCACCAGCGGAATCTGCGGAAACCGTTCTCGAAGCAATCGCATGGCCCGGATATAAGGGGGATTATGCGCGGGGGCCACCTCGTTCATCTCCTCCATGGCGCCGAGTACCTCCTCGGTAACCAATTGCACCCCGCTCAGCCGACCCCCATGCACCGCCTTAAATCCAATGGCCGACACCTCCGAGGGGTCTTTCAGGCAACCAATCTGTGGATCAGTCAATTGGGCCAAGCACTGGCGTACCGCCTCCGCATGATCCGGCACATGAAGCGTCTTTTCCTGCCGAGCCGAACCAATTTCCACCACACATCGGCTTTCCAGCGAGCCGATCCGCTCAATCCCGCCGCGGGCCAACTGCCGCTCCTCCGGCATCTGGAAAAGCCGATATTTGAAACTGGTCGAACCCAGATTGGCCACTAAAATGTACATCCTGAGGCCTCCTACCAAAATGTACTTTTATTCCTCTTGCCATCACACCCCCCATTCCCCGATCGGAACCCCTCCCCTTGGTTCGCAAAGCCGGAGCCCCGCAAAGAAACCCGCGCGCGTGTGATCCCGCCGGATTAACTGAGGTAAGCCTCCATGACGCCCTCGGCAGGCCGGGGGATAATATGGCTGGCAATCAGCTCGCCCCCGGCGGCGGTAACCGCATTGGCCCCGGCTTCCACGGCAGCACGCACACTGCCCACATCGCCGCGCACAATCGTGGTAACCAAACCGCCCCCGATCTGGATACGCTTGACAATCTGTACATTGGCCGCCTTGGCCATCGCATCCGTCGCCTCCACCAAGGCCACCAAACCCCGTGTTTCCAAAAGACCAATGGCATCTTGCATCGCAAAAACCCTTTCTCAAAGAACCCCTGTCCGTTGCTTGCGAAACAAAAACCCAAAACCTTCTGAAACCCTTATGGAACCGTTTGCCGTGGCATCGATCGGCTGCCTTCGTGCTAGCGTCGGTTGTTCGGTGCCCAGGAGAGTCTACCCAGACTGGGGTACCAGCCAGCCGCCGCCGATTCCTACCAGCCCCCCAAACGATCCAGTTTAATCAGTGCCGCCCTTCTTCCCCTTGGCAATCGGCGGAGGGAGCACCACATCCAAATCCTCATGCGGCCGAGGAATCACCTGCACGCTGACGACCTCGCCGATTCGGCCTGCAGCCGCCGCACCGGCATCCGTAGCCGCTTTGACCGCCGCCACATCGCCAGTAACAAACGCACTAACCAGGCCGCTGCCAATCTTGTCCCATCCTAAAAACTGGACATTGGCCGCTTTGAGCATCGCATCCGTCGCTTCCACCAAGGCCACAAATCCCTTGGTCTCAATCATCCCAATTGCTTCCATCTGTTTTGCCATCGTAACGCTCTCCACTGAAAAAGGAACCCAACACCAATTCTTCTGCCAATAGTTCCTCTCTGTCTCCCACCAGGCGATTCCCTGCGTTCCTGACCAAACAGGAATCCGGCACCCTGTGCGGGTGCTTCCGTGTCCTTTCGAGCAGTAATCCCGTTCTCCTTCCCCTTCGTAGGAAACAGCCACCCCGGCCATGTGCCCAGAAACCGGCCCTGCCCCTTCCGCCGGAATGACAACACATCAACCTACCCAGAGCGAATCCTCCCGGAGAGTAAAATGTTACTATGTGTTTACATCTTCACCAGTTCCACTGCCTCCGCGTGGTCCAAGTCAGCGGCGTTGCCTTCATCGGTATCTAAATGCACCTCCAATTTGATCTTTTCGCCCACCCGGACAATGAGGTTTTCAAAAGTGGTGCTGCATGACCCGGAATGCACACGCAGAGCCATCCGGTCGCCGTCTTGAACGCCGTAATAGGCAGCATCCATCGGCCCCATATGCACATGGCGGGCCGCCCGAATCACCCCCTGCTTCAGGTCCACCACGCCTTTCGGGCCGACCAACACACAACCCGGGGTGCCTTCGATCTGCCCGCTCAGCCGCACCGGCAGATCGATCCCCAACGAAATGCCGTCGGTAAAGGCCAGTTCCACCTGGGTAGCGCCCCGCGGCGGGCCGAGGACCCGAACCGTCGGCAACATCCGCCGCTTCGGCCCCACCAGCATCACCGTCTCCTCCGCCGCATAAAACCCCTCCTGATACAACTCCTTCATCACCTTCAGTTGATAGCCAGGACCAAAAAGCACCTCCACATGCTCCGGACTTAAATGCACATGCCGGGCTGAAATGCTGACCACCAGATGCGGTCGTTGCGGCGGCCCCTTCCACTGCCGAAGCACAATCTCCCGAACAATTTGCTCAACCAATCCTCGATCAATCGGTTTCGGCGGCGCCCCGGTAGCAACCGTCATGGCAGGACTCCTTCGGATTTACTCGGTTCTTGAAGTTCGCCCACCGGTGCAATCAACACCTGGATCCCAGCCAAGACCAACTTTTCTCGCCAGCAGTCCGCCAGTCCTGAATCCACCACCAAAATATCCACTTCTTCCAAGGCGCAAACATGACCTAAACTGCGATGACCGAACTTGGAACTATCCGCCACCACAATCAGCTGGTCTGCCGCCCGAATCATCGCCTGCTCCGTGGCCACCAAAAGCAGATTATTGTTGAAACACCCTTCTTCGTTGATGGCAGCCACGCTCATGATGGCTTTTCGAACCCGCACGGAGCTAAGCATTTTGTCCGCATACGGACCTTGGGCTACCCCGGACCGGGGACAAATATTGCCCCCTATGAAAATTAGGTCGCTATTTGGGTCGGGGGCAAACAAATTGGCTACCGGCAAAGAATTGGTCAGTACATGCAGGGGCCGCCCTACCAGGAGCCGGGCCACCTCATACGTAGTGGTCCCCCCATCCAGCAAAATCGTCTCCCCAGGTTGGACCAGCTCGGCCGCCCGCCGAGCAATGGCCCGCTTTTGCGCCCATTGGGCCGGTTGCCGAGCCTCAAAATGCGCAAGCTGCGGCGACTGGCCCGTATACAGCACCCCTCCGTGGATCCGCCGGGCTGTGCCCTGCTCTTCCAACCATTCCAAATCCCGACGAATGGTGGACTCGGACACCTGAAGCTCCTCGGCCAATTCCGGCAACGAAACAAATCGCCTGGCTCGCACCAATTCCAGCAGCCGGTGCCGTCGCTCCTCAACCAACATGATGCTTCGACCTAACTTCCAAGGTTCTTCTCGACACAATTTCTAGTATGCCAAAAGGAAGAATCTTGTCAATCATCTTCTTCCAAAATTTTCAAATTTTTTAAAAAATAATAATCATCATTTTGATCATTTTAAGAAAAATTACAGTCAAAATATGATTAAAATTTACCAAATTGTTGAAACCAACCTCCAATTACAAATTTAGAACTCCAAATCCTCCCCGCCAAACAAAAATCCCCCCAAAATATAGCACCTTTGGGGGGATTATTACCAACAAAAAGAGACAAAAACGAAGCCCATTAATTCCAACGGCCTTCCCCTGGCCAGGAACTCACCCCGAAGGAAAAACTGCCCAAAAACCCTCAAAACATTCCTCTTTGAAAAGAAGTATTCAGTCAATTTATTGACTATTTCTGACCATTTTTGGAATCCTACTTTCACAGAAATGATAAAACCACTCCAAGGTACCCATACCCATCCGCTTTCCTAACACCTTAGCTCCCCCTTGCCAAATAAGGAGGTTCCCAAAAATCCAACTGTCCCGAAGGGAGCAAAAACAGCCCCCTATCAAAACAGCCCACTCTACTTTAGGTGCCCAAAAACCCCGCTCGCCTTTAAAACCGGCAATTATCCAGAGGTTCCTATAGATAATCCTCTTGGAGGGAGGGACCGTATGTAGAAAAATCCTCCAGCTTCATGGCTTTTCTGGGACAATCCGCTTTCACGGAATCTACGGGATAAGGGGCTGGAGGATATTCCGGTCGGAAAACTTGGGGACAGGAAACTTCTGAGGCACTCTTGGCCTATCCTCTCCTCAGATGCTAGGTTCCATGGGGGCCGGTGCCTTTCGGGGCACGCAATAAAGAAAGTTGTTCCAACTGCTCTGGTTCCGATGGAAGACTTTTGGAAAGGAGGCGGCTCGGGTAGGATAGGAGCGAGGCTATCTTCCCGTGGAATCTTCGGTTTTGGAAGAGGAGTTGGAAGCATGCGGTTTTCGCGAAGGGAGTTTTTAGCTGCTTGCGGGATGGCGGCTGGCGAGGGAATGATCGGGTGTGGTTGGGTACAAAAGCTCCAAGCTGGTTCGGGAAAACCTGCTTCAGAACCTCTCCCTCCTGGCGGTGCTTCAGGAACTTCCCCAGAGGGCGAATCGGCCGGACCCACTGCAGCTGCTCCTGAAGCCCTTCGGCCTATTTCCGGCGAAAAGACGGTGATGTTTCAGCGGCAGTTGCCGATTCGGCATCAGGTGGATGTGTTTGTGGCTGGCGGGGGGCCGGCCGGGCTGGCAGCGGCCATAGCCGCCGCCCGCCAAGGCGTGCGAGTCTTCCTAGCTGAACGGAACATCTGTTTCGGCGGGATGGGCACTGCCGGCTTGCTCCCGGTCTTTATGCCATTCGGCGATGGCGAGCATCTTTTGGCCGCCGGTATCGGCTCCGATGTGCTCAAAGGGTTGGGCGTTTCGGAAAAAGAGGCCATGGGCCGATCCGTAGTCATTCAGGCCGAGCAACTCAAACGCCTTTATGACAATATGGTGCAACAGGCCGGGGTGGATTTTACGTTCCAAACAGAATTGGTGGCCGTGGAGGCTTCGGAAGGCCGGGTACAATTTGCGATTTTGGCCGCCAAAACCGGTTTGTTTGCTGTCCAGGCCAAGATCTTTATCGACGCCACCGGCGACGGCGATCTGGCCGCCTGGGCGGGCGCACCGTTTGAAAAGGGCGACGCCCAAGGCCGAATGATGCCCGGTACCTTGTGCAGCCTTTGGACCGATATCGATTGGAACCGGGTGTACGAAGGCGGCCGGATTCCCGATCAAAGCCGACTCCCTCAGGCCATCCAAGACGGCCTGTTCAGCCTGGATGATCGCCACTTGCCAGGCATGTTTCAGGTCGGACCCACCACCGGCGGCGGCAACATCGGGCACAGCTTTGGCTTAGACGGTACCGATGAACGCTCGATTACCAAGGCCGTGCTCTGGGCGCGGCAATCTCTCCTGCAATATGAACAATATTACAAAAAATATCTCAAAGGCTTTGAGCGGATGCACCTGGTAGCCACCGCTTCCCAGTTGGGAGTCCGGGAGACCCGGCGGATTCTGGGCGATTATCTGCTCTGTCTGGAGGATTTCAAGCGACGGGCTGTCTTTGAGGACGAAATTGGTCGGTTCTCCTACCCCGTAGATATCCATGCACCCGTACCCGGGCTGGCTGCCTTCAAAGAATATGAAAAAGATTTTACTACCCTGCGCTACAAAAAGGGCCAAAGCTATGGCATCCCCTATCGGGTACTCCTGCCCAGAGGATTGCACAATGTCCTGGTAGCAGGCCGATGTGTGAGTACGGATCGACCCATGCAGAGTTCCCTCCGGGTGATGCCGGGCTGTTTCATTACCGGCCAAGCTGCTGGCGTGGCCGCCGCCTTGGCCGTCCAACACCACGCCGATACGCGCAGCATCCCTATCCCGGAACTTCAAAAACGGCTAAAAAACCTTGGGGCCTATCTGCCGAATGCCCCCGTCTGATGCGCTAAGCCCTTCAAGATTTCCCGGATTTTCTTGACGTTGCTTGTCGTAACTCCTTACTGCATAAGGACTTAACGACCCCGACGGGATTTGAACCCGTGTTACGGGCTTGAAAGGCCCGTGTCCTAACCTGGCTAGACGACGGGGCCAATTATCTGGGATGGTTCCAAAACCCTAGAACAAACCACGCTCCTGGCTGGTCCTTTGGGTGGCAAGCTCCGGTGAGGAGAATAACACCCTCCCGGTACATCGCGCCCCTTATCCCCATAGAGTTCTGGCTTGTCGGAGGGGCAGCGACCCAAAATAAAATCCCCCAGGACGGTGGGGGTAACTATTACTTTATACTTTTGGGACAGGGATTGGTCAAGGCCCCCTTCTGGCCTTCTGCAGAAGCCCTTAGGGACCCCGCCGCACCCAAATAGGGGGACTAGTTGCCCGCTTGGTGCCGGGGTCGCCATCAGCCAACGCTCTTCCGGCCATACTTATTTGCTAGATCCCCAGGCCAAGTTAAGGTGTTGTTCTGGACAAATAGGAACGCCAAGCCACATCATTAACCGGGCAGGTTAAAAGAAGGCAAAAACTTCCTCTGTATCTGTCCGAAAGGAGGAATCGTGAGGATTCCCCATAAACTTCAACTCCCTTCGTGGGCTATATTGGGGCTAGGGAAGAGAAAGGTTTTAGCCGGCAACACCACCAGAGAGAAATAGAGGGAAAAAATAATCTCCTGAGTCGGAGGGGGTGCATCAGGAGAACCTGGGCTGCAAAAACTGATTCTGTGGGCCAGGATAGAAAATCTTGGCCTGCCTATTCCGGCGGAGGAGATTTAAGCGGGATTGGAGGGCGGGGTGGGGGAAGTAGGTTTATTGGCAGCCTCGGCTTGGCTTCGCCGGATGGCCTCGAAGACCTCTCGCCGATGCACGGGGATCTCTTTAGGAGCTTCGACACCTAAACGGACCTTGTCCCCGCGGATGTCCACCACCACGATCGTAATGTCATCATTGATGACAATACTCTCATTCTTTTTACGCGACAGGACTAACATGGTGCGTTCCTTCGTGTGGTAGGCTGGAGTGCCTCACACAACCCCTTTACAGGGGCGTCAAATCGCCTTTTGCAGGCAACCTCTCTTCAATTGAGCATACTTTGCCAATCTTCTCTAGTCAAGCCATTCTTCCTCAATCCACTAATTTTCCATTTTCCGCTCATCTATAGGTGCTGCTTATACCTCTGAGGTGGGGAAAAGGCTCTTTGGTATCCAAGGATTTGATTCCCAAGCCTCTGAGTACCTTCTATATTCCTATATTCTCCCTATATTCTCCTTTGTGGCTTTCAAGCTCAGCAGAAAGAAGAACGTTCCCCCTGCCAAGTAGCAACCCCTCCTCCCTCCTCGAAAGCAGCGTTTTACACTGGGAATTTTCTAGGAGATTTTCCGTGGTCCCCATTCACAGTACAATTGCCGGGAAAGACCTCCGTTTTTCCAAACTACGATGCCCCGTGCCAAAATCAGCCTCTCTAATGGATATTTTATCCAATAGGGAGTGTCAGGGGTATAAAAGGTTGGCAAAAGGGAATACTCTTAAAGGAGGTGCCCCTAAAAGATTTTTGCTTCCTTTGGGCATGCTTCTGGAGCTTTTCGAGATCCAAAGCCCGCTGAGGAGCGGGGAGTTTAAAACCTGCCTAGAGAGGGGGTTTTAGTGGATTATGAGATCATTATGAGATGTCTGGAGGTTGGCCTTTAGTGCGTAGAGACTCGAAATCCCGTTTATAAGGAACTTCCGGGGAGTGGCTTTTTATGGGTGGGCGAGGATTGTTAGGATGGTTAAAGAATCTGGGGGAGGCCATCTGGACGGTCGGATGGGCCCTCGGGGTGACGATACGAACCTGGCTGAGCACCTATCTGAGAACCCGAAGGACCTTTACGCATCTGTATGAATATCCGGAACGGCCAGCCCTGCTTGCCGAGCGATTTCGGGGTTTCCACCGGTATGATTTGCGGGAGTGTATTGCTTGCGAACGCTGCGCTCGGGACTGTCCGGTCGGCTGCATTTATATTAGCAAGCGGCGAGTGGAAGGCCGAAAAGGATTCCTGGTAACCGCCTATGTGATCGACTATACCAAGTGCATGTTCTGCGGCATCTGTACGGAGAATTGTCCGAAAGACTGCATTAAGATGGGCCGGAGCTACAACCTAAGTTGCTACATCCGGAATGGTTGCATTGTGGATTTTGCGAAACTCCCTGTGGAGATTGCCTGGGGGGAGGCCTGTTTAGATGCTCAAGTGGTAGTTGAGTCGGCTTGTGTCATGGAACCGGTGCATCCAGGTCCTCAGCAAGTTCGCTAAGCGGTTTTCGAGAGGGATTTCTGAGGAAGTCTAGGGCCAGAGGAGGCTGGGATCGGGGGGAGTCATGGCGGCTGCCGGAGAGGGTTTTCCGGGGGGAGTCTTTAGGCTCTCTTTGCTCCCATCTTTAGGGGGCATGATTCCCTCCGGTTTTTGCTTTCCAAAGGTGGAATCCTAGGGTGGGTTTATGGGTTTTCTCCCCGAAAACCCCTCTAAAGTTATATTTGAAAACATCCCTAAAGGGCATTTTTGGCTATTTTGAGGTATAATCAACCCCCCCAAAAGTTTTAAATTTCTGGGTAGGGGTACTGGAAAATCGGCTCTTGCCCTGGCTATACTAAAACAAGGGTGGGTGTGAGGCCGGTATTGAGCCTCTAGCTGACCTGCTATTAGGGAAGTACTTCTCCAAGTCCCATCCCTCAAAGAGCTACTCTGCAAAAGAAACCGGTTCTTTAGAGCATATAGAAGAAGATCGGAAAGAGAACCTGCCGGTATCTGGGAAGGAACCAGGGGGTATTCAGAGGGGGAGAGGCTGCGAAAGAGGCAGAGGGAAGCGCCGGTTGGGGGATCAGCTCTTGCATGGTAGGAGGAGATTGCCATGACGGTTACTGTGCCACTGCGTCGGCCGGTGGAGGAACTGCCTGAGGCGTTAAAGCCATTGCGGGAGCGGATTTTGTCGAATTTAACGATGTTAGCCCGGCTTCCAGCGCCGACGGGGCGAGAGCAGGACCGGGTGCAGTTTATGTTGGATCGGTTTTTAGAAGCGGGGTTGACGGATGCTACCACCGATGAGATTGGCAATGCGGTAGGCCGGATTCGGGGCCGACGGGGCAGTCGGACGATTTTGGTGGTATCGCATTTGGACGATATTGTTCGGCCCGGCTTAGATCATGAGGTGATGGTGCGGGCGGATCGGGTGATCGGACCGGGTGTAAGCGACAATGCGATGGGGGCGGCCGTGGTGGCGATGTTGCCCAGTATATTGGAACATTTAAACATTGAACTGAATTCCCATTTGGTGCTGTTAGGCTCTATCCAGTCGTTAGAGCGAGGCAATCATCGGGGGATTCGCTTCTTTTTGGATCAATATCCGGATGATATTCATTTTGGTATTTGTGTCGAGGGGATCGAACTGGGGCGATTGGATTTCTTTTCGATTGCGACGGTTCGAGCGGATTTGGTCTGCCAGGTGCGTAATGGCAATCAGGGCCGGGGCTACGGGTCCGAAAGCGCCGTAGTGGTATTAAACCAGATTATCAATCGCATCTTGGGCATTCCGGTGCCGGTACGGCCGTACACGGTGATTCGGATGGGGAAGCTGCGGGCGGGGGTCTCCTATGATACCGAACCTACACGGGCGCTATTGGGTTTGGAAATTGTCAGTCATGACGATGAGCAGGTGGATCGGATCATCCGGGAGATTGAGGCGATATGTTTTGAGATGTCGGCTCGTCATGCGGTGGAGGCCAAACTGGACGTATTTTTCCGGACTCGTGCTGGGGGGATTCCGTTTGGGCATCGGTTGGTCAGTACGAGCATTGAGGTGATGCGAAAGCTGGGCATTGAACCGGATCAAAAACATAGCCCTTCCGAAGTGTCCGAGATGATCGCTCGGGATATTCCGGCGGTAACGTTGGGGATTACTCGGGGCCGAAAACACCAACGGCCCAAGCCGGACTATGTGCTCATTGAGCCGATATTGCGGGGAGTGGCCCAAGTGGTAGGTGTTCTTTTGGCCATCGATTCAGGAGCATGCGATGGCATCTGAAAACTGGCTCCAGCGCCGCACGTTCCACCACACGAATTTTTGGGATATCCGCTGGCTGTTGCAGCATAAAGAGCGGCAGGGACTGACCATCTCCTTGTGTCTTCCCACCTACAACGAAGAAAAGACGATCGGCCAGGAGATCGTCATTTTCAAGGCGGAGCTGATGGATCGGTTTCCGCTGTTGGACGAAATTGCCGTGATCGATTCTGGCAGCACAGACAAAACCTGCCAGATTGCCGCCGAGTTCGGGGCCGATGTCTATATTGCTTCGGAGCATCTGACCGAATATGGCAATTATCGGGGCAAGGGGGAAAACCTGTGGAAGGCGCTGTATCTCTTGCGAGGGGATATAATTGTTTACGTGGACACAGATATTGCAAACATTCATCCACGATTTGTTTATGGTCTGGTAGGGCCTCTGCTGGTCAATCCCGAAGTGCATTATGTGAAGGCGTTTTACGACCGTCCGATTGCCCATTCGGGGCAACTGCGACCGACCGGGGGCGGCCGGGTTACGGAAATCCTGATCCGTCCCTTGTTTAGCCTTTTCTATCCGGAACTTACTGCCATCTTGCAGCCGCTGTCCGGAGAATATGCTGGCCGACGCAGCATCCTGGAGCAGATTCCGTTTCCGGTAGGCTACGGCGTGGAGACGGCCATGCTGATTGATATTTATCAGCGTCTGGGCATGGAGGCCTTTGCCCAGACGGATCTGGATCGGCGGGTGCATCGCAATCAGGATACGGTGGCCTTGGGCCGAATGGCCTTCGGGGTAGCTCGGGTGTTTTTCTCTCGGCTCCGACGGGATGGGAAGATTCAGTATGAGGGCCAGCTACCCACGCTGATGCGCCAATTCGAGTTTGCCGACGGCAACTACCGCCTGCGAGAATATACCATTGAAGAGATCGAGCGGCCGCCGATGATTCAGGTGGAAGCGTATCGGCGAAAATTCTATCCCGAAACGGAGTCGTCTTGTGCGGAACCTATGCCTTCCGGGTCGGTTCCGTCCGAACAGCCCAATGCCGAAATCGTCTGAAGCCTGAGTACCATTTCGCCGGTAGGCGTCTAGCTGGGCTTGTTGCCGCCTAGTGCCATTTCAGCCGAAGGAACCAGCCCTCCTTATTAGCCCTGCGAAAGTGGGGTTTCCAAAGTACTGTTGTGGAACCTCTGACTACTTCGAAAGGGATATTTTTATCCTATTTCGGAACCCCGGCCGGTTACCACAATATATAGCCGTACCTTCGCTACCATCCCCAATATGGAACAGCCAGCAATGGGAACCGATGGCCAAAAGAATGTATTGGATGTTCATCAATTTCATATTATGTTCAGGATTTTGCAGAGCATCTTTGTAGCTTCTTCTGGATTCCCGCTTGCGTGGGAATGACAGCCGGAAGCCTCCTGCTGTTGGATCCAGTTGAGCCGGCTGAAGTACTACCCTGCCACGCCTGTGGGAGGAAGGTGGAAGCCAAGGTAGTTATCGGCTTTCTGCGGGGAAGGAATTCATCTGCTTTGGTCTGACCAGGGCGCCCAAGTCTTTTCCAAGGCGCGGACTTGTTGGATTCGGCAGGCTGTGTTCCAGGGGCAGTTCCGTGTGCAGTCTGGATCGGGATTGTAAACGGGAAATTGGCCGGCCCGGATGGCCTTGACCAAGTGAAATACTGTGAGGATGACTGTATGGTATATTTCTTTCCACTCTTCCGTGGGGCATAACTTTCCGTGCTCAATCCCAGAAGCGGTAAATCCGCTCAGGGGGGTGGTTTGGCTCGGTTGTTTAATCTGCCAATACCCGGCAAACCAGGGCTTGGCCTGCCGGTCCGCTAAAATGACGTTCTGTGCTGCCAATAGATACAACGGCAATTGTAATAGCGTGCCCCGTTGGATCGCATCGTGTCGTTTTTTGGCAGAGCGTGGATGTCTGGGCCAACTGTCGTGGCCGGTCTTGTAATCCAGCACGTTGAATACCAGATGTCCGGACAGTTGGCCCAGATCAATGCGGTCGATTCGGCCAGAAATCCGGACCTTTGGCAGGTCCTTTTCAGCAGGTTGGGGCGGAGACAATTCCAACGGCCCATAGGGGGTGGGTTGCTGAGATGGGGCAAAGGCGTTTTCCTCTGGTCTGGGGGAATTGGGTCGGCCAAAGGGGATTTCAAAAAAGGTTGGTTTTGGCTTTTGGGAAAAGTCGGCCCACCACTTGGCTTGATCATAGTTTTGATGGTGTTGGCGGTAGTCGGCCAGCCATTGGCTAATTCGCCGCCGATGGACTTCCCACAAAGCCGCCTGAACCGGTTCGAGCGGCCTAGGGGCAAACGTTTCTTCCATGACCTGCTGAAGCAATGTTTGCCAATCGGTTTGTTCCAATTCCGTAGGGGAACCGGGCCGTCCCAACCGCTCGTTGAGCCGACGATGCACCTGGCTTAAAATCTGATGGGTCAACCGCCCCCGCAGGGCATAATCTTCCTCCAGGTCCAATTCCTCCGGCGGCCTGAGTGCTAGCACCTCTTCCAGCAAAAAGCGAAACGGACACCGGGCATATTTTTCTAATGCCGTGGCCGCATAGACATAATCCGCTGAAAACCGCTCCTGCAACGCCGCCAACACCCTCGCAGTTTGAAGCATCCCTTCACCGACGCCGAAGGAGTCGATGGTGCTTCGGTCGGCTATCAGCCGGACCGCTGCTAAAATGTTCTCTCCTATGCTAAAGGCTTCCTCAGCCGCACAGTATCCCTCGCATAGCAAATCCCCTGCCTCATCGTACAGGCTGCTGGCGCTGGTTTGGGATGGCTTCTTGCCTGCCCGTCGGGCAGAACCTGTTTGTTTTGTTGGGGGGAGAACCCTTTGAGCGGCTTCGGCTTGCACCAGGCCGGCCAGGAGTTCCACTTTACCTTCCAGAGCCTCGGCCATGGCTCGAACCCGAAAATCTCTCGGACACAAAAGTACCGGCTCCGTCGGGATCGGCCGAAGCTCGAACAACTCCTTCTTTTCGATCTGCCCAGGGCCGCAGAGGGCTTCCAATTCGTCCAGGTAAGGGCTGGGGGCCAACGGCTGAGCCGACTCGTCCAGACCAGCATAGCTTAAGACCAGATGTCGGCTTGCCCGGGTGATCGCCTCGTAAAAAAGCAGCATTTCCTGGCAGGTTTGATCTCGGCGGGCGACTAAGGGCAACTTCTGCCGAATCAATTCCTGGGTTTCCTGTTCCGTGTAAAACCGATTGGCTGGTTCCGGCACTGGAAATGCCTTCTCCGACAGCCCTGCTAAAAATACATAGCCGGCACGCAGGGGGCGGGCGGTACGCACCGAAAGCACCCGTACCCGGCCTGCTTCCTGAGTGCTGAAGGGCAACGAGGCCCGCGCCAAAAGATCGCTCAAAACAGCCAACGCCTCCCTTCGATCCAGTTCCGCTGCCGGCCGGTTAAGCCAACCCCATAATTGATCGGCCGAAGCCAGCAAACCCTCCAGATGCTGCCAAGCTAATTCCTCCAGGTTAAGCTGGGAGGGTGGCTCGGCTGGGCCCGGCTGTGCCGAGTCGAGGGAACCCAAGGGCTGGGTTTGGATGGCCTGCAGGATCCCCACTTGGCTGGCCAATTGCCGCCATGCCCTGGCCCAACCGGAAAGCGTAGCTCTTTCCGGCAGGGCATCCAAAACCTCAGCCAAGCGTTTCAACAGGACCAACGTGGTTTGCGCCTTTGAGCCGTGTTCCCCTTCCGAACTGGCCAGCCGTTGAAGCGCCTGGAATAGTTGCTCTTGGCCTTGGGGAATTTGAAGCCGCCGGATCATCTGCTCGGCTATTAAACCTGCCCGGCCCTGTTGCCACTGGGGCCAATCTGGCTGGAAATAGCTATGATTTAGCACCGCTAAAAGCCGACGGAACGGCCAATCCTCCACCGCCAATTGCAGGAGTTCTCCCAGCGCCCGCAGGGATCGGGCGGCACGCAGCGGCACGGAAGTCTCCAGCAGGAACGGAATCCCATACCGGCTAAAAACCTCCCGGACTAAATCCGCCACCGGCTCCAAGCTGCGAAACAGGACCAGGATGTCATCTGGCCGGACCGGCCCCCTATCGTCCGGTTCCCCTTCGACAAGCAGGTGTTTAATCCGTTTGGCCAGGAGTTCTACTTCGGCCAGTTGGCTGGCAGCAGCTAGGATTTCGATGCGCTCGGCCTTTTGGGGCAACGGCTGGTAGTGCCGGGGATTGGCAAAAACGAACCGTTCGATGTGAGCTAAGGCGGGCCAAGATGGCTGAGCAGGCCGCTCCAGCCACTCCACTTGTAAACCCAGGTGCCGTCGCCGGAGCTGTTCCAGGGTTGTTCGGGGTTTGGCGAAAAGCTCTTCCCGGCCTGGCTCCTTTTCCAGTGGGAGAGTAATCAGGAGTTGTGCGGCGCGCCGGGCCAAGTACTCCAGGATCTCATGCTGGGTGCGGGTAAAATCGCTAAACCCGTCAACTACGATCAGTTCTAGGTTCTGCCGTTGGACCGGCGGCAACAAGGCGCCACCAGCCAGCAGAGTCCGAGCCAGCCAAAACCGCCCCTCCGCATCGTAAAGCTCCTGCTCGGTCAGAAGCTCTTGATAAGCCTGGTACAGATCGAGCAATTCCTGGTCTTTGTCGGTCATGCCTTTGGCTTGGCAGGCCTGGCGGAATTGGTCCGGCCAGATTTCCAGGCGTTTGAGTTCTTGAATCCAGTCGCAGAGTAGGTCGATAAAACCTGTGGTATGGGCAATTTGGGCGAAATAGCGAAACTTTCCTGCCTTCCGCCGCTCCTCCACCAACTGCCAAATCAACCACCGCTGGTGCCCCCGATCAATGAACCGGGCTTGTTGCCCAGAAAACTCCACCACCGCCTCCGCAAACCGGTCAAAGGTCATGATCCCCGGGGCGAAGTAGCCGATCCGATTCCCCAGAAGCCCACGCCGGACCTCCTCCACCGCCCGCCAGTTGGGAGCAATCCAAAGGCAATAGCCCGGCTCCGCCTGGGCAGCTACCTGCTGATATTGGCTCAAAGCTCGGGCTGTTTTGCCCGTGCCAGCCGGGCCTGCTACCACGACCACCTCGGCCCCCATCTCCGCTCTCTTCTCCGCGCTTTTATGGGTCTCTTATTCTTATATTCTTATTGGAGAAACGCTCTGGTGCTTGCCAGCACATCCCTGCATGCCCTGCCGCCTTCGTCCGCTAGGCACGCTCTCCTTTCTGAAAAAAACACTCCTACTCCTCCCTACCGGCGAAAGCCAATCCCCCCATATTCTCTTGGAATTCTCCGAAGCTCTTCCTTCAAAGCACCAGGTCATTTTCCGGGAGGCCTCTTCCCAGAAGCTTCCTGCTCCAAGTGTTCCGGAAGGATGGGGCTAGGTTCGATATCTATTTCATCCTCTCTCCAGGAACAGACAAAAAGAAGGAGGGGGAGAAGGTTTTTGCGCATTCGGGGGCGGTTGAAAGCAGGATCAAAACAAGCCGAAAAAGAGAATAAGGAGGGATATCTAGCCCTACCAAAAGAGGGGATTTTCAAAAAATTTTCCCAGGAATCACAAAAAAATCCTGCTCATCATTTGACCTCATTGGAAAAACCTATTAGAATCGAAAATAAGTTTGGGAGAGGTGGTCTCTCCCGGTTGCCTCATTTTTGTCATCCTTATTTTTGGAGGAGGTGTTGCCATGAGGAGTTTTTGGAGAAAGCGAGGGTTTACCCTCGTGGAACTGTTGGTGGTCATTGCCATTATTGGGCTGCTGATTGCCTTGCTGCTACCGGCCATTCAGGCAGCCCGGGAGGCGGCCCGCCGAGCCACCTGTATTAACAACCTCAAACAGCTCGGCTTGGCCTTCCACAACTTCCACGA
>CALIRO010000015.1 GCA_938042245.1 uncultured Thermoguttaceae bacterium
AGGATATCTTTTTACACTATATCAGAATCTCCCTCAATAGCCCCAACATATAGTGGCACTGCCAATATGAGACTCAAGATATAGTGCCTTGGAATGGGAACCGATAGGCAAAGGAACAGATTAAATGTTCATAAAGTTCACATAATGTTCAGAATTTTGCAGAGCTTCCAAACAAAAGTTCTTCTCGGCGGCTCCCCTCGCCTCCGTTCAAAACAGATGCTTCGGCTGGATGCGGAATGCTTATTTTTTTGCATTGTACAAGATCCGCTTCCATCGGCCAGTCCCCCCTGGGTGGCCATTTTCGAGAGGAATACAGTTTAGGGGGGCTTTTTGGCAAGATGGGAGGATCAGAAAAGTTATAAGGGTAATCAAGGGACTGGGAGTAGAAAAACCTTTGCCTTTTCTGCAAGATGCCTTTGGATTATAATAGGGGGAGCTTTCGCCTGCGTGCCGCCTCCGGATGGGAAGCCTGTTGGGAGCGGCCAAGGTGCACTGGCAGTAGTTGCCGAGAGGCAGCGGCGGAGCTGCTTGGTGCTACAGGGTCAGCTGGGCTAGAGTCAGCCGGGGGAATCTGCTATGGGGAAAAAGCCCATTTTTACTTCTGGAAGCCCACTCCGGTGTCGGATTATCACTCCCGAGGGGAACATATGTGACGTGCAGACGGATTTTGTAGCGGTTTGGCTGGAAGACGGCCAATTGGGGATTGCTCCGGGCCGAAAACCGATGGTTGCCCAGTTGGGCATTGGCCCACTTCGGATTGGACGGGCTGGGCAAGAAGCTAGATATTACTACGTTGAAGGGGGTTTGGTGGAGGTTAGGGAGAATGTCGTTACGGTGCTAACGGAGCGGGCAATTCCGGCAGAGGAGTTGGACGCGGTGGTGGTGGCCGAGCGGATGGAAACGGCCAAGACCCTGCCTGCCAGCAGTCCCGAGCTTCGCCAGCGCCGGGAGGCAGCCGTACGGATCGCCGAAGGCCAGTGGCGGGTGCTGAAGGCGGCGGGCCGTTAAGGCCGCAGATGGTTCCTCAGAGCATAGGGGGCCATCCAGGCAACAATAAATAAATGTATATTATCAGAGAGATGTCCGTTTGGACTACTGGATGAAGCGTTCCTTTTCTTCGTCGGCATGGGTGGTGATTTCGCCGGCGTCTTCCAGGCGGCGGACCACATCGACAATCTGCTGCTGGGCTTGTTCGACCACGGACAGACGGACCGGGCCAAGATATTCCATTTCCTCCTTGAGCAGGTCGGCCGCCCGTTTGGACATGTTTTTGAGGATCTTTTGTTTGAGTTCTTCGCTGGCGCCTTTTAGTGCGACGGCCCACTGAGAGCTTTCCACATTTTTGAGCAGGGTTTGGATATCCCGATCGCTGAGCTTAATCAGGTCTTCAAAGACAAACATTAATCGGCGGATTTCTTCGACAAGATCGGGGTCTTCTTGGGCCAGATTTTCCAGAATACTTCGTTCGGTAGCGCGGTCGATGACGTTGAGGATTTCGGCCACAGCCGGTATGCCGCCGGCATTTTCCAACTGTTGGCTCATGACGCTGGCCATTCGGTTCTCTAAACCTTTTTCCACCTCTCGAATGATCTCTGGGCTGGTCTGGGACATGGTGGCGATGCGTTTGATGACCGATAGTTGACGCTCCGGGGGCAGACCGCTTAAAATCGAAGCAGCCTGTGCCGGCGGCACATGACATAAAATCAGCGCAATCGTCTGCGGATGTTCGTCGATGATGAAGGTCAGAAGGTTTTGGCTATCCACCTTCTGGAGAAACCCGAAGGGGATGGCCTCGATCGATTGGCGGACCGTTTCCAGAGTGGTGGTGGCCTCTTTGCCAAGAGCTTGTTCCAATAGGGTTTTGGCTACCTCTAGACCGCCTCGTTTGCCGGTGAGGGCCGTCGGGTTGGCCTTGGCAAACTCCTGAATGACCGCTTCCTGTTCTTCGCCGGAAAAGACGCCGGTTTTGGCGATTTCAATACTGACAGCTTCGATCTGTTTGGGATCCAGTTTGGCTAAGAGCATTGCCGCCAAATCCTGCGGCAGACTCATGAGCAAAACAGCGGCTTTTCGGATATTATTCGCAGTAGAGGTCATAGGTTCTTTCCCCCTGTTGGAGGGAGGGAAAACCGAATAGCTCCCAACGCCCAGAGTCTCAGGCCGCCCCCTTATCGGCAGAAAAGATGACGGTTCTTTAAATATTGCCTTTTAGAAAGTTTACTTTATTCAGAGAAATTAGAGAATTTAGGCAATATAGACAAAATGTCAAAGGAATTTTCGGTTGCTTCTACCTTCATGGGCGTTTTTGGGCGGAAAGGCAAGGTAAAAGGTTCTCTTGATTTCAACTATTATTTTTATAAACTTAGTTATGTTTTGCTGCCCAGTCCCTGCTCCCAAACAGGCAGGAATAAAACTACCCAACCCCCAGGGGGGTTGCTGGGGACAACGGGGCAAACTATGATATTTTTTGCTCCTATAACTGTGAAAAATAGCACCTTCTTCGGTTCGTGTTAAGGAGCAGGCTCATGCTTCTGCAGACTAT
This sequence comes from uncultured Thermoguttaceae bacterium, assembly GCA_938042245.1. Lineage (GTDB taxonomy): Bacteria > Planctomycetota > Planctomycetia > Pirellulales > Thermoguttaceae > JANXAQ01. Next base: position 2,543 of record CALIRO010000015.1, read on the forward strand.
CTTGCAACGCAAAGGGAGCTTGGTTTATACCATCCGGCCGGAGGCCACCCTGCAGGATGTCTTGTACCGGTTGGTCCACCATGGCATTGGGGCCCTGGTGGTTACCAGCACAGGCGAACAAGACGGCCAAGTGCTGGGGATCATTACCGAACGAGATATTTTGCGTACCTGTGCGTCTGGCCGATGGCCGCTGTCGGCCCTACGGGTCTCGGACTACATGACGCGGGAGCTTTTCACCGGCTCGCCGGATGCCCCGATCGAAGAGGCCATGCGCCTGATGACCGAAAAACGCATCCGCCATCTGCCCGTCCTTTCCGAAGGCCGGTTGGTAGGCCTGGTCTCCATCGGCGACGTGGTCAAAGCCCAACATGACTTATTGGCCGTGGAGAATCGGTTTATGAAGGACTATATCCGGGGCTAACCCAGGCTAACCAGAACAATCGGATAGCTCCACCGAGAGGGTCTTTCTAGGCGTCTGCCCAATTCGGTGAGAAGAAGTTCCGGCGGTTCTGCTTGAGGCAAAGGGGGGCTTCTCAATAAAAGAGCAAGGCGGGTTGTCCGCCAAAAGAAGCAAGCTGGGCTTCTTGGTAAAAAAAGCCTGGGTTTGTTGCCTTTTCCCCACCCAGGCGCTTATCTGAACGGAATATTACAAATCTAGGTTTTTGTACAGTTCTGGGAATAGGTCTTCGGGTAGGGACTGGCTTCGGAGGGTGGCCCGGAGTTTGGCCAGGAACTCGAACTTGTAATTGGCTACTGTCTGCTCGGAAAGATTCAGCGCTTGGGCGACTTTTTTATTGGGCCAGCCGCGCAGGATCAACAGTTCCAGGCAGGCGATCTTTTCCCAATGGCCTTGCTGTTGCCAGTGTTGGATGATCTGGCGGAGGGCGGGGACGAGGGCGGTTTCTTCCCACTGGCGGCGTTCGGCGCTTCGGGCCAGGGAGCTAGGAGGCCGACCGGCTGCCAGCGCCTCCCAGCCGATGCTATCCGTCGAACTTGTCTTGGCAGCCACCGCAGGCCAATGACCCTGGCGACGCAGATGATCGGTCAACTTATGGGCGGCAATCGAAAAGAGCCAATTCTCCAAAGAACGTGTGGCATCATAGTGGGGCAAGCTGGTCAAAAAACCCAAGAATGTTTCTTGCACAATATCTTCGGCTGCTTGTCGGTCTTTGACACGTCGGAGCACATAGGCAAGCAATCGGCCTTCATAGCGGGCGATCAGCTCCTGCCAGGCTTCCGGCTGGCCAGCTCGAATCCGTTGGATCAAGAGGCCTTCGGAGGATACAGGCGGTTGCATTGCCACCGGAGCACTCCGTAACTGAGACTTAGCAGCAGGAGAACACCAGCGCCTATCCCGGCCAGCGTGCGCAACCGGCTCTGGATAAGTGCCTGCCGATATTGCCGATAAATTTCCTCCTGGACCGGCCGACTAAACCGCAGTTGCGCATAAAGCCATATCATCGGTTTTTCCCCAATGTCAGCGCCGAAGTCAATGAGTCGAGTCTCCTGCCATTGGGCGGCTACGAGTTCCGGCAAAAGGGGGTCGATATTCCAAGCGATTCGGTGAGCGAAGGGACTATCAAATCGTTTCTCTGCATAGGAGGCGATGACTTTTTGGATTTCGGAGCGGAGTTCCTGTTGGCAGTCTTCGAGGGTTGGAGCAGGCCCGGCTTTGACCGTTTGGCAATACTGGCCGTCGATCAGCCCAGGCGGTGCATCTACCCACGCCGGACGATTGGGTTCTGGAGCGGCGCTGCTGGGTTGGGAACCCCACAGAGCTAACCATCGGCCAAACTCGGTTCGGAATTGGTTAAACAGTTCTTCGGACTGGCTGGTCAGCCATCGGTGGAACTCTTGGCGCAGAAGGTCGGTCAGCCACTGGGATTCGGCACCGGGGGAATTGGATGCAACGGCCGAACCATTCTGGGCCTTTGCCACAGAAGAGGATGTTGGGGAAGAACTGCCTGGTTTTGGGATATCTTCTGCGCTGGCCGGGGCAGTCGGGGTAGATTCGGCAGCCAAGGTTTCTGTCGGCTTAGCCATAAGAGAAGGGATTCCCCGCATAATATCGCACAAAAGAACACATATACCCATCAGCCCTCCGAAGCTGCACATCTTCCACTGGAGAAAGCCCGGACCATGGCAGCCGAAGGCCCTACTGGCAGGATGTTCTCCAAACCGATATCTCTGCCAATGGAGAAACTCTAGCCAGACGAACGACCACCCCAAAGCGCCGCGCCGCGCCGAGCCGATCCGGCTGGCAGGCCTCCTTGGCAACGTTGGACCCGGCTTTTGACCGATTCGGTTCATCGCTCGGACTTTCCTATGGCAAAGGAGGAAAAGCTTCCATCAACAGTTACCTTAGATGCCGGCGCCGAGGATGCGTCCAAGGGGCGGCCAATTGGATGCCCAGGCTCATCAGACCAGCACACATCGGTAGCCAAGGCTGCGGAAATCGAAGCAACCAGGCCACCAACGCCGCCGCCAACACACAGCCCAGCACACTCCAAAGACTTAGCCGCGCAAATCGAAGCGGATCCGCCTGACGCCACCATCGAATCAAAGCCATCAGAAGAGCAAAATTGGCCAAAAAGGCCATCAGGAGCGGCTCACCTGCTGGCCCGTACCACTGCCCAGGCAGAGAATGCTGAGGAGGACGAGGAAAGTTTTCTAGATACTTCCATTCCAGCCAAAGCCATTCCGAAAGGCCATAGCCCAAACTCCCCAAGCCCAGCCCCACTACCAATAAGACAAAACGCCGCAAGATCGCTTCCCCCTGGGCGCCTTCCCAGAATTTGGAGACCCCTAGCACCGCCCAGCAACCGAGCACACTCATTCCCGCCAGCCAGGCCATCTGTTCCCAAGTGAACATTTGACCCCTATGACGGAAACTATACAACACCCCAGTCACCAAACCCATAATCAAAATGACTATCGCTCCTAAAAGTAACGAACCTATGAGTTCGGTTAAGCGTTGTAAGAGGGGTTTTGCCCGTAAATCGCTGGCCGCCTGTTCATACGGGCTGGCCGGAGGCGGCGGAAGCTTACCAGCAGCAGATCGGCCCTCCCCTGCCGGTTGAATAGACATAAGATTACCTCCTGGAAGAAGCCCTACCAATTTCTTTGCTCCGGGCAGAGCGAATATCTTCGCCCGCAATCCATATACCCCATATCCTATCATCCCAAGCACAGCCAGATGCACTAGCAGAGGCCCGGCTTGCAAAAAAACAAATATCCCCAATACAAGGACGCCCAGTTGCCAGAGCATCTTTCGCCCTTCTGGACTCCACAGGGTGCACAGCGCCCCACCTACCGCCCGAAGAGTTTGGATAGTCCAAGAGGGCCGCCGCGAACCAACAAGGCCAGCAACTCTTTCTGCCGTTGCTTCCCTCGACCCCCCACCCACCGGCATTTGCAGAGTTCGTCCTTGGTGAAGAGACAGCCCCTGGATAGTCCCCCTCGGCAGTCCCCCCTGGCTCCCCTCCGGACCAACCTGGATCGTACTCAACGCCTGCCACATCTCCGCAGCCGTACCAAACCGTCTGTGGGGGTCCTTATCCAACGCCCGAGCAACGACTGCTCGAAATGCTTCAGGAATTTTGGCCAAATCGGGCTGGGCGGTCAGATGCTTCATTAGCACTTCGGCTGTGGTTTGGCCTTCAAACGGGGGGTGGCCCGTAAGCATTTCATACAAAATCACGCCTAATGCATAAATATCTATCTCTTTGCCGTATCGCCCACTGCCTACCTCCGGTGCCATATAATGCACGCTGCCCACATTCTCCGTCTGCCCAGTCCGCTCTGCCAGGCTCATCCACTTCGATAATCCATAGTCCCCAATTTTGACAATCCCCTCCTCGCAGAAAATATTGGCCGGTTTCAGGTCCCGATGCACAATCCCATGCTCATGTAAATACTCCACCCCCGCACAAATACCCTGCATCCACAGGAGGATGTCAGCCGCAGGCATGCCCTTCGGCCAATAGCTCAGCCACTGTCGAAGGGAAGGGCCAGCCACATACTCCATAATTACCCAATAATTCTGCTGAGCGTCTTGCCGAATGTCATATAGGCTTACCAGATTCGGATGTTTTAGATTTAAACACTGGCGCAGGCCCCGGAGTTCGATTTCCAGATGGCGGCGGATCAGTTTCAACGCTACTTCCTTGCCTGCTTCGCTCCAGGCATAATACACCTCTCCGAAGCCCCCCTGGCCGATCCCCCGCTTAATCGTATAACCTGCCAAGGGCTGAGAACCAGGCCCATAGGTAAAGTTAGGTACCGATGAGCGGTCCGATAACCCAACCGGCGACCCTTGCCGCCCAGAGGGAGCCGGGAAAACCGCCTCGGCTTGTTGATTTTGTGGATCCGATTCGCTAAACCCTTCCCACATCCGCCTCTTGCTCCCATGGGCTATTATTCCGAATTGCCACTAAAGTCTTCCAGCCTGCTAGATGCCGGAATTTTTCACACATTCGATACCTATTGGGCCCAGGCTCTTGGAAGCCCCCACAAATATCAGAAGCCGGATTGTTTCGGGTTTTTCCGGATCGACTCGATTGAATTGGCTACTCAAAAATCAAGAGGTTTTCTGGAAAAAGGCGCAGACACTTTTCCGGCCCCTAGAGTGGTGGTGGGGCCATTGCCGGGCTGTCGGAGGTTTGAATACCAGGGGCTAAGCCATTCTTTTCCCCGCCCTCGTTTCCACGAGTTCTGCCTCGGACTGCTCAACGAAACACTTCGTCATTCAGCCCCTTAGGAAAAATCGAACGTTCCGCAGTTACCAGGCAGAACTCCCCGGCGAATCCACCAAAAGGTTATTGTACCATCCGAGGAATCTGGCTCCCAGCACCTGGAGAAGGTGATGAAGGGGTTCCCTTTCGGCCAGGGAAATCCCCCCAAAAGGGTTCTGGATACCATGCCGTCGGTAAAACGTTTATTGGGGTTACGGGTGTTGCTGGGGCGTAGGTGGAACCCCGGGCTGATTTGGGTGACAGATGGGGTGCTCTTAGCTCTGATGAGGGTTTTTGCTCCTTACTTTCTCCTTTCTGAGCAGGAATCTCTTGGTTTCTCACCCAATAGGGGGAGCTGTTTTCTACGGCAAGATGGCCAGTTTAAAAGGTAATGGCTGAGCAAAATGGAAGGGGGAGAAGATACCCTACCTTTAGGGTAGATTATTCGAGTCTGTAGAGGGATCAATTCCTTGCGAAAAGATAACCCTGCTGACTTTTTGCAATGTTTTTTGTTTAGTGGTAGCAAAAGAGTTTTTTTGAAGACATAATTACAAAGGATAGGTGGAGAATAATGAACCAGGAAGGCAGATAAAATAGAAAAACTAGGTAATTTAAGGAAGCAACTGTGGTTCCAGATTCTTTGACCTCTCCCCAGAGCCTCCCCAAGCGGGTTCGGCCCCCTGATCCCCCAGCCGATTTCCCCACCCTGGCAGCAGTGCTCCGATGGCGGGCACATACTACCCCGGATGCCCCTGCTTTTACCTTTCTGGCCGACGGCGAAACCCCACAGACGACCTGGACTTATGCCGATTTGGACCTTCGGGCTCGCAGTATTGCTGCTTACTTACAATCCCATGGGGCCGATGGGCAACGGGTGTTAATTCTATTTGAGGCTGGCTGTGAGTTTACGGCCAGCTTTTATGGATGTCTTTATGCGGGAGCTATTCCGGTACCGGTCAATCCGCCGGATCTGTTTCGGCTTTCCCGGACGTTACCTCGGCTAGAGGCGGTGGTGGAAGATGCGCAGGCTCGGCTGATTATTGGTCCTCAGGCAGTAGTGCAGGCGGTGGCGGAGACTTTTTGTCGAAAGGCGGCCGGGATGCATCTGGTGGCATGGGAGGCTCTTCCTTCCTACGATGGGCAGCTATGGAATCCCCCACAAGAAGATGAAAAAGAATTAGCGTTTCTTCAATATACCTCCGGTTCTACCGGCACTCCTCGGGGGATTATGGTATCTCACCTGAATTTGCTGGCGAGTTTGGCTGCTATGCACCGGGAGGATTTGGAGTCGGTGGTTGGGGTCAGTTGGCTTCCGCCGTATCACGACATGGGGCTCATTGGAGGGGTATTGTTACCCGTCTATAGTGGTAGATGGATCATTGTCATTCCTACCCAGGCGTTTGTAGAACGCCCGTTGCGATGGCTTCGGGCCATCTCTATTTATCGGGGTACCACTAGTGGGGGGCCTAACTTCGGCTATGAACTCTGCATCCGCAAATTTCGCCCTGAACAATGCGAAGGCCTAGACCTAAGCTGTTGGAAAATCGCTGTCGTCGGCGCCGAACCCGTTTGGCCGGAAACCATCGAACGGTTCATCGCAACGTTTCGGCCTTATGGATTTCGGCCCGAGGCGTTTTTACCTGCCTATGGGTTAGCCGAGGCGGTCTTAAATGTAACCTCGGGACGGTGGTATGAGCCGGTGGTCATCCGCAGTTTTCTGCGGGACGGATTAGAAGAAGGCCGGGTGGTCCCTTGTGAACCGAACCATCCTCGAGCTCGGCGTCTGGTAGGTTGCGGACGGCCCTGGAATGGGCATCGGGTGGCGATTGTAGATCCTAAAACCTCTCGGGAACTTCCCCCGGATCGGATCGGGGAAATCTGGGTTCGAAGTCCAAATGTGGCGCAGGGGTATTGGAATCGGCCCGAAGAGACTCAGCAGGTGTTCCATGCTCGCCTAGCGGATACTCAGGAAGGTCCTTTTCTGCGAACGGGGGATCTGGGATTTTTTTATGAGGGGCAACTGTTCTTTGTAGGGCGGCTGAAAGAGGTAATTGTGCTTCGGGGCCGAAATTATTATCCCCAAGATATCGAAGCGGTGGTGGCTAAGGCTCATCCGGCTCTTTCGGGCTGTCAAGGGGCAGCCTTTTCGATTGCGGGCGAGCAGGAGGAGCGGTTGGTCATTGTGCAGGAAGTGCGGGGGAGTAAACGACGGGATTGGCAGAGGATCCTGGAAGCCATTCGACGAGAATTGGCAGCAGAGTTCTGCTTTTTGCCTTATGCGGTGGTGTTAATTCCAGCGGGTCGATTGCCCCGCACGTCTAGTGGGAAACCGCGTCGGCGGCGGTGTGGGGAGATGTTTTTGGCGGGGAGTTTGGAGGTACTGGCCCAATGGCGAGCAGGCCGGGACGGCTTGGGTCCGGAGGTCCCCTACGTGCCGCCTCGTACTCCTCTGGAACAGGCCATTGCCAAGGCCTGGGCCGAGGTCCTCACTCTGCCTAAGGTAGGCATTCATGACAATTTCTTCGCCCTGGGGGGCAATTCGCTTTTGGCCATGGGGTTGTATGTTCGGTTAAAGGAACTGGTGCCGGTGGATCTGCCGCTGGATCGGTTCTTCGAGCGTCCTACCGTAGCTGGTTTGGCTGAGCTGATTACGGAAACCCTGGCCACCCAACTCTCGGAAGAAAATCTTGAACAACTTTTAACCCAGATCGAAACTCTGCCAGAAGCACCTTCCGATGCTTGCCGGTGAACTCGGGGCACACAGAAGGAATTAAGAGGCACGATGCCATGATGGATTTCAAACAGCGATTGGAAAGACTTTCGCCTGCCAAGCGGGCGGTCTTGGAGCAGCAATTGCTTGCTCGGTTTTCTCGGTCGGAGGGTCAGGACCCGATTCCCCGGCGGAAGCCTGATCAGCCGCCTCTGCTTTCTTTTGGGGAAAGACGGCTATGGTTTTTGGATCAGCTTTTGCCGGGCAACCCAGCACTACACATAACGGTAGCAGCGCGGCTTTTGGGCCCTCTAGACGAGGGGGTGCTTCAGCAGACGGTTGCTGCATTGGTGGGTCGGCATGAAGCGTTGCGCACTGAGTATCCAACAGGCCATGGAGAACCGATCCGCCGAGTGCGTCCGGTAGAAGAAGTGCTTGGCCCGGACGGTTTTCTGGAACCGGAGCTTTGGCAAGCCCAGGACTGGGGGGAAGCTGATCGGGTTTTTAGGCCCCGCACGGACAAGCAGGATCCGCCCAGCAGAGTCTTTCTGCCTGGTTTCTGGAGCCCGCCACCCGATCTAGAGACGGAATTGCGGCAACAAGCCCGTCGGCCGTTTCAGTTGGCTCGGGGGCCATTGTGGCGGATTCGGCTTTACCGGCTAGGCCCCCAGGAGTGGATTTTCCTGTGGGTGATGCATCATATGATTGCCGATGGCTGGTCGGTAGCTCTGTTGCTGCGGGAATTAGCCATTTTGTATGAAGCAGCTCTGCGGGGCCAGACGGCTTTGCTTCCTGAGCCTCCCATTCGATACGCCGATTATGCCCTCTGGGAAAGGGAGGAGTTGTCAGGGGGGCGGCTGAATCAGCTTTTGGGGTACTGGAGAAGTCGGCTGGAGGAGTGGCCCGAGCCTTTGGAACTCCCCACGGATCGGCCTCGGTCGGCCGGGCCAACCTACGACGGGGCCATGTATCCTTTTCTCTGGTCGGAAGGCCTGTCCGATAGAATTCGACGGTTTGCTCAGCAGCTCGGGGTAACGGTCTTTTCGGTGCTGATGGCCGGCTTCCACGGCCTGTTGGCCCGCATCTGCCGACAGGAAGAAATCGTGGTGGGCACGGCGCTGGCTGGCCGAGGACACAAACAGTTGGAACAGGTGGTTGGCTTTTTTGTCAACACCTTGCCGATTCGTTCTCTGAGAGCAGAGGCCCTCAGTTTCGAGCAATTGGTCCGCCAGATCCATCAGGAGATCCTGGGGGCCCAGCAACATCAGGGACTACCATTTGATCAGTTAGTTGAACATTTGATACCCTCTCGGCCCCGCACCGCCGACTCTCTGTTTCAAGCTGCCCTGGTCTTACAAAATCCCCCGCTTCCCAACCGGATGGCCTCCGGACTTCGCATTGAGCCTATCTTGCTCGATACCGGAGCTACCCACCATGAGCTGACGCTTCATCTATGGGAACACCAGGGGAGGTGGGGCGGTTTTGCGGAATACCGGCGGGATCTGTTTGAGTCGGCCACGATCGGCCGCTGGCTCCGAATGATGGAAACCCTGCTTCGGCATGCCACGGAGCAACCGAATCGGCCCCTGTGGCAATTGCGCCTCATGCCTCGGCCGGTCCGCCGACGGGTGGTAGAGGAGTTTGCCGATGGGGGACCGCCCCTGGGACCCCCCTGCTGCCTGCACGAATTAGTAGAGATTCAGGCGGCAGAGCATTCCCATCGACCTGCCCTCTGGTGGGCCGGCCAGGAAATTTCCTACGAAACCTTGAATCGGCGAGCGAATCGGCTTGCCCGTTGGCTCCGCTGGCAAGGCATCGGGGCCGAGGATGTAGTAGCTGCTTGTCTGCCCCGCTCGGCCGATTTGGTCCTGCTCCTTCTGGCGGTCTTGAAAGCAGGCGGCGCTTGGCTTCCTTTGGATCCTCAGCAGCCGCCCGCCCGGCAGGCAGAAATCCTGGCCGACGCGCAGCCAAAACTCCTGGTTACCCCAGACCTATTCCGCCGCATGGAAGCAGAGGCAGAGGCCTTTAGCGACGCCCCTCGAGATTGGCCGGTACATCCCCGACAATTGGCTTACGTAATTTTCACCTCCGGTTCGACCGGCCGACCCAAAGGCGTGTTAGTCGAACATGAAGGGGTGGCCAACTTCATCCGGGCTCAGGGCCGACGCCTGGCGGTCGGAACGGAAGATCGGTATTTCCAATTTTTTGCCCCAACCTTTGACGGTTCACTAGCCGAAATCTTCGGCGCCTTAGCCCATGGGGCCTGTCTAGTCATCGGCCCGCCGGAAATCTATCGGGACGTCCAAAGCATGGAGACATTTATACGAGATCAAAAAATTACGATCTGCCAACTCACTCCGTCCGTGCTCGCTTTGCTCCGGCCGGAAGCGGTGCCCGATTTGCGAACGATTGTTTCCGCTGGGGAGGCAATCAACTCCGAGTTGGCAGCCCGATGGGCGCCAGGACGCCAGCTCTGGAATGCCTATGGCCCCACCGAGGCTTCCATCGGGGCCTGCATGGCCCGGCTGGAAGGAGGTTTGGTGCAGCAATGGCGGCCCCCGATTGGCCGACCCCTGGAAGGAGTTCGCATTTATGTGGTCGATGCGCGTCTGCAGCCAGTCCCTATCGGCGTGCCGGGCGAAATCCTGATTGCCGGCCCCGGCATTGCCCGAGGTTATCTTAACCGTCCAGAGCTTACCGCCGAACAATTTTTGCCCGATTGGTTTGCCAGCTCGTCGCCACGTACCGGGAATCGGCCGTCATCCCAGGGCGACAAAAGCTCAAACTCCTCCTCAGCAGCACAACCCCCTCTTGGAGTTCCGGATTCTGAACTCTGGAAAAGATGCACTGTCTCTTTTGCGGATCGTCGTAGTGTTCGGATGTATCGAACTGGCGATTTGGGCCGATGGCGAGCGGACGGCCAATTGGAGTTTCTGGGCCGAATAGACCAACAGGTCAAAATCCGTGGGTTTCGAGTGGAACCCGGTGAGGTGGCTGCCGTATTGGAAAAGCACCCGTTGGTACGGGAGGCAGCGGTCCTGGCACAGCCCGACTCCACGGGAGCCATGCAGCTGGTGGCTTTTGTGGCGCCCAAGCCAACTTGCTGTTCTGATGAACAAATGCTTCAATGGGAGGCGGAACATTGGGAGCATTGGCGAAACTTGTTTGACCAGACATTTCGGCATACGCCGCCGCCGGCCGATCCTAGTTTACATTTGGCCGGCTGGATCAGCAGCCGCTCTGGCCGTCCTTTCCCCGCCGAGCAGGTTCGGCAATGGGCCGATGCTCTGGCCGAACGGATTCTCCGCTTCCGGCCACGCCGGGTTTGGGAGATCGGTTGTAAAGCAGGTTGGTTATTGTGGCGGGTTGCTTCTGGTTGCCGAACCTATGTGGCTACCGAGCTTTGCGGCGAAGCGCTGCGGTGGTTGACGGAGATGTTGGCAGACCGGCCAGGTCTCCGCAGAAGAGTGCATTTGTATCCTGGCATCTTAGGCCCTTTTGCGGAAGGGGGCACAGAACCCTGGGCGAAAAACCTCCTGGAACCGCCTCCCCCGGCTGCCGAAGCCAGCAAGGAAAATATCCCGGTTCCTCCTAATCCGGCCACCAGGCGAACACCGGTGCCGGCAGATGGCCGGATACCTCTCGAGGCGGGCCGTGGGAGCAGGTTGGGCCGGCCACGCCCCCTGCCCGAACGATTCGATCTGGTCCTCTTCACCTCGATGGTGCAGTATTTTCCCAGTGTGGAGGCGTTTTTGCGGGCCTTGGAAAGGGTAATTGGCTATGTGAGCTGGGGCGGAAAGATTCTGCTGACCGACGTTCGCCATTTGGGGCTCCAGCGGGCTCAGGCAATAGGGATAGAATGTTTATTGGCTGACCCGGCCTCCCGCCTCCCGCAGTTTCGACGGCGTGTGGAAGCACGAATCCAACGAGATCCAGAGCTTTGGGTGGATCCGGAATTTTTCTACCAATTGGTGGGCCGACTGCCCCGATTGTGCGGGGTGGAAATCCTTTGCAAACGGGGGAACCTCCGGAATGAAGTGGCCCAGTATCGGTATGATGTCGTCTTATGGCTGGACCAGCCTCCACCGGCTTGGCCAAACAGGCAGGTGGTCTGGGATCCGGTCCAGTATGATCCAGGCCGGCCGGATTGGATTCGGCAGGCGGCCAAGGAGGGGCTGGTGATTCGGAGGGTCCCGAATGCCAGGCTGCAAGAGGACCTCCGATTAGAGGCGCTTTTGGATCACCCGACGGGGTTGGCTACGGTGGGCGATCTTCGAGTGGCCGCCGCAGGCGCTGCCACCGCCAGGACTGCTTCTGCAGAATCTTGTCCACCATCAACGTCTTCAGCAGCCAAAGGTTCTGAATCTCCGCTGCCGCTTTCGGCCGGAGTTGATCCGGAAATGTTTTGGGCTCTTTCGGAGCAGTATGGTTGTGCTGTGGAGGTCTATTGGTCTTGGGGCATTTCCGAAGCGGAACGGAGCGGCTTGGGCCAGCAAGCAGCGGATCCTCGAGGGCTCATGGATGTGGTGATTTGGCCGACTCGGCGGCCATGGGGGCCCTCCCGACCGCCCCGGCAAGCTCGAAGAAAACAACCTCTTTTACGCCGGGCGGAACGAAACTGCCGACGCCTTAGCTCGGTTTGCTCGTGTCCCGACCATCAAGCCCAGCCTCCCGGGGGTGCAGAGCAGAAATCTTTTCAGGACAACACCCAAATTGGGGACCAGGCTGGGGAGTTGCAGACTGCCAGAGTTCCAGACCAGAAATCTTTTCCTGGGGGCAAGGAGGTTCGTTCCCCTGCGGAGTGGGCCGAGAGCCTCCATCCCTATGCCAACCATCCTTTGCAGATGGTAGCAGCTCGTCAGACGGTGCAGCGGCTTCGGCAGTATTTGGAACAGCACGTACCTGAATATATGATTCCATCTCGACTCGTGGTGGTTTCGGAGATTCCGCGGACCAGTCACGGCAAACTGGACCATCGCCGACTTCAGGAACAAGTGAGCCGCTTGCCGAACAATTGGTTCAGGACGTATCAACCCCCTCAGACGGCTGAAGAAATGGTAGTGGCCGAGGTTTGGGAACAATTGTTAGGCTTAAGTCCCATTGGACGAGAGGATAATTTCTTTGAACTGGGTGGCCATTCGATGTTGGCGGTCCGGATGGTCGCCGAAATTGAACGGAAAACCGGTCGGCGGATTCCGCTGTTGGCCTTGTTTCAGCGGGCTACCGTAGAACATCTGGCCCTGCTACTTCGGGAGCCGGATGCCTGTCCGCCGGAATCCTCCCTGGTGCCTTTACAGCCGATAGGAAATAAAAAACCACTCTTTCTAGTGCATCCGGCGGGGGGGACGGTCTTCTGCTATCAGGCCTTAGTGGAGTATTTAGGTACGGATCGACCGGTCTATGGGTTGCAAGCGGTGGGCCTGGATGGAATCCGACCTCCCCATGAAACCGTCCAACAGATGGTGGACCATTATTTAGCAGCCATCCGCTCTGTGCAACCGGAAGGGCCGTATTTATTAGGCGGTTGGTCGTTGGGCGGCAATTTGGCCTTTGCCATGGCCTGTCAACTGGCTCAGGAAGGCCAACAGGTGGAGCTTCTGGCACTGGTGGATTCTGGCGCCTTACCGCCTGAGCGAGACCCCACCGAAGAAGACTTCTTGCCGATCATTATGGCCCTGTTTCCCGGCGACGAGGAGATGACCTTAGAACGACTTCGGCAAATGAGTCCCCAGGAACATTTTGAGTATTTCTCCCGCCGAGCCTTAAAAGCAGGTATTGTCCTGCCGCAGTTTTCGCCCGAAATGGCCGGCCATGTCTTCGACGTATTTAAAGCCAACCTCAAAGCCATGTGGGAATACCGACCCCGCCGGTATCCCGGTAAAATCACTCTGTTTGCGAGCATGCAGCAACCTGAACAGATCGAGGTGGCCAGGGATCCTCAGTTGGGATGGGGTGCGTATGCAGCCGGGGGAGTGGAAGTGCACCGGATTCCCGGAAGCCACTTGGAAATCATTCGAGAACCTTATGTGCGGACTTTGGCGGAAAAACTCCAGGCCTGTTTGCCATGAAGCAGGCGGGTTCCTATGGATACATCTGTCTTTATTGCTGATATGTCTTCTCCAACCGGCAGCCAGCCGATCATCAACCTTCCCCCGCCGCCGGAGACCCCCGCTTTACGTCGGAAGGCGATGGTGTGGCGGCTGCTGTGGCCGATCCGTTGGCCCCTGTCCCGGTTGCTTTGGCTCGTCAGTTGGCTCTTTCGAATCCTCCAGTGGGTTTGTTTCGGAATCCATGTGGCGATTGACTATGTTCGGCTGATGTATTTGGATTATACGGCCAGGCCGGATGATATTTTCATCGTCTCGTATCCTCGCTCTGGGACCACCTGGCTGCAGATGATCCTTTATCAATTGACTACCGACGGCAGCATGGATTTTGCCCACATTGCCGAGAAATGTCCTTGGTTCGAGCGAGCGGCCATCAGCAAACGTAATCTGGATAAACTACCTTCGCCAAGAGTGTTTAAAACCCATCTACCGTACATATGGTTACCTAAACGCCGATGCCGATATATTTACGTTGCTCGGAACGGCAAGGATGTGGCTTGGTCGTTTTATCAGTTCTACCGGTCCCATTTTCGATACCAAGGCAGCTTTGAGCAATTTTTCCGGCTTTTTATGCGGGGCTGGGTTGCTTGGGGGTCTTGGTTTTACCATGTTCGGGGGTACTGGAAACGGCGGAACGATCCCCGAATGTTGTTTCTTTTCTACGAGGATATGGTTCGGGACTTGGAGGGAGTGATTCGTCGGATCATCCAGTTTTGCGGGCTCCGAATCCTAGAGGAACGAATTCCAGAAATCCTGCGCCGGTGCAGTTTCCAGTTTATGAAACAACATGAAGAAAAGTTCGATTATGCTTTTGAGCTTTTGGTGGATCAGGGGATTGTGCCTGGCATGTTTTTGCGCAAAGGTCAGCCTGGGGAAGGCCAAGCCGCTTTTAGCCCACAGCTTCATGAAGCATTTGACCGGAAATACCGTCGTCGGTTGGCTCCGTTGGGTTTTCCCCTTCCGACAGTGCCGGAGTAATCCTTAGGGGATTGGGGTTGGGTAGCTCAGATCAAGTTGGCAACGTGGGCAAAATTGGCAAGTTTGCCAAGAAACTTTCACAAAAATGTTGTCCATAACCAGGGCATTCTTCTTTCCGTATAGGCTCCGGGGGCCTGGAGCTGCCCAGCCGTCTGCGCCAACCAATCTCGGGCCGGCATCCCAAAAAGGGATCTTTAGATCACTATATTCATTTTAATACATCATTATTCTGGGCTGCTAGCAGTGCTAGCATACAAAATACTGCGCAACCCTTCTCAATCAACCACCAGCTCGGTAAAATTTTGCGATTTTTCGTTCCTAAGGCTGCCTTGGTTGAGCGAACCTCTATGCCGCTTTTACCAAGGAGTCTTTGGCAAGGAGGGCAATCTTGCCGAACCGGGATCAGTTCCCAGAACCGGGCTGGTAAGCCGGCGGCGGCCGAAGGATGCCAGGAAGGGTTCTTTTGTTCAACTAAACCAGGTCCTTTCCTAATCCTCTGCACTTGTCCGACGCCTGCTTGTCTGCACCATCTGGAATGGATGCCGGTGGAAGCGTTTCTGTTCGATCCTGTGGTTTTCGTTTTCTGCCAATTGTTAAGGAGGGTATGTATGGCTGTAAAACCACTGATTGGGTTAAATGCGGACTTTCGCGCCGCCAAGGATGCAACGCCTGCCTATAGCTACCTATGTGCGGGCTACTACGACTGTCTGATCAAAGCAGGTGCGGTGCCGATCATCCTCCCGCCGCTGGTGGATCGGGCCGACATAGACCGACTGCTGGACCTGCTGGATGGGATTGTTTTTATCGGAGGGGCAGATTTAGATCCACGGCGGGATGGATGGATGCTGCATTCGAGCGTTCGGCCCATGGAGCGCCGACGCGAAGAGTTCGACCGGACTTTGATGAAAAAGGTGGCGGCTCGGCGCATGCCGGTCTATGGGATCGGCGTCGGCATGCAACTGCTCAACGTGGTCATGGGCGGCAATCTCTTCTTGCACATTCCTGAGGATCTTCCCAAAGCCCTGCCTCATTATGATCCCACGGATCCCTTCCATCGGCATCCCCTGGTAGTCGAACGGGGTTCTTTGATGGATCGGGTCTATGGCGAGGGCGAAATTCGGGTCAACAGTATGCACCATATGGCCATCGACGAGGTGGCCCCCGGCTTTGCGGTGACTGCCCGATGCCCTGATGGAGTGATCGAAGCCATCGAAAGCACTCAGCCCGATTGGTTTGCCATTGGCACTCAATTCCATCCGGAGGCCCCGTCGGCCACCGCCTTAGACTTCCGCATCTTTGAAGAATTTGTCGAAGGCATTCTTCGGTCTAAAGCCAAGCCGATGCGCATGGTCGCCTAACCGAACGGCCCAGCCCTGAAAGTTTGCCTTCCCCGGGCTTAGGTCCCTGCCCACCGAGGGATGGGCAAAGGGCTGGTGCCCTGCACAGTGGCCGGCAAATAACGCGGCGGATGGATTTTCTTCTCCACCAGCCCGACCGATCATCCTCTCGCTCCAGCCCACGGACGCCAACTCAAGGAGCTTCCTGGAGTTTGTTCTACAAGAGCGCCAAAGAGAGGATGGCCGGTTTGCCGGGCTAAGGCAGTTGATATTTCGGTTTGCCCAACAGCGTATAGACCGGGGCGTAGATCGGCAAGTGCCGGTAATAGACCTCCAGCATGAAGATACATAGGCAGGTTACATACAGCCGGCCGCCGTGCGGCTCGAAAGGATCCTGAAAATCGGGGTCCCAACTGCCCATTTCCGGTCCTTTTTTCACCTGGGCTCTTGGGACAGCCTCCCGCATGACGGCATTCCAGGTTTTCCAATATTTGCTGTGTCGGTCCATATGGTGGCAGACTTGGGTAGCATAGTACCAGTAATATACGTTACGCTTCCCTGGTGAAAAGTCGATTAGATTTTCTTTTTGGGTGATCCAGTCTAAGGCTTCGATCAAGCGGGGTTCGTCTTTCGGCCAGCCGAGATATTGTCGGCACAAGAGGGCCTCGGCAGTCATAGCCAGCGACGGGGCACTGCCCTTCTGATAGGAGTACTTGAATCCATCTGGAGCAGCTACCCGATCTAGGAATCGTTCTACCCGGCGGAAATGATCCGGCGGGATTTCCATGCCCGCCATCCGGGCACTTTGCAAGGCCATAACTACCCAGCCGGTGACCGATACATCACTGTCCACGCCGGCTTGATACCGCCAACCGCCCTCCGGAGCCTGGGAAGCCAGACAATATTGGACAGCCCGTTGTGCGGGGTCCCGGAATTTTTCATCCTTGGTCATGGCATACAGCTCGCACAGGGCGATGGTGCAAATGCCATGGGTGTAGAAGTGGTGGTTGAAGCCGCCCTCATGGAAAAAGTTGCCCGACTGATCTTGCTGTTTTAAAAGCCAAGTAATGCCATTCTGAACATTTTTGCTGTATTTTCCTTTCAGATGAGTATGTCCGTCGCCCAGAAAAGCAAGCAGGGCCAGGCCGGTGGCAGCCTCCGGATTGTCTTCTTGGGTAGCGCCATCTCGATAGGGACCTTTGAGGCTCCAGGAGCCGTCTTTGCGCTGTTGCCGGGCCAGCCACGCCAACCCTAACTCCACCGCCTCCTCCGTAAGCCGATTGCCCCCATACAAACCTACCAAAGCTTTTTTCATCCCTGGTTCGCGCCCATGCAGAGCCAAGCCAATATGATCGACTTTTTCATCGCTACTGGCGATCCGGCCATCCGGATAAAGAAGCTCCCACTTGCTAGGGGCGGCAAACGGGTCTTCCACCTCTGGAAGGTTATCGGGCGTAAGAACCGGTTCTTCATTGGTCTGCTGGTTTTCGATCCCCAGCGGAGTGTCGAACTCCAACTGTTCGCCCAACTTTTCGGCCCATTGCTCCCGAGGCACCAAAATCGACAGAATCTTTCTGGGCGGAAGCGGCAACAGCCAAATAGCCAAAATAATCATTAGCGCCATATGCACCAAAAGGCTCACCAACCAACTGGGTGCGTTTCGGAGGGCCACTTCCAGGATTTCTTGTTCTGGCTCTTCTTGTTGGTCTGGGGCTTGCTGAATAGAAGCAGCCGGACCGGGGCGTCCGGGAACCGGCCTTGGTAGGGCCCTACCTGCCGGGGTAGGTATTGGGGGAACTTTTGCCCTTGGGAGAGCTTGCCCAGCGGAGATAGGTTGCCTTTGGGGGACTGGGGTGGGGATCGGCTGCGCTTGGGGCAGACCGGTGGGGATCGGTTGGGCCGGAGCAGCAGCAGGTTGACTGAGTGCTGGGCCTGCCACCGGAGCACCCAGCGGAATCGTTTGGGGGACAGGCATTCCCCCTGGAGGGGCTCCTGGTGGTTGCCCTACGGGAATAGCTCGTGCTACCGGTACCCCCTGCAAGGGGGGTGTGGCCGATCCCCCGGGAGAACCAGAAGGTGCCCCCCCCTGGGATGGTACTGGTGTAACTCTTTGGGGTGTTTGAGGTTCCTGTTTTTGAGGAACTGCCATTCCAAGCCTCCTTCCATCTGCCCCCTATCTGGCCAACCGAGCAAACCAAGTTATTTTCACCCCCCGGAGGCGCCCCCTGGTTTTCCAAGCAAAAGGCACCTACCTGGGCATTCTATCCCAGCCTAGCTCGGCCTACAATAAAAATACTAGTTTCGCCTAAGAGATCAGCCAGGCGAAAGTTTCTTTAGTGCCAAGGGATTTGCCTCGAAGCCTCAGCTTTTTTGGGATTGCCTTTCTACCAAAAAGTTCTCCACAGAATCCTAAGGTATTATTTCACAGATTATTAAAAAAAGTAGCCACACTGAAGCCGTTGATCCTCCTATGGGGGCAACAGATCTCCTTTTTGTAAGGGGAATCCTTCTTTTCCCGTCTTCTCCTAAAAGAGAAAAAGCCTCTCCAAAAAACCAA
Organism: uncultured Thermoguttaceae bacterium; assembly: GCA_938042245.1. Classification (GTDB taxonomy): domain Bacteria; phylum Planctomycetota; class Planctomycetia; order Pirellulales; family Thermoguttaceae; genus JANXAQ01. Next base: position 20,965 of record CALIRO010000015.1, read on the forward strand.
CTTTGCCTGGTAAGTTTCAGCGAAGGAAACGGACTAGGGGCCCGTTGGGAGTTTTTTCTGTTTTGGAGGAGTCTCTAAGTGGCTGGGTTCCGCCTTGTTATTGTACGATTTTTGGGTAAACTAAAAAGTTTTAGATGCAAATTGTTCTTAAGGAGATCCGAGAGCAGATCCTAACCAGCATTTGACTTCCGGAGGTCCGAAGCTACCGCAGATATAGCATATACAATAGAGACGTAGAATCGGCAAAGGCGGAGCGGACGGCACCTGGCAGATTTCCCCTCCTGGTGGCGCGGCCAGGGGGGAGCAGTTTTGCAGGCAGGTGAGCCAGCGTAGCTTCAATTGGCAGAGCACCGCACTCGTAATGCGGGGGTTGTGGGTTCGAGTCCCACCGCTGGCTGTTGGCCGCCCAGGCCTAGCTTGCTAAGTTTCGCCCAGAGCGGAGAATCCGTAGGAGGGCTAATCGTGTCGTTTAAAAGATTGGTGTTTGGTTTTTCTGCTTACCCTGGCCAGCGGGCCGAGGGGATGTCAGTTTGGGTATGCAAGGTGGGCATGGGTTTCCATAGGTTGGGAGGCGGACCTTGAGAAGCTGCTACGAGCCTATCCCAACCCGAATTTTGATAATTTAGCAAGGCCTGGAAAGTTGGGGGATTGGGAATGAGGGCAGTTTCCCTTTTGGGATGGGCTCTACGTTAGATCGCTCGAGAAGCTTTCGAACTCGGTTCGCCTCTTGCGTGCGTGGAAGGAGGATGCAGGGGGTGGACCGGAGGGGTGGTTTTCCTAGTACTCTTTTAGCAGACACGAACAGTCCCTAAATCCAGCAAATCCTGCAAATGGAGGGATAATTCGGATGGCACAGAGCATGACGGTTTCCGAGGTCCAATGCACCGTAGACATTAAGCAGATGGTCTTAATGGATAGTGTATTTGGACCTAGAGAAGTACAACTGATTACCGACGCCATTGCTACGGACTTTAATCAATACCGGCTTTTACGAGAAGCGGTGGGAGAATTAGAGCAGAAGGAGGAGCTAAGCCCGGCCGGGATGGTGCGGCTTGGGACGTGTCAATATCTGTTGGGTCGGTATCGACGGGCAGTCGAATCGTTGCAGAAAGGTGATGGCGGGGCATTGGCCCATTACTATTTAGCCAAAGCCTGGGTGGCTTTGCAGGAATATCAACGTGCTTTGGACAGTTACGCAGCCGCTCAGAAAGCTGGCTATGACCCGGATTGGTGTGCTTTAGGCCGAGCGGAAGCACTCCGGCTGATGGGCAGACCTTCCGAAGCGTTAGAAATCCTGGACCGACTTTCCGGCGCGGTAGAGGAGACGGCCGAATATCTCTATCAACGGGCAGCCACCATCGCTGCCTTGGGCGTTAATCCTGCCGAAGCAGTGGCCCTGTATGAACGGGCCGTAGAGGTGGACCCCAATCACCCGGGGGCCCTTTTCGGACTCGCTTTGGAAAACGATCGGCAGGGCAATGACGAAGAAGCTATGGAGCTTTATAAGCGGTCGGCTGCTCGGTTTCCTCCGCATTTAGGGGCCTTGTTTAATCTAGGCATTCTGTATGAAGACCACGGACAATATGAATTGGCCGTGCAATGTTACCAGCGGATCTTGGATGCCCATCCGGATCATCAACGGGCTTGGCTGTTTCTGCGAGACGCCCAGGCCTCCAGCAGCATGTTCCTGGACGAAGACCTTCAGAAAAAACGGGATCGCCTCAGTCAAGTCTTGAATATTCCGGTTACCGATTTTGAGTTGTCTCAACGAAGCCGCAATTGCCTGCAAAAAATGGGTATTCGCACCCTGGGGGATCTATGTCGAACCACCGAACAACAACTGCTGGCCAGTAAGAATTTCGGAGAAACCAGCCTTCAGGAAATCCGCGAAATCCTGGCTTCTAAGGGATTGTCGCTGGGAATGTTTGCTTCGGAAAAACGAGCGCCTGAACCGCTGGAGGCGGAGGAACTTACCCCCGACCAACAAGCCCTCTTGAACCGGCCGGTAACCGATCTAAATCTGTCGGTCCGTGCCCGAAAATGCATGATGCGAAAAGGGATTAATACCATAGGCGAATTGATTCGCTATACCGGGGACCAGTTGCTGGAGTGTAAGAATTTCGGAGTAACCAGTCTCAATGAAGTTCGAGAAAAGCTCCGGCAGTTTGGATTGAAGCTGCGTGGGGAATAACGTTGGGATCATTGGCCCCCCTAGCAGGAGGGCTGGGTTGGTGGATGAGCTAAATGCCGGAAAGCTGCTTTGTTTTTCAGCTCCATCATGTGGATGCTCGAACCCAGGCCAGGCGAAGCACGTTGCAGACGCCTCATGGAGCGGTGCAGATGCCTGCTTTTTTGCCGGTGGGCACCCGAGGAACTGTCAAAGGGATTGAACTGAGTTTGCTTCAGGCCACCGGCACGCAGATGATCTTAGCCAATGCGTACCATCTGATGCTCCGTCCGGGGGTAGAGGTGGTAGCAGCATTGGGGGGGTTGCATCGGTTTTGCGGCTGGGGGGGGCCAATTCTGACGGATAGTGGGGGTTTCCAGATTTACAGTCTTGCCCAGATGACCCAGATTACCGAGGAGGCAGCCCGATTTCGCTCTCACATTGATGGCCGAGCCTGGGAGCTATCACCAGAAGCTGCCGTCCGGATTCAAGAAAGCTTGGGATCGGATATAGCGATGGTATTAGATCATGTGGTGGGATTACCTAGTCCCCCGGAAGTGGTGAAAGAGGCGGCTTATCGGACCTTGCGTTGGGCCCAGCGCTGTAAACAGACAGCCCGCCGAGCAGACCAAGCCCTCTTTGCCATTGTCCAAGGAGGCCTGGATATAGCCTTACGATTGGAGTGTTTGGCTCGGCTTGTGGAGATGGATTTTGCCGGCTATGCCATCGGCGGTCTGAGTGTGGGCGAAACCCCCGAGCAAATGCAGCAGGTCCTCCAAGCCGTCGTGCCTGCTATGCCAACGGACAAACCCCGGTATCTGATGGGGGTGGGCCGACCGGAGGACATTTTGGATGCCATCGCCCTTGGCGTGGATATGTTTGATTGTGTGCTGCCTACGAGAAACGGACGCAATGGCTGGGCGTTTACCGATCGGGGGGTGATCCGCATCCGAAACCACCAATATGAACGGGATGATCGTCCTCTACAGGAGGGATGTGGATGCCCCGCCTGTCAACGCTCCCGAGGATATTTACGCCACCTGTTTTTATCCGGAGAAATGTTAGGCCCGGTATTACTCTCCTTGCACAACATCTGGTATTATCAGCGTCTGATGGCCGAAGCCAGACAGGCTATTGAGGAGGATCGGTTTGAAGAGTTTCGGTTGGCTAAACAACAATTATGGAAAAAATCCACAAACCCCCACACGGAGAAAAACTTTTAGAGCCCCTAACAAAACCGCCTTGCCTGGTAGGTCTAGGTGCCTGATATCTTACGGGCTATTTTAATTGGCTCCTTTTTCTAACCCGTTGGTCGGATTGGTCGGAGCCAAAACCAACGCCTTCGGGCAGTTTCCTAGAAGGCTTCCCCTGGTGGCCTGAGCAGAGTGCTGTTGGAGGCTTTGGATCAGGGGGTTAAGATACCCGGTTATATATGTTGGGCTGGAGACGGAGGATTTCCGGGCCCCTGGAGGAAATAGGACCCTGCTGGATAAAAAGTTTCTTTTCAGTTTCTTATGCTCTAAAGGAGAGTTAAGTGGAAGGCCATCTTTTTTTCCAAGCCTGGATCCTTTTGGGCCAGCAAGAAGGGGCCAGCATCTGGGCGATGTTGATTCCCATGTTGGCCATCGGCTTTTTGTTTTATTTTCTGTTGATTGTGCCCCAGCGCAAGGAGCAGCGGAAACGACAACAGATGCTGGCTGCCTTGAAGAAAAACGATCGGGTGATTACGATTGGAGGCATTTACGGGGTGGTAACCAACGTGCATCGGGAGGCAGATGAAGTAACGTTGAAAGTCGATGAAGCCACCAATACCAAAATCCGGGTAAGTTTAAATGCCATTGCCCGTGTTTTAGGGGAAGCAGCTTCGGAAGAAAGCAAATAGGTTTTCCCTTCTGGGCTGGCAGCAGGTGTAGAGATTTTTTGTTTTCCCGAAACTAGCACGCAGGAACAGAAGCGATGTCTCCTTTGGTGAAAGATCTTTTGGCGGCGTTGGCGATTTTGATCATTTCATGGATTGCCGGAACCTATTTGGCCCGGCGGTTCCGGATGCCTGATTATGGGTGGAAATTTTCGGTGATTTTGTTTTCTGTGTTGACGGGTGGGGCCGTTTTGCTGACGCGCTGGCCGCCAGGACTGGGCATCGATCTGCGCGGTGGGGTGATTTTGGTCTATGAAGTGGATCCTAGCCGACACGATCCTTCCCAACGGGTGGATATGGATCAATTGGTGGCGGCCATTATGCGGCGTGTCAACCCGGGCGGCCAACGAGAAGTCACCGTCCGCCAGTACGGCGAAAACCAAGTGGAAGTCATTATCCCTCGGGCCGAACCGGCCGAGCTGGAACGCATTAAACGCATCATTAGCCAGACCGGAAGCCTCGAATTCCGCATCCTTTGCAACGAACGGGATCATCCCCACATCATTGAACTAGCCGAGAAAAGCCCCCAGCACCGAGAGATCCTCGATTCCCAAGGGAATCGTTTGGCCTGGTGGGTGCCGGTGGAAAAGGGCCAAGAGCAGGATTTCGCAGGTCGCGGATGGGAGACACTAGAAGCCGGCAAAGGCGACGGCGAAATCCGCTGGCGCACGGCGACCGATCTGCGAGGCAATAAAATCCTGGAAGTCCTGGTCTTTCAAGATGCCTATCATGTCAAGGGGGATTATCTGGTGGATGTGCGCCCGGGGATTGACCGGCGAGGTCGGCCCTGTGTGGAATTTGCGTTCAATTCCACCGGCGCCCAATTGTTTGGACGGCTGACCGGCGATCATGTGCCGGACGAAACTTCCGGTTTCCGCCGACGATTAGGCATTATTCTCAACGGCGCCTTGTATTCGGCCCCCAACATCGAAAGCACCATCTACGACCGAGGGGAAATTACCGGCAATTTCACCCGACAGGAGGTGGACGATCTGGTACGGGTGTTAAAAGCGGGGCAGTTGCCTGCCGCCTTGACCGAACGTCCCATCAGCGAGTTGGTTACCGGACCCACCCTGGGCGAAGACCTCATTCGCCGGGGCACCATGGCTACTATTTTGTCCATTGTATTTGTATTTGTATTCATGGTCATTTATTACCGGGTGGCGGGGCTGGTGGCCTGCATGGCCATGCTAATGAACTTGGCCATGGTCTTGGCCCTAATGATTACCATCAATGCGGAACTAACGCTTTCGGGTTTTGCCGGGCTGGTCCTGGGCGTCGGCATGGCCGTGGACGCCAACGTGCTCATCTACGAACGGATGCGGGAAGAATTGGAACGAGAAGCCACGCTTCGCATGGCCATCCGGAACGGCTTCCACCGAGCCATGTCCGCCATCATCGACTCCAACATGACCACCCTGATTACGGCCGTGGTCCTTTACATCGTGGGTACCGATCAGATCAAAGGGTTTGCCATCACCTTGCTTTTAAGCGTGCTGCTAAGCCTTTATACCGGCGTGTTCTGCTCCCGGGTGGTCTTCGATCTGATGGAACGGCAAGGCTGGATCAGCCGACTCCGTATGCTCAAAATGCTCGGGCGCACCGACATCAATTTCCTGGGCGCTAAGTATGTGGCAGTGGGCATCTCCGGAGTTTTGATCCTGGTCGGCCTCATCGGCGCCTGGGCCAGAGGCCAGGGACTTTTCAATATCGACTTTACCGGCGGCGTGTCGGTGGAGGTAGTCTTCAAACAACCCCAAGATATTGGGGAGATTCGGCGAGTCTTATCAGGAGTCTTGCCCGATCTGGCCGTCAGCGATGTGAAACTGCTGGACGAACCCAAAGGCCTTCGCTTTATGATCAATACCTCCTTGCAAGTGCCTACCGATCCCCAGACGGGTCAACTGCTCCGGAATCCCAAAACCGGCCAGCCTTATACCGCAGTCGAATATGTCGAAGAAATCCTTATCCAGCAATTCGGCGACAAACTGGCTGCCAACAGCCTGTCGATTCAATCTCTCGAACCCATTTTGGCCAAAACTGCGCCGGCAGCTTCCCCACCCAAACCAGAATCCAAACCTTCTGAAAAACCTTCTTCCCCGCCGTCCTCAGCCCAACCGGAATCTAAACCGGCCGAAAAAGCTGGGCCGCCGGAAGCCCCAGCCAAACCGGAAGTAAAACCTTCCGAACCCACTCAACCTGAAGCTACTCCCAAAAGCCAACCTGAGGAAAAACCACAACCTCCCGCAAAAGGCGAATCTGCTCCCAACCCAACAGCTTCTCCCAAAGCCGAATCTACACCAACACCCCTCTCGCCGCATCCCCCAGCCAAACCGGAAGTAAAACCTTCCGAACCGTCTCAACCCAAGCCTTCCAAGCAGCCCGCTTCGGCCTCCCTGTCGGAGAAGCGGGAATCTAAACCGGCCAACTCGAAGCCGCCGGCAGGGTCGGCAACTACGGCGGCGCCGAAAGGGGACTCTCCTCCTGCAGAAAAGGCCGAAATGCCGAACTCTTCGCCACCTCCCACCCCTGCTGCCTCCGAAAAGGAGCAAAAATCCCCGGAAAAACCTGAGGAAAAGACTTCCTTCCAATCCCAGGAGGGGTTTCAGGTGATGTTCACCCTGTTGGGCGGGGAAGAGTTGCCGCTGGCTTCCTCTGCCCACCTGGTAGAGCCGGCGTTGAGAGGCATAGCGCCCTGGGCAGAACAGCAGAGCCTGGGCCTGGTGAACATCGCTGAGCAGCCAGCACCAGATCAGCCGACCGGTAAACCTCCCACCCCCCCTCAGCCCCCTGCGGAAAACCCTCAAAAAGCGGCGGCGTCCAAACCACCTGCTTCAGCCACGGAAGCCTCTCAAGCGGGTCCGGCAGAACGCTCCTCGGAACCAGTCCGGCAGAAGCGATCTGCAGAACCTTCTGGTTCTCCTGGGAAAGCCGCTCCGGAAGCGTCTGAACCGGCACCGCCGAAAACGGGCCCCAAATCTGTTGAAACCTTCGGCAAACCGAGTCCGGAATCGCCGGAGGCCCTGAAGGCGTCGGAACCGCTGCCGCAGAAACCCGGTCCAGAACCTTCAACCTCCCCTCCGAAGCCCAGTCCGGAAGCCCCTGAACTGCCTAAACCGCCGGAGCCGATTCCGATCAAACATTCTGTCCCCCCTACCCCAACACCTGCCAAACCCCAAGCCCCGGCTAAACCAGAAGTCTTTGCCGGCGGTACTAAAGCAACCCTCACCTTCACGCATCGGATCGACTATGAACGCCTGAAAACCCTCCTCCAACAGGCCCTTCAATACACTTATAGTGAAGCCGTCCCCTTCGAACTGAGCCATTCGGAATATCTGCCAGGAATATCCACTGCCTTTACCAACTGGGAAGTGACACTGGCTCTGCCCGCCGAAGAGGCCAAAAAGGTCTTGGAAAAGGTTAATGCGCTGTTAGAGCAATCGCCGTATTTTCCGTCGTCGAACGAAATTGGTGGCAAGGTGGCCGGTGGCACTCGGCGTCAGGCCGTGGCCGCTCTGGTCGCTAGTCTGTTCTGTATCATTGTCTATATCTGGGTTCGCTTCCAGCGTTTGGTCTATGGATTGGCCGCTGTGGTGGCCCTAATCCATGACGTGGCCATTACCTTGGGTGCGGTAGCCTTGACCTATTGGCTGGCCCCTGTCTTGGGATTCCTGCTGATCGACGAGATGAAAATCGGCCTGGATGTACTGGCGGCGTTTCTCACGCTGATCGGCTATTCGCTCAACGATACCATCGTCATCTTCGACCGCATCCGGGAGGTGAAAGGCAAAGCCCCCTGGCTTACTGAACAGATGATCAATCGCAGTGTCAACGACACCCTGGCCCGCACGATCATCACCGGCGGCGGAGTGATCATGGGCTTACTGATTCTGTATATCCTGGGCGGCGAGGGGATCCACGCCTTCGCCTTTACCATGCTGTTTGGCGTAGTTACTGGAACCTTTAGCTCCGTGTATATTGCCTCCCCGATTCTGTTGTGGCTAGCCGGGCTTTCCGGCGAAACAAAGCCAGAAACTACCCCCCATTGACCTGCCTGGAAAGCAGCAGGCTCCCTATCGCCTGGTGCCACTGCCCCCTGAGGGGAAACCCGCTTCCACCAAAGGGGGATTTCCCAGCTTTTAAAAGCCGTCTCCGCCTGGGACACCCCCAGAAACGCTCCCTCCGGACAATTAGGGAGGGTAAACGATTTATAAGTTAGAATTGTAATAGCTTCTTTTGGGTTTTGGATAAAGCTAGTCTGGTTCCATTTCTGAGCATGTACCCATCTTTCTTCTTATCTACCAAACATGGGGGGATGAAAAACTAGAACCGGACTTCGGAGGAAATATCCCCACTTTAGGAGGGCATGATCTGCCTAAAGGGTGAAAAAAGAAAAAAAGGAACACTTTAGCCCAATGGAGCACCAAGCCATTCCCTGCGCAAGCAGCAATCCCGGTGTTCCAAAGGATTTCTTGCTTCTGGCTTCCCGCTTCCGCAGAAAGGAGACTCGGGGGCATTGTCCTTAAAAAACAGGAAGTTACTTCGCTCGGCTGAAGTGTTTCGAAAAAACATCCCAATTTTATTGAGCACCGAAAACATTTTCTCCAACGAAGTGGCCCTAGCCAGCAAAAAACTGTGGTGCAAGGGGCCCGGCATACACACCCATTGGGCCTCCAGATGGTTCAGAGTCCGGCAACTAAGGTAACCCCGTGGGTAAATCAAATGGCCGAAGTTAGCTCAGGGGCGAAGGAATTGCGCCCCTTGGAAAAAGTGGGGAAGCTTTTGGAGGAGCTTCTGGAAGGCTTCGAGCAACTCGAAGAGTGGTTAGGAAGTTTTTTTGACCATTGGGGGAAGGGGCTAGAGAAGTTAAATCTCCCACATAAGAGGGGAATATGCCCGTCCTATGAAAGTAATAGTTCAGGGATACAGCTTTCCTCAGGAAATACCACTTTTAGTGGATATGAATATAACCAACAAGAGGAAACTGGGAGGGAAAACCTCATCCTACCCAAGTTACCCCCCACCCCGCCGCTTTCCCAGGAAAGATTTGAGCAACTGAGGCAGAAATTACTGGCTGACCCTGCTACGCCAGGGGGAAATCTAACTACCCTGTTGGCTGGCTATCTGGTAGAACAATTAGAGCAGCTTCACCACCAACGAGATACTCTCCAAGCCCATTGCCATCAGTTAGAACTCTTGGTGGCCGAAAAAAACCAGCAATTAGCCCAATTAAACAGCCTCCTGGAAGAATACAAGCGTCAACTTCTCCACTACCACCAACACTGGATGGAGCAGTTGCAACTTTTTAAACCATTGTTGGATTCAGTGTTTACTACGCTTACTGAATTACCTTATGGTGTAGAAAGGCTAAGGGATGAGGAGATCGGAGAGTCTGGCTCGGCAGGCAGCCGACCGATTCTCCCCTTACCTGCCCTTTCGGATAGAAAGAGTTCTACGGGATAAAATTTTAGGATAAGGCATAGTGCGAATGGGACTGCCCAGGGAACGCTAACGAAAGCCAGAAGCAAGTTTTTCCGGTTCTGAAGCTAGGGATGCCTGTGCGGGTGGAGTGAGAGAACCTGGCCGGGGGAGCCCTCCTTGGAATCTGCTGAGGTATTTTAAAAGAAAGGCTCTTCCAAAGGGGAAACCGGGTTTGCCCAAAGGGAGCTTGGCCCTTGCAGCGAAGGCCCCGGCCCACCAGAAAAGCAGGCTTTCCATCCCCCCAGGGAATTGGTAGCTTGAAAGGAACGGATACGGCGGATACCCCCACTCCGGACAACTCGGGTGGTATATTGATGGTATATTTCGGACGGGTCTTGCCATAAGAGGCCGTCTCCCAAAGGAAATTACCGGCTTGCCGAACCCCTAATTTTCCTGGTTTTACTGGATTACCAAGCTTCTTTTGGGATAGGCTCTAAAAGGATAGCGCTGCGGAACCAGAGGAACAAAGAGGAACTTAGCAGTAGCGGTTGCAGAGGGCCTAGTGGGCATGGCAGCACGAGTCATTGATGTGGCCAAGGTAGAAGACCTTCGGGATGTGGTGCATCAGGCGGTGGAAGTGTTGACGGCGGGCCAATTGGTAGCCTTTCCGACGGAGACGGTCTATGGGGTGGCGGCTCGGGCGTTGGACCCTAGGGCAGTAGGTCGATTATTGGAGGCCAAGGGCCGGCGCCCGGGCCATGCGCTGACCCTGGCGGTGTATAGTGCCACTCAAGCGCGGGATTACGTGCCCGACATGAGTCGATTGGCCCAGCGGTTGGCCCGGCGATGTTGGCCTGGACCGCTCACGTTAGTCCTGGCCGATTCCCATCCAGAGGGGTTAAGTCGGCGGTTGCCTCCGGAGGTGCAAAAAGCGGTCTGTCCCCAAGGCACGTTAGGGCTTCGGGTGCCCGGGCATCCGCTGGTTTTGGAGGTGTTGCGGATGACGGCCGGTCCGTTGGTCCTTACCAGTGCGAACCGGACAGGCCAACCGGAGGCCCGCACCGCCCAGCAAGTCCTAGAGGCGTTGGGGGAACAGCTCGCCCTGATCTTAGATGACGGGCCCACGCGATTTGGCCAACCCTCTGCGGTAGTGCGGGTGGAAGGTTCTCGATATACCATTGTTCGGCCTGGGGTGGTGCCGGAGCAGACCTTGAAGCGGTTAGCTAGCCTCCTTATTCTGTTTGTTTGTACTGGCAATACCTGCCGAAGCCCCATGGCGCAAGCTCTTGCCCGGAAGATGCTTGCGGATCGGCTCGGTTGCCCGATGGAGAACCTGGAAGAAGCAGGCGTGCTGGTTAGCTCTGCCGGCATTGCAGCGGTCCTAGGCGCCCAAGCTAGCCCCGAAGCGATTGAGGTAATGCATGAGTATGGCATTGACCTCCGAAGCCATGAAACCCAGCCCGTCCATGAAACCTTAATCCGTCATGCCGATTATATCTTCACGATGACTCGTGGCCATCGAGAAGCTATTGTGAGCCAATGGCCTGATGCCGCCGAACGCACCATGCTGTTATCGCCCGAAGGAATGGACATCGCCGATCCCATCGGAGGTTCGCTGGATCGCTATCGACGCTGCGCCCAACAAATCCAGCGGGCCTTGGAAGTGCGGCTTCAAGAGGTAGAATTACCATGAAGATAGCCGTCGGCAGCGACCATCGGGGCTTCGAAGTCCGCAGCAAAGTCATTGAATTGCTTCGGCGCCTTGGCCATGAGGTCGAAGACTATGGCTGTTTCAGCCCCGCTCCGTGCGATTATCCGGATATAGCGGCTTTAGTGGCTTCCCGCGTCAGCCGAGGCGAAGTGCACCGCGGGATCCTAATCTGTGGAACAGGCCTGGGAATGTGTATAGCAGCCAATAAATTCCCCGGCGTCCGAGCTGCCCCTTGCCATGATGATTTCACTGCAGAAATGAGCCGTCGACATAACGATAGTAATATCCTCTGCTTGTCGGCCGATCTATTGGGAGAACGCCTGATTGATCGGATGGTGGAAATCTGGCTCACCACGCCGTTCGAAGGTGGCCGACATGCCCGCCGGATCCAAAAAATCCTCCAGCTCGAACAGGATCAACTTCATCGGCCCCCTTCCGAGCAACCTAAGCCCGACCAGTAACACCACCCCTCATCCACCTTGTTCCCCACACTTACCCAACCGGCGTCTCTTCCCCTGGAACCATTCTCGCCTCTCTGGCCCCCCGATCCATTGCCTGTCTCGGAGGTAATGGATGCGGCTTTTCGAGTTGGCTTCAATTTGTTCCTCTTTCAACATTCCGTTTTCCCATACCCAGCCCCAACAGATCAGGCGTTTTAGGCTGGAGAGGGCGGTTCGATGCCAAAATCCCGGATCGTTAGCAAACTCTCCAGCCGATACCCACGCTCCGCAAACGCCTCCGCCCCACCTTCCATCCGATCAACGATTGCCAACACCCGGATCACCTTCAGACCATAGGCTTCCGCCTGCTGGATCGCCTGCAGGCTAGAACCGCCCGTGGTAACCACATCTTCCACGATGGCCACTCGGTCGCCCGGCTGCACAGGACCTTCGATATATTGGCCGGAGCCATGCCCCTTCCGCTCTTTGCGCACCATAAAACCCCGGATGGGTCGGCCATAGAGCCCAGAAAGAGTTACCACTGATGCAGTGATCGGATCAGCACCAATAGACATACCTCCAATCGCATCGGGCCATTCGCCCTGGGCCAACAGTTCCAGCAGCCCCTCGGCCACCAGCCGGGATCCCTCCGGATCCAACGTCACCTGTTTGGCGTCCAGATAATAACTGGCCCGACGCCCAGAAGCCAAAACAAAGTCCCCAAACCGTAACGCCTTCGCCCGCATCAAGGCCACCAAGGCCGACTTGTCGTACATCCCTCGGGTCCCATTCCTAGATTGGAAACTGTGTAACATTTCAGCCAATTGATCCAACCTCTCCCCGCTGCGAAAGGAAGCACCCAGTTTTTTCGATAGATTTCTGCTCGCTCCGCTGCCGTTTCCCAGGCAATCACCCTCGCCAGCCTTCCGCCTAAAAAGCGGGAAGCTCTTTTCCTCGGCTGAGCTGAAATGTTACCCAAATTAGCCCCTGATTCGCGGGAACCGACCTATGATCCAGTAATATATACATCAGTATATTATTTGAACCATCGGCTCTAACAGAACCTTTTCTGGTGGCCCCCAAATCCATCAAAAGGCTCAAAAAAACAACCCTTGCCCAGAAAATCTCTCTGCGGCCCTTCCCCCAGAGCCTAAATGGTTCAAAGCTCGCTATCAAAAATGCAATCCGTCAACCCATTAGAGCTTGGCCACCAGTTCCACCAACTCTGCCGTCCGACAACTATACCCCCATTCGTTGTCGTACCAGGCCAGCACTTTGACCAAATTATTGCCCATCACCATGGTCCATGGGCCGACAAAAATAGCACTGTGCGGGTCGCCAATCACGTCGCTAGAGACCAACGGGTCTTCGGTGTATTTGAGGATCCCCTTCATGGGGCCTTCGGCCGCTTCCCGCATGGCCGCATTGATCGCATCTACTGTAACCGGTTTAGACACTTCCACTGTAAGATCCACTACACTGCCCGTCGGCGTGGGCACCCGGATCGCAATGCCGGTCAGTTTCCCCTTCAGTTCTGGGATCACCTCAGTCACTGCCGTGGCAGCGCCGGTGGTGGTAGGAATAATGTTCAGGGCAGCAGCTCTGGCACGATACGGATCTTCATGCGGTAAATCCAAAACACGCTGGTCATTTGTATAAGAATGCACTGTCGTCATCAGCCCCTTGACCACCCCAAACTTCTCATGCAGCACCTTGACAATCGGCGCCAAGCAGTTGGTCGTGCAACTGGCGTTCGACACACAAAGATGCTCCGGCCGCAACTGCTTCTCATTAACCCCGATCACGCAAGTAATGTCGTGCCCCTTGGCCGGGGCGCTGATAATCACCTTCCGGGCGCCGGCTTTCAGGTGGCTGTCAAAGCCCGGTTTGCCGTCGGCAGCTCGTTTGCGAAATACCCCCGAACTTTCCACTACCACCTCGGCCCCCAAATCTTTCCAGGGCAATGTGCTGGGATCTTTGATCGCCATCACAGGAATCTTCTTGCCATCGACCACCAGGTGCTCCTGCTCCACCTTCACCTCACCTGGGTATTGGCGATGGATACTGTCATATTTCAACAAGGTGGCCAGCATGCTTGGGGTGGTTATATCATTGATCCCCACCACCTCGAACTTGTTCGGCTCCTGCATCAAGCGACGAAACACCAACCGTCCAATCCGTCCAAACCCGTTAATCCCCACTCGAATCGCCACGCGCCAACTCCTTCTTGATAAAAGACCTAAATCACCCACCAATATGCCTCGGGTCTGCTTGAGACGGTTCCCATGGCATGATTCGCCCAACTCCCCCAGCCCCAAGCAGCCCCGGGGTTCCTAACAAAAACTGTTTGACGCTCGGTCAACAAATATGCCTTTCACCCCAGCTCAACATGCCCACTACAGTCCGCCTGCTCCCGCAGTAGCCAAAAACCTCCTCCTCTCAGCCTGCTCCTCCTCCACCAGACACTCTGCCCCCGACAAGAGGGTAAAAAATAAACCCACCTCATTCACCTAAACTGTTCCCAAAAACCCTCCACCGGAGCTTGCTGGATCACTGGTCCCAGCCCAATATACTCCCGCTTAAAAGAAATATATTATATCGTCTCTTTCCCAGTAAACAACCAGGGGGCCCAAAACTTGCGTTTCCTGCTAAATACCTTACCTACCTTGGAGGATATCTATCGGCTCTGGGCCAGTTGCCACAACCCCTAGATACTCAATCGCTCACAGGGAACTCCCAGCCCGGGAGCCTCCCAGTCACCTGCTCCCTTCCTGCGAGGCTGCCTTCTTATTGCCTTGTAACAGGACTGCCCGAGCTTGCAACTTCGGATCCCCTAAGGGGTTGCCTAGCTCCTCCCCATCTGAGAAAAAGTCACTTCATCCCCTTTTGCCTCCTAAACCCGAAAACCCGTAACATCTCAGTCCAATGCTGTACTAAGGCATTCGTGCGAATGCACTAGTCCAGTTTTTTCTGCTAGTTTGGATTCCCGCTTGCGCAGCAGGAACACCCAAAGGCTTTTCTCGGATTCACCACGCACCTACTTCATTTGGATGAAGTGTTCCAAAAATGGAAAAGGGGTGGATTATCCATTTGATTTCCGATGCCGTAGATTTCCTAAGCGTCTTATTTTTCCCATTTTACCTAAAATCACTCCATGCTATTATTAAATCCCAGTGGCTCTAACCACCGGGATTGACGTTCTCCATAGAAGGTGGTTTTTCTATATTTCTTGGCGGATAGATCCTCCTCCGGAAAAGATTTGGCCAAATCCTGGCTTCCATAACATCTGGCCAAGGGAGTTCCCCCTCTCGGAGAAAAAGGTTGCTTGGATTTTTTCGGGGACTTTCTCCTTTCCAGGATACTTTGTAGGGGGGACCTTGGATTTACCCAAAAAGAGTTATATAATGCCCCCCAAATGAAAGATCCGAAACTCCAAGCTCCAAAAGCCCTTGAATATTGGGGATAACTTTAGAGTATAATTACTTAAACAATGCTAGCCGGGAAAACTAGCCCCCCGTTTACCAGTTTAAGGCGATGGGGTTGTACTTGGATCTGCTTGGATAATGCTAGCCGGGACCCCTGGTACCCGGTATAATAGGGGCTTACCCATCGGGTAGTAAACCCGTGTGTGGGTCTTCCGATGGGAAAGGGGGCGAGCACTTCCATTCCTTTTAACGGTTCCCTTGCCCGGAGACCTGCCGGGAAGATCAGGGACCAACTGAATCCCTGGGAGGGTGAGGGGCAGTACTGGTATCGAAATTACAACCCCCCAGGGGGTAGGGCCAAACGAATCTCAGGGAGGGTCCCAAGACTTTAACGGTTCCTTACCAGCCAGACCCACCTGGTACTCCGGAGCAAGCGTTGCAACACCTGCTCCGGGGACCCAACACTTTAACGGTTCCTTACCAGGCAGACCCACCGGCAAGGTCCTCGCCGAAGGCCTCGAGCCAGAAGGGCTCTGCTGGAGGAACTTGGCGCGGGGTGGAGCAGCCAGGTAGCTCGCGAGGCTCATAACCTCGAGGTCACAGGTTCAAATCCTGTCCCCGCCACTAAGTCCTTATGCAGTAAGGAGTTACGTCGAGAAAGAGACGGTGTAACTTGGGAATTCTCAAGCGGTTCCGGCCCAAGTTTCTGTATCTTTGTACCCCCGATCTATCTTTCCGCCCGGTTCTTTCTCCATCTTTTCCACCCGGTCGCTATCCGGTCAGCGGGTCCTTTCTTCATCTTTTCAGCGGGTTCGGACACATGGAACCTTACTGTTTGTGGGTGCCGGTGGATGGAACCTTTTGGCCGTTGGTGCCCGGAGTTTGGTAAAATATCGTAACAGTTCAGTCAAATGATGTACCAAGGCATTCCTGGGAAAGCAGGAAGGCAGTTTTTTGTGCCAGTTTATTTGTTCCAGAGTGCCGCTTGGGCGGCAGGGTGGCCGTGAGGCTTTCCTCGGCTTAAGCGGGCAGCTTCTTCGTTCGGCTGATGTGTTACGGAATATTCAAGGAAGCTCTGCAAGATTCTGAGCATCACGTGAACATTATGAACGTTTGATCTATTCCTTTGCCTATCGGTTTCCATTGCTGGGCACTATATATGGAATCTAATGTTGGTAGTGCTACTATATCTTGGGGCAATGGACGATGGTTCCGAAATGGTGCAAAAATATATCCTTAGAATTATTGAGGTTCCTTAAAACATCCAAGGCACCAACGGAGTGGCCAATTTTTGAAGCCAACCCAAAACCTCCTTCGTCCAGGCCCAGGCAAGCGTCTCAATCTGTGCTGCAGATGGTTGCTCTCCTAGGGACGAAAAGAGTTTTCTGGCTTTGCCCTTGGGAGCGTTTTTAATAGCTTTAGGAAGTACAGGGGCCGGCCGGAGCAGAAAAACAGGATTTATCGGTTGGAGGGGAAGAAATAGTCCGGAGTGGTTTGGTAGCTGGGTAGGTTAACCGCAAATGTGCGTACCAAAATCTATATTTACTACAGGGAAAAGAGCTTTTGGGAGATTTGAAGAGTCTGTGTCTGGGTGCATCGGGAACCAGGGCGACAGCAAAACCACCGTTGGAGATTGTCGGAGCTTCCCTTCAATCGGAACCTTCCTTAGGGCATTAGGGGGTGTGAAGACCATCGGCATTAGGGAGACAGATCCACATGGCAGGTATTTTGCAGAATCGGCCGGTCCATCGAGCTCGATTTCCGGATGATCCGGCCTTCAAGGCCCTCCGGGTGGGTGATTTGGAAGCTTACCACCGGGCCATCCAAGGCCGAGAGGTCATCGACTTTCGGGGAGCGGATTTGCGAGGCTGTGATATGCGAAACGCAGATTTAAGTCGGGTCCTTTTACGGGACGCTTATCTTCGGGAAGCCGACCTGCGCGGTTGCGACCTGCGAAACCACGACCTGGAAGGCTGCTCGATCTACAATGCCAAGATCAGCGGAGTCTTTTTCCCGGATAACATTCCGGCGGAGGAAATCCGGCTGAGCTTGGAATATGGCACTCGAATGCGTGCGCGCAAAGATCGTCCCCCAGCCGGACAATAACGGGAAGTGGTTGTACAAAAATAGGGCCTCCGGCGGTGGGAAGCCGAAGCTCGGTGGCCGTCAGTAGCTCGGCCGTCCGTAGGGAGAGCGGGGTGAGGTTTCTGGCAGGCGGAGGGAACTTCCCTGGCGAATCAATCCACTTGCCAAGCGCCGGGGACTCCTGCAGCCAGATGCGGCGGATGCCCGCAGCGACGCCCGTTGTGGTTGTAGAAATCCTGAATGATCTGCCAAGCTTCCTGAGGGGTTTCCGCAAAGCAGAATAGTTTTAGGTCCTCGTCGTCGATCATTCCCTCGTCGGCCAGGAACTGGAAGTTGATGACCTTTTCCCAATACTCCCGGCCAAACAGAATAATCGGGATCTCCTGCATCCGATGGGTTTGGCGTAAGGTCAATGCGTCGAACAGTTCGTCGATGGTGCCGAACCCGCCCGGAAAGACCACCAGGGCCTTAGCCCGGAGCAAAAAGTGAAATTTTCGCAAAGCAAAATACTGGAATTGGAAGCAAAGTTCGGGGGTAACATAAGGGTTGGGCAGTTGTTCCATAGGGATTTGGATGTTCAGGCCGGCGGATTTGGCTCCTACTTCCCAAGCCCCCCGATTAGCCGCCTCCATGATGCCCGGTCCAGCCCCGGTCAGAATGATAAAGTCACAGGCTTCGCCCTGCTGGCTGGCTGAAGAAACAATCCGGGCAAACTCCCGGGCCATCTCCCAGTAATGACTTTTCTCCAGTAGCCGGCGGGCTTTCTCGACCTGCCGCTGCAACACCGGGTTATTCGGGTCCTGGGCCAACCGGGCCTGGGCAGCCTCCAACCGGGCTTGGGCCGACTGTCGATCCACAATCCGGGTGCTCCCAAAGGTAACAATGGTCGAACGAATCCCATGGGCCCGGAACCCCAATTCCGGTTTCAAAAACTCCAACTCCATCCGGTTAGGCCTTAGCTCCGGACTCTCCAAAAAATCCGGGTCTTTATATGCCAACCGGTACGAAGGCGAGCGAAGAATCTGTTCGACCATCGTTTGACGAAGTTCCGAATCGTTCATTGCAAAGGCCTCTTTCATCAATCAACATCCGGTGGGCACCGTTCCCTTCCGGATCTGTCTCTGATTGGCGACGCTGCCATCTGCCAAATCGCAGATTTCATATCGGAATTGCTACGGGCTATCATTGGGATTGCCTAACGGTGGCTGGGTAATCTGGCCTTTCCCTTCCGGCTTTTCCCCAGGAGAAGCTCCTCCGGTCAAGGGAAGTGGTTCCGGAAAACTTAATTTTATCGACTTGGCTATGGAGCAGAGGTCAAAAAGAAGGGGAAAAGCAACAACTTTCTCTAGATTATCTATTTTACTTAGATTATCAAAATAATTCATGGGTTTTCCCTAAAAAGAAACGAACTTAGGCATCTCAGGAGGAGTAATTGCCTCTTCATTTGCTCTTCTTCGCAACCCCCTTTATTTGTGGAATAAAATCCCCTGTTTTTGGCATGGTTTCCATTTTTCTCGGGAGAGGCACAAAGAAAACGAACCGGTCTTTTGCTGCCTGTTTCGGTTAGATGCACATGGGGGCTGAAACCCGTTGGAAGGGAAGAAAGCTTGAAGAAAGGGCCAGTACTTTTGCCACCCATCCCCCTAAAAGGGGTATCTAAAACGAATCTTGCTCTTTTGAAGACCCGATGGGTACACTTCTGCGTTCTTTACCAGGTTTCGATAGGAACCGCCAATGAAAAGCTAAAGCTGCCAAAGGTCCACTTCGGAGTTCTTTCCAGGCTTCCATAGGGGGGGATTGGTACCTGCTTTTGGAAGAATCAAAAAGACAACAAAAGCGGAAAGGCTCTGAAAGCGACACAAGCCAACAGGAGGACTTTCGGGTCCTCTAATAAGGGTCCTCTAATAAAATGAGAGGCCACTGAAGGAGCGGCAGGGGTGTTAGGGCATTGGCCAATCCGGGTGAAGTTTGCCGTGCAATTGGGCTTACTGGTGGTGGTCGTGGGGATTCTAGCAGCCGGGGGGCTTTATACCACCTATGCGTACCGGGCTTTGGCCAAGACCCTGAGTGTTCGGGTGCGGGAATTGCCGCTGGCCGCCGAATTGGGCCAGCAAGTCGATGATCTGCGCCTGTTGGTCAGCGAATTGCGAGGCCTTCGGGCCGGGGGATTCTACAGCCTAGATCCTGCACAGGTTCCGGTGGGCGTGCGGAGTTTGGGCTATCGGTTTTCGAGGGAACTGGCCGAGGTGCACGAAACCTTAGACCGTTATCGCAGGCAGTTAGAGGAGCAACATCTGGCCGGTTCTCCGATTACCGACACCGCTGCCGAACGGCGAACGCTTTCAGAAATCCAAAGGGCTTTTCGTCGGCTGGAAGGGATCTTCCAACGATCGGACTGGGTCTTAGACGATGTGAAGATCAATCAATTAGAAGCGGAGGTAGAACACTTGGAGAACCTCGTCGGAGAGCTGCCCAGTCATTTGCATCGGAAATTGGCTGGGTTTGCTGCGGAAGTGCGGGGGCAGTATCGGACGCTGATTGTCAGCACCTGGATGGCCAGCGGATTGGCGGCAGTGCTGTTTGGGTTATTTTTACGACTGTTTTATCGATGGATTTTTGTGCCATTACGACGGCTGATAGCGGCAAGTCGGGAAGTGGCTTCGGGCAATTTCTCGTATCGGGTTTATCTGGAAAGCGAGGATGAAATGGCCGAGCTGGCTCAGGCGATGAACCAAATGACCGAACGGTTCGAGGCCATCCGGGACGATTTGGACCGACAGGTGCAAGAGCGCACACGGCAGGTGATCCGCAACGAGCAATTGGCAAGTGTGGGTTTTTTGGCCGCCGGGGTAGCCCATGAGATCAATAACCCCTTAGCTTCCATTGCCATGGCGGCCGAGAGTATGGAGGAGCGCCTTGGAGAGGCCCTTCCAGCAGCGCATCCGGATCGGCCGGTGCTTTGCCAATATCTGCGGATGATCCAGACCGAAGCGTTCCGGTGTAAAGAGATTACGGAGAAGCTGTTGGATTTTTCCCGCACTGGCCCGGTCCGGCGTCAACAAACCGACCTGGCGGAGTTGATCCAAAACGTGGTCGAAATGGTTCGGCATCTTGGCCGGTATCAGGGTAAGGAGATTCGTTTCGAGTACCAGAAGCCTGTCCAGGTGTGGGTGAATCCGCAGGAGATCAAGCAAGTGGTACTGAACTTATTGACCAATGCGTTGGATAGTATTGAACCTGGGGGGCGGGTGCAGATCCGACTGCAAGAGCGGGCCGGTTGGGCGGAGATTGAGGTGGTGGATAACGGTTGTGGGATGAGTCCGGAGGTGCTGGCCCATATTTTCGAGCCTTTTTTCACCCAGAAGCGCTCCGGCCAGGGCACTGGCCTGGGGTTGTCGATCAGCTACCGGATCATCGCTGATCATGGCGGGCAACTGGAGGCCCATAGCGACGGGCCTGGTCAAGGGGCTACATTTTGGGTGCGTTTGCCGCTTTCAGAACAAGAGTCTTCTGGCCACAAGGAGATCAGCCATCGACGCCAAGCCGCATGAAAAGCTCAAAATCCTCTTTGCCGACGATGAAAAATCGCTCCAGGAATTGATGCGGATCGAATTGCCGCGCATGGGGCACGAGGTAACGGTTTGCCCGGACGGAACCAGTGCGTTGGCTGCTCTGGAGCGAGATACCTACGACTGCCTTTTGGTCGATTTGGATATGCCGGGGGCTGATGGAATTGCTGTTATTGAACGAGCCAAGCAGATCGACCCGGACATCGAGGCGGTGATTTTGACGGGCAAATCGTCGTTGAGCACAGCGGTAGCGGCCCTCCGGCATGGGGTGCTGGATTATCTGACCAAGCCGTGCAAGTGGCTCGATTTGCGGGCGGTGCTGGCTCGGGTGGCTGCCAAACGGGCATTGAACCTAAAACTCCGGGCCTTGCAAAGCCGACTGGAACGGTTAGAGGGCAGATCGGAACTGATCGGATCTTCATCATCCATGAAAGCACTCCGACAATTGATTGCCAAAGTGGCCCCGACGGATTCCACGGTGCTAGTGCGGGGAGAAACCGGGGTGGGCAAAGAGCTGGTGGCGCGGGCACTGCATGATCAAAGCCTCCGTGCGGACAAACCATTTGTGGCGGTCAATTGTGGCGCGCTGCCGGAACACCTGATCGAGAGCGAACTATTCGGCCATTGTAAGGGGGCGTTTACCGGAGCGGATCGGGCTCGCAAAGGGCTTTTCGAGGCGGCTGGAGGCGGCACCCTGTTTCTAGACGAAATCGGCGAACTGCCCAAGCCGGTCCAGGCCAAGTTACTCCGGTTCCTGGAAAGCGGGGAAATCCGGCGAGTGGGCGAAAACACCACCTTCCAATGTGATGTGCGAATCATCTGCGCTACCCATCGGGACCTGGACCAGATGGTCCAACAGGGGGAATTCCGAGAGGACCTGCTGTTTCGTATCAATACAGTAGAAATTTATATACCACCCCTCCGAGAGCGTCTGGAAGACATCCCGGTTTTGGTAGACCATCTGGTGCGGCGGTTCCGGCCGCAAACGCCCCCGGGCGTGGCTGTGGTAACGCCGGAGGCAATGACTCGGCTTCAACGCCACAGTTGGCCTGGCAATGTACGGGAACTGGCCAACGTGATAGAACGAGCGTTGATTTTGGGTCAGGGATTGCCGATTCAGGCGGAGGATTTGCCGCCTCAATTGGGTCTGAGCAAGGAAGCCCTTTTGGCCCATCCGACCGCTTCCAATCCCCATCCGACAGCTTGTGGCGGAGTGCCAGCCTCTTCGGGGAGCCTTCGGGCAGGTTCCGGAACGTTGCCGACACCTGGCGGGGCTGTAGAAGAAGATTCTCAGCGGATTCCATTGGAGACCTATCTGGCGAAAAGCGGCTCTGCGCTCGGCACCGGCCGAACCTTGCGAGAAATCGAACTGCAGGCCATTGCCGAGGCTCTCCACCGCCACGGCGGCAACAAGGCCAAAGCTGCTGAACAGCTCGGCATCAGTCTGAAAACCCTCTACAACAAACTCAACCAAGCCGCTGAATTGGAAAAAAGCGCTTGAGGGGCTGCTTGGAAGCGGTTCAGCCTGGCGGGTTTCCTCCTTCGAGTGCGGCAATACGCCGAAGGGGGCTGTGCGGAGGAGGATGGTTGGGAAAATTAAAAGGAACCTCTGACTAATTCAAAGGAGACATTTTTACACTATTCCGGAAGCTCCGTCAACAGCCCCAACATATAGTGGCATTGTCAATATTAGACTCAATATATAGTGCCCAGCAATGGGAACCGATAGGCAAAGGAATGGATCAAATGTTCATAAAGTCCACGTGATGTTTAGGATTTTGCAGAGCTTCCAAAATTTTTGTCTCGGCCTCTTTCCTCCTGCCACTGCCAAGGGTATGTTAAATAGAGGTATCTGCCCAGGCTGCGGCGGCCTAGGAACATTTCCACGGTCTTGGTAGGCGAGGTCGGAGCGATGGACACAAAAAAGCTGCTGGGGATCGGATGGGTGTGTGTTTGGGCCATTCTGGGGGGGAGAACATGCCTGTTGGCTGCCCAACCGAAGGCCCAAGAGGTGGAGGTGGAAGGCAGCATCGTGGCAGTGATGCCCGCAGGAGTGCAGATCAAAACTCTAACCGGCCAAGGATGGATGTTTCGAGTCTCTCCTAAAGCCCAGGTGCACCTTACAGGAACTGCGGAAAAAAGTTTCCTGAAACCTGGGGTCTTTGTGGAATTTGCGGCCACCCTGGACCAAAAATTCCATGCGACGAGCAAAGTGATGGCCTTGACCATTTGCAGCCCCTCACCGCAAAAGTTTCCGGGCCTGTTTCCAGAAGGGGGGGGCCTCCAGTTATCGGAGCAGCCAGGGCCAAAACCTAAGAAAAAAGAAGTCCCAGGGCCTGGAAATTATCAGGTGGTCGGTGCCATTATGGGGGTAAAAGATGGGCAGTATTCGGTACGTACCCCCCAAGCCCTTGTCGTTTTTGAACTCGACGATAACGCGGAAATCAAAGTGGACTTCACCACTCCCCAAGGGCTGATGTATGCCCGCCCAGGGGATCAGATCATGGTCAAGGGCGTGGCCTTTCACGAAGGAATGGGAGAGGCCAGAGAGGTAACCGTAAAACTGCTTACCGCGCTTGCCGGCCCGGAAACCGGCCGAACGAAAAAGAAACCCGAAAGAAAAACTACCGAAAAACCAGACGAGGCCGCCTCCGCAGTGGAAAAGTCCGCCCACAAATCCGGCTCTCATAAATCTGCTAAAGAACAAACCTCCGCCAAAGAGTAAAAAAGCCCACCCCTATAGATGGTTTCTGAAGCGCCGCTCTATTGGACCACCTGGATGGGCCGATTCTGCGAATCCACATAGACAATCCGAGGTTTCCATTGCCGGGCTTCTTCTTCTGCAACCACACAGGAGGCCAAGATAATCACCAAATCGCCTGGCTGGGCGGTGCGGGCAGCCGGACCGTTCAGCACCACCGCCCCTGAACCCGCCGGGGCTTCGATCACATAGGTTTCCAATCGGCTTCCGGTATTCAGGTTCAGCACCTGGACCATTTCGCCGGGCAATAGATCGGCTGCCTCCAGCAGATTCCGGTCCAGGGCAATGCTGCCCTCGTAATTTAACTGCGTTCCGGTTACCGTAGCCCGGTGGATTTTGCTGCGAAGCATCAACCGCTGCAAGGCTTGCACTCCGTTTGGCATGGTGAGTACCCGAAACAAAAAATGAGGCTATGTTATTCCTCCTTCCTTCTTCCGCTTGGAATAACATAGACCCATTACTTTTATCATAACCGGACTTCGGTAGATTGACAATTGGGTTGCGCCCCCCTCTAATGGGGTATCCTCATGTGCTGAACCGCCTCTATTCCGGGTTTTGGTTGCTAAAATCCCCCTTCCTACTGTATTGCAAAGGGCCATCGGGATTTATAAAATAAAAGCAAATTGGAGTTGCTTATCTCGCTTCTCTCAAGAGAGTTAGGAGAGGGCGCTAAACCTTGTCGGCTATCTGTGGGCCATCTCAAGGGCGATTGTCTATGGGGAGGGGATCTCGATGAAGAGGAAACAGATAAGCTGGTCTCGGCTACGGAAATCAGAAGGTGCCACCCTTTGGGCAGAATCCGCCGTGGGCGGGCGATCTAGCCAGGGGCTGCCGGGCTTTACGCTCGTGGAGCTTTTGGTCGTCATAACGATTATTGGCATTTTGATTGCCTTGCTGCTTCCGGCCGTCCAAGGGGCTAGGGAATCGGCCCGAAGAACCCAGTGCGCCAACAACCTCAAGCAGATCGCCCTAGCCATCTTGAACTTCCATTCTGCTCAGGATCGGTTTCCTGACGGCGGGAAAAATATGTGCAATCCGCCCTATCATCCCAACTTGGACTCTTCCCGATGTTACACAGGGGAAAGGAACGATTGGGGTTGTTGTAGCCCGTATGATCGGTCCGAATGGAGTTGGCCGTATTATATCCTCCCCTACCTAGAACAACAGGCTATCTATGATCAGACCAATAACAGCGTCATTTATAAAACTCCGCTTCCGGTCTTGCACTGTCCGACCCGCCGTCGGGCCGTCTTGTACAACAACTCTGCCAAGATCGACTATGCCGGTAATGCCGGCAGCCGGGGTGGCGACGGCGCCGATGGAATTATTATCCGAAAGGATGTGGGGCTAGCGAGCCAAGGCCTTCCGACTCTGATCAAATTGGACCATATTCGCGACGGCGCCTCGAACACCCTGCTAGTGGCAGAAAAACAGCTCAATCCCGATCGCTTCGGGCTAACGTATGACGACAACGAACCGTATGTGGCGCCCGGCTGGGATAGCGAAATCTTTCGTATCGGCACCACCGGTAGCGGGCCTGTGGGTCCTTATGTGCCTAGACATGACTCGCAGCATCCCTCTTATGTAGTTTCAGATCCCTATTCGGGATCGAACTATTTTGGTTCTGCCCATGTGGGGATGATGAACGCTGCGTTGGCTGATGGTTCGGTTCGGGCCATCTCCTACAGTATCAATCCGGAGATGTTCCGTCGGTTGTGCGTGCGGAACGACAAACAGCCGATCGACTGGTCCCAGGTGCAATAACACTTCTGGGCATAGCTGTAGGGTTGCCTGGCCTGGAAACTATATGAGTATCAGTTCATGTCCAGGCAGGAATCACCCTCCGCTGCTGGAAGGATAAGAAGGGTAATAGTTCCGTCGATGGAACAGTTCGCTTCTTGCCTGGTGGGAGAGACTGGGTGGGCCTCCAAATCAGCCGGGTGAGCATCCGGTCTTGTAGCATAATTTGTCAGAGCGAGTTGTAACTTAGTCTGTTCGACTGAGGGGACTGCCGGTGGGCTGATAGTAGCTACCGTCTGAGCGAGGCTGCTACGGGCACTTGGCAGGGGTAGTTTATTTGGCTGACATGTTCCCCAGAAGGGTTTTTCAGGAAGGGGATTTCTTTATGTGGCGAAAGTGGGTCCAGTTATTTTTGGCGGCAATTTGGGTTTTGGCGGGTTCTTGGATGGGCTGTGGGGGTTCTTCGGTAACCCCGGCCAAGGTAACTCCCGAGGAGGAGAAACAGCTTCAAAAGCAATTGGAAGAGGCGGCTTCTGCGGAAGGCCGAGCCGGCTGGGGCAAACCAGAACACGAATCTCCCCCAGCGCCGAAAAAGTAACCTCCGCTCCCCCTGCCACCTAAGAGATCTGAAGATTCCAGGCATCTTGGCGGGGGAACAGTGGCATTCTGACAGACTACGCTCCGCTCGTGCTGTTTTTGGTGGGGGTTGGCCTGGCGGCGCAGTCGGATAGAGTATGGTACGCTTTTGGCGTTCTGGGAGCTTTTTGTGTGGAGTTTGCTCGGCTACTTTTGGTGTGCTTGGACGGAGCGGCGCAGGCTGAGCGAGGAGGTTCCTTTCTGGGGAAGGGTTGCGGCCGGTGGGGCAACAGAGGCGGTGGAACTGGCGGTACGGATCGCAGAGCTTGCCTCTTGCCAATCCTCCAGCTGCCTGCTTGGCTTTCTCTGGATGTTTTCAGCTCTCTATTTTCCTCTGTCCTTCTTCCAACTGTTCCTTGTTCCTCTGCTATCCTTTTGTTGCCCCCTTTAGGGTGTCCCTTCCTGTTTGGGTGGTCCGTAGAAGCGGGTAATGTCGATGCCGCCGCGGAGTTCTTCTTCCAGAAGTTTGATCCGTGCTTCTAGACGTTCTACTCGCCGCGCAAGCTGGGGCACAAGCTGCGAGCTAGTATCTTCCGGTCTAGGCCGAGGCACACTCGGATAGCCCAGCTGGCGGGACAAAGCAGCAAATAGATATAACGGGTCTCGTCTTCGGTGGGCCAAGGCGATTCGGCCTTCTTTTTCGCCAAACAGAATCGGTTTACCCGGATGTGGATGAGTTTTCAGGTATTCTTCGCTGCGGACATAGATTAGGTCGGCTAGATCGACCAGTCCAATCTGCCGGCGGACCGTCAAAATCCATTCTCGCCACGCCTCGTCATAGAGGGGGTCTTGGGCCATGGCTTCCAGTCCCTCGTCGTAGCTGAGCCGATTTCGACACAGGGCCTCAAACTGATACAAAAACAGTCCTTGGGGGGTAGCGCCTTTGGCTCGGTATTCGGCTTCTTTTTCGAGGATTTCCAGGCCGACGCGGAAGTCGAAGCGGCCTTCGGGCCGCTCCGCCTCCGACATAATGTAGGTCTGGAAGGGGGTGAAATAATGGCTCAGCCGACACATCGCCCCAGCAAACCCCCCAGTATGCCGAAGCTCCGTAGCCATAAAATCAATGGCCATGGGCAGTTTGGTAATGGCCAACACCTCATGCCGCAAAATGGCCAACAGCTCCTGCGTGGAAACCCCTTGGTTCATCCGTTCCCGCAGGGCACGGAAGAAATAGGCTTGTTCGATGTATTCTTCCCGGTCCAAAAGCGGCATGTACTGCGCACCCTCCAAGCCAATGGCAAACCAGCGAAAATCCCAGAGTGCCGATCGGAAATCGTTTATCGTGTAAATCCGGGACCGCCAATCGCCAAGCAGTCTTTTTCAACCTCCTGGTCTTACTTGCCAGTCTGGCCCTGGCTTCCGCTCTTAGGACCGATTCCTTTTCGGCGCAGCTTGGGAATCACGCCTTTGGCAGATTGCCCTCTAGTGCCTATCGCCCCCAACTGTTCCGTCAGCCACCCTCCAACCAGTGAGGGCAGAAGCGATCCAGCGAGGGTTTGGCCTAGCTAGCCCGACGGTCCGTCTTACAACGTCCAGCCTTGGCGGTATTCTCGTCGGAGGAATCGGTCCGCTTGGGGGCAATTGGTGGCTTTCATGGCCGGGCCGTCCCACTCCAGCGGTGAACCCACCCGGTAGGAAACCGTGCCTAGCAGGGCTGCTTCGGTCAGGGGCCCAGAATAGCCAAAATGACAGGTCGTTTTGCCGCCCGTTTTGCACGCCTCGACCCATTCCCGATGATGACCGATGGAAGCAGGAATGGTCGGCTCAGGCAGTTTGACCTCAGCGAACTTCTTTTTGGGCAGGAGGTGTCGGTTGTCGTAGTCGGCAAGGACCATACCGGTTTTGCCGACAAACAGCACCCCAGCCCCTTGACGAGGAATCTGCTCCTGAATGCCGGTCATCTCCGCCAGCCGACGGTCCAACTCCTCCCAGGCAGGCTGTTTACCGCCGTCGTACCAGGTCAGCCGAACCGGCGGCAACTGGCCCCGGGCAGGAAACTGATACCGCACGATCAGCCATTGGGGGCAGCTTTCCGGATGGACCGGCTGATGGCCTTCGGCAGCCACATGCGTCGGATACTTCAGATCCAAGGCCCAGAAGGCCAGGTCCACATAATGGCAGAAGAAATCGCCGATGCCGCCGTTGGCAAAATCCCACCAGCCTCGCCAACTGCCCGGCACATAGGCAGGGTGATACGGCCTATACGGCGCCGGCCCAAGCCACAGGTCCCAATCCAGCGTGGGCGGGCAAGGGGGCGTGTCCTTCGGCCGATCGCCCGGGCTATACCGCACCGGATGCCACACATGGACTTCCTCTACGGAACCAATCAGCCCGGCCTGAATCCATTCAACCACACGGCGATAGTTATCGCCCGCATGGATCTGGGTGCCGATCTGGGTAACCAATTTGTTCTTTTCCGCCAGCTCTGCCAAAAGCCGAGCTTCATAGACATTATGAGTGAGCGGCTTTTCACAATAGACGTGTTTTTTCATGCGTAGGGCCATAGCTGCCGCCGGCGCATGGGTATGATCCGGCGTGCTGACGACCACCGCATCGCATTTTTCTTGAAGCTCTTCGAGAGCTTTTCGGAAATCTTTATAGATTTTAGCCTTAGGGAAACGTTGGAAGGTGCCAGCCGCCCGTTTTTCATCCACATCGCACAGGGCGATGAATTCGGCGCCGGCAGCGGCACAGCCATTGACATTGTCTGCCCCTCGACCGCCCACCCCAATACCGATGCACTGAAGCCGCTCATTGGGCGATTGGCCCATCGGCCACACCCGGCCCGGATTGAACAAAGCCCCAAGTCCAGCTATCGCAGTCGTCTTGAACACCGTCCTCCGGGAAATCTTCTGACGCATCATTTGGCCTCCAAAAAAAGTTCACGAAGGAACACAATCCCACACAAAATATCCAGACAGCCTCCCACCCTTTCCGGAGAGGGATGAGCTCAGCCAGCATCCTCTTCGCCGGGCATTCCCAAGCAGAACCAATGTGGTAAAATTGAAAAATCAAAACAAACTATCGCCGTTTCCAAACCTCCCATGTGCTTAGGCTTTGTTAGATTATCAAGATTCTTTTGGGATAGCCTGGTAGTAAATACAGGTTCTGGGCAATCCAGTACAACCGAAACGGGCATCCCAAACCGTAGAAATTGCGGCTTCTATTTTCTGCCTTTTATCCCTTTATGCTAATGGAAGGCAAATCCGTGTGCAATCAGGCCGAGCAGTCCGTCGGTCGAGTTTCTTCCGGTTCCGAGGCCCAGGAGGCGGCCTGGGTGGCCAGGCGGGAAACGCCCTCGGCGGATCAGCCAGCCTCCGAACCAACTCCTGGACCTGCAACTACTTCTGAGGTGCCTGAGTCTCTGCCGGCTGCCCTGGCACGCTATGGGATCCAATTGCCGGCCGAGCAGGTGGCCTTGCTAGACCAGTTTGCCCAACTGCTTTGGGACTGGAACCAGAAGATCAACCTGACCCGCCATACCGACTACGACAAGTTTGTCGGCCGAGATATTGTCGATACATTGGTCTTCGCCGAGTTTTTACACCAGGGGGAAAAGGTGCTGGATGTAGGTTCCGGCGCCGGGGTGCCTGGTACGCTGCTGGCCATTTTGCGGCCGGATTTGCGCATCTGGCTTTCCGAACCGGTGGGCAAAAAGGCCCGAGTGGCTGAAGAGATTGTCCAAACACTGGGCCTGAAGGCGTCGGTGTTTCGGGGAAGAGCTGAACAGATTCTTGCTAAGGAACAGTTTAACACACTGACTATCCGAGCGGTCGCCCGCCTCCGACAGTTACTGACCTGGTTTAAACCCTATTGGCCCCAGTTCGACCGGATGTTGGTCCTCAAAGGTCCCAGCTGGGTGCAGGAACGGGGCGAAGCCCGGCATTACGGCCTGGCCCACGGAGTAGCCCTCCGCAAACTCAAAACCTACACCATCCCCACCACCGGCGCTAAAAGCGTCCTGCTTCAACTTTGTCTGCAACAGCGCTTGGTAGGGAAAAAGGAGTGCCAACTCCGCTCTTGCTAAAAGACGCAGGACCAAGGCATCTATGGAGCTGGAGGGCCGGCAACTTCACGTACTCCCGACGCCAACCTACTACAAGATACCAAGACCTCTATGAGGCTTTTCCCGCAAGAGCTTTTTTAGGCAAAAGGGCTTCCCGTGGAGCTTTCGCCTTCGGTGTATGAACATGCAGCGGCCCTGATTGGCCGAACCCCCTGGGAAGTCTCTCGAGATGAACATTTGCTCTTCGAGGCCCATGCGGCAGCTTATCGGCTGTATCGCCATCGGCCCATCATGCCCGGTATCGACATCTATAACCTGGAAGCCGAAGCCTATGGCGCCCGGGTGGAGCCAGCCAGCGGCATCGGTATTCCGGCTATCAAACAGCCCTTGTACGATTCTATCGATGGGCTTTTTGACCTCCGAGGGCTTGACCCGGCTACCGACGGCCGGTTACCGATGGCTCTTCGGGTGGCACGCCGATTACAAGATACCTTTCCAGAAGCCCTGGTGCGGGTGCCGGTCAGTGGGCCGTTTTCTATCGCTTGCAATCTGGTCGGATTTGAGAATCTGCTTTTGGATGTGGCCCGTCGGCCGGATCAGGTCGCCCTGGCCCTTTTGCAATTGGCACCCGGTCAGATTGCCTTGGCCAAAGCGATCCGACAGCTTGGCCTGGAGATAGCCTTTTTCGAGTCGGCGGCTTGCCCGCCCATGCTTTCGCCGACTAATTTCCGCCGGGTGGAATTGCCTGCACTGAAGGCCATCTTGCAAGCGATGGCTGAGGTCCTGGAACATCCGGTTCCGTGCATTATCGGCGGAGATACGACTCCGATTTTGGAAGCCATCCTAGAGACCGGCACTTCCTATGTGGTGGCCCCGTATGAAACGGATCAGGCGGCATTTATGAAAAAACTGTGGGACCGTACTAATGTCCATGTACGCATCAACACGGACCCCTATATTATCGCCCACGGTTCATGGCCGCAAATCCAGGCCGAGGCAGATCGTATTGTTCGCCTTGCCCAAGGCCGACCGAACGTCTCCATGGGCACCGGCGCTCTGCCCTATGAAACGCCGCCAGAAAATGTGCTCCGCCTTCAGGAGTACCTAGCTCAACATGCATGCACACCTACTGGCCTTTGATTTTCCGGAGAGCCTTTTAGCTCGGCTTTGCCATTGTTCATAGGCCTTTTTGTTAATGAACGCAGAAAACCCTCTTTGTTTAGGGAACCTCTGAATGATTTAAAGGAGATATTTTTACACCATTTCGGAACCTCCCTCCACAGCCCCCACATATAGTGGCACTGCCAACAGGAGACTCAATATATAGTGCCCAGCAATCGGAACCGATAGGCAAAGATATGGATCAACTATTCATAAAGTTCATATAATGTTCAGGATTTTGCAGAGCTTGCCTATTTCTTCGGCTAATCGGAAGGCGCTGGATGTGCGGCCATATCGGCTTCGGCAAACCTCCCGGCCGTTGATGGAGAGGGTAAACTCATGGTGGGCGGCTGCCGCTGTCCAGGCCCGGAGAATCTTTCCCGCCTGCGGTAACTGGACTTCTTTGGAAAAATAGACGTCCCACGTTTCTTCAGGGACTTGCAGATAAATGAAGTCGCCCATCGCCGGTTGGGCCAACACCGGCTCAACCAACAATCCCCACCCCAACATGACCATTAAACCCGCCGCCAACAACCTGTACCTGCCAACCGATCGGATCCAACACATCACGAAGCTCCTTTGGGCAGAAAGCATGGGAGACTGGCTTTTTGGTTGAAACAGAAGTCGAGGGGGCAAAAGTTCCAGGACTGTTCCTTTTGGAGGCCAACGGACTGGTTCTGGCGAGTGCGGAACCTTGGGTAGTGCTGGTGGAACATGGGCGATGGCGGAGAGCCGACGAAGCAAACATTATGCATTTTCGATTTAAATCTGGCCTTGCCCATCCCTTCCACGAAACCATTCCCACATTCTGCCAACGTTTCCCCCTGGAGACGGAAATCTTCCCCCAGGCCCCAGATCGTAATCAACCGGAACAATCCGTTTGGAGAGGAACATCACTTTAAATAATTGTTCATCTAAAGAGAAGAAAGCGCCAGAGCCTTCGGCGGACAGACAAGTCGCCCCTGGGGCTGGAAAGGTTAGTCTTGTTGCGGCCGAGCCAGGGGACGGAATTGGCGTTGGGTTTGTTCGGCCTCTCGGACAGCGGCAACAGCCTGTTTATAAAAGATTTCCTGGGCTCGAATCGGTTCCGTCTGGGGGCTGAGCCGTTCATAATGACCGTCCGGACGGAGGCGCCAGGCCTTAACATTGTCGGCAAAAAAGGTCTTCAGGATGTCGATCAGCCGACGCCGAAGATTCGGCTGAAGGACCGGGAACAGGATTTCCAGCCGACGGTCCAAATTGCGGCTCATCCAGTCGGCGCTGCCGAGATAGACTTCTTCATGGCCGCCGTTATGAAAATAGAAGATGCGAGCGTGTTCTAAAAACCGATCCACAATCGAGATGACTTCGATGTTTTCGGACACTCCCGGCAGGCCTGGCCGAAGGATGCAGATGCCGCGGACGTTGAGCAGAATTCGGACGCCTTTTTGGCTTGCCCGATACAAAGCGCGGCAGATTTCTGGGTCTTGGAGAGAATTGAGTTTGGCCATGATCAGTCCGGGCTGTTCGGGGGTGGACAGTTCCGCTTCTCGCTGGATCAGGTCCAGGAAATGCTGGCGCAGGCCGGTCGGCGCGATGACCAGGCGATTCCAGCCGACCGGTTCGGATTGACCTGTCAGGAGGTTGAACAGGGCGGCCACGTCGGCGGTCAGATCCCGATCGCAGCTCAGCAGCCCGATGTCGGAATACAGGCGGGCGGTGCGTTCGTTGTAATTCCCTGTAGATAAATGAACATATCGCCGGATCTGGTCTGCCTCCCGCCGAACAATCAGAAGCGCTTTGGCATGGGTCTTTAGTCCGGCCAAGCCATACAGGACATAACAGCCGGCATCCTCCAAGCGCCGAGCCCACCGGAGATTCCGACTTTCCTCGAACCGGGCCTTTAGCTCTACTAGGACGGTAACTTCTTTTCCGTTCTGGGCGGCCCGTTCCAGGGCAGCCACAATGGGTGAATCGCCGGTCGTGCGGTAGAGGGTTTGTTTGATCGCTAAGACATTTGGGTCCTCGGCTGCCTGTTGGAGGAGTTGGATGATCGGCTCAAAGCTTTCATAGGGATGGAACAGAAGAACATCATGATCCTGAATTGCCTCCCACAAGTTCTCTTGACCCAGCAGGTCCTGCGCCGTCTGCGGCGGCCAGTCGGGCACACGCAAATGCTCCCATCCCTTTTGCCCAATGAGCTCCCACAAGCAGGTCGCATCCAAAAGGCTGTCGATCCGATAAATCAACCACTCCTCGACGTGCAACGATTTGCGAATCGCCTTAATTAGCTCCGGAGGGGCAGAGGCGGCAATTTCCAGTCGAACAATCGCTCGACGTCGCCGATCCAAGACCGCCTGTTGGACATTGGAAAGCAGGTCGCTGGCATCGTCGTCCTGGATGGGGACATCGGCGTCCCGAGTGATCCGGAATACAGTACAAATTTTTATCATCCGGCCGGGATACACCAGATCCAAATTCTCGGCAATCACGTCTTCCAGACAAGCTAACTGAACTCCTTCCCGGCCAGGCAGTTGCACAAACCGTTTGCAACTGGCCGGAACCGGTACCGCCACCAAGCTGCTTGACGCAGAATCCCCACTGGCCAAATGGGGCGAAGCCACCAGAGCAGCAATCTGCAGTCGCAGACCGGGTAAAATCGGCAAGGGCTTCAACTCCGAAAGGTTGAGCGGACTAAGCTGCTCTTTGAGTTCCCTCTGGAAGTAGCGTCGGAGCCATTGACGCTGATCTTCTGTCCAATCCTGGGGCCGAAGCACCTGAATGCCATGCTGGGCCAGCTCCTCCAACGCACTGCGGAGAGCTTGGCCATGTTGCTCGATCATGCGGCATACCCGTCGGCGGATGGCCTGCAATTGTTGCCTAGGGGTCATGCCCGCCACATCCCGTTTTCGTACCCCGGCGGATTGCATCTGCATCAGACTGGCCACCCGAATCATAAAAAACTCATCCAGATTGGAGCTGACAATGGCCAGGAATTTAAGCCGCTCCAGCACCGGCAAGTCCCGACAGAGGCCCTCCTGCAAAACCCGATCGTTGAACTCCAACCAACTCAGTTCCCGATTCAAATAGTAGCGGGGCGAGCGAAGCCCCCTCGGCACAGCATCCTTTTTGCCCATAGACAGTTAGCTTTCCTCTACCCGAACCCGTAGTCCATAGATGTCTTCTAGCATATCGGCCACCATGGCCAGAGAACGCTGGATCAATAGCAGATCCGCTCCCGGGCCGACCCACACCACCAATTCGTCCCCTTCCCGGTCAATCCGTTCCAGGCGGATGGGCTGGAGGTGGCTGCCCGCCAAGGCGTCGGCAATCCGAAGAATAGCCGCCAACTTGTTGACAATAACCCGCTTTTCCCTCGGCAAACTCATATATTCTAGATGAGTGGGTTTGGGCCCGCTGCGACGATGATACCGGGCAATATGAGCCACCACGACGATCTCGTCCCGAGTCAGACCAAAAATCTCCGAATTCAGCACCAGATAGTAACTGTGTTTGTGGTAGGCCTGAGGACTGACGAAAATGCCGACCTCGTGCAATAGCGCCGCCACACGCAACAACAGGCGATGCCGGGCGCCCAGGCCATGGTCCTGTCGGAGTTCGTCAAAAAGCTGACAAGCCAACTCCGCCACATGCTCGGCATGATCAATATGAATACGATACTTTTGTGCAATCGATAAGGCGGAATGGATTACCCCCCGATAGACCGTTTCATCCTCCTGGCCGGTTACCTCCCGTGCGAGCTCCAAAAGCAGGCCATCCCGCATCGAGACCGGCGAAACCCACATCTGGGGTACATCCGCGGCATGAAGCAAAATCTGGTAGATCAAAAGAGCCGGTCCCAGCATCTCCGCCTGCACAAATGGAATGCCGTGTCGCCGACTAATCTGTGAAGGAGAAAGTTGTTGGAGTCGGCGGACCAGTTTGTCGAAAGCTGCCGTCTCGATGACCGCCCAGCCGTCCGGTTCCTGCGAGCAGCCTGCCCATTTGGCCGCCAATCGGGCATCGCCGCCAACAGCAATAAATCGTTTCACTTCCTGAAGATTGAGCGTCCCTTCCATCATGCTCAGCGTATTGGCCACATGGTGGCGTACTAGGTCGGCCGAACGCTCCGGAGGTTCTTCACTGGTGTTCAAAAGCTCCTGAATGCGGATCGACCCCAGGCGTAAACTTTCAGAGACGGCAATTTCCCCGCCCTCCAGCAAGGTCAAAAGCGTCCCGCCCCCGCCCACCTCCACAATCAGCGTCTTGTCCCGCCGAATGTCGAACTCCGAGCCCACCGCATGTAAAACCGCCGAAACGGTCAGTCGACTCTCCTCACTAGGACCAATCACCTCCACATTCAGCCCCGTAGCCAAATAAATCCGGTCCAAGAAGGTGTCGGCGTTCATGGCTTCCCGCACGGCGCTGGTGGCCACCGCCCGTACCCGCTCCACATGATAGAGTTGCAACGTTTTGTGAAACTCCCGAAGCACCCCCAAAGCCGTCCGCATGGCCTGACTGCCTAGTCGGCCTTTCGCGAAGGTATCCTGCCCCAACCGTACCGGCCGATGAAACCGCTCCAACACTTCAATCCGGCCATCCGGCAACACCTGCGCGACCACCATCCGCACCGCATGCGCCCCAATGTCAATGGCAGCCACTAGGCGCGCCTTGGAGGAAACAACCGGTCCAGACGTCTGAAATTGGGCCATCTGTAACGTTCTTCCCTCCAGGGGGTATTGCATCTTCCGTGGGCTTGCAGCCGCTTGATCTACCAATACCTCGTTCAACCTATGGCCACTGGCCGCCCAGGCAGTACCCGCAGCTTGCCCGGGCGTAGCAGGGCCGTCTGAACCAGATCGGCCAGCCGATCGGTAATCTCCTCCTGAAGCTTCTGCTGCCAAAACCGGTCCGCCTCCTGAAGGAGATTTTTCTGAGCTTTTTGGCGATCTTGTTGGAGCCACCGGATGGCCGCCCGAAAGGCTCGGACCGTCCAGCCAGAGCCTAGCCCAGCCTTCTTCCACTGTTTGCGCACGGTCCGTAAAAACCTGTCCTTCTCAAACCTGGCCAGTTCCAGAAGCCACACTTGGCAATCGTGCAACTGTCCCATCAGGGTTTGAAAATTCTCCAGCGATTGTACCGTAGGCTGAATCTCCGGGCCGAAAAGGGATGCTAAAATTTCCAGACTATAGCGGAGCTTTTTGGCCACGATGCGCAGCGCATGATGGCAGGCTTGCTCCTGAATCTGACGGAGAGAAGGAGCATAGGAGGACATCTGCTGAGTAAGCATTTGGATCTTTTCCCCCGCTTCCTCCCAAAGAGGATAATACAAAAGTTCCTCTTCAGGAATTTGGGCCTGTCGAAGCGTCCGGCCACTTTGGGAGCGAATCTGCTTTAACAGGCCGCTGTTTTGGAATCGAGCCACCGCTTTGGAGGCCTTTCGGTAAGCAGCCTCCCGCTCGGTTTGCCGCCAGAGGATCAGCCCAGACAGGCCCACCCGAACTTCCAGAGAAGGAGCCTGAGAGAAATGATCTACCAAGAAGGACAACTGTACATCTTTATCCCTTGCCTGACCCAGCTTCCGTCCCAGCCGACGAAGCTCCCCTTCCCATCGCCGGTGCCGTTTGGCCGAAGGCCAATCACCAAACAGACCCAGCCCAGCCCGAAGCCGTCGGCATGCCACCCTCGCCCGATGCACACACTCCATATCCTCCCCTTGCCGAATGCCCGGCAATTGCTGGCCCAACCGCCGAGCCTGCTTCTGAAACCACTTGGCCGCTAAATACCCAATATAGCTGTCCATCCCAATGCGCTCCTGTGGGAATAAGGAACTCTTCAGCCGAATGAAAAACCTGCCTGGTTGATCTGAGGAAGCCCTTTGGGTGTCCCTGCCGCGTAACCGGCAGCCGGGAACAAATACACGAGCACAAAAACTGCCCTCCTGGTTTCGCAGCAATGCCTTGGTCCACCATTGAGGGGGAAGTGTTCCGGGAATAGGAAAAACCCGAATTGGGCCCATTTGGCTCATAAGAGCCCCCCAAATGGTAGGGGCTCCCGAGCATGCTCTTATGGAACTGAAACCCGATTTGCCCCGCAGAAGGGTTTGGTCCCCCTAAATAGTAGGATTTTCCAGCCGTTCCCTCATCCTTCCCCGCTTTTGCCCCTTTCTTTTGCCTTTTTAAGTATTGTAATCCACGGCCCAGGCAGACGCTATCCACCCAAATAGGTAGGTTATTAGCGCCCGTTGGGTGGCTCTGCCCCTTGCTTCCTCCGTCTTCCAAGCCTCTAGATTCGGCTCTCCCTGAGATGTCGAGTGTAAGGAATTCGCCTTCTGTACGGTTTATATCGAAAAGACCAATTCTATGCAACGTATCTCGAATAACTGAACCACCGCACAAACCAATCCTACTGGCCGATACTTCCTTAAAACCCGTCCATTTGTCCCATTTGGAATAACCAGCATTCCGGGAACGAAATGTCCTCCCTCATACCCGGCTATTGTGTCAGGGAGGACTTAGGAATGGCCCCTTCAGCACCAAAGGTGCTTCCGGAGCCTGGCAATGCCATCCCACTTGGTCGAAAAATGGAAATTTGTAGCTCCCTGTTTTTCAGGGAAAACGCCTCTGAGTGTCATTGCCGTGCAAGCGGGAATCCAGAGAATCCGTCGAAAAACGGAATTCCTGCTGGTCCAGGAACAAGAGGCTGCATCCTTCAACTGCAATGTTCCTGAAATGTAGGAGGCCTCTGATGAGGCAGTATGGTTGGGTGGTGCTTGGGTTAGTGGTTTTCGTTGGGGCCGGATGCCGCGGCCTGGCCGTTCAAACCCAAAGCAAAGTCTTTCTGCACTCCTCCCCGGTGGAAGATCGGGGGCCGCTGGCCGAAATGCCCGTCCAACTCCCTTGGTCGGAAAGTCCCCAGAAAATTGCCCTGATTGATGTGGATGGCCTATTGGTGAACAGTCCGATTGCTGGCTTGGGCAATGTGGGCGAAAACCCGGTGGCCGTGTTCCGCGAAAAACTGGATCGGGTAGAAGCCGATCCGTGTTTCCGCGCCGTGGTCCTTCGGATCAATAGCCCCGGCGGCGGCGTAACCGCCAGCGACATCATGTGGCGGGACCTACGCACCATGAAGGCTCGCCGCCGCATCCCGGTGGTGGCTTGTCTGATGGACCTGGCCACCGGCGGCGCCTACTACCTGGCCACCGCCGCCGACCAGATCATCGCTCACCCCACCACCATTACCGGCGGCATGGGCGTCATCCTGAACCTGTATAACCTCCGCGATGCCATGATGCAGTTCAATATCCTTGCTGTGCCCATTAAAGCAGGCCAATATACCGACCTGGGCACGCCGATCCGAGAGCTGGATGACCAGGGCCGAGCCTTGCTCCAGCAGTTGGCCGACCAGTATCATGCCCGCTTCCGCGAAGTGGTCCGCATTTGTCGGCCTCAGCATGATCCGGCCCGTCAGGAAGATTTTGACGGCCGGGTCTTCCTGGCCCAACAGGCCTTGGACCGAGGGCTGATCGACGGCATCGGCTATCTAGACGACGCCATTGCATTAGCCCGACAGTTGGCCAAAACGCCCCAGGCAAAACTGGTGGTCCTCCATCGGCGCCACGATCCGGCCCGATCCGTCTATGCTACCACCCCCATCCAGCCGATCCAAACCAATCTGTTCCCGCTGAGTGTGCCGGGCTTTGACCGCTCCCAACTTCCCACCTTCCTCTACATCTGGCAACCGGAACCCACCCTGGAACGCCGAGCCACCGGCCGCTAAACTGCTAAAAAAAGCCGTAACATTTCAGCCGAGTGAATTAGGTCCCTGTTTTTTTAGCGAGAGAATGCCTCCCACTGTCGCTGCCGCGTAAGCAGGAATCCAGAAAGCAGAAAGCTATCGAAAAGTTGAGTTCCTGCTTTCGCAGGAATGACAGGATGCTTCATTCGGATGAAATGTTACAAAAACCCATACTCCGATTACCGAACCGCCAAACATCCCGGCAACCTGCCCGCTCGAAGGCTACCCACGGAAGCGCTAAAAGACTGCCTTGGCCGGAGCCGAGGAAAATGCTCTCCCTTAAGATATTCCCGCTTCTCTTGGCTCTTTCTTATGTATATGTGGGGTTACCTTGGGTGCTGTTTTTGCTAGGTTGGCTTCGCTGGTATTTGGCCTGGCCTGCCCTGGCAGCACTGATCGCAGCCGGCGCCGGAATGCTAGGGCAAGCATGCCAGGCGGTAATGTTCATCCGATCACCAAGACACCCCCAACCGGAAGCAGCTCCTGGCGCTACCAGACAGGCATTGCAGAACCTCTTTCGCCCCGGTACAGCAGGCTTGCTCGGGCAGTTTCCTA
Organism: uncultured Thermoguttaceae bacterium; assembly: GCA_938042245.1. Lineage (GTDB taxonomy): Bacteria > Planctomycetota > Planctomycetia > Pirellulales > Thermoguttaceae > JANXAQ01. The sequence goes on from CALIRO010000015.1 coordinate 60,336, forward strand.
TCTCGAGAGGCCCGTTAGGCTGGTTCTGCCGCTATTTGGGGTGGTTTGGCCGCTGTGGAATGCTCCGGGCCTCCGGGTGGGCGGTCGTGGCATTCTTGTTGGTTAGCCTTTCCGGCGCCGGTGGTGTCGGCCTGCAAGAAGGGGATTATTTCAAACACAACGCCCTCCTTAAACACCTGATCGACTCTCCTTGGCCAGTCTGGCTTCCAACGGACCAAGGGCCTTTTCCGCTCGTGTATTATCTGGGCTGGTATCTGCCGGCGGCAGCTGTCGGAAAACTCTGGGGCTGGCAGGTGGCAAATATATTTCTGTTTATATGGACATATCTTGGCGTTCTCTTGGCCCTAGCCTGGTTTACGCTGCTTGTGGGCCGATGCCATGGGATGGTCCTATGGCTTTTCTTTTTCTTTTCTGCGCCGGATGTGCTGGGAGCCGCCTTGTTTAAGCTCATCGGTTGGGATCCGGGGCCGCCTCTGCCGCCGCCGATCCGAGATTCCTGGGGCATCGACTGGTTCGCTCTTCGGTGGTGGAATTGGGAACTGCGCTGGTGGGCCGGCCCTTATACTTGGAACTATTGCTCCCAAATGGAACTTTTGTTCTGGGTCCCTCAGCAGGCCCTCGGGGCTTGGATCTGCACCGGCATGATGGCTGCCAGCTTCTTTTGGCCCATGCTCCCAGCCAGAAAGTGGATATTAGTACCGATGGCCCTCTCGGCTTTATGGTCCCCCCTGGTGAGCCTGGGCTTGACGCCGTTGGTACTAGTCGAACTGCTGGGTCGACGGAAGGCCTTGGAAAGCCCGACCAGCCAGACCGGTCGGTTTTCCCGGCTTCCCAGAGCCTTCGGTCTCCTTCGGGGCATAGTCCGTCCATGGCAGGAGGGCCTCCTTGGCGGATGGATTGCTTGGCCAAATGGCGCCGCTGGGGTGCTGCTGGCCATCGGTGGACTTTATTATGCTGCCCATTTTGCTCCCCTACCGTTTTCGAACGATCCCCGGGCGGAATTTCGGTTCCTTGGCTTTGACGACTGGCCAATGGGAATGTATCTGGTGCGCCTGATGTGCTTTTGGATAGTGGACGTACTTAGCATGGTCGGGCTGATCCTCTTGGTACGTCGGCCTCGAAAGCCTGCGGAACGGACGCTTTTTTATACCGCTCTGGCTGTTCTGCTGGCTTTGGCGTTATGTCGCTACGGGCTGAATAACGACCTGGGAATGCGGGTATCGATGCCCTGGCTTTTTGTACTCGGAATACTTTTGGCCAAAGGCGCCATCCGCCGTCGGCTACCGCCGATCCGCCGATGGATTCTTTTTGGGGCGTTCGCTATCATGGCCGCCACGCCGGTTTCAGAGGTCTATCGGCATCTTCGCGAAATGCATCGCCAAGGCCGATGGGGAAACATCCCTGAAGTCTCCCAGGTGCAATCGTTATGGGAGCTAAACGCCTCCATCCGGCACGATGTGGGCAACGACTTTTTCCTTCGCCAATACATCGGCTCCCCCGACACCGTATTTTTTCGCTA
>CALIRO010000016.1 GCA_938042245.1 uncultured Thermoguttaceae bacterium
TTCGTCGATAGCCCCAACATATAGCAGCACTGCCAACATTAGACTCAATATATAGTGTCCAACAATGAGAACCGATAGGCAAAGGAATGCATCAAATGTTCATAAAGTTCATGTGATGTTCAGTATTTTGCAGAGCTTCCCCTATCGGATGGGGAGGGATTCGAACCCCCGGTGGGCAGAAACCCACACCGGTTTTCAAGACCGGCGCCTTAAACCACTCGGCCACCCATCCAGCAAAATCTTCCGTAACCACTGCAGCCAAATGAAGAAAATGAAGAAGCTGTCTGGTTTGATCCGTGGGAAAGCCTTTGGGTGTGCCTGCCGCGCAAGCGGGTATCCAAAGCAAAGAACCTTGGAAAACTACCCCAAAAAACCGTCTCCCTGGTTTTGCAGGAATGCCTTGGTACACCATTCAGCCGAAGGGGTACAATCTTTCTTTTCGGCCAACCCGCCGCCGAAAAGAAGAACCCGGATGCTTTATTGTATCTTTGATTTTTACTTAGGGGAGTCCTATAGGCAATGGCCTATTTGGGCCTGCCAAATGCTTCCGGGGCTTCCTCTCGTTGGAGAAGTGTCAAAAGGAAGCTCTCCCTCAGGATGAACCTTTTGCTCTCCAAACGGCCATAGCCTAACCCGTGGATATGGGGGGTCTCCCAACATCTTCAGGGAATCTTCTGGGGGGTAAATATCTCCAATAAAGGGGGTAAATGTCTCTGATAAAAATAAAGTTGTATCAAAATGGGCGTGAGGGGCATATTCTAGCTCTTTAGGAGGGGGTTTTGTGCCACTTAAAGGTGGCAATATATACGTCTATAGGGGCAAAACAATAGCAAAAACTTCCTAACTTTCTTAAACCCTGGCGGCAACCCCCCATTAGGCAGCAAAACCCAGCGGAAAACCAGTTGGGTCCAGCTCAACGAAGGAGGCCGGAACTCTTTAGGCTGAGCAAGGGGAAGGCCAGACCTTCTCAGAACGGGAGTTTTTTCTTTGGGAGAAATTTGCGTATCTCGGGTAGATATTCTAAGGTTGTACAGGTAAGTTTGCCGGGGTCTTTTCAGAGGGTTGGTAGGGAAGGCGCGTTGGGGGAAGGAGTAGGAATTTCGGTGAACTTTTTTGCTGGACGCCTGAGGGATATCCAGGGGGAAGGGGTTTTTCGGTTCATTCGGCCGTCTGCGGAAGTTGTGGGGAAGAGGTGGTGGGAAAATCGGATGGGTTTTGAATGATGATGAACTTAAATTCTCATTGGGCGCGGGATGGTGCTTTGCCGGAATGGAAGAAGATGTTTCTTGCTGCGGCGTTGCCGGCGTTGCCGCAAAGTGCGATTCGCTTGTTGGAGCTTTCGCACAATCCGGACAACGGTCCTGCCGAGTATGCGCAGCCGATCGAAGCAGATCCGGGCCTAAGCAGTCAGGTACTTCGGTTTGTGAATTCTTCTTATTTTGGTTTTTCGCAGGAGATATCGAATATCAAGCAGGCGATCACATTGGTGGGGGTTCGGACGATCAAGAATTTTGCCCTCTGGAGTGCGGTGTTTAGCTTAGTGCCCAGTCCCAAGTGTGGGCCGTTTGATTTGCAATGTCTTTGGCAGGACTCATTACGTCGGGGTCTGTTTGCCCGGCTGATGGGGAAACTGATGGGGATGAAGGATACGGAAGACATTTTCACAGCGGCATTGTTACAGGATTTGGCGATTCCTTTTTTAGCCAAGCAGCAGGCGGCGGAATACCGACAGTTGTTGGAGGAAGCCCGGCGGAGCCAGAGGCCGCTATCGGTTTTGGAGCAGAGGCGATTTGGGTGGAGCCATGCCGAGGTAGGTGGTTGGTTACTTCGGCAGTGGCATTTACCGGAGGGGATGGCCTGTTTAGTGGAGGGGCATACGCAGGTAGAGCGTTGGTTGGCTGATTGCCGCAGCGAAGCGGCACGATTAGTGGTGGCCATGTCGGCTTTGTTACCGACGGCATGTGGAGGGGGCTGGTATGAGCGGGCGGAACTTGAGGGGGCGTATGAACGCCTAAAGAGACAAAAGAGGGAGAAGTGGCCGAGTTTGGAGGAGATTTTCGGCCAAGTGGACAGAGATTTTGCCGATTTTGCCCCAATTCTCAAAATTATCCATCCTGCCAAGTCGTTGAGTCTTACTTATCAAGAGGCCTTGGCCAGTGTGGAGTAAATAGGCAACTATTGGAATTTTTTCCGCCAATATTTAAGCTCTCATATTTAGAAACTTCTATAATTGGCGTTTTAAAAATTAGTTACAGCATTTTGGCTAATCGAAAAGACTACGATTTGGCAGTTGTTTTACCGCTTATTCTCTTCCACAACCAGCCGCTTTCCAGGAAGAAAAACTTTCTCCTCAAAACTGCCATTATCCTCCTAGGTTCCCCAAACGATTAAAAAGAAGGGGCACCCAGGGCAAGAGAATGCATCAGGGAACCTCATGGATTGGGATGACGGCTTCCCTTTTTCTATGGAACTCGGTCAAAACGCCGCTCAACCCTTGGGAAAATGATGCCTTCTGCGTAAAATAGAATTTAAGGAGGCAGACGCTGTTTTCTCCTCTTAAGGCTTCTATTTAGGATGTTCAGTGGCCGATACAGAGGCTGGCAACAGTTGGGGAACTGGAGAGCATGATGGCACAAGATCGCATCCGATTGAAACACTTACAACGCCAAGCAGAAGGCTATCTAGAGCTTGGGCTGGCCCAACAAGCTCTAGATACTTTGGCCAAGATTGGCAATCCGGAGACGTTCGGAGCCCACCTGCTCTATCTGCAGGGAGAAGCCTTGCGAAGTCTCCAGCGATATGAAGAGGCGATTATTCCTCTGGAAAAAGCGGCGGAGGGAGACCCTCGAAATATTCAGATTTGGTTAGCCCTGGGCTGGTGCTACAAACGCGTGGGGCGATTAGATTCGGCCATTGAAGCCATGCAAAAGGCCTTGGAAGTAGACCCTGCGGAAGCCCTGTTGCACTATAATTTGGCCTGTTATTTAAGCCTGGCTGGGCAGAAACATCGGGCGATCCGGGCCTTGGCTCGAGCCTTAAAACTAGACCCTCATTATCGGGAGCTCCTCGATAAAGAACCCGATTTCGACCCGATTCGGAACGACCCGGACTTTCTGGCCCTGAGCAGTTTGGTAGCCTAGGATCCTTAGAAACTCTCCTTTTTGCCCGTTCCCTACGCGGAAGGGGAAGGTTGATTTTTGGTTTGGCTTTTGCCGAGCGGTTTTTTCGGCTAAAGTGCTCTGATGTGAACACAGGAACAGTTGTCGGATTTTTCGGTAGATTTTCCCTCCTCCGGGGGAAAGCCAATGGCCACCAGATAGGTTTGAGTAGCAATGTATAAAAATCCATCTGCTGCCGTTGGGGTGCTATAAACTGCCTGGTTCATTTGGTTTTCTGCCAGGATCTTTTTTTCTCGGCTCAGAGCAAAGACAACCACATCGCCATCTTCGTCAGCAAGATAGACTTTTCCATCGGCCACCAGGGGCGAGGCCCAGATGGATGCCAGCATGTCGTGGGTCCACAGGAGCTTGCCGGTCCGGGCGTCCAGACAATGCACCAGACCGGCAAAATCGCCGATGACAAGCAACCCTTCGGCAATGACGGGCATGGCAATCGTGCGGTGGAACGTCTCCTCGAACTGAAGCTGGCCGTCGCCGTTAAGATCCTGGCCGGTATATTTCCATATCAACGTGGAAAGGGGATTGGGTTTAATAAGGTGGCCGGCAGCCGGATCGGCGGCCTGGAGTCGGCTTGGGGGCACCCGGTTGCCGAGCCGATCCACCACCACCTCCGGACTGGTGTCGCCTCGGCCTGTAGGATCAAGGCACCATAAAATCCCTGGGCCTTCTCCTGCCAATTGGGGGTCTTGCCCGGTGGCGATATAGACCCGGTTTTCCCAGAGCACGGGAGTGGCTATCAATTCATTTCGGTCGCCTCGGCCATCCGGGCGCCAGCGAGCCTGTTTCGGATTGTAGTCGAACCGCCAGAGAAGTTTCGGACGGCCTTTTTCCTGCTCCGCCCCGGCCAGGAAGCTATACAACCAACCATCACCCCCAGGAAAGATCACCTGAGCTACCCCGCCCAAAATACCCACCGCCGGAGAACCCCATTGGCCGTGCAAGATATTTTTCCCTGGTGAGTTGTCGGCCCAAACCAGCTTGCCGGTTCTTTTCTCCAAGGCCAAAAAACTCGGGGCTTCCGGCGCTGGAATGTGTTGATGGGATTCATCCACCCCATTGCCTGTGCCAACAAAGAGCAAATCTCCAGCCGCCGTGACCGAACAACTGGCCATATTGTGTTGCCGGCTTCCTACCTGCTGCATCATGTCGAACAGCCAGACAATATCGGCCTCATGCTCCGCTTGGACAGGTTCCTGTTGGTAGGGGCCGTCGTTTTCTCCGTCCAGGAATCCTTCGGTGTCCAGGCAGAGGACTTCCCCTCGATTGGTAACGATCCAGAGGCGATCCCCCTCGATAAGGGGGCTAGAACAGATGCCCACCTGAGGCCAATCATGGGCCTGTCCGCTGGGCAGCTTTTCCCGGGAAAGTTGCCAGAGAAACCGGCCGGTCTGGGCATCAAAGGCTAAAAGGCATCCTAAATCCACCGAAGCAGGATATCGTGGCAAGTACCCGGCCCCATTGTTGGTCCCGCAGAAGACTTTGCCGCCTGCTACCACCGGCGCCCCGAACGTTTGAGAACCGAGTCGTGCGATCCATCGGATATTTTTTGCCCCTTTTGGGTTCCAGGCCCCGGTGGCTGGATCTATCTGCCCAATTTGCCAGTGGGTGGGTAGGGGCCCTGCGTGGAGGAGATTATTTCGGCAGCCACCGCCGCCCCATTGACTTGCATTCCCTACCGGGCGTTTTACCTGGGCTGGGATAAGAGGGGATTTTTCGAATCCTGGGACCAAAGGAAATCCTAGGGGCAAAGGCTGTTGGGAGACCCCTTCTGGGGGCAAATCTTTCGCTGCATGAGGGGGTTTCGGCATGGCAGGGGCAGGATCCGCTCTTTTGTTTTGCCCTGATACCCCACTGGCCGCCAACCCGATCCCTGCCAAAATTACCCCCATAGCACTCATCCATCCGCCACGAAATAGGTGCTGTTTTTTGCCCCTCATCCGGGCTCCTTTCTGGAAGTGGTTCCGCAGAGGATCCAAACCATTTCTAATCGGCGGAAATGGGAAAAACATAGGATAGGGCAAACAACAGGGTGTTACAATCGGTCGGCTTGTTGGAGGATGTGCGACAGGACGAATCGGGCGGCCTGATCGACATGGATGGGCTGGATCATTTCGGCGCCATCGAGGTCGGCTACGGTTCGAGCCACCTTGGCCAGCCGATCGGTAGTCCGGGTAGAAATCTGCCGTTCGGCTGCCAGACGCTTATAGTGTTGGAAGGCCTCCTGGCTGAATTGGCAATACTCCAGCAGTTTGGCGGGGGGAATGGCGGCATTGAAAGGAATCTCCGTGCCGGCGAATCGCTGGTGCTGGCGGATTCGAGCCGCTTGGACCTTGGCCCGGACTTCCTGAGTAGTGGGCCCAGAGATAGGAGAAAATCGTTCATCAACAGTAATTTTGTCCATTTCGACGATCATGTCGATTCGGCTCAGCAGCGGCCCACTAATACGGCTTTGATATTTCTGAACCGCTTCGGGCGAGCAGATGCACCGATCGGTGCCGTAGTAGCCGCAGGGGCAGGGATTCATGGCTGCGACCAAGGTAAATCGACAAGGCAGACTGATACGGAAGTTCACGCGGCTGATGGTAATGGCCCCGTCTTCCAGAGGTTGGCGAATGGCCTCCAAGGTGTTTCGGGAAAACTCTGGCAATTCGTCCAGAAACAGGACTCCTAGATGGGCCAGGGTAATTTCGCCGGGGCGCATATTGGCCGAGCCGCCGCCGACCAGAGCTTCTTTGGAGGCCGAATGGTGCACTAGTCGGAAGGGGCGCCGGTTGACAACCCGGCCGTCTTCCTCCAGCAGACCTGCTGCGGAATAGATCCGGGTCAGTTCCACCACCTCTTGTGGCAAAAGGGGCGGGAGGATGCCGGCCATGGCATGGGCCAAAAGCGATTTTCCCTCTCCGGGTGGACCGATCAGCAGCAGATTGTGCCCGCCGGCGGCGGCGATGAGGGCTGCCTCCTTGGCCGCTTGTTGGCCTTTGATCACGGAAAAGTCCGGGGCTTTATGAACGGCCGATTGCAAGCGGATCTGCTCGGAAAGCACATTCTCCAAGCGGCGGGTCCCTCGGAAAAATTCAACGACCTCTTCCAGGGACCCCACAGCAGCCACCTGACAGCGGCGGCGTTCCGGTTGTAAGGAAATCACAGCACATTCTTTTTCGTTGCCGACCGGCACGATCAGGGTTTGAAAGGGGCTAGCCGACTCGACAATGGATAAAATACCACGTACCCGGCGGATTTCTCCATGTAAGCCTACCTCGCCCACCAGCACGTAGTTGCCTTCCACGTGTTCCGGCAAATCGGGCAGATAGCCGGCGGCCTGCAACATGATGATTGCTATGGGCAGATCGAGCCAGGCGCCTTCTTTGGGCAAATCCGCCGGCGTCAGATGAATCTGGATCGTTACCTGCGGCGGCGGAATCCGCAATTTGTTGAAGGCGCCGGCGATGCGGCTGATCGACTCTTTGACCGTTTGGCGCGGCAGGCCGGTAATACTGGTTACCTTTGGCCATGGTTTGGGTTTTTGCAATATGTGCATGGCTCGGGCCTGGACTTCGACCAATTGCCCTTGCAAACCCAGGACCACCCCGCCTACCAACGAATGATCCCGATGCAATAACTCCTGAAGCTCTCTTCGGGCCACATGTACCATCTTTGCCATTCTGGCTCTCCTGGACTACACGGGATATTGTCCGAATCTTTCCAAGACGGAGCGGCGGCAAGGTGCCCATGTTGTAACACGTAGTGCACAAAGGCATTCCTGCGAAAGCAGGAATCCGGTTTTTTGTATTAGTTTATTTTGTACTAGTATACTTGTTCTGGATTTCCGGTTGCTCGGCAGGAAGACCCAAAGGGCTTTCCTCGGATCAACCAGGCAGGTGGTTCATTTGCCTGAAGTGTTACCCGAAGTTTAAAGGTGAACTTAGCGCCTTCTGGCAATTCTGTCGGCTCAAGGAGTGGTTGTCAAGCATCGCCAATCTTGCCCGCCGGGCCGAAAAAAAGGATAATAAAACATATAGCACCCTTTCAGTGCCATGACGGCCAAACTCCTGGAAGCAACGGTGGTAAAAAATGTACACCGGTTCCCTTTCTGTGGGAGAATGTTAGCTCACGCCGGGGTTTGGTTCTCCAGGGGGCGGGTGCCGGTGGATTTTCCAGAAGCAGGCGGATCATAGGCAATCAATTTGTTCTGGTTATTCTGGAAACCCGACTTTTCTCGGCTAGACACCGAGTCGGACGATGGGAACACAAATCGCTGTGGGAGACTCGATGTTTTTCTGGAGCCATCTCCGATGCCTCTAGAACGGATTCTGGTAGTTGATGACGAACAGGAGATTCAGCAGTTAATAGACTATACCCTCCGGAAAGAGGGATATCGGGTGTTATGTGTGGGATCGGCGGAAGCAGCTTTGGCGGAAGTGCGACGGAACCGACCGGATTTGGTGATCTTGGATTTGATGTTACCGGGGATGGATGGTCTGGAGGTATGCCGACGGCTGCGCCGGGAGCCGGAAACGGCGGAGTTGCCGATTGTGATTCTATCGGCCAAGGGGGAAGAGGCGGACATTGTGGCTGGTCTAGAGCTGGGGGCGGATGACTATGTAACCAAACCGTTCCGACCGAGGGTGTTGGTGGCCCGGATTCGGGCGGTGCTTCGACGGAGGCAATCGGGCCCTGCCGAGGAGGCCGCTCCCATGCGGGTGGGCGATTTGGCAATCGATCCGGTCCGGCATGAGGTGTTGGTGGCTGGAAAGCCTGTGCATCTAACGCCTACGGAGTTTCGGGTGCTTTATGCCTTGGCACGTCGGCCAGGCTGGGTGCTCACCCGCCAGCAGATTGCCGCCGCCGTCTATGGCGAAGAGGAGCCGGAAGTCGATCGGGCCATTGATGTGCAAATCGTGGGTTTACGTAAAAAGCTCGGCTCAGCCGCCCCATATATCCAAACCGTTCGAGGCATCGGCTACCGATTGAAGGAACCGAACTAATCAGCTTACTAGGTGCTTGGTCCGCCAGTTCGACCCTCTGCTTGTACAATACCGAGTTAAGGAGCTGAGCGAATCGGCTTACCAAGAAAGCAATCGGCAAATAAGGCGCCGAAACGAAGGAAGCTAGCCAATGCGGGAGAGGTGGCGTTCCCTACCAACACAGACAATCTGGGCAGTGGTCTTGGCAGCGGGTTTGGCTGTCGGAGGGCTTGCCTTGGTGGCCGGCTGGAAAATCCGGCAGACGGCCTATCAACAGACGTTCGAGCAGTTGCTCCGGCAAGCCGATGTGCTCGAACCTGTGTTTCGACCGTATTTGCCCCTCTCTTCCCCCACCAAACCTGTCGAAGAAACCCTACTGGACAAAAAAGCGTTCTCTGAGCGAAGTGGATCTAAATCGAAGCCCTCCGAGTGGGGATCATCCTCGGCCAGCAGCTTGCCCGAAACACAACGGGCCGTCCAGGAGCTTTGCCTTCAGATGGCTCGGGCCTCGCAGACCCGAATTACTCTGATTCTGTCCGATGGCACGGTGCTTGGGGAATCCGAAGAAAAACCCGATCTGATGGAGCCGCACAGCTCCCGGCCCGAAATCCGCCAGGCTCTCCAGGGGCAACCGGCAACTTCTCTCCGATATAGCCATACCTTACGCCAGTGGATGTTCTATGCGGCGATACCCATCCGAGAAGGAGACCGGACGTTGGCCGTCCTACGCCTGGCGCAGCCCAAAGCGGAGGTGGATCGGCAACTGCAATCGCTTTGGCTCTGGCTTGCCGGAGTGGGAGGAGTCATGCTCAGCCTGGGGGTGGCAGTTGGACTTTGGCTTCTGCGTCCCTTTTTGATTGGGTGGAAAGTCCTCCTGCAAGGGGCCAAACGGTTGGTCCAGGGGGACTGGGCAACCCCAATAGCCCTGGCAGGTCCGGCTGATCTTCGCCAACTGGCCGATTGTCTGAATCAATTGGCCCAGACCTTGCAAGGCCGCCAGCAGAGCCTATTGGCCCAGGAATCGGAGCTTCAGGCTATCTTGACCAGTATGACCGAGGGCGTCTTGGCCGTCGATTCTCAACGCCGGGTAGTATCCATCAATCCATCGGCAGCAGAATTGCTCGGTTTAGAGGCAGAACCATCGGCAAGCCGAGCATTAGAAGAAATCACCCGGTATCCGGAACTCAACCGCTTGGTCGATCAGGTCCTAACCAGCGGGGAGACGGTCGTGGCACAAATCCGACTGCCCGGGCCACCGCCCCGAGAGGTACAACTCCAAGGTACCGTCCTGCGGGATGCCGACCAGGAGCCGTTGGGGGCTTTAGTGGTGCTTCGAGATGTAACCCGGCTTCGGCAGTTGGAGAACCTGCGTCGGGACTTTGTGGCCAATGTTTCTCATGAGTTGAAAACACCGCTGACATCTATTCAGGGGTTTGTCGAAGCCTTGTTAGAAGGCGCCTTACACGATCCAGACCAGGCGGAACGCTTTTTGAAGATCATCGCCGAGCAGACCCAACGCCTGCAAAACCTGGTGGAAGACCTGCTCAGCTTGTCCCGCATCGAACAGGAGGCAGAGAGCCAGCAGATTCGGCTGGAATTGGGACCGATTCGAGGGGTGCTGGAGTCGGCCATCGAACTATGTCGCCCCAAAGCAGAGGAAAAACAGATTCCGCTTCACCTGGATTGTCCAGAGGATTTGCAGGTGCCCAGGAATGCCGCCCTGCTAGAGCAAGCGGTGGTGAATCTGCTAGATAACGCCATCAAATACAGCTCCGAGGGCCAACCAGTCCTTCTGGAAGCCTTCCAGCAAGGCCAGGAGGTGGTCATCCGAGTGCAGGACCATGGCTGCGGCATCCCGCCAGAGCACTTGGATCGGATCTTCGAGCGGTTTTATCGGGTGGATAAGGCTCGCAGCCGAAAACTCGGTGGCACCGGCCTGGGACTAGCCATCGTTAAACATATTGCCCTGGCTCACAACGGCCGAGTGGCAGTGGAAAGTCAGGTGGGGCAAGGAAGCTCCTTTTACATCTATTTGCCCATTCCAATCCCACAGGATTCTCTCAGTACCGTGCAAGGAGGTCAAGCATGACGTTGGTCATTAGGAACCGGCTACGGCGCCGGCTATGGAAGTGGGTAGCCCTGGCGGCCCTGCTGCTTGGTGCGGAAACTGTTTGGGCACAGATAGCCTGGGTCGGCGCCCCCAATGCCTATCTAGACCAAAAAACGGAACCCACTCTGCCAGCATCCAATCAGATACCTTCCCAGCCAGACGAAGCAGCATCCGAACCGCTCACCCTGAAACCATCCCCAACGGTCTGGGCGAATGACTCTGGGGATTTACCTCCCGACAACCCATCCCTCCAGACGGCAGTGAAACAATCTGCGGTTTCTCCTGAGGCCAACCGTGGGCACAACGCAGCAGGCCACGTCGCACGGCAAACCGGAGCGGATCAACCTACCGGGTTTCCTGAGGCCCAACCTCCCGCCCCAAAGCCAGCGCCGCCCTCCCAGCCGGAACTTCTCCCTTCGGTTCCCGAAGCTCCCCAACCACCGGAAACTACCCAATCGCTCCAAAAGCTCTTCGACGCCTTTTTGGAAAAACCCACCCAGGAAAACTATTTTCAGGTTTTGGATGCCCTTTGCCGACATCCAGCTTACAATCCTTATTCTGCCGAATTGGAAGAGGTGGCGCACCTTTTGGAAAACCGTCGGTACGAGGAGGCCAAGGCAAAATTGGACCAAGCCATGCCAAACCTTCTGTTAAGTCCCCGGGCGCACAATTACTACCGAGTCATTGCTGAAGCAGCCGGCGACGCCCAAGAGGCCCAACGTCGCGACCAAATCGCCCAAAAATGTCTTCAGGGCATCCTGACAAGCGGCCAAGGCATGGTCGATCCCGCCGCCGGAGAACCTAAACAAGGCCAAGCGCCAATGGCCCCGTTTCATGTGGCTCGGGTTTCCGACGAATATGATCTGGTCCGCGCTCTGGGCAAACGGGCCAGGGTGCATTCCCAATCGCTTCGCTCCATCAACGGCCGATGGTATGATGTACTACGGTGTTCCGATGAGACAGGTCAGGTGTTTTATATCTGGTTCGATGTAACCCGGCCGATGTCGGCCCTCAGCCGACAGATTCGGCAATCCCCGCCGCAACCTCATGACAAGGAGAATCCGCCATGAAACAATCCGGCCTGATCGTCCTATTGGGTCTAGGGGTCTTGCTGGCTGTGGGATATTGGGTATGGTGGCCCGTAGGGAAGACTGGCTTGGCCAATTCCCTGAATGCAGAGTCGCCCAATCCACCGGCCCCTTCCGAACCGGTCAAACCGGCGCCGCCGGAACAGCCCGTCTTGCCCGGCGCCATGCTGGTCATCGAGGCGGCCCGATACCCTAGCCTCCAAGCCGCCTTCGATGCCTTGCCAGAACAAGGCGGTCTGGTCCGACTGCCCCCAGGACGATTCCCCATCTACACCCCCTTAACCCTGAGCCGAAGTAATGTCCGCATCGAAGGCGCTGGACCTGCCACCTGCATCATCAACCTCAACCAAGAGGGAAAACCGGCTCTGATCATTCGGCCTGCCGATTTGGACAAAAATCCTAAAGCACGCCTCTGGCGGGTCCAACTGGCCAACCTACGCATCTGCGGCGATCCAGAGGCCAAAGATGCCGCCACCACCAAACCCGCTAGCGGCGACGGCCTACTAGCCGAGCGGGTCCAGGAACTCACACTTCATAATCTTTGGATCGACCATTGCGGCGGCCACGGCGCACGACTTATCCACTGCGAAGAAAATCCCGCCATCCGCCAATGTAGCTTCACCTACAACATGCAGGCCGGCCTCCAACTGGAAGGTTGCCACGACATCCTCGTCAGCGCCTGCCAATTTGAAGAAAATCAGGACGCCCTTCGCTGCCTAGACGGCTTCAACCTCACCATGACCGGCAATAACATCGATGACCATCGGGCCAACGGCATCGTCATCGAAAACACCTATGGCTCGGTAGTCTCTGGCAATATGATCGAAGAATGCAACGGCACGGCCATCATCCTGGACCGGGATTGCTACGGCATTACCCTTAGTGCCAATGTCATTGCCCATAACACCGGCGGCGGCGTGGAAATGCGGGACGCCTGGGGATGCGCCATCTCGGCCAATACCTTTGTACTCAACGCCGCCTTTGGCGTCTTGGTAGGCCCGCAAAGCGGACGCCTCACGATCGCCGGTAACGCCTTTACAGATAGCTTTGTCGGCCAGGGCATCCGCCGACTGCCCACTGACAACGCCGCCGGCGGCATCTTGCTGCGCGGAACCAGGGATGTGCTGGTTTCCGGCAATAGTTTCAGCGGACTAACAGAACAGGCCATCCATGCCGATGCGGAATGCCGGCGCATTTTTGTGGTGGGCAATCTAACGGTCGATTGCCTTCAAAAGACCCAGGGCCAAGGGGAACCTTTTCAACTAGGACCGGCTGAGAACCATCGGCAAGAGGGCAATATGCTGATACCACGAGAAGCCCTGGAGCAAGACAAACCGCCGGAGCAAAAGCCGAAGGAAAAACAATGACAGGTGAAGCGTTCAAATGGTGATCAAAAAACCAGTATCATTTAACCGACGGCCTTCCCAAAGGAGTTCCCTTTCATGGGGGCGGAAATGGTGTTCGTAGTGGTGTGGGTCGGGTCGGCAGCAGGGGCGTTTCCGCCCTCGGCAGCCTACCCAGACCAGCCAACCCAAATGGTCGTTCCCCCCGGTGCCTCCGTTTTGGCCCAACGGTTTGGTCCCCGCCAGGCCGGTTGGGGTGCCGGGTTTGGACCAGGACCGTTCGCCGCGGTGGCGGGGCCCCCGATGTGGGGAGTCGGTTTCGGACTTGGTGGCGGCGGCTCGGCGCAGGATGATGCCGGACCCGTTCTAGTCGATCTCATTCAAAAGACCATTGCCCCAGGCCATTGGGCGCCCCAAGGCGGTCCAGGTACTATCTACTATTGGCGCCCTGGCCGGGCGCTGATCATCCGGGCCAGCCAAGAGGCCCATGAACAGATCGGCGACCTGTTGCGCCAACTCGAACGCGCCGGCCGCTAACCCCCTAGCAGCAAGGACCTCCCCCCGCCCTTTGTCTCCCCCGCCCAATCGGCAACCCAGAATAATGCTGCGGACGGGACGCCCGCACTGCGAATCCCCTCTCCCCTCCGCGGGAGAGGGTCAGGGTGAGGGGAAATTCACGCCTCTCCCCTCCGCCAAAAATCGCCTCTCCCCTCCGTGGGAGAGGCCGGCGGCACCGAAGGCGACGCCGGGTGCGGGGGCCCCCATAGTCATTCCCGCGCAAGCGGGCAGTCAGGTCCCATTGTGCTGCTGCATTGTTCACTGCTTCTGGCCTGGCGCCCGAGGCGCCCTAGCCGAACGCGAAACCTTATACCCTGTGGTGCCTTTATCTGTTAAACTATCTTTTTTACGAGTCGGCTGAAAAATACCTCCTCTCTCATAGCCGCTGCTACGAAAGATGACCGATAAGTGTCTGTCAGGAGCGATGATGGAAAGGAGCACCGATGCCGCATCTGCCGCTTAAACAAACACCCGAACCGAAGGAAAAAAGCGCCGGCAAAAACATGGGCCGGATTATTCAGGTTTTTGGTGCTACGTTCGATGCCTTATTTCCGGAGGATCGGATTCCGTCGATTTACCATGCGATTCGGGTCCAAGGGGAGGTCAAGGGGCTTCGGATTAATTTGATCGGGGAGGTGCAGCAGCATTTGGGCGGAGGCCGGGTTCGGTGTGTGGCGCTAGGGCCTACCGAAGGGCTGGTTCGGGGGATGCCTTGCGAGGACACCGGCGGGCCGGTCAGCGTGCCGGTTGGCAAAGGGGTGCTGGGTCGGGTGTTTAACCTCTTGGGCGAGCCGATCGACGGACGCGGACCGGTGGTAGCCGAACAGCGTTGGCCCATCCATCGGCCGCCGCCCCCGGTTACCGAACTATCGACCAAAAACGAAATCTTCGAGACTGGCATCAAGGTCATCGACCTGCTGACGCCGTTTGTGCGGGGCGGGAAAGCCGGTCTTTTCGGCGGCGCCGGATTGGGCAAAACGGTGATCCTTACCGAACTGATCGCTCGGATTGCCTCCCGGCATGGCGGCTATAGCGTCTTTGCCGGTGTGGGCGAACGCACCCGCGAAGGCAACGATCTGTGGTTGGAGATGCAGCGCACGGAAATCGGCCAGACCGGCCGAAAGGTGATCGAACACACCTGCATGGTCTTCGGCCAGATGAACGAGCCGCCGGGCGCCCGATTGCGCGTGGGCCTGTCGGCCCTGACGATTGCGGAGTATTTCCGAGACGTACTCGGTGTAGATGTTCTTTTGTTTATTGATAACATTTTCCGATTCTCCCAAGCCGGGAGCGAGGTGTCGGCTCTTTTGGGCCGAATGCCCTCCGCGGTCGGCTACCAACCCACGTTGAGCACCGAGATGGGCGAATTACAGGAGCGGATCGCTTCGACCCATCGGGGGGCGATCACTTCGGTCCAGGCCGTCTATGTGCCCGCCGACGACCCGACCGACCCAGCCCCGGCTGCCGCCTTCGGCCAATTGGACGCCTTCATCTACCTGGAACGCTCCATTTCGGAAAAGGGTATCTATCCGGCCATTGATCCGCTGGCCTCCCATAGCCGAATGCTCGATCCCCAATATGTCGGCTGGCGCCATTACCGGATCGCCCGGCAAGTGCAAAAAATCCTTCAGCGATACCGTGAACTTCAAGACATCATCGCCATCCTGGGCGTCGAAGAGCTAAGCGAAGAAGATAAAATCATCGTGCACCGGGCTCGGCGGATTGAACGGTTCCTGTCCCAACCGTTTCTGGTGGCCGAGGCCTTTACCGGAAAACCCGGCGAGTTCACCCCCCTGGAAGACACCCTCCGAAGCTTCGAAGAATTGGTCGAAGGCCGGTGGGACCATCTGCCCGAAGAAGCCTTCATGTATGTCGGCAGCATCGAACAGGCCGCCGCCCAGGCGGAAAAAATCCAAACCCGCCGATAAGTGAGACCAATATCCGTACCATTGCCGCCAAATGGCGCAACCTTCTCATTCCCACGAAAATAGGAATCCCATTTAGCAATTCTGGTGCCCCGCTTGGGACGAGAAGAAGCCGGATTTCCGCTTTCGCGAAGATGACAAGCAGCAGATAAGAACAGCACTCCGGCCCGCATTCCCCATTAGCCTCTCCCTCCCCCGCCTGCGGAGAGGGGTTTTTTCTGGACTCCCCCTCACCCTAACCCTCTCCCCTGGCGGGAGAGGGTCAGGGGGAATTTTGGCGCACAGGACCTCGCTGTCCGTGTAGTTGCGGGCGGGACGTCCGCGCTCCAGGTGCCCCCTAAGGGGGCATCCCTTCCGAGGGCCAAACTCTCATCCCCGCGAAAGTAGGGATCCAGTAACAACACAGTAGCAGCAATCTCCCGCCTTCCCGACCAGCCCAAAACGCTGAGGCGAAACCTGGGATCCAGAAACCCCATAGTAGCAGCCACCAGTGGGGGATCGGGATGGGAGCATTGGTATCTGCGAGGCGAAACCCGAGATCCGGAAACCACACAGTAGCAGGCCTTAAGCAACCTGGATTCCCGCTTCTGCGGGAATGACAAGCAGATCCCCCTCGCCCAAGCCTTAGCCGAACCGGAGATTTCCCTCTTGCCAATCAAAAACTCTCCGGCCATTATAATTAGGTAGGATTCGGCTCAAGATCGCCTACTCCAGCGGATTGGGAGAATCAAAAACTCTCCGGACATTATAATGGGAAGCTCTGCAAAATGTTGAACAACACATGAACTTTATGAACATTTGATCTCTTCCTTTGCCTATCGGTTCCCATTGCTGGGCACTATATATTGAGTCTAACGTTGGCAGTGCCACTATATGTTGGGGGCTATTAGACGGAGGTCCCGAAATAGTGTAAAAATATATTCTTTGAATTAATCAGAGGTTCCAATTTATAATTCGGAAGGAGAAGAGATGTTGGTTCGGTTCCTAGGAGGGTAGAAGCAATCCACCGATTAGGGGGGCCGTCGATCTAAAAAGAGATTTTTCGGAGGGTACGCGAATGGTTAGCAGCCACACTGGAAATGTGGTGCCCCGGTTTTTCGGGGTTGCGGGTTCGAATCCCGTGCCCTCCGCTTGTTCGGATGGGGGGTGAATAGCCCCCTCTTTGTTGCGAAAAGATGCGGTTGGGTTTTGTATGCCCCAATGAAGAGGGCCTTATCCCCTACCAATAAGGGGGCAAAGCGAAAAATCCAACCTCGATGAGGTTGGATTTTTTATTTTCCGACCCAAGGGTAAGTTTCGGGAAAAGTTTTTCAATACCTAGCCGTCGGTTTTGCGATGAGCTGCCGGGGGGTGGGGGGAGTTAGAGTCCCATTTGGCATCCATTCTGAAAGGAATCCTGATAATCCAGGAAATCCTGGAAATTTAGGGGATTGGAGAGGGAGGCAATTTTCTTATTTTTGAATAGGCTAATTAAAAGAGCAACCCTGAAGCCTGGTTGGGCAGAGGCAGGCCGAGGTGTCGAAACCCGGCTTCGGTGAGGCGTCGGCCCCGGGGGGTCCGGACCAACAATTCCGAACGGAGCAAGAAAGGTTCTACCTCGTCGATCAGGGTATCCGGGGGGAGATTCATGGTATGGGCCACTGCCTCTACGCCTACCGGACCGCCGCCAAAGACCCGGGCAATCGTCTCTAGATATTTGCGATCCAGGGGGTCCAGGCCGAGAGAGTCAATCCCCTGCATTTGGAGGGCATCTTGTGCCACCGAAAGGGTAACCCGGCCATTGGCTTTGGTAGTAGCATAGTCCCGGACCCATCGGAGTCGGTTATTCGCTACTCGGGGGGTTCCGCGACTTCGGCTGGCGATTTCCAAGGCAGCCGGTTCCTCCACGATGACCCGAAGTTTGAGGGCATTTCGGCGGATGATCTCGGCCAATTCTTCTACCGAATAGAAGTCGAGATGTTCACGCATTTGAAACCGCTCGCGCAGGGGGGCTGAAAGCAAGCCGGTGCGGGTGGTGGCCCCGATCAACGTGAATGGCCTAAGCGGCATATTAATGGTTCGGGCGTTGACCCCTTCGCCCAGGGTTAGATCGATCCGGAAATCCTCCATGGCCGGATAAAGAAACTCCTCGACCGATGTGTGCATCCGGTGGATTTCGTCGATAAATAGGACGGAGCGTTCTGTGGCATTGGTCAGGTAGGGGATGATGTCTTTGGGGGCTTTGAGGGTAGCGCCGTTGGCGATCTGCACCGGGACGCCCAATTCGCGGGGGATGCAGAGGGCGAAGGTGGTTTTCCCCAATCCTGGGGGGCCGTCAAAAAGGATATGCCCCAATGGCTCCCCCCTTTTGAGGGCCGCTTCAATAGCAATTTTGATCCGGGCATACACCTCCCGTTGGCCTACCATCTCCGAAAGCCATTGGGGGCGCAAATCCCGGTCTTCATCCTGTCCTAGTGGGTTTGCCCCCTGGACCACCGGTTGCCGTGCCATCAGACTCCCTTCCCTCGCAAAAGCAGTTTCCTTTAAAATTTGCCATCTATTGTGAATATACCAGTAAATCCGTCCCTTCCCAAGGGCGCTGGGAAAGCCTTTGGGAAAGACCTATAGCCATCCTGACGGGGGATAGGATATCCCCCCTTAAAACCTCCATAGGCCGATGTGCTAATTTTTCTTAAGGACAAAGCAGTTCGGATTGGCCCAGCGGATCGGGAAAGGACCGGCCTTTGGAAACAGCAGCGGTTGGCTTTGCCTGGGATAGGCTAATGGGTCCGGGGGGACAGGACGATGAAAACGCTCTGTAGCTTGCAGCGATCAGGGGTAAACAGTCCGGTTGTTTTGGAAACGATACCGACGATGGTTTCGCATGAACGGATTTCTACTCGTTGGCTTCAACGGCAGCTTCAATCTGCGGAAGAAGCCTTTACGATTTCGTTTCGCAAGCAGTATCCGGTAGTTTGGTGGCTGACGCTGCTGGGGCCGTTTGTCTTTTCGGCTCTGATTGTGGTGGGGGTGGGATTGTTGGCTGGTTGGCCATGGGCGGGTCGGCTCATGGGGACCGCCGCAGCCACCTTCTTGTTCTTCGGTCGATTTGTGATCCTGGGCGGCGAGGCCCGCAGTCCGGAGATGGGCTTTTTTACCCCAGGCCAATTGGCTTTGCTGGTTACTTATATGGATGTGATGACCGCGAGTTTGCTCGTTTGCCATAGTGGTTTTTTGTTCCGAATCCCCTTCTTGGGGCCTCGAATGCTGGCCTTGGTAGAAGATGGACAGTATATTCTTCGGTCGAATCCCTGGATGAAGCGGCTGACCTTTGTAGGGCTGGTGGCGTTTGTGATGTTTCCGTTGGCTGCCACGGGTAGTGTGGGCGGTTCGATCTTCGGCCGATTGCTGGGCATGAGCAGAACCAATGTCTTTATTGGCGTCTGCCTGGGAAGCATCCTGGGCAATGGCCTTATGTATCTGGGGGCCAATGTCATTAACCGGTATCTGGATCGGAATAACCCCTGGCTTACCATCGGCGGCGTCGCCATCGTGGCCTTGCTGATCTTCTGGCTCAATTATCGCTATCAACGGATGAAACGCCAGGCTCTGGAAGCCCTCAAGGAGGCCGATAGCCCTTAAAGGCCGTGGGGAGATGGCAGCTTGCTGATCGCTTATCGCTGATGGCTGAATATGGACTATGCTCCCCTGCGGGATGGTCTGCTTTATCGGTTCCTACCAAAGCAAGGTGCAAATCTCTCTTTTTGGGCACCCTCCTTTTGTTGGGGAGGGAGCCTGTTGGCCGGCAAGCGAATCCTTTATAATCATGGCCGATTCTTTTTTTGAATCAATCGATTCCGAGAATGAGCGTCGGATCATGCGCCTCAGATTTTGGGGAAGGAGTGGGTCTATGGTTCCAAAGGGCCTGCCTCTGGCAACAGGATGGCAATGGATCGGCAGGATTACCTGGGCGGTGGCAATGGTCTTGGGCGGCGGCAACGGGCTGGAAGCGGGACCGCTGGGAGGGTCAGCCGCTCCAACGCCAGGGGGGCTGGAGGTGTCTTCGGCGCCCGGTCCGTTAGATTCCCAACTACTCCAAACCACTGCTGCTCCTGGCGGCTGGGAGGCATCCGGCGGGGGGCTTGGCTCGGGAAGCACGTCGGTGTTGTCGGCCCAGGGGGTAGAAGGGCCGTCGGCCTCACCGACAGAACCTGCTGCGGCCCCGGGGCTGGCTTTACCGTTCCGATCCGCCCTTGGCCCGGTGGATTGGGCTGTGTTGGCCGGCTATTTCCTGCTCCTGCTGCTGCTTACGTGGTATTCGGTGCGCAAAAGCCGGGATACAGCCGATGATTATTTCTTGGCAGGTCGGCATTTGGGTTGGCTGATTGTGGGGGCGTCGATCTTTTCGTCGAATATCGGTTCGGAGCATTTGGTTGGTTTGGCCGGTTCCGGTTGTACCGACGGGGTGGCAATGGCCCATTATGAACTTCATGCCTGGTGTCTTTTGGTTTTGGCTTGGGTGATGGTGCCGTTTTACACCCGGTCGATGGTCTTTACCATGCCGGAGTTTTTGGAGCGGCGGTATTCGGCTACGGCACGCTGGGTGCTGTCGATTATTTCCCTGGTGGCCTATATTTTGACGAAGATTGCCGTGGGGATTTTTGCCGGCGGCGTGGTCTTCCGAACCCTTTTGCCGGAACTCCGCCTGGAAGTGGCAGGCTATGTGTTTGATAGCTTTTGGATCGGTTCGGTACTGGTGATTCTTTTTACAGGCTTATATACGGTTTTGGGGGGCCTGCGGGCGGTTGCTTATACGGAGGCCTTGCAGACGTTGGTGTTGATACTGGGATCGGTGTTGGTGACGGTGTATGGTTTGGCGGAGCTTGGCGGTTGGCAGGAGCTTCGGCAGGCGCCGTATCCGGGTTCGCAGTTGGAGGTCGGCTACAATGAAGGGTTTAATCTCTGGAAGCCGCTGATTCCGAAACAAATCGAGGGCAAAAAGGTCGAAGGGACTTGGGCGCCGGTGCGGGAGGAGGTGGAGCGGGACGGCCAGAAGGTCATCCGGATGGCATGGTATTTTAACGGGAATTATCCCTGGCTGGGGATGCTATTTTGTGCGCCGATTATTGGGCTTTGGTATTGGTGTACTGATCAGTACATAGTTCAACGGGCGCTGGGCGCCCCCAACGAACGGGAAGCGCGCCGAGGCAGCATCTTTGCCGCCTACCTAAAGCTGCTGCCAGTATTTATCTTCATCATTCCTGGGATGATCTGTTTTGCCCTAGCAAGCCGGGGATATCCCGGCCTAGCGCATCTGGTGGACGAGCAGGGCCGGGCTATTGCCGAACGCTGCCAGTCTGCCTTTCCGCTGATGGTGGCTCATGTGCTGCCGATGGGGGTGCGGGGCATTGTGGTGGCGGGGCTTTTGGCCGCCTTGATGAGCTCCCTGGCAGGTGTATTTAATGCCAGTTCAACTTTGTTTACCATGGACTTTTATCAGAAGTTCCGGCCGTCGGCCTCGCAGCATCAGCTGGTCTGGATCGGCCGGGTGGCTACGACGGTGATGGTGCTGATAGGACTAGCCTGGGTGCCGGTCATCCAAGGCGCTCGGGGGTTGTACGATTACCTCCAGACAGTGCAAGGATATCTAGCGCCGCCGATCTTTGTGGTGTTTTTCTTTGGGGTGTTTAACAAGCGGCTGAATGCCAAGGGCTGTTTGGCGGCGCTGGTGGTGGGGTTTGCGTTGGGGGTGTTTCGGCTGGCGGTGGATACACCGGTGGCGTTGAAGTTGGGCGGCTTTGAGCATGGGTACCCGACCGGGTCGTTTTTATGGATCGTCAATCAGATTTATTTTCAGTATTACAGTCTGTTGGTGTTTTTGGTTAGTTTAGGGGTCATGTTTTTGGTAAGCTATTTGACTGAGCCGCCGGCCGAGCACCAGATCCGTGGACTGACTTTTAGCACATTAACCCAGGAGGATCGGCAGCGCTCCAGGGCCAGTTGGGGTTGGCCAGAAGTGGTTGCCTCGGCAGTGGTCATAGCGGTCATTCTCGCGGCGTATGGGTCTTTTAACGGATGAGCCGAGCACCTTTATCTTACCGGCGAGCAGAGCCCCTTAGGCTCCGTGGCAGCCAGGAAAGGGATCGAAGGAGAGATTTCAACCCTATAGGGGGGGTTGTTTCTACCCAACAGGATAGGTAAAATGCCCGTGGGAGGCTGAGGAGGCGGCAAAGATCCGTAAAAATATACACCTAATTGGGGGTATTGTCTGCCCTATTTTTGCGGTTATAATACTTTCTTTAAAATTTTGAGTGGTCTTCGTGCGCCCGTAGCGCAACTGGATAGCGCATCGGTCTTCGGAACCGACGGTTGGGGGTTCGAATCCCTCCGGGCGCGGTGGTTTGGCTGTTTCCGGGGCAGGTTTCCAAGCCGCAAGAGGTAAGGGTTCGATAGGAAATGGGGCCAGTGGGGGCCAGAGGAACCCGCCGTGGATGTGGTAACGCTGGTAGTGATCGCTTCGATCCTGCTGCAACTGGGGGCAGTGATAGTTGCCCTTCGGCAAATGTTGGAACTACCCAACCTCCGATGGGCCTGGGGGACCATTACAGCGGCGTTTGGGTTAATGGCCCTGCGGCGAATCTTGACCTTAGGGGCTCATTTGGAAGGCAGTGCGGGGGCGGCGGTCTCCCTAGAGGTGGAAATACTTGCCCTTTTGATCTCGGCGCTTCTGTTGGCGGGAGTGGCTCAGTTAGGACCTTTCTTGACCCAGATGGCCCAATCGGAAGCCCAACTGCGTGAAAGCCAGCGGGCCATGTCGGCTCTGATGAAAAACCTGCCGGGGATGGCGTACCGCTGCCTGAATGATCCCCATTGGACCATGGAATTTGTGAGCGAGGGCTGTTTGTCCCTGACCGGGTATCGGCCTGAGGATTTGATCGGCAATCGGGTGATTTCCTATACCGAGATCATCGTCCCGGAATATCGCCAACAGGTCCATGAAAGTGTGCAGCGGGCCATTGCCGCCGAGGAGCCGTTTCAGCTTATCTATCGGATTCGCACGG
Organism: uncultured Thermoguttaceae bacterium; assembly: GCA_938042245.1. Lineage (GTDB taxonomy): Bacteria > Planctomycetota > Planctomycetia > Pirellulales > Thermoguttaceae > JANXAQ01. The sequence goes on from CALIRO010000016.1 coordinate 22,208, forward strand.
CCCAAGGAGAGGAAAAATGGGTCTGGGAGAAAGGCTCTGCGGTCCGAGACGCCCAAGGTCGGGTGATTGCTTTGGAGGGGTTTATTACGGATATTACCGAACGTTGCCAAGCCGAAGAAATCCTCCGAAAAACCCACGAGGAACTCGAAAAACTGGTAGCCGAACGCACCGCCGAACTGCAACGTTCCAATCGGGACTTGATGCAATTTGCCTATAGTGTCTCGCACGACCTGCAAGAGCCGCTCCGCATGATGAGCGCCTATTTGCAAGCCCTGCGTGGGATGCTAAAAGATCGGCTTCAGGAGACGGAACGGTCTTTGTTAGACCTATCCCTGGAGGCCACTCAGCGCTTGCAGCGGATGGTTAACGATCTGTTGGCCTATAGCCGGGCCGGCACCCGAGGCGCCCATTTTGAACACGTAGATGCCAATCGGGTGGTGCAGGAGGCCCTCCAGAACCTCCAAGCTGCTATCGAACAAGCCGGTGCGCAGATCACCTTAGAGCCACTGCCGAAAGTAACTGCGGATGCAACGCTGCTGCTGGAACTGTTCCAGAATCTGATCAGCAATGCGGTCAAATTTCATTCGCCGGATCGGCCTCCGAAGGTTCGGATCTGGTGTGAAGACAAGGGGCAGGAGTGGCTCTTTGCCGTCCAGGACAACGGCATTGGAATTGAACCGGAGAATGTGGAGCGGATATTCCTGATTTTCGAGCGGCTTCATCCGGAAGAGGAGTATCCGGGCACCGGCATTGGGTTGGCCATTTGCAAACGGATAGCAGAACGCCATGGGGGTCGGATTTGGTGCCAGTCCACGCCGGGGGAGGGATCGACGTTTTATTTTAGCTTGCCCAAACGACCGCCTGAGGCGCCCCCACCGGAAAGACCGCTCTAGTAGGTAGGTTCGGATTCCCGCGAGCAGGTGGCGAACCGATCCCCTTTTCTAAGTTCGGAGTTTTCCCGATTTGGCGGTGTGCCCGGAATAGGAACCTCCTGCCCGGTTGGTAACCTTGCGGGTAATCGATTTCCTCAGGGGCTGTTGCCCAGCAGCGAGGGATTTTGTTGGAAGTGGTTTTCGAACGGCAGGAAGGATTTGAGAAGATTTGAACAGAGAGATTTCCGTGGAGAGATTTTTGTTGGACCCAGCAGGAGGATGAGCACCTTGGAACGAACCGCCGATCTGCTAAACGCCCGAGGGGAACTCCATCTGCCGAGTGGGAAAGTAGGTTTTTATCGTCTCAGTCGGCTAGAAGAGCTTGGATGGACTCGGCTGGAGGAATTGCCGTATTGCATTCGGGTTCTTTTGGAGTCGGCGCTTCGGCATTGCAACGGTCGGGAGGTCCGTCCGGAAGATGTGGAGCATTTGGCCCGTTGGCGGGCGGAGGATTTGCCGAAGGTGGAAGTGCCGTTTCTGCCGGCCCGGGTGCTGTTGCAGGATTTTACCGGGGTGCCGTGTGTAGTGGATTTGGCGGCGATGCGGGCGGCCGTTGCCCGCTTGGGAGGCGATCCGCACCGGGTCAATCCCTTGGTACCTGTAGATCTGGTCATTGATCATTCGCTGCAGGTGGATTTTTATGGTTCCGCGGATGCATTGGCCCGGAATGTAGCCTTAGAATTGGAGCGGAATCGGGAGCGATATACCTTTTTACGATGGGGCCAGACCGCATTGAAAAACTTTCGCGTCATTCCGCCCTCGGTAGGGATTATTCATCAGGTGAACTTGGAGTTTTTGGCCAGCTGTGTCAGTCTGGGGCATGACCATGGGGGGCCGGTGGCGTATCCGGATTCCGTCGTTGGCACGGATAGCCATACCACGACGATCAACGGGCTGGGGGTGGTCGGTTGGGGTGTAGGCGGCATTGAAGCGGAGGCGGTCATGCTTGGCCAGCCGGTACCTCTCCTTTTGCCGGAGGTCGTTGGGGTGGAGTTGGTCGGTCAGCTTCCTGCCGGGGCTACGGCCACCGACTTGGTGCTGACGTTAACCCAACGGCTCCGCCAACTGGGGGTGGTAGGAAAATTGATCGAGTTTTTTGGGCCTACCGCAGCTTGGCTACCGGTGCCGGATCGGGCCACCTTGGCCAATATGGCGCCGGAATATGGGGCTACGATGGCTTACTTTCCTTTCGACGAACAAACCTTGAGTTATCTGCGGCAAACAGGCCGATCGGAAGAACAGATCCGGTTGGTGGAAAGATATACAAAGGAACAACTACTCTGGCGATCCCCCGGCGCACCGGCGCCGAAATATTCTCAGGTGCTGACGGTAGATCTGAGCACGGTGGAGCCGTCGGTGGCCGGCCCAAAACGCCCCCAGGATCGGACGCCGATTCACCAACTGCCCTCAGCATTTCGACGCTCGCTGGAATCTCCGCCGACAGCCTGGGGCTTTGGTCTATCGGCCCAGCAGGTCGGCCAGAGGGTACGCATTAGCTGTGCCGGTCAGCAGGTGGAGCTTCGCCATGGTTCGGTGGTGCTGGCGGCCATTACCAGTTGTACCAATACGAGTAATCCTACGCTGATGTTGGCCGCTGGTCTGCTGGCCGAGAAGGCGGTTGGCCGGGGCCTGCGAGTGCCCCCCTATGTAAAGACCAGTTTAGCGCCGGGTTCTCGGGTGGTCAGCGAGTATTTGGCGGCCACTGGCTTGGACAGAGCGTTGGAGGGGTTGGGATTTTACACGGTCGGCTATGGCTGCGCCACATGCATTGGTAATAGCGGCCCCCTGCCAGAACCGGTGGCCCAGGCCATTCAGGAACACGGCTTGGTGGTGGCGGCGGTCTTAAGCGGTAATAGAAACTTTGAAGGCCGAATCCATCCGCTGATCCGGGCTAACTACCTGGCCAGTCCGCCGTTGGTAGTCGCCTATGCGCTGGCTGGCCGGATCGACATCGACTTGCAACGGGAGCCGATTGGCAAAGATCCGGCAGGCCGACCGGTGTTTCTGCGAGAGATTTGGCCCACACCGGAGGAGCTGGCCCGAGCTGCCAGGGCCATTTTACCGGAAATGTTCCGCCGCCCCTATGCCCGGTTGCAAGAGGCTTCGCCGTTGTGGAATCTATTGCCCAGGCCGGAAGGGGCCTTGTATGCTTGGGAGTCGGCCAGTACGTACATCCAACCGCCGCCGTTCCTGGAGCAGATTTCCTTGAGTCCGCCTGGGATTCGGCCGATCCGGCAGGCCCGGATCCTGGCCCTTTTGGGCGATTCGATCACGACGGATCATATTTCCCCCGCTGGGGCCATCAGCCCAGAAAGCCCGGCCGGAAAATATCTGCTCTCTTTAGGGGTCCGGCCAGAAGATTTTAACAGTTACGGTGCCCGCCGGGGCAACCACCAGGTGATGGTGCGGGGGACGTTTGCCAATGCTCGGCTCCGGAATCATATGGTGCCGGGGGTGGAAGGGGGATATACTCGGCATTTCCCGTCCGGGGAACTGATGAGCATTTACGAGGCGGCCCTCCGATACCAACAAGAGGGGGTGCCCTTGGTGATCATGGCTGGTGGGGAGTACGGCTCTGGCAGCAGCCGAGATTGGGCCGCCAAAGGGACGGCCTTGTTGGGTGTTCGGGCCGTCTTGGCCCAAAGCTTCGAACGCATCCACCGCAGTAACCTGATTGGCATGGGAGTGCTGCCATTGGAGTTTCTGCCCGGACAAAGCTGGCAAAGTTGGCAACTGAGCGGCCAAGAAATCATCGATCTGCCCGACTTGAACGATCGGCTCCAGCCGGGACAGATAGTCCAAGTGGTGCTCCAGCCGCCGACCGGCCCGACCCGGCAGTTGCAGGTCAAAGTCCGGATTGATACGCCGTTGGAATTGGAGTGGTACCGGCACGGCGGCATTCTGCCTATGATGGTCCGAAAACTCCTGGCCGACAAAGGATCGGCTAGTCCTGCCCCACCATAGGGAACCGTTGGCCAAGCCCATGCAGATGCCTCTGGTCAGTGTGGTGATTCCGGTTTATAACGGGGAGGCCTTTGTGGGCCAGGCGATTGAAAGCGTGCTGGCCCAGACCTGGCCTCATCTGGAACTGATTGTCGTCAACGATGGTTCCACGGACGGGTCGGCGGAGGTGATTGGCCGATACCGGGATCGGTTGGTGCTTGTGGAGCAGTCCAACCAAGGGGTGGCTGCCGCTCGCAATGCCGGCATGCAACGGGCCAAGGGCGATTTTGTCGCCCTGTTGGATCAAGACGATTGGTGGCGCCCGGAAAAACTGGCCCGGCAGGTGCCACTCCTGGCAGCTAATCCCCGGGTGGGCCTGGTGCATACGGCGGTCGATCACTACGATCAGACCCGACAGCAATGGGTCGGCCCGTTAAACCCTCAGGCCAAGCCAGAACGATTGGTCGGCCAATGCTTCCGTCAGCTTCTGCTAGATAATCAAATTTACAATTCTACGGTGCTTCTCCGCCGAGCCGCCCTAGAGCAAGTCGGCCTGTGCGACCTGAGCATCCGAGGCAATACGGTGCAGGACTACGACCTGTGGCTCCGGATTGCTCGCCATTGGGAATTGGCCTTTGTGCCGGAGCCGTTGGTCGTCTTCCGGATCCACAGCGGCCAGGGCACTTGGGACCGGCGCCTGATGCTGTCGGAAGAGGCTCGGCTGTTGGAACGGGTTCTGGCCGAGGAAGGACTTACCGGAGATTGGGAACTTCGAGGGCGGATGGCCCGGCTGTACGATCAATTAGGGACGGCACAGTTGGAGGCCGGGGATCGGCGGGGGGCCCGGCAGAGTTTTCGTCGGGCTTTGCAATGGCAACCCACGGGCCGCGCCCGCCTGTTATGGCTTATCGGCTGGTTACCCAGTCCTGTGATCCGCTGCTTGCAGGCCCTGTGGCATCACTGGACCAGCCGCCCATCGGCCCCGGGCTTTCCCCTTGCCCAAACCCACTCTCCTCAGAAGTAACCACTCTGTTTTCACCCTGGGGGTTAGGGAGATGGCTGGTTTCGAACACCTCTGCGATTCTACCGGTGTCGGAACTCTTTGGCCTGGTGGGTTTTTTACCGGTGCTGGCGTCCTGGGAAGAAAAAACGCTTCTCTTTTTTTCGGCGATAATCTATGATTGACTGAAGAACTCTCGGGGGAGGAACCTTTGCCATGGCGGAGAGCAGCTATTTTCAGAAAGGGATCGTGCTTGCTGGTGGCGCCGGTACACGTTTGTATCCCATTACTCGGGCTGTCAGTAAGCAGCTCCTGCCGGTCTATGACAAGCCGATGGTCTATTATCCCCTGTCCACCCTGATGCTGGCCGGCATCCGAAAGATTCTGCTGATTACCACGCCGGAGGACCTGCCGGCCTTTCAGCGCCTTTTGGGCGACGGGAGCCAATGGGGTTTGGAGCTTCAGTATGCGGTGCAGGCACGGCCGGAGGGGATTGCCCAGGCCTTTTTGATCGGGCGGGATTTTATCGGGTCGGACCACGTGGCGTTGGTATTAGGGGATAATATTTTTTATGGGCAAGGTTTTCAGGGGATGCTGGCCCGTGTGGCGGCCCGGCCGGAAGGAGCCACCGTGTTCGCCTATCCGGTCAAAGACCCTCAGCGGTATGGCGTCGTCGAACTGGATCCTACGGGCCGACCCCTGAGCATTGTAGAAAAACCTGCCCAGCCGAAATCCCGATATGCTGTGACCGGGCTTTATTTTTATGATAACGAAGTGGTCTCCATAGCAGCGGCGCTTCGTCCCTCGGCCCGAGGGGAACTGGAGATTACCGACGTCAACCGGGCGTATTTGGAGCGGGATCGGCTCTATGTGGAGCTATTTGGCCGGGGGTTTGCTTGGCTGGATACCGGCACTCACGACTCGCTCCTGCAAGCAGCCAACTTCATCCAAACCATCGAGCACCGGCAAGGCTGGAAAGTCGCCTGCCTGGAGGAAATCGCTTGGCGGAAAGGCTTTATCAGCCGAGACCAGTTTGCCGCCCTGGCCGCCCAGTACCGCGGCAGCACCTACGGCCAATACCTGCTGGAACTGCTCGAAACCGGCGAAGTGGCCTAGGCGGTAGGAAGGGGGCAGCAGTAGACAGTAGGCAGTGGGTAGTGGAGAGTGGGAGGGGGCAGTGGGCAGAGTCGCGACCGTAAGGGAGCGGCCGTTCTGCCAGGCCGGTCGTGCCCTCCGCCGCCGGTGGATGGGAAGCAGTACAAGGCGGAAGGCAGCGGGGGAGGACCAATCCCCAATACACCAGCTGCGATAACCGCTAAGCTTCTTGGAAAGCCATGAGGGGTATGGTATTTTTTACAGATTGTAGGAGACCAATAGTACAGGTTGCTCGAATTGGGGTGATTGCATGCGGATTGTGGTCACAGGGAGTTTGGGACAATTGGGCGGGCAGTTGTGTCGGCAACTGGGGTCAAAGGCAGTGGGTCTGGATCTGCCGGAGTTTGATCTGACGGATCGCCAGGGGGTGCTGCGGAGGATCGAAGAGCTAGCTCCGGATGTAGTGATCAATTGTGCTGCTTACACCCATGTGGATCGGGCGGAGGCCGAACCCCAGCGCTGTCGGGCCGTCAACGTCAGCGGCGTCGCTTATCTTGCCGAAGCCTGCCGACGTGCCGGCGCCAGCTTGGTCCAGATCAGCACCGATTATGTCTTTGGGGCGGACGCCAACCGACAAACTCCCTATCGGGAGGAGGATCCGCCCGGCCCGGTCAACGTCTATGGCCTGAGCAAACTGGAAAGCGAACAGCATGCCAAAGCAGCCCCCCGCTGGCTGATCATACGCACCTGTGGCCTGTATGGCCGCTTAGGCCCTCGGACCGCTGGCAATTTTGTGGAAACGATGATCCAGCAGGCCAAGCAGCGAGGCCGACTCCGCGTGGTGGCCGATCAACATTGTGCACCCAGCTATGTAGGACATGTGGCCCGGGCTATCGATTTCCTAGTGGCCGTCCGGGCCACCGGTATCTATCATGTGGTCAACCAAGGACAAACGACCTGGTATGATTTTGCTGGGGAGATCTTTCGGATCCTCGGTTGGCCGATCCATCTGGAGCCGATCAGTTCCACCCAATGGCACTCGCCGGCCCGTCGGCCTGGCTATAGTGTGCTGGATCCTTCGAAATACCTGGCCTTACCCGGCCGACCCGAACTGCCCCCTTGGCAAGAGGCACTGAAAGAATATCTTGCTAGCCGCGAACCTGGTTAGTGCCTGATTGGAACGGCCTTGGCAGCCGGCAGTTTCGCCTCCGGCCGGAACGGAGAGGTCGGTCCGGGTATGCTCCCCGGGTGAGCATACGTAGCTTCCTCTGGTAGAATCGCTTTGTGGTCGGTGGAGCGAGATATCTACCGTGCAACAAGCGGTCTTCCTTCAACCGGGCAACAGACGCTACTGCATCCAACCGGGGACCTGGCAGGGCGAGCGTTCTGCCCGCTTATAGGTACCGCCGCGCAAGCGGCAGTGCAGAAAATTCCCTCCCTTCCAAGGGAGGCAAGAGGGCCCAGAACGCTCCTTTCGTAAGCATCCCAGAGGAGGGGCCCCTATGAGACGCAAATAGTCTGGGAAAGGGAACCTGCGATGCATATTTTCCTGGTGCAGCCAAGAGGTTTTTGTGCTGGGGTACGGATGGCCCTCCAGACGTTGGAGCGGGCGTTGGAGCGGTTTGGCCGACCTGTGTATGTCTATCATGAGATTGTGCATAACCGATGGGTGGTAGAGGATTTTCGGCGTCGGGGGGCGGTTTTTGTGGATGAGCTAAGCCAGGTGCCGAGCGGCGCCTACCTGATCTTTTCTGCCCATGGGGTTTCGCCGGCCGTTCGGGCGCAGGCCGCTGCCAGAGGGCTAAAGGTGATCGATGCCACCTGCCCGCTGGTAACAAAAGTCCATCGTGAGGCCCTCCGCTTCGCCCAACAGGATTATCAGATTCTGCTGATCGGGCATGCTGGCCATGATGAAATCGTCGGCGTCATGGGCGAAGCACCCCGGGCGATTCGATTAATCCAATCGGTCGAAGATGTGGATCGGCTGGAGGTTGCGCCGGAAGCCAAGGTGGCTTATCTTACTCAAACCACCCTTTCCAAACAGGAGGTAGAAAAGATCGTTGCCCGGCTCCGAGCCCGATTCCCCCACATAGTCGGTCCTGCCAAAGACGACATCTGCTATGCCACCCAAAACCGGCAGGAAGCGGTTCGGCTGCTAGCTCCGGAGGTCCAAGTGGCCTTAGTGGTGGGCAGTGCCAATAGCTCCAATAGCCGGCGCCTGGCTGAGATCGCCCAAGCCCAGGGGGTGCCGGCCTACTTGATCGACGCTCCCCAGGATTTGCGGCTGGAATGGTTCCAGGGAGATGAATGCGTGCTGCTAACGGCCGGCGCCAGTGCGCCGGAACACCTGGTGGCCGAGTGCGTTGGGTGGTTGCAACAACATTTCCAAGCCACGGTCCAAGAGCGGATCATCCGAGAAGAGCATGTACAATTTCTGTTGCCCCCCGAACTGCGCGGGCCCCCAGAGGGAAACCAATAGCGAAATCTCTGTGGGTCTCTGGGCACAAGCTCGGCCGACTGAAGAGGAATACGCCCCTCTGGCTGCTGCGGGAGCGGGGGCCGGGTGAAAGCCCAGCGGGGTGAAGAGGCCTTGTGGCGCACGGGACCCCCGCCTATTGTCATTCCCGCGAAAGCGGGAATCCAGTAAAGTCCCTCCTCTTCGCCAGAGCAGAGGCAACAGACGCCCCTGCACCCGGCTTCGCTTTCGGCTCAGTCGGCCTCTCCTGCAGTGGGGAGAGGCGATGAACAACGTAGCAGCGCAAAGCAGCCTGGAATGCCCCTTGCGCGGAAATGACATTCAAAATCCCCTCTCCCCTCCGCGGAAGAGGGTCAAGGGGAGGGGGAATGCCTTGTGCGGGCCAACTGGCATCTCCGCAAAAGCGGCCATTTCCACTACCCCTCCAGGGCATCTCCGCGAAGGCGGGCAACCAGCACCCACAATAGATAAACATAAACCGCCCGCACTGCCGCTTCCGCGGCAGGCAGCCCCAAACGCTTTTCTCGAATCAGCTCCACAGCTTCTTCATTCGGGGCAACTGTTCTATTTTTGTTAGATCCTCCTAATCCAGCGACCAAGGTTTGCGGTACTCGTAGTGCAAGAGGTCGTTGGCTTCTTTGGGGCTAAGGATTTTTTCCTGTTGGGCATCCCACTCCAGACGCTGGCCGACCACCAGGGAGATATTGGCCAGAAGGCTCATCGTGGTGGAGCGGTGGCCCTCTTCGACATCCGCGTTGGGCTTTTGACGGGTTTTGATGCAATCGAGGAAGTTACGGGCATGAAGCACAGTGGTATCGACGTAGGGCTGGGGGGCCGATTGTTCCATAGGTTCTATGCGGGGTTTGGGGTCTTGGAATTGGCCGCCCCGTTCAGGAATAATTTTGAACATTCGTTCGCTAGCGTACACGGTACCCAGCACGCCCCGTAGTTCCAACTCTCCATAGGGAAACATCGGATTGCCGCTGGCTTCGTATTGGCCGAAGATGAACAATCGGCCGGAAGCGAATTGGAAACAGGCCTCCATGGTATCGGGGATGGTGCGGTCGTCCTCGACGGCAAACCGTCCGCCCATCGCGCAGATCGAAGCGGGGGCCAATTCGTCGGTCATCCAGCGCATCAGGTCCAAATAGTGGACACCCCAATTGGCCATCTGCGACGAATACGGCATCCACCAACGAAACTTATACGGGGCGATGGTCTCTCGATAGGGGACGGCAGGCCGAGGTCCTAGCCACAGGTCCCAATCCAAACCGGGGGGCGGCTCGGTGGGCTGAGCACGACCGATGCCGGCAGGCGCCATATTGCTTAGCCGATACGCCCGGCTGACGGTGATTTTGCCCACTTTGCCAGCCCGGCACAACTCGGCCAACTGGGCATATAGCGGCGAAGAACGCCGATGGGTGCCCACCTGCACGATCCGTTGATGCTTTCGGGCCTCTTCGACCATGCGTCGGCCTTCGTAGATGGTAATGGAGAGGGGTTTTTCGACATAAACATCTTTACCAGCCCGGCAGGCATAAATGGTTTGCAGGGCATGCCAATGGTCCGGGGTGGCAATGACCACGGCATGGATGTCGGAACGCTCCAGCATGTTGCGGAAATCGACGTACAGATCGGCTCGGCCTTCGACTTTGCCGTTGGCTTCTTCAAGGGTACGTTTATCCACATCACAGAGGGCTACAATCTGGCAATCCGGATGTTTGAGGAAGGCGTCCATCAGTTGGCCGCCCCGATTGGCCACCCCGATAAACCCAAGCCGAATCCGCTCATTGGCGCCGAGCACCTGGCGGGCCGACATGGCCGTCAGCCCCACCGTGCCCGCCACCGCCGCCTGAGTAAACCTGCGCCGACTCATTCGATGATCTGCCATAGAAAGTCTCCTTCAAAAGAAAAAGTCCCTCAGAATATCAGCCTTCTTTAGAAGGCAACGAAGTCAATGAAACCGGAATCAGCCGGGGACGGGGCACCCGCAGACCATACACAGGACCGTACCGGCTCTGTAACTGGTGAAAGGAATATTGGAGAAAATCATAAAGCTCGGCGGGGGGATTTTGGGCCAGATATCGCTCGACCAGCCGGGCAGCATGGGCGTCGTAGGCTTTCTGTGATCGGCCATGGGCGTAAAAGCGGCCCCGATGGCGGCGCAAGTCCCCGTTGAACTCAGGACTAATGTGCCATAACTCATGCATAATGGTGGTCATCTTTTCCTTGAACTTCAGATCGGCAAACCGCGGCAGATAAAAACGGAGAATATAAAGCATCTCCCGCCCAGAAGGGTCCACCACCCGCTGGAGCGTGTACGGCTGGCCCCGGCGGATCAAAACATTCCGACCCCCAGGAAAACGTAATGGCGTTAGCGAGGCGTAAATCCCTTGCCGGTGGGAATTGCGTACCTGGCTACTGGCCACCAAAACCCGACTCATATCAATATGGGCCAACTCTGGCGTCCGCGCTACCAAATCCTCGCACAACCGCCGAATATGCCCAATAAAATCAAATCCCCGTGCCGAAAACACTTCTCTGCTTCCTTCCGCTCGATACCCATTCCGCCTAGCAGGTTCCATCCCCTGCTCCGGTGCCGGAGCCGTCTATGGTATTAAGATGATAGAATAACCGGCAGAAGTCAACCCACTCGGAGAACTTGCTCCGGTGGCCCCGAATGAAGCAGGCTCGAAGCCAGAAGGGACCATCCAGGGCCTAGAGAAAGGCCAAGAGCCGAGGACAACGGGCGGTAGGGAAAAGAAACGGCCTTTGGAACAAAAGCTCCCGCTGGAGGTTTGGCAACTTCAAGGCCGCCCTGGAAAGGCAATCGACTAGCCCGGGGGGAAACCTCGGGGGTGAGGAAAGTCCACGAGCCGATATAGTTTTCTGCGTAACTATTCAAAATAAAAGAAGTTATGAAAAACGGAAAAAGGCAGCTACGAAGACTTTCCGGATCGGACCAAGGAAGGCCAAGGGGCTAGAGGCTCTGGAGAGGAAGCAAAATATTTGTTCATGTCTAAAGGAAAACTCGCCTATACGCCAGAGATGGAACCAGTAGCTAATTATGCGAACATAAGGCCAGTTAGAGGATATTTACAACAGATGTCCAGGTGCGTCAGGATGAATCCACACTCTCGGCCGGCTGGGAACCCGGCGCTTCGGCAGATCCAGAAGATTCCGCCCCAGCCCTCCGAAGCGAAGAGGATTGCGATCCCTGGGATTGGCCAGCAGAGGCGTGCAGACGAGTTTGACTACGCCGGCGCTTTGGTAGGGGGGCTGCACTCCATTGCTTGGTTAAGTCTTCGAACACATCCGGCGATTCATAACGGATGATATTTTTGCCTTCGGGGATCGGGCCGATCAGCCCACGAAACACCGGCAACCCACGCAACGACAGATCCGTACTACAATCCTCCACACCGATCTGAACATGGCGGCGGAGGATCGGCTGCGGCGAATCGTAATCCCGAATCCGGATCTGCCCATCACTGCCACGGGTAACTACCCGGAATGTGGTCTTTTTCATACTACCCTCCGATCGCACTTTCAAGCGGTTCTCCAGTTGCTTCGGATCGTCCTAACAGTAAACGCTCAGCGATGTCCGTCCTTTTTCGTAGCCAAAGAGCCCAGGGCTAAGCTGTTTTTCAGCTCCCAGCAACACCCGATCGTCGCTGGGGCTGGTTTTTGGGATGGGGATGTTCCGAAAGCAACCCTTTTGACTGGCTTTTTCAGAAGGCAATATCGGCATGGATTTTTTTAAGCCAAAGGGTTTCTCCCCGCCCCATTGCACAACAACCAATCCGTCGGATCGACATTTTCGACATCGGAGCCAACGTCCTTAGGACCGGTCCTTCTTGTGACTAGTAGGGAGGTTGGTAAGGGCCTGAGAGGCCAAAAGGGAAAGAAGGATCAGAAGGGATACACTATTAGTAGGGGATATGACCCCCTAGAAAGTGGCCACCTTGTGAGGAGATCAATTGCCCCCTTAGAGTGGTTCTCGCCAATCGTCCCCCTATTTCGGGGGATCCTCCTTTCGAGCTTCGCTCAGAGTGCCTCATTTTTAATACTTTTTTAATACTTTTGGGGGAAAATAGATAACCTCTTAGTAGGGTAAAACGGCAAGAACGCTCTTTTCACCTTGAGCCATCTGCACAGGTTGGGTATCTTCCAACCTATTCCCAAGCCCACCCGGAGGCAGCAGCTAGTGCATTAAGAGGGAGAGAGCAGCTATGGAAAAGCGGCTCGTCTTGTAGGCAATGGGAATAAGCTTTCTCAGAGGCACAGCCAAGGGCTCTTCTGTGGTGGAGGGGCACCCAAAAAGTGGAAAGGAAACCGAGGCGACTGCCCGGTTTTAACTCAATTAAAGAAGCTCTCCAAATAGTGGAGGGGGCTAGGCGTTTTGCGGATGCTGCCGGTCTGCGGGGCGTTAACGGATGAGAATCTGATCCGAGAAGGTGTGCTAGGGATCCGGTGGATTGGGGTGCCAGAAAGGAGGCAACCAAAATGCAAGGGAAAAGAAGCTGGCTATGGGTGGTTGGATGGGGGAGCATGGCGGCGTGGGCTTGGGGGGTGGAGTTTCGGATGGAAAACAAGGTCTATGTGGGCAGCCAGCGCGAACCCGCCGTGGAGACCACCACGATCTTTTATAATGGGGCGGTGTATGATTTCCTCAAAAAGCCGGCCGAGGTTACCATTGTGGAAAAGGCAGAGAATCGAATTGTACTTTTGGACATTGAGCGGCGGGTCCAAACGCATCTTACCCTTCAGGAGGTAGAGGCATTTGTAGAACGGCTTCGGCGGCGAGCCGACGAGTATTCGGACCCCTTTGTGGCCTTTTTGGCCCATCCGGAGTTCGAAAAGAGTTTCGATCCCGTGGCGGGCGAGTTGACGTTACGGAGTCGGTGGATGACCTATCGGGTTCTGACGGTAGATGCGGAGCGCCCGGAACTGGCGGCGGAATATCGACTGTTTGCCGATACATTGGCCCGGCTTAATGCGCTATTGAATCCGAAAGGTTTGGCGCCTTTTCCGCGGCTTGTGCTGAATGCCGAGCTCCAGCGCCGAGAAGAGCTTCCCAAGGAAGTCCAACTGACGATTCATCCTGAGCGAGGTTTGCTTCCGAAAAAGCGGACGGTGCTTCGGAGTGAACACCTTTTAGTACGCCACATTTCTGAAGCGGATCGGACCCGCGTCCAACAGGCCGTCGAATTCCAAAATCTTTTCCCTCGGGTAAGCTTCGAGCAATATCAGAAGCAGTATCTGGAAAAATAGTTACCCCTTCTGCCCAATGGTCTTACCAAGGCATTTCTGCGCAAGCAGGGGGTCCTGTTTTTTCTGCTAGGTTATTTGTGCTAGACTGTGCTTGCGCAGCAGGCAGCCCTAAAGGTTTTCTTCGGATCCACCAGGCAGCTTCTTCATTCGGCTGAAGCGTTCTAAAAATAGGAGGCGTCGGGTTCGGAACGGGAAAAGCTATTGGCGAATCGCCGATCGCTGATCGGGGACCGGTGGTAGGGAGTTTGGGTGGTGGGTTTTGTCCTTGGGAGCTTCCTGTCCGGTCTGCCCCCTTTGGTTCCCCCGAGGCGATATGTCCGCGCTATCCCTGGCAGCCTTCCGTCTGCATTTGTTGCTCTCTTTGCTCTCGAGTTTGGTTGCCTGGCCCTGGTAGCAATCCGGCCGGAAGTATGGTACTGTTTTAAGAGAGCGATCTGTGGATTTTCCGGCGGCAGGTTGATCCAGGCGCTGAGGGGCATGAGGAAAATCAACTCCCTTGGAAAACGGGAAGGGGGATAGGTCAGCCAGGAGCGGAAATTTTGGCCATCTGGAACTGAGCCGCCAGTTTAAGGTATCCTTCTGAATTTTTAGGAGATGCAGCCATGCGAGGAGTTGCAGTACTATGGGGAGGGGCGATGATGGTTTGGTTAGTGGCGTCCGGAGGCGGGGAGGCGGCGGAGTTTAGCGCAGAACGGCAGGGAGAGAAAGTTACTGTGAAAATCGACGGGGAGCTTTTCGCCGAGTATTTGGCCGCCCCGAAGCTCCAGCCGACGTTAGGCCCGATTGTTTGGCCCCTCATTGGGCCGACCGGCAAACCGATGACGCGTGCCTATCCGATGGCCGATCAGGAAGGCGAACGCAAAGACCATCCCCATCATCGCTCGTTGTGGTTCAATCATGGCCGAGTGAACGGATATGATTTTTGGGCCAAGCAGCCGATTCGTCATCGGGAGTTTGTCCGGGTGGAAGGCGGGCAGCGGGCGGTGATCGAGACGCTCAACGATTGGCTTGCCCCGGACGGTTCCAAGGTCTGCGAAGACCGACGCCGATTGATCTTCCATGGGGATCGGGAGTGTCGGCTTATCGATATCGACATTACCATCACCGCCTCCGAAGGACCAGTTACTTTCGGCGATACCAAAGAGGGCTGTTTGGGCATTCGCGTAGCTGAGACGATGAAGGTGGATGCGAAGCTGGGCGGCCGGATCGTCAATAGCCATGGCCAACAGGATAAAGAGGCCTGGGCCAAACGCGCTGAGTGGGTGGATTATTATGGTCCGGTCGATGGCCAGATCGTCGGCATTGCCGTGATGAACCACCCGGCCAGTTTCCGAGCGCCTACCTATTGGCATGTGCGAACCTACGGCCTGTTTGCCGCCAATCCCTTTGGCTGGAAAGATTTCGGCGCATCGGAAGATGGCACCTACACCCTGCCGAAGGGTCAATCCATCTGTTTCTATTACCGAATTGTGCTCCACAAGGGCGACCATCAGCAAGGCCGCATTGCCGAACTTTATCAGGCCTACGCCCAAGAGAAAAAATAATTTGAGGCCGAAGGAAGGAGTCTGTGATCTCTGGGAAACCAGGGGGGCTAGAAAATCCCCTCTGCCACCGTGGGGAGGAGGCCCGCTGCTTGGGGGGGGAATCACCCGGGGCAGTCTTCTGCCCCTTGCCCGGAAAGGACACATAAGCCGATGCCTTTGTGTTCTTTGTGTGAAGCAATTCCTGGGCTGCCGCTTGGGTGGGAATGATAAGCTGGGCCTCTCTCCTAACGGAACAGGCGACATTTCCCCTGCCAAGGCCTTGCCCACCACGCTCTAATTTCTGGGCCTCTCCGATGTCTGCTCCACCGTAGCCAAATACTTCTGCCAAGGCCTTGCTAAGCACGTTCTAATTGCGGGCGTTCCTCTCTCGGAGAGCAGGTGCCTGTTGCTAGCAGGGAAGAGGCGTTTTTTGCGCGCTGGAAGGGACAGCTTCGGTTTGTTGGGAACGGGTCTGGGGAGGCCGTCTCACCGACCACCTGCCTCCGGCGCCGTCTTGATAGACGCCGTAGTTTAGTGGGGCCAGACTGCGCCGATCCCCGTCTTGCCAGACGACGTTGCGCTGCGGTGTGGGTTTCGCCGATCGAGACTGAGGGCTAGTGAGGCAAGTCGATTCTGGGAGAGAAATTATGGAAGTCAGTTGAGAGAGGAGTTACGGATGTCGGCTTAGGGAGAAGATGGGCAGCAGGAGGGCCATGCCGATGCCGCCTACGACGATGCCCATCAGGCTGATCATGAGCGGTTCGATCATGCTGGTGGCGGTTTTAATGGCCATATCGACTTCCTGGTCGTAGTAGGTGCTGACGCGTTGCAGGACGGTGTCTAGTTGGCCGGTCTCTTCGCCGGCGGCAATCATTTGGACTAGGACCCGTGGGAAGAGGGGTGTAGTGGTCAAAACCTCACATATCCGTTTCCCTCCGGTTACCTGTTCTAGCACCTGGTGCCAGAGTTTTTCATAATGGTAATTGCCAGCTACTTCTGCCGACAGTCGCAAGGAATCTAACATCGGTACACCGCAGCCGAGCATGGTGCCTAGGGTGCGGAGGCTTCGGCTGATGGCCACCTTGCGGAACATCGGCCCCAGGATGGGCATTTGGATTTTGAGCCAATCTAGCAGTTGTCGGCCTGCGGGGGTCCGTCGGCCCCAGTAGAACCCGGCAATGGCCAGCCCTGTCCCAGCTACCCAACAATACCAGTACCGGAGCAGCACATCCGAAACGCCCATGACAAACCGAGTCATTTTCGGCAGTTCCACTCCCCGGGAGGCAAATAGCGGAATAAACTTCGGCAAAATGTAGGTCAACAGGAAGATGGTTACCCCGATGGCCAACACCAGCATGACCATCGGGTAGGCCATGGCTGCCCGGACTTTGCCGCGGGTTTCCAACTCTTTGCGCAGGTAGCTGGCGATCCGTTCCAGCATCGGGCCTAGGGTACCGCTGGCTTCGCTGGCCTTGACCAGGGCCACATAAGTGCGGTCGAAGAGTTTGGGATGTTTGGCCAGCGCAGTGGAAAAATCTTCTCCCGCCTCAATATCCCGCTTCAGTTCTCTAAGCACCTTCTGCAACGTGGGGTTGGTTTCTTGGTGGAGGATGCCGTCCATAGCCGTAGCCAACGGAATCCCGGTATCCACCATCAGGGCCAGTTGGGTGGTGAAGTAGATCAGTTCCTGTTTAGAGACCCGTCGGGGGAAAAGCCCTCCCGGGGCAGCTTCCGCCTCCTGGAGGTCCAGCACGTGGAAGCCGTCCCGACGAAGCTGCTGGACGGCGTCTTCCATGGTAGGGGCCTCTACTTGCCCCTCGTGCAGTTTCCCTAACGGATCCCGAACTCGATAGGTAAACTTCATCATGGTTTCCTGATAGAAGACAGATTATTCGGAAGCCCCGGTTCTTACCATGGCAGCTTCTTGGCCAGCGCCTCCCAGATCGCCCACGATGGAAAGGACTTCTTCGATGGTGGTCAGCGCTTCGCGGACTTTGCGGAACCCGTCCTGCGCCAGGGTAACCATGCCGTTCTGGATTGCTAGTTGCCGCAGCGCCGTGAGGCTAGGATTGGAAATGATGAGGTCCCGCATCTCTTCCGTAATGGATAAAAGCTCATGTACACCGATTCGGCCTCGATAGCCGGTGTTCCGACAAGCCCGGCAGCCAACGCCCCGGTAAAATGTCGGGATCTCAAAGCCCATCCGTTCTAATGCGCGGCGGACATTCCGCGGCGGCTCGTAGGTGGTCTTGCACTTCGGGCAAATCCGCCGCACTAGCCGCTGCGCTAGCACCATATTGAGCGCAGCGGCAATCAGGTACGGTTCGATGCCCATATTGACCAGTCGGGTAATGGCCGAGCAGGCGTCGTTGGTATGCAGGGTGCTCAGGACCAGATGGCCGGTCAGGGCTGCCTGGATGGCCGTTCGGGCCGTCTCCTCGTCGCGGATCTCGCCGACCATGATCACATCCGGGTCCTGCCGTAATAGCGTGCGCAACGCCTTGGAAAACGTCAGTCCAATCTTCTCCTGAACCTGGAACTGGTTAATCAGCGGCAGGTGGTACTCGATGGGGTCTTCGACCGTGCAGACGTTGTTTTCCATGGTGGCGATGGCGTTGATGGCGGCATACAAGGTGGTGGATTTGCCGCTGCCGGTCGGTCCGGTTACCAGAAGGATTCCGTTGGGGGCATGGATATGGCGTTGCAGCTCGGCCAGCACGTCCTCGGCAAAACCAAGCTCTTCCAGATTGAGCGATATGTTGCGGGTATCCAGCACCCGGATGACGGTCTTTTCGCCACGCGCGCTGGGGAAGGTGCTCACGCGTAGATCGATCTTTCGGCCTTCCAGGAGCACATGGACGCGGCCGTCCTGCGGCAGACGACGCTCACTAATGTCCATGGAGGCCATGATTTTGATTCGGCTCGTAACGGCCGGGAGGAGCCGGAGCGGCACTTCGAGGAACTTATGTAATCGGCCGTCGATGCGGAACCGCACCCGCAAACAGCGTTCGGCCGGTTCGATGTGGATGTCGCTGGCGCCTTCTTTGACCGCGCTGTAGATAAGGTAATTGACCAGGCGGATCACCGGCGATTGGCCAGCGCCTTCCTCCACATCGCCGATATCTTCGATGGCTTCTTCGATCAGAGTAACATCGGCCGTCTGACTGTCTTCGATGATGTCATCGATGACGAAGACTTTGGAGTTCGGGAGATTCGTGATGATTCGGCGGATGTCGCGGGCGGTGGCGGCAACGATCTGTACCTGAAGATTCGTTAAGCTACGGATTTCCTCGATCAAAAACAGGTTGCTCGGTTCGCTCACCGCCACAGTGAGCACGCCCCGGACCAGAAACAGCGGCAAAACTAAATTCTGCTCAATATATTCCCGCGGCAACAGCTCCACCACTTTCGGGTCATACAGCCGGGCGTCTAACTTGGCAAACGGCACCCCGCATTCGATGGCCAGGCATTCCAGAATCTGTTCTTCCGTGCAAACCTCCGACTCGATCAGTATCTCTCCCAGCAGCCGACGATGGCTCTCCTGACGCTGACGCTCCAGGGCCTTCTGGAGCTCTTCCGGCTTCAGGTAGCCTTTGGCTACCAAAAGTTCTCCCAATCGGAGCGAGGTTGGCATCGGCGCAAGGCTCGTCATCGGAGGATGGACCCCTTAGAGGTGAACTAACCTTTCGGTCCCTCGAACGGCCCCTAATTTATGTGTAATTAAGTACACATTCCTTTGCTACCCCGGCTGACTCTTTCCGATCCGTCCGGAAGAATTATCGAAAACTTTTCACGGCATCCAGCACGTTATCGAAAACCTCCAAATGCCGGTCTAAGCGGGTGATTTCCAGAATTTTGCGATTGACCGGATTGGCCACGGCAATTTTCAGCTCACCGCCCGCTTCGCGAAGACGATCTTGGGCGTCCAAGAGCGCCTCTAAGCCCGCACTGTCCAAAAGTTCTGTATTATCCAAGTCCAGGACCACCCGAGATTGCGTCTGACCCGTCAGATACCCCAATACCGCCGGCGCTTGATCCGCCCCGAGTTCTTCCGGGGCATGGACCACCACCACGTCGCCAAAAATCTCTGTCGGAAGATTCATAACCGCCTACGACGTCTCCAGCGGGGAAAAGGAGTTCAAATCCGGTTTCGGTCCGCCATCGGCCGAACCTGCCAGACAGGCACTCGTCGGCATCCCCGGAAGGCCCGGCGGTGGCCCGTTGCCTAAGACCCGATCCACCAATTGAAGTAACTCCCGGGGACTGAACGGTTTGGGCAGGACGGCTAAGACGTTCCATTTAGCGGCCAATTCCTCTGGCCGAAGTTCAAATCCCTTGGCCGTCAACATGACGATCGGCAACTGCTGAAGAGCAGGCTCTGAGCGGATCCGCTCGACCAGTTGGAGCCCGCTCATGCGAGGCATCTGGCAGTCGGTAATCACCATGTCCACACCGCTGCGCTGGATCAGCTCCCAACCGGCCTGGCCGTCGGAAGCCATCTGCACCTCATAGCCCGCTTTTTTCAGCTTAAACTCTGCCGCCCGTAAAATCGCTATCTCATCGTCGCACAGCAGTACACGTTTTGGCATCCGGAAACTCCTTCGTATAGCGAGATAATGTTCCTAAGCTTATCTCTCGGCCCTCACCCACGTCCCCATGGATATCCCGGCCCCAATGGCACCTCTTTTTTGGACCCTTGCCATCCTGTGGGAAGGGGGGAAGCCAATGATTCCGTCGGTAGCAGACCGCTTCGGGGTTAAGCGGGCGTCCCAGCGGAGGCCGGTTCTGCCGTCTCCGGAGTTGGCGCCCGGCTATCCCATGAGCGGCTTAATAGCGGAAGCCGTACTCGAAACGTGCTTCCCACCCCCAATTGGCTTTCCACGGCAATGCTGCCGCCATGCACATCCTCGACAATATGTTTGGCCAACGGCAATCCCAGCCCTGTGCCAGAGGCCATATGAGCGTCCTTGTGGACTCGGTAAAATTTTTCGAACACACGTTGGCAATCCTCCTGGCTGAGTCCTACGCCGGTATCTTCCACCTCAAACTGGGCGTATTGATCTTCCAATCGGCTCCGCAACGTGACCCGCCCGCCGGCCGGCGTATATTTGACCGCATTCGACAACAAGTTGATCGCCGCTTGAAGCAACAGATCCCGATCAACATAAACATTTAAATACAATTGACTTAAATCCGCTTCCAATCGGATCTGCTTGGCTTCGGCGGCCGGTTGCACCACCCGAAAGGCCTCCTCCAAAATTTCGTTCAGCGAATGGGCCTGTTTGCGCACCTGCACCACCCCCGCTTCGATCCGGGCCAAGTTCAACAGATTTTCCACCAGCCGCTGCAGCCGCTCCACCTGGGCCGCAATCGTCTGAAAAAACTCCTGTTGAGTTTCCGGATCCTCGACATCGCCGTCGGCCAGAAGCTCCACATAGGCCTTGATGCCGGCCAGGGGCGTTTTCATTTCATGGCTGACGGAAGAAACGAACTCGGCATGGCGTTTCTGCAGGGCTTTTTGATCGCCAATGTCCCGCAACAAGGCCACCACGCTCACCGCCCCCGGATCCGCCTGCTCGGTACTAGGAACCAATCGGGTAACCAAGGCCCGATAGAAACGCACGGTTCCCTTCGGATCTGCCCATTCCACTTCTTCCGACCGGCTTCCGGCAGTCTTCCGCTCACACATATTCTGAAGCAGGCTGGCCAATTTGGGGCATTTAATCCGTTGGGCCCTCACTGGCCGGTCTCTCCCCGTTTCACTTTCCAGCAGGGCTTCCGCCGGTGGATTGGCCCAGAGCAATTCCCCATACTCATTGATCGCCAAAAGAGGTTCGGGAATACCTGTGAGAATAGTGTAAATTTGTTGCCATTCGCTCTGCACCCGACGGATCCGAACCTCTAAGCTTGCCCGATGATGCTCCAACTCCTCCAGTCGCGCCCGGAGCTGGGTAAAAGCCTTGGTGAGTTTTTCCACCGCCGGCAAGCTCCCAGGGCTCCCAGATAATGTCGGAAGCTCTCGATGCACCGATGGCAGGAGAAAATCTTTCTCCACCCTCTCGACCAACGCCTCCAGATACCTAAGCGTGGTTTGCTCCTGGCATACCAGCCGGGTCAAAACCCAAGAGGCTGCCAGGGCCACAGCTCCTCCTACGGCCAGGCCCCATCCCCAACTGCTTTCAGGTCCAAAGCCTTTCCAAACGGCCAAGCTGGCGCAGAGCACACTGAGGGCCGACAGGCCCAGGAGGCTCATGGCGAGGAGTTTTTTCCGACAGGTTGGGCTCATCGTAGCAGACTTCGGCAGGCAGCGGGTCTAGAGGATGCACAAAGGGATAAAGGCGGTTCCAGTCCCTCCCCAGCTTACCCATTTTGCCCAATTTTCTTAATTTATTGGGCTGAAGGGGCAAATCGGGGCTCCAGCCGGGCAGCCTGCTGAAAATAGCCTACCGCCTGGCCCCTCTGCCCTTGCTGGTGCAAGGCAGCCCCTACTAAAAAGTAGGATAGGCCAGACTGCTTGTCCAAAGAAATTGCCTGCCGGGCTGCATCCTCGGCACCCCTAAAATCTCCCATCCGATACTGAGCTAGGGCTGCCACCTGCCATAACTGCGCAGATTCGGGAAACCGTTCCAGCCCCTCCTGGGCAAGCCGGGATGCCATTTCCGCTTCATTAGCCCGCAGAGCCACCAACGCTGCCTTCTGCCACAGAACCGGATCATTCGGGTTCAAAAAGATTGCATGCTCTAAGTACTGATATGCCAACAGGTTACGACCGCTGGCAAAAGCATCTTCCGCTTGGACAATAAACAGAAATGGTTCTGCTGTATTCCTATTTAGGGGGGGTGCTTTACCAGCATTATGGTTAAAGCGAGCTGGTGGTTTTGTCCCACCCACCACCAACGGTGGGGATAATTGTGCCCCTTTAGAGGTACTATCAAAAGATTCGGAACCCACCCGAGATTGTGAGAAAAGACCGATCCATTTAGCAGGAAGAATTCCCCCTAAAGTTTCTATACCCCCATGAGGGGGGATGGCCTATGTGGGGATCTAGCAGGCGGCTGGGTTGGATAGGGGTGGGAAAAATCCCATTTTTCTCTGTCCCCCCCATTAAGTGTATTACATCCCCCTAGGGCAAGCACCCAGCCCCACCCTACCACGAAAACCACTCGGCACAGCCTGAGAAGCCGAGGCATTGGGCTAAGTTCCTTCGGTACTCATTTTTGGGGGTACAAAATTGCCCTATAAGGAGAGGAAAAGCTATGGAAACCGGAGTGGCTCTTGCTGGAACAACGAAGGCCGACGGATCACTTTGAACCGTCCCTCCTCTTGCCGAGCAGGAGGGGACCTTCCCGAAAGCTCACGCTGCGCGCCGGAGTTGCGTTGCCCATCTTGGGATGCTGGCCCCATGGCGGAACCGTCCGGGAATCGCCCCCCGGACTGCTCGGGAGGGGGTGGTTTGCCAGGTTCCGGCGCTGGAGGAATCTCAGGCAGAGGAGTTTCCGGTACTGGCTTCTCCGTGGACGGCTTTTCCAGCTCCTGGAGCACCCAAGGCGCCAGCGTAGGACCATCAATGGGTTTTGTCCAATCCTCCTCAGGGAGGCTCAAAGCCTCCTCCGGCAACGGGCCTGCAGAAATACTTTGCCAGATCTGGGCCCGGATTTCCAAGGCTTCTCGATTGAGAGGATCGAAATGGACAGCCATTTCGGCAAAACGGAGAGCCCGATCCAGGTCGCCTTGGTTCCAAGCCTGTCGGGCCATCCGCACATAACGGCGGGCTACCGAACGTTTGCCCAACGGGCTCATTTTCTCCACATAGACCTTCTGACGGCGTTGGAACTCCCATTGTTGCAAGGCCCCTTCGCCGTAGGCTTCCGGTTCCCGCACAATATGGGGCGTAACCAACACGATAATTTCCACCCGTTTGACCTCTTCGGTTTTTCGGCGGAATAGTACGCCCACCAAGGGCAAATTGCCAAAGAAGGGAATCTGGTTAATGCTGGAGGTGGCCTGCTCTTGCATGAGGCCGCCGATGACTACCGTGCAACCGTCCCGGACCATGATATTGGTGGTTACCTTGGTAACATCTTTTTGCGGTAAGGTGAAATTACCCTGAATGGTAACCGTACCGTCGGAAAGTTCTGGGTGGATTTCCATGCGGATCAGGCCATCCGGTGAGATGAACGGACGGATACGCAATTGGGTACCGATGTCCAAAAATTGCACCGTTTGGGTGGTGGCGGTTTCGGTCTGGGTGGTATTGACGTAGCCTTCTTGGCGGCCGATCAAGATGTCGGCCCGGTGTTTGTTGAGCACCATCAGGCGGGGGGCAGCAATGACGTTGGCGTCGGCCACACTCTCTAAGGCTTCCAAAAATGCCCCCACATCCCCGTCGATAAACCCAAACTTCAATCCGCCCTGGGTGAAGGTAACCTGCGAGAGGCTCTCGACCGGGGTTCCCCAGCCGATGGTGAAATTGCTGTTATTAATGAGCTTCTTGAAATCCACGCCGAACTTATCCGTATCATCCAGGCGCACGCTGAGGATCATGGCCTGGATATGGACCTGCATGGGCCGAACGTCGATCTCGGCCACCACCTGGTCGATCTGGGCCAGCACACTTTCATAATCCCGGACCAGGACGGTTTCGGCGCCGGCAAAGCTATTGCCGCCCGCTTTGTCGTCGTCGGAGGCGATGCCGATGTCAGCCGGTGCGGTGACGCTTACCAAGCCCACTTTTTCCGTAAGCAGCGGTTGAATGAGATCTTTCAGGTCGGAGGCTTTCACGTAATTGGGTCGATAGACTCGGGTGCCGATGCGGTCGGCCGCCTGCTCCATCCGAAGAAAATCTTCTGGGGTGCCGACATAGATGAATTTTCCTTCACGACGCGCTACATAACCCGCCGAGCGCAAAATCGCTTGCAGGGCACTATCTAAATCCACCCCGGTCAACGTGGCGGAAATTTTTCCCTGGACACTGCTGGTGGCCAGGATATTCAGATTGCCCTGTTCGCTAAGCATTTCGAGGACTTTGCGGATATCTTCATTCCGGATATTGATGATCAATTGGCCATCTCCCTCTTGGATCAGTTGGGCGGTGGCAGAAGCCGCCGGAGCGGAATCTGAAAAAAGGTTCCTGGTAGTTTGGCCACTTGATTTGGACAGCGGTCTTAATTTCCCCAATCGGTTTGCCGATGGCTCGCTAGCCGAAGAGTCCGTACTCTGGGAAGTTTCCTCGTTGGCTGCCGGGCTAGCTGCTTGAGTGGGGATGGGGCTAGGGGCAGTCGAGGCATTGGCCTCCCCTCCGCCTTCCCGGAGAGACGTTGGCGGAGCTTGTTCCATGGAAGCTCCATCGGAACTGGCCCCAGCCCCTTGGCCGGAACGCATTTGCCGCCATAGTTCCAGTAATTGCCGAGGCACTTCTTCCGTTGGCTGCTGGGCAGAGGGATTTTCTGACGATGCGCCCTGAGCGACCGATCCCCTCTCAGCCGCTCCGCTCTGCTCAGAGCCTCCAGGTTGGCCTGAACTGCTCGGCACTTGGGCCACTTTCCGCATGGCCACCGGCACTAAGACCTCCGCCAAAAGGGGACCTGGCCCATGCCCCTGTCGTTCTGGTCTCCACAAACAAGCTTCGTTTCCTCCTAGAGTGCCAATTTGGCTTCCAAGGCCTGGCGGTTCCGAGCCAGAAGGTTGGGAGCAGGAATCGGAAGGAGCCTGAGGATCAGCACAGTGGTGGGAAGGTGGTTCGGATTGGGCAGCAGAGGTCCCTGTTGCCCTCCCACTAGGAGAAACCCCTCCTCTCCCTCTGGGAGCCCCAGAGGGGTTCTCAATGCCTGCCAAAGGGGTTTGGGCAAGGGCCTTAGGAGAAGAGGTTTCGGATTTTTCTGAAACCCCAAAAGCTCGGATGGCCGTCAGCGCTAGTTGCAAAGGACTGGGCGGATTGGCCAGGGCAATCAGCACGGCCAATCCCACCCCTGCCAATATGCAAGCTCCGAAAAAGATCTTCTGCCTGCTGCTGTGCATCGGTCTTCCATGACCCTGGGGAGAAGGAATTGGGTTAGCCCCCGCTGTTGGTGCCTGTTGTGGCAGGAACCCTCCGGATTTCCGTGGTGGTTTAGGGATTTTCCGGTTGGTTGGTGAAGACCATCTGGATTTCGACGTTCGATAGGCTTCGCGGCAAAGGCACTTCGTACTGTCGATCGTTCCACTGGAGCTGAATGCCGGTGGGTAGGATTCGGCTCAGGCGGAACAGCCATTGTTGTCCGTCTTTAGTAACCAGCAGGGTATTTCCTTCTTGGTAGGTTCGGCCGTTAATCAAGGCAACCCGGCGGGTGGGGCCCACTACGATGCTGGTAAGTTCCACTTCCACCTGTTCCGGCGGTTCCTCTCGGAGGAGCGACTCGGAGGGGGAGGAGGACCGGGTGTTTCGACCAGTTTTAGCTTTTGGAGAATTTTCTGCCCAAGCGGTACTTTCTGAAAGGTTACTCCTGGGGAGTGGCTGGAACGGATCCCGTGGGACCGATGGCCCCTGGGCCGGTTGGGTCCGTGGATCCGCCTGCCGCCACTGAACAAGTAGATCCCAACGAGGCGGGGCCTCCTGGGCCTTTCCCGAGCCTGGAGACAGGGGCACTTCCCTACCTAAAGTAAGGTTCTGTATACCCCCGGAGAGGGCCGGGAAAGCGTTTTCCCCGCTCACGGCTAAACTCTCCCCTGCGGTTGCTTTGGCCCGGACCAATTCCATCCCCTTAGAACCACTTACCCACTTCCCCACTAGGGGGATCCAATAGTACAAAGCCACTAGGAGCAAACCCCCTAACAGGGCGGCTTTGCCCGGATTCGCTTTGATTTCCCGACGCAGTTGCGAGGCAAATCGGTTCCACGTCACGGGTCCGTAAGCCGACCTTCGGGCCCTAAGGCTTCGGCTCGGCTTCTCCTGCTATATCGGTTTTTTGGAATCTTTTATCTGATCGGAATTTTCAGGATTTTCGGTAAATATTGCATCCCCTTATGTGATAAGGGGTTAGAAAAAGAAACCGGCTGAAAGTCATGGAAATTTAAAACTTGGGGGGTAGGTTTCCCACTAATTTTGGGGGACCCCCAGCATCTGTAATAAGGCTTTCCTGAGGCCTATGGCTTCCGCAAAATCCTCCTCCGTTACCCGCCAATAATGCCGAAAACCCCTCGAGGGGTTATGCCAACCCAAGCCGTAGCTCCATGAGCCGGAGACTCCCTAGCCAACTCTGTTGCCCTGGACTGCCTTAGAGCCATCAAAAGCCTCGGCCAGGAGGTTCATCCAGCCTCCACGACGGACTCAACCCAATACTGCCAATTTTTCCCTTGGCCGCCACCAGGTAATGACAAACTCTGCGCCCTCTGGGGCAGCATCCCAAGTGTGTTTCCGGTAAGGCGCACGCTCCGGGAAAATCGGAATCAGCCTCGCCCGATAGCCGCTTCGACGAGTTTTGGGGCTTGGGATTGTCATCCGTCGTTTTGCCCATTCAATATGCCCCAACATAAAACTAGGGTTTCGCTTGGTGTTCGTAAAGCGCCAAACCGGGCCAAGGCCACTATCAACCGAAGTTCTGGATCGGGAATCACCTCCAAAACCTTTTCGATTTCCTGCTTGTTCCTCTCACACTAGATTGGGTCGAAGGCCCCAAGGAACGCCATCAAAAGGGGTTCTGGAACCTATTGCCCGCCTGGTGGCGTTCATTAAAAATCTGTTTAGAAATGCCGATCATCCTGTCGATGGTGTTTGCCCACGGCGCTCTCGGGTTTCCTGCAACTTCCACAGTCTTGCCGCCCCACTGCGAACCAACACACAAAATCAGAGGCCTCTCCAGGGGTAATGGAGTTGGCCTGTCTTTTTGCCCCGAAAAAGGCAATCAGTTTCCAGATAGTCATTTTCCAATTTCTCATGGAATTGGGGGCTTCAGCCGTCTGCCAGGCTAGGTATTCCTCCAGAAGCTTCCCAAGAGGGCAGGTCTGGGTTTTTTCTATCTGGTATGCAGCCAAGCTTGGCCAACCGCTTTCGGAACCTCCCGTCTAAATTGGGCCAACCTATTAAAGACTTACACCCCTCTGGAGCCGCTTCTAGCCTCTTGGGAGGCCAAAAGCCGCTCCGTCAATACCACCTGTGCTTGCCGTTGGGATCCCTTGCGAATCCGGAGGCACCGTTGCCGCCCCCCAAAATCATACCATATAAATCCGCCAACCTCCTTTCCGGGCACTGGGGGTTTCTTCAGAAAGACTAGCCAATTTCTCTGCCTCCGGTTATTATGTTCCCGTTGTAACCGCAAATCCGTTCTAAATTGTGCCGCCGTATCCCTAAAAGCGCAACCCCGTTGCTTTTCCATCCGTTAT
Organism: uncultured Thermoguttaceae bacterium; assembly: GCA_938042245.1. GTDB lineage: Bacteria > Planctomycetota > Planctomycetia > Pirellulales > Thermoguttaceae > JANXAQ01. The sequence continues at coordinate 49,808 of CALIRO010000016.1, forward strand.
TGGGATTGTCTCCCCATAATTGGGTTTTGGCTTCGGAGGCGGGCACCAGGTTTTAGAGATTCCATAAAAATTGCCGGCATATTGCCCATTACCAAATTCACGTCGGTAGCATCAGGTCCCCCCTAAAGTAGTAATACAACTAATTGTGTTTCATGAAGTTATGAAATACAAAATACTGTATCCAGAGAGGTTCGGTTAGGTTTCGGCATGAAAATTGCGCTTAAGAACCCAGTCAGGGGGCGTTACCCACGAGTGGGATACCTTCACCCCCCGAAAATTAACCCTCAAAAAATCCGTTCTACATGTCATTCCAGGTGAGGTTGTTGAGATTATAAAATAAAAGCCTCCCTCTAGATTTCTGGCTCCCGGGGCCGATTAAGGGGCTTTGGTGGGTTTATCTTTGGCCCCCATCAGCTCCCCGATTGCTCATGCTAAATCATAGCCAACATGATTATAATTGCTATATATTGACAGGCCAAAGATGCTGCACAAGCGCCGAAGCTCTTGGCGCATTTTTGGAAGCAAGTAGAATACTTAGCCGCTGAAGGTTTCCGAAAACCAAACGCTGGTCTGTGGTTTGGCCTTAGGGGAATCGGTTTGAGGGGCTATTCCACGCTCAGCCGATGCGGGGGCCTTTTAGGGGTTGTTTGGGGGCGTTTTGAGAAAAGTTTGACGCCTTTTATGACACTAGCTTCCAGAGGATCGACGCAAGTTGTTATTTCTGGAGGAGTTGTAGAAATCGGTTCGAGTCCTGTGGTGCTGATGGCCTGTTTGACCCAGAGTGTCAAACAGGTCTTTGCTTTTGTATGAACCCTCCTATGCGAAGGAGAAAGAGCCTTACCTACTCTCCTTTATAGGGGGTATGTGGAAAGGTCTTACCAACGGGCCAGTTGTCGCACTTTCGTGGCGGCAGAGGCCGGGCTGGACCAAAAGCCAAACTTGGAGAGGTGGCCGCCCTGACAGCGGGGGCATGCTGCCCGCAACGCCTGGCAGCGCGGAGGGTTCGTCCGCACATGCCCCCTTACCCTAACCTCTCCCACCAAAGGGATAGGGGATTGTGCCCCTCTCCTATGGGGTCAGAGGCCCGGCTAACCGACCAGTTGACCGGATAACGTGGGCCGCAGGAGGGGGCCTCGGTTTCCATTCCCCCGCAAGCGGCAGTCCAAGTACTCTGGGGTATAGAGCACCGCCTGTCAGACGGAGGGTGGGTATTTTTCGCTTAACTGGCAAGAAACTCAGGTCTCACAGACTAACTCACAATACGAAAGGAGCATATCTTATGGCAAAACCCCATCGGAAGATCAAAAAGGCCAATCACGGGAAACGCCCTGCCAATCCCAAAGCGCGGCGGATGAAGCGCTGGGCTGTCAAGACGTAGCCTGCCCCATAGCCAGCCTGCAAGGGCACTAGTGTGCCGCGGCCTGTTGGCTTGTAGAGGAAGGGGTTGGGGCTGAAATTCTGTTGGCCAATTGGATAAGATAGACAAAATAGGCTGTGGTGGGGGAAACTCATAGAGATTTCCAGACCCCATCACAGGGGGTGTGGTTTTCTTTGCTGGGGGAGGTATGTTAAACCTTAGCCGAAGTAGCCGAAAGAACCTTCCGGGCTTCTAAACGAGGACCTTCCCGGGGCCAGGTCAGTGGCCCGTAGAAAAGGCCCGGAGAACAAAAAACTTCGTTTCTGGGCTGGCAGAAGGCTGTTCTGGTGTGTCAGCCGGTCCACTTGCTTCAGAGGTATTTCCGGAAAGGAGCTGGTCGTGCCGAGAAGACCGCCGATTTTGGACTTTTCGGAGTTCGATTTAAACCAGATTGTGGCCGACATTGAGGTCATCCGCCAATACAATCGGCAGCGATACGAGATGGAGCAATTGACCGCGGTGTGTTTTGAGGATCATAAGAGGCGGATCTGTGTGGGCTATAAGGATGTAACGCCGAACGAGTTTTGGGTTCGAGGCCATATGCCTGGGATGCCGCTGATGCCGGGGGTGATCATGTGCGAGGCGGCGGCCCAACTGGCCAGTTACTATACCCATCGGTATGGGCTGATGGACGGCGCGTTGATCGGGTTTGGCGGGCTGGAGGATGTCCGGTTCCGGGGTATTGTTCGACCAGGGGATCGATTAGTCATCATGGCCCAACTGTTGAAAATCCGCAAACAGATGCTCACCTGTGAGTTTCAAGGCTATACCAATCAAAATCGGGTTTGCGAAGGGATTTTGATTGGCATTCCTTTGCCGGTCGAGCAATTGATGGAGGGGGCAGCGACCCTTCCAGAGCCGGACTCTTCCCCGGACGCCCAAACAGGCTAATTTGTCTTGGGAACTCCTTGGGTTCCCTTCCGGCATGAGGTTTGCCAACAAACTATTTTCTTGGTACCATTTCCGCCGAATGGCGTAACCTATCTTTCCTGCGCCCGCCGGAATCCGGGTGTTGGACTGGTTTCGGTGCTGGACTGCCGCTTCCACGGGAACGACACTCTAGGGCGTTTTCCCTAAAAAAACAGGAACCTATGACACTGGGCTGAGGTGTTGCTATTTTTGTAAAAATGGATATTATCGGGAGGAGGTGAGATCGTTTTTAGATAGGGGGCGCCTGCGCCTGCTGGCGTCAGAACGGATGCAGGTCGGTTATCCTGGTTAAATCGCAGGGAGCGATTTGTCCACTTGGTTCTTACCTGCCGGAATAAAATATACATTCTGACATTTTTGCGTTTGTTCCCTAAGGAGTCCGTGGATGTTTTTCCCCTTCCACGACGACAACCCAACGCATCGATTTCCCTGGGTTACGGTGGGACTGATTGTGATCAATGTGGTGCTTTTTATTCAGTTGCAGAGCCTTCCGGAGCAGAAGCAAATCGAACGGGTAATTCATCAGGGGTTTATTCCGGCTCGGATCGGCAGTTTATTTTCCCGAAAGCCGGTCCTGGTAGAAATCGAGCATCAGCGGCAGCGGCATCCTTGGTGGATTTGGGGGCCGATGGTGCATCGTCAAGCCTATCAGCTTCCGCCCGACTTCAGAGATGTACTGGGTACTTTGTTTACATGCATGTTTTTACATGGCGGTTGGGCGCACTTGATTGGGAATATGTGGTTTTTATGGCTTTTTGGCAATAATGTGGAAGATCGGCTAGGGGCGGGAGTGTTTATCCTATTTTACCTCATAGGAGGACTTTTAGCTACTGGTGTTCATTGGCTTACAGACCCGACGAGCACTCGGCCTGTGGTTGGCGCCAGCGGCGCCATCTCCGCCGTCCTGGGGGCCTATGCGGTCACCTGGCCTTGGGCGAGGATTCATACCTTGGTCTTTTTGGGTTTTTTGATTACCCGGGTGTATTTACCCGCCCTGGTGGTATTGGGATTTTGGTTTTTGGGCCAGTTGCTCGAAGCCGTTCAGGCACTCCAGTTAGGCATTGACGGGGGTATAGCCTGGTGGGCCCATATTGGAGGGTTTCTGGCCGGAGTGTTTTTGATGCCGCTGCTGCGGGATGCTGTGGACCAATATCGTCTGGCCCAATGGCGCCGTCAGGTCCAAGATTGGCCCACCGAAGATTCCGACGCTTGGTAATCTCAGAGTCATCTTAGAAGGCGACTGTCCGAGGGCGGAGACGGTTCCATAGGAAGTTTCCCCGATAACAATGGCCCGGCCTAGAGTGCGGAAAATCGATCCTGCGCTGGACCTTTCGCGGCATTATTATCTGTTGGCGGATTTGCCTCGGCCGTTGGATCCGGCGGTGCTGTTTGGCCGCTCTGCTCCGCTGGAACTCGATGTGGGCAGCGGCAAGGGGCTTTTTCTGTGTCAGGCCGCCGCTGCCTTCCCAGACCGAGATTTTCTGGGTGTCGAATTGGCCGTCAAATATGCCCAATATTCGGCGGCCCAATTGGCAAAACGGCATCTGCCCAACGCAAAAGTCATCCAGGGCGATGCCCTGCGCCTTTTTGCCGAGTGGTTGCCGGATGGCCTTCTTACAGCGGTGCATATTTACTTTCCGGATCCTTGGTGGAAGAAACGGCACAAGAAGCGGCGGATCATGCGGGAGAGTTTCCTGCGGGACGTAGAGCGGGTGCTGGAGCCGGGCGGAAGGTTGCATTTCTGGACAGATGTTCAAGAATATTTCGAAACAAGCCTGGAGTTACTAGCCCGCTGCACCCGCCTGGAAGGCCCGTTGCCCGAATCCACTTCGCAGGGGTCAGAACCCTTCGAATATCGGACCCATTTTGAACGGCGCAATCGGCTCCAAGGGGCCGCCATTTACCGGGCCGTATTTCGAAAATCTACCCTTCCCTTGCCCCAAGCCGAGCAAACCGGCTGAGCTAGAAAACCGCGCTCCCAGCGGAATCGGTAGGCAGAAGGGTAAGCAGGCCGGTACCAAGAAGTTAAACGGAACCTATTTCCACCGCTTTATACACGGTTCGTAGCGTGCGGAAGCCGATCCGCCGATACAGCCGAATGGCCCCCCAATTGCCCGCCGTAACTTCCAGTTGCACCCGCTGGATGCCAGATCGGCGGAAGCCGTCTAACGCATGCCCCAGCAACACCGTGCCTAATCCGCGGCGGCGATGCGGCGGAGTAACCCCCAGATTCTGGATGGACCCAAAACCCTGCGGGTCAATGATCCCCTGCACCGTGCCGCAGGGTTCAAACTCTCGGCCATGGGGGCCGCAATAGACCGCCAGCCAGGTCGCCGCCGGTAAAAAGCCCACCCGCTGGGTGATGTCCCGCATCAGACGTTGGCAACCGGCTAGGCTGGCAAAACAGGGGAAAAGATGGGCGTCCATTTCGTCGCAGAAGCTGAGGTATTTTGCCTGCGCATGCGCCTCCAGAAGCCTTTCCTGCCAAGGCCAGACCTGATAGCCTTCCGGACAAGCCAACGGCGGCACCTGCTGTGTAGCCAAATCAATTTCCATCCGGAACCGCTTAAAATACGTGAGCGTCATGCACCCGCCTTTCGCCTTCCCGCATAGGCACCTAGGGCTCCGTCTATTTGATTTTTGGGTCTATACGGCGGCTGGAAGAAGAGGACACCACTGGGAAAACCAGAGATTTCCATGAGTGCTGTCCGGGCCCTTAAATCCAAAGATTTCGATAGACGAAGCACTAATGTTTAATTTAGCCTCTGCCGGTCGGATTGGTCAAGGCAGCACCTGAATCGGTTCCCTTAGGGAAAGTGGCTCGGGATTGGTTGACCTCCACAGCTTACATAGGTGGGAAATTTTGCCCCTCCGGTTGGACAGTTACCGGCCAAACCGATATGATGATACGAACCGCCCGAGCTCGACGTTTTGCCAATGATGAAGTTGTCTTAGAGAGGCCTTGCCTAAGCCATGGTAACCCTTGGAGTTAGAAAATAAGATGGGCAAATGGGATTTTCGTAACCATAGGTAACAAAAGGACTTATGAAAACAGCAAAGGTCGAGCCAAACCAGAATCCTCAGCCGGAATCTAAAGGCGCAGCCACGCATGAAGAGCTTTGAGAAATAAACCTGGCCTGGCAAAAATCCATCCACACTCGGAATCCCGGCGAGATGTTGCAGAGAGTAGTTTCCGCATGGCTTTTGACAGGACCGAGCGATTATGTGGAGTTTTACGATGATGATTGGAATGGTGTTTGGCGGAACGGCTGCCAGCGAGGCAACCGGAAGAATCCCGCAGATCCCGTTTGAAAAATACAGTTTGCCCAATGGGCTCCAAGTGATCCTGCACGAGGACCATTCTACGCCGATTGTGTGCGTGAATGTTTGGTATCATGTCGGCTCCAAAGACGAGCAGCTCGGACGGACCGGCTTTGCGCACCTGTTTGAGCACATGATGTTTCAAGGTTCGGAGCACTATGACCAGGACTATTTTAAGCCGTTGCAGGAAGCCGGCGGTCGGCTGAACGGCTCGACCAGCCAGGACCGCACCAATTACTGGCAAACGGTGCCGTCCAATTACCTGGAACTGGCCTTGTGGATGGAATCGGACCGGATGGGCCATCTGCTGCCCGCCATGACGCAAGAAAAGCTGGACAACCAGCGGGATGTGGTAAAAAACGAGCGTCGCCAATCGTATGAAAACCGGCCGTATGGGCTGGTGTATGAGACGATCCTGGCGGCCATCTTCCCGCCGGAACATCCGTATAGTTGGCCGACTATCGGCTACATGGAAGACCTGGACCGAGCTAGCCGAGAAGACATCGCCCAGTTTTTCCGTCGGTATTATCACCCGGCCAATGCCAGCCTGTGTATTGCTGGGGATTTTGACCCGGCCGAGGCCAAGCGCTTGGTGAGGAAGTACTTTAGCGGAATACCGGCCGGTCCGAAGCCGGTCCGGCAGCCTCCGCCCATGCCTCGGGTGAGCCAACAGCAGCGGATTCGGATGACCGACCGGGTGGGCCTGGCCCGATTGTATCTGGTTTGGCCCACAGTGCCGGCGTTTACATCGGACGATGCGGCTTTAGAGCTTTTGGCCGGGATTTTAGCCCTCCCGAAGATCGGCCGATTGGAAAAACGTCTGGTTCGCCAACTCCAATTGGCCCAGGACATCAGCGCCTCGCAGCAGGGGCAGGAATGGGCTGGCGCCTTTGGGATCACCGCCACGTTACGAGCCGGGCAGTCGATGCCAGAACTGGAAAAAACCATCCAGCAAGAAATCCAACGTCTCCAGCAGGCGCCCCCGTCGGAAGAAGAGCTCCAGCAGGCCCTGCATCGGCTGGAAGCAGCTTGGATCGCTTCTCTCCAATCGGTGGGCGGCTTCGGCGGGCGGGCTGACCAACTCAACTACTACAATGTCATGACCGGCGATCCGGCCAATCTGACCCGGGATTTCCAGCGATTTCTCCGCGTCCGGCCCAAAGATGTCCAGCGGGTGGCCCAGCAGTATTTGACCACTGCCTGTGTGGTGCTGGAAGTTCAGCCAGGCCCAAGAACCAGCATCGAACCGGATCCCCGTATTCCGGCGGCTCGGGCCAGAGAGACCCTCCTACAAAAGCAACCGCTTTCTCCTGCCGCCGCTCCGGAGGGTTCTTTCGGGGGATCTTCTTTGGGCCCAACGGCTTTCCCCAGTTCGGTTGGCCCCCAAGGAGTGGCTGGTTCATTGGGGAAGGAAGGGACGCCCAATCTGGAAAAGGAAAGGGCCTCCCACCAAGAAAAGCCAGGGGCCTCCCGTCAGCAGGTCGGGTCAGCTCAGCAGGAGCGGCTTCAGCGTCAGGCAGAACCGGCCCCTTCGGCTGCCCAGCCCGGAGTACCCTCAGAGCAGCCGGATCGCACCCGGTTACCGCCGCCCGGTCCGCCGCCGAAGTTCACCTTTCCGCCGTTTACTCGGTTTCGATTGAGCAATGGGTTGGAGGTGGTCTTTGCCGAGTATCATGAACTGCCGTTGGTGGTTTTCCAGATGCTTTTTCGAGCGGGGCGTTCGTCAGATCCCCCGGATAAAGCGGGTTTAGCCCATCTGATGGCCGCCGTCTGGGACGAAGGCACCCAGAAACGAAATGGGGAGGAATTAGCGGCTGCGTTGGCCCGGCTGGGGGCCAGCCTGTCCATCAGTGTGGATTGGGACACCAGCGAGGCCCGGCTCTTTACGCTCAAACACACTTGGACCGAATCGCTTCCGCTTTATGCAGAGGTCATCTGCCAGCCCCTGTTCCCAGAAAAAGAATTGGAGCGGGAGAAGCAGTTGGCATTAGGTCGGCTTCGGCAATGGCGTAGCGACCCGGCCATGCTTGCCCAACTGGTTTTTTGCGCAGCCCTGTATGGAGATGAACATCCGTATGGTAAACCTTCCTTAGGTACCCCACTTTCCCTTCGGACTATCAGCCAGGCCGATCTCCAACAGTTCTATCGGGAGCATATTCGGCCGGAGCGGGCCACCCTGATCGTCGTCGGCGACCTGAACCAGCAGCAGCTCCAGGCCGAACTAGAGAAAGCCTTCGCCGATTGGAAACCGCCGGAAACTGCTCCGCCGCTCACCCAGGGGATGCTCCCCTCGGCGGCGCCGGCTGCAACCCAACAGCCGCCGGAAACCGAACCAAATCAGCAAACTGTCCAAAAGCCGCCGCATGCCTTCCCCGGCCTGAGAGACGCTGCGGCTGGCAGTCTGCCAACCGGAAAAGATGGTCACATAGATGAGCAAGCTCTCTCCGGAGGGAATGGCCGATGGGGCACGCCGCTGCCTGAACCGCCCCCAATCCACCAACCCAGGCTTCTAGTGCTGGATAAACCGGCTGCGCCGCAGTCGGTCATCTGGGTAGGCCAGCTCGGTGCCCGGCGGAACTCGCCCGATTACGCCCGGCTGGTGGTGATGAACACCATTTTCGGCGGCCAGTTCTCCAGCCGACTGAACATGAACCTCCGGGAAACCCATGGCTTTACCTATGGCGCCCGTAGCGCCTTTGACTGGCGCCCCAGGCAACCAGGCCCCTTTGCCGCCGCTTCCAGCGTCCAAACCGAAGTAACCGCCCAGGCACTCCAAGAGTTTCTCAAAGAAATGGAAGGCCTCCGAGGCACTAAACCGGTTAGCCCGCACGAATTGGAGTTTGCCAAAAATTATCTCTGCCGAGGATACCCGGCCGAATTTGAAACCGCCAGCCAATTGGCCGACCATCTGGAAACCCTTGTGGAATTCGACCTGCCGGATGATACCTTCAGCCGACTTATCCCAGATGTCCAGGCCGTCCAACCAGAGGATGTCCACCAGATGGCTCAGAAGTTTCTACAACTGGACCGACTCTTGATGGTCATTGTAGGCGATCGGGCCAAGATCGAACCGGCTCTTCGGCAGTTGCCCGTTGGCCGAACCCTGGAAATCGTCGAACTGGACGAGGCCTTCCGCCTGGTTCCGGTCAGCCCGCAGGAGAAGGCTCCAAGCAACCCATAGAGAAAGCGGCTTGGTTTTTCTTTGCCCAGGGAAGAAGTGCGGCTCATCGGCCGGCAAGGCAGGTCTTACGGAATCATTGGCTGGCTTGGGAAGGCGATGGAAAAATCATCAGGCTGAGGGGGCCTGGCAATCCCATTTTCTGGGGTTTTTCGCTGGGTTAAACAGTTTCAGGATGATGCGTTCCGGCCATGTAGGCTCCCGGAGCCATTGGCTAACTTTTTGTTTGCTCAGAAAGTGTGTTTAGGGGAGAGGTTGGGTGGGCGTCTGCGCCGAGTGATGCACCCAAAATCGCCCAAACCATCGCCCAGACCACTGCGCCGGTAACCGCCGTTACCAGGACGATGGAGAGCATCGTGGATTGGATGCCTAGGGTAGCCGCTCCCAAAGTGCCCAAAAAACTCCCCGCCAGCAGCCCGACGCTGACCGTTAGCAAGGTTCGGAGAAAGGTTCTGCCGACGCCGCTGATGCCGCCCAACAGGCCGCCGCCCAAAGCCCCAATCAGGCCACCGCCTAAAGCGCCCAACCCTGGTGGGCCTACACCTCGGCTAGCCACAATCCACACCATCGCTCCCACCATCGCCCCAGCCATTGCGCCCAATATCCCGCCGACAATCGCTCCAGAAACGCCAAAGGTAACCGCTTGCTCCATAGGACCAGGCAGAGGGGCCGATCGGATCGGTTCCGGCCATGCTTCCGGCTCGGCCATTGGCTCTGCCTCATCCCGCTGAGTAAATGGTAACTGGGTTAACCACTCTTCCGATGCAGACGGCTCTTCAGATGCCTCCGGCTCGGCCAATGGCGCATCTGCCTCCCGGTGGGGAAACGTGAACTGATGTTTCAATTGTTCAGAAAGTTCTGACTCGGCCAATGGTTCGTCGGATGGCTCTAAAAGGATCCTTTCTTCAGATACATCTGCCTCGGCCAAGGGCTGCCCGGATGGCTGTAAACCGCTTTTCTGCTGAGCGGCCAAGCTGTCCGTCGCCAGGCGCTGGACAAGCGGCCTCTCGCCTTGGGCTTCCAGTAGTTCAACCTGTGGCTGGGCTGCATGGGCCGGTTTCGACGCCACGGACGCCGCCTCGGCCAGCCGCCTGCTCCAGGCCACAGCGCCTTGCTGGGGACGCTCCTGCCAGTTTGGGGCCAGGGCCTGACGAACTACCGCCGCCTCCGCCCTGCTCAGGCCATCGAGAATCGGATCGGCGTGTCGTTGACGCTCCAGAATTTCTTCAGGATTTTGGCCGAACGGTTCCCGGCCGGTGCGGAGTTTCACATACGTGGCCGCCAAACTATACAAATCTACCGTAGGCGTTAACCTTCCCCGATACGCCTCCGGCGGCAGATAGCCCATCGTGCCTGCCCCAGAGTGCGAACCGATCGACGCACCAACAAACTTTGCCAGCCCTAAATCGCCGATCTTCACATGGTCCCAAAATAGCAGCAAATTGGCCGGTTTGATGTCCCGGTGGTAGATGCCTTGGCCGTTGAGGAATTCGATCCCCTCGGCCGCCTCGGCTATGTACCGAACCAGCGGCTCCAGCGGGATGCCCCGGTGGCCCTCGGCCTGGTAATGCTTCAAGAGGTCTTTCAGAGTCCGGGCCTTTTCATCCGGCGCTAGCTCCCACCGGGTTACCAAATACCCGCCAATTACCCACACATCCATCAAAACCACAATCCGCGGATGCCCCGAAAGGAGCTTCAGATATTGCAGATTTTCCAGTTCTTTGGCAATGGCCGAGTTGTCGTCGTCGATCGGGTCCAGGGAGACCTTCAGCGCACAGGAAACACCGCTTTGATTGGAGCGGGCCTCAAAAACCTCCGCAGATCCACCCCGGGCAATCCGCCGTACAATCCGAAGCCCATACTGGCTTTCGAGCACTTCCTGAACGATGGGATCCATCGGCTGATCTCCTGGATAAGAGGCGTTCGGAAAAGTTCCCTACCGCCCATCCCATCAGAACTGAACCGGACCAGAGCGCCCCTGGTTAGTTTCCACTGCCGATCCAATCCTGATATCTTCATTAAACGCCATTCAGCCCGCGACAACAAGCTGGCCCAGGCTGTATGCTATTCGATGAGGGGGCTCCGAGCTGCCGTTGCCGCCACCTCTGGAATAAGAGGCCCGGCAGTGCATGGTATCTCAACCCAGCGAACCAGCGCCTAAGCCCCTGCGGTCAGGTAGGGATCGTAATTTCCCTACCCCACCGGGGCCCCTAGGAACCCTTCGTGCCAGAAGACCGGTTTGTAACCCTGCTCGGTAACAAACCGGATGGCCGTTTCCACTCGCTGGACCATATCCGGCCGATAGTTCACATAGAACGGCCAGAAATATTGTTCATGGGTCAATAGATCCATGAGTTCTGCGGTGTTCGGGTTTTTGGTCAGCGGCTCTAAGGTGGGAACAATCTTCTCCACCGGCGTCTGGTCCATCACAATATCCACCTTGGAAAAGACAATGCCCGACTGGAAATCTTTCCACACGTCGTGGGTGAAAATGTATTCGCTGCGCAGGTCGTCCCAGCAATAGTTGATGTCCCATTTGCCTTGGGCGTTTTTGCGGAAGTAGCCGCTCAGTACCCGCACACCACGTTCATACAACGGTTTGAACACCTCATGCCGGGTCATCGCAAAATGGATGACGGTCGTAGGACTGTAGGCCTCCTGGCCGGCAAACCGCTTGATCTCGGCGACCACTTTGTCGAAATCCTGCAGCAGCTTTTCGGCCGGAGCGTCCTGATAGGGTCGGGGTGGATCGTTGGCCCAGGCGTGGAAGGCAAGCCGAAGCCAATCGGCGTTGTCCCGCCACTCGCCCCGGTACCGATCGGGAAATTGGTTCAGGTTGAAATCCTCGCCGGTGGTGTAGTAGATGTTCAGGACAAACTTGGTTCCGTACTTCTGGTGGAGTTTGCGCAGGTTGGCCAAATAGAAACAGTCAAAAAGCGACTTGTACTGTTTCTGGGCGATGTCTCGCAGAAAGAAGCTATTGTCGTCGATGGCCACCCGATACCGAGGGAAGCTCTGACGATCCCAGACGACGCGGATGCGATCTTCGGCCCGTTGGCCGTCGGGTCCTTCGGCTGTGGCCACAATCTCCGTCTCATGAGCCGTTAGCAGCACTGGGGCTTCAAAGCGCTGCTGGGTACGGGCGGCCGGTTGGCCGTTGACGCGCACTGGCCAGCCTTCTGGTGCTCGGCCTTCAGCGGTAATGCGAAGTCCGTCTGCGGTTTGCTGACCATGACGGCGGTTGAGCACCGCGCCATGGAAGGGCGTTTCAATGACCAGCGGTCGATCCGCCGCTTCCGCCCAGCCACTCTGCTGCATAGCTACGTAGCCCTTCCAATCGGAAGCAGCTTGCCATAGGTCGTTTTGCGCGGCAGCCAGCAAGCGCCGCACTCCCCAGCCGCCTCCCGCCACCGCCACGACACTCCCGCTTGCCCTATGCAAAAACTCCCGACGTTGCATCTTGGAACTCCTTAAACAGAAAAGAGTAGATAGCACAATTTCCATCCCTAGAAACCGCCAGTTGGCCCTACCTTATCCGCTAAAATATTAGGTTCCGCTTCCATTTCAATCCCTGGAAATTACCTTAATCCCTGGAAATCACCGGTTGGACCAAACGGTGCGGGCCGACGGCGCCGCCATCCCAGATAGGCCAACTTCCATCCTTGGAAATAACCCAATTTCTGCCGCTTCCCCTTTATCATGATCTCCTAAGCAGAAAGAAGAAACACCAGCAGGTGAGGCAGGGGAAAGGGAAATTGGATTTTCCTTCTGCCTGGGGGGACAACCACCATTGTCATTCCTGCGCAAGCAGGAATCCAGGCTACCCGGAGTCCACTCCCGGTGTCGTGCCTGGGTTTCCGCTTGCACGAGGATGGCAAAGGGCTGAGCTTTTTTCTATAGAGTTCTGGAATTTCCGAATAATGCAAAAGATATGTTTTTATACTATTTTGTGCGGTGCTGCTGCCCCCACCAGGTAGGATTGCTAGCGATGCTAGCATACCACCAATAGTAGCTCTCATCTAAAATCTTTTTAGGAGTACTAGGATTATATGTTCATAGAGTTCACGTAATGTTCAGCATTTTCCAGAAGTTCTTTCTCTCTTTCGCAGAAACGCCAGAGCAAGTAGGTTCATGGGAACCTGGGGCCTGCTTGCGCGGGGATGAGAATCGAACCGCCCCTTTTTTCATTCCTGCTGGCCGTATTTGTCAGCCTGGCATAGGCATACCACCAGAAGCTTGTTTCCATGGACAATCTAGGGGGCTTGGGCGTACAGGAGCACAAATCCCAGGCTGGGCAAGCTGGTTTGCAGGCGGCCTTCGGCAAACGGCACTTCCGTATCGGTGAACACGTTCCGTGCCCGGAGCGGTTTCGGATGGCCTAAGGCGGCAAGGTCCAATACCACCTCGGCCGGAAGCTCTTGGCCGGCGGTATTGACCACCACCGCCGCCAGCCCACGGCCTGGTCGATTGTACAGGCTTACCTTGATCTCCGGCCTGTTGGTTTTGATTCGGGTGTCCTGGGCCCAGTAGGGGATCCACTCGGCCTCATGTCGGCCAAACTCTTCCCAGAGCTTCCAGATTTTGGCGAGCTCTTCCAGGTCGTTCATGTTGCCGGGCCGGACCGGAACATCGTGCAGCAGGGCTACTGCCATCGCTTCGGAACGTTTGAATGGTCCGGAGGCGTAATGGAGCAGTTCGGCCGGTACGCCCCAGTTTTTGCCCATGAATTCGGCCCGGAAGGCGTCCAACGGCAGGATTTCCATTAGCTGCTCGAAGTGTTCGGGCCGTTTGAGGCCTTGCAGTTGCTCGCCGTCCCAGTAGCTGGTGGCAAAGGCGAGGGTGGGGATCGTCATGCAGGTGGACTGATGAACATTGACCTGGCCGTCTGGCACGTGCTCCCGCACCAACGTGTAAATCCGCTTCATCATCGAACGGGTGGAAAAGATCGGGTAGGTTTTGCCCACGGAACCGTCCGGACGCTGGTAGCCGCAGCCGTGCTTGGTGTTGGCACATCCCCAGGGATTGGCTGTGCCGTCCAAATACACCCCGCTAATCGGATACTCTTTCAAGAGCTTTTCCAGATGGGCGGCAATAAAATCCTGCCAGATGCTTCGATAGCAGACGATGTAGGCCGTTTGGTCCGGCTCTGGTTGGTAGGTGCGTTTATAGCCGCCCGCCCTGGGGGCCACTAGACACAACTCATGATATCCAGGCCATTCCGGGGCGATCGTGCTCATCTCGTAGCCCAGGTAGAGCAGCAGTTGGATATTGCGCTTTTTGCACGCTTCGGCCAATCGGCGGAGTTTCTGGCCGTGGGTAGTGGCTGGGTATGCTTGAATATCTGTCCAGTGTTCATGAAAACACATCGTCCGCACTCCCGCCTGCACCAGCCGATCCAAAAACGCCTCGTCCACATTGTAACTGCCCATGTGCACGGTGCGGAAATCCCAGGCGTCCGGCTGGTCCGGCTTTACCGGAGTGGCCTGAAAACCGAAGGTGTATTCCAACGGCTGCTCCAACTTCTGTGGCTGGCTGATCAACAAAACCCGAAGCACCGCTTGGCTGCTGCGCCGAACAATCTGGATCGGCTGCACGCCCTTGGGATGGAAGAAGTTTCGGTCCGATTCGCTAAACCAGCTTAAGCCTCGCCACTCGTCGCCCAGCCAGAAAAACGGCTTGAATTCGCTTTTCAGCCCTTCCGGCGGCAAGGCCCCGGAGTTATAAGAGCTTCCCCATCGGCCGGGATAAAAGTGAAAATATTTTGCATACTCGGCAGCCATCGGCATTTCTAAAACCAGTTCTTCCAGCGCCACAGGCTTTTGCTTTGGCCGAAGCACCAGATCGCAGCGAATCATCCCGTCGAATTCCACGGTAATGTCGCCGTCACATTGCAGATGGGCTGAGTCGGCTTGCCCCTGGAGCCGGACCATCGAAGGCCGAACGTCCACCAATTTGCCCGCCCCACCCGTCCACTGAATCTCTTGCCCTTGGGCCTTCCCAAGCAAAGTAATCGGACCAGCCAAGACCTGTTTTTGCCGGGTTTCTACTCCAGTGGGCAACGGCAAAGGCCCATCAAACCGGTACGAGCGGCCCCAGAGCTTCACTTGGCCGTCGGCGGCTTCCACCGGCGTCCACGGCGGCAGCAGTCGATCGGTTATCCCCGCCTGACTGCCCTCCCACCACGGCTTGGCTAAGGCCTGTGCTTCGGCTGCCCCGGTTTCGCCTAGCCCGAGCAACACGACCCCCACCTTCACCCCAATCGCCGTAAACCACAAAGGAACTCGCACTTGCATAGCCCTCTCCTCTCTAAAAAAATCTACAAATCTTCCAAAGCCCGGAACATCTTCCAGATTGAATGCCCGTTCCTGGTGCCGTTCCGCCCGGATGACCACCGAGCGGGTAAACTCCGCCACCACCACCCGAGTGCCTTCCGGTGTCAGCTATTGCCATTTGTCCGTCCAGGGGGCATAGGTCCGCCATCGGGCCGACTGGAGCCACTCGGACGGCAGGTTACTACTGGAGTATTCTCTCTGCTGGAAAAGCTGCTTGCAACCTATGGGAAAGAAAAGAAAGGAAGAAGGCATTAACCCCCTCGGAAGAAGGCTTAGCCCATGGAAGAAAAGAAAGACTGAATATCTAAGTAAACTTTGACGATTGTTCCTATGGCGCAAACTCTGCGGGCAAGCTCTAGGTCTCTGCCTAGAGGCTGCCGGCAAGTAGGATTCCGCCAGCGACTGGTTAGCGACACCGACCGGGGTGGGGGAAACCTAACGGATTGCTGTCTATGAAGTTAGCTCAATGGCTGAAACGCTCATCGCTGACTTGGATAGGGCTCTGTGTACTAGGGGGGATATTGGCGGGAGTGGTTCTCTATCTTATCCAAAAAGCCCAAGCTGCCGAGTTTAAAGCCTATTGTCTCTCTCACATTCCGGCCGAGCAGATCCAAACCACCCTACAGGCTATCTTGCCAGAGGGAAGCGAACTTCTAGTGGATAGCCAAAAGAATCGGATTCTCATCAGCGGTTCTTCTCAGGCGCACCAGATCGCCCACCAGGCGATAGCCACGTTGGATCGGCCTCCAGCGCCGCCGCCTCCAAAAAAAGACAATCCATCGGAAAAACCCCAACCGGCCCAGCCCGTCATGGCTGCTTATTCCTGCCCGGCCGATACTGCCCAGACCACGGCGGAGCGGCTCCGAAGCCAATGGGCCCATCAGGCCGAAGTCCGCATTGTGGCCGATCCTCGGACTTCCCAGGTATTAGTCTTA
The DNA here is from genome assembly GCA_938042245.1 of uncultured Thermoguttaceae bacterium. Taxonomy (GTDB): domain Bacteria; phylum Planctomycetota; class Planctomycetia; order Pirellulales; family Thermoguttaceae; genus JANXAQ01. The sequence continues at coordinate 65,921 of CALIRO010000016.1, forward strand.
GCGCCGCCGGAAATTCAGCGTCAAATTGCCGCTCAATTGGGCCAAAATACCCAAGTGGGTTCTCATCCTGAGGTATCCTCCGGCAAATCAGGTGGTGGGAGGGCATCTGGTGCTCGGATTGCCCAAACTACTCAAACAGCTCATTCTTCCCAAACTTCCCAATCTGTCAGTTCTTTTGGGATTTCTCAACCTCCGGCAAATCCAGAACCAAGCCCGCCGGCAACGGGTTCCTCAGGCCAGACTCCCCAAACCCCAGGTCAAACGTCTTCTCCGGGGGCATCCGGAGTCGGCACCCGCCAGAGCCAAACTGTCCAGCTCTGGCAGACCCATGCCCAGGCGGTGGAATCGGCGTTGGTAGAAATGTTAGGCACTCGGATGGAACCGATGGGTTCCGGCCAGTATCGGTTGCATGTGTCGGGTGGTCGGGAGTTACAGCTACAGTTCGATCCCCAGGCGGATCGGATTTTGGTTCAGGGAACTCCTTCGGCGGTGGAGGCATCGGTCCGCTTGTTACATGCTTTGGATGTTCCAATGGATGCCAGTGGTGTGCAGACTCGGGTGGTCCCATTATCTTCAGCCGGTTCGGACCATTTTCAGCGGGCTGTGCGGGCTATTCAGACAAGCCAGAAACTGCCGTCAGTTCAAAATACATCGGATACATCGGATAGTAAATTTGGAGAAGAAAAATATTCTGTAGAATCTAGACAAACTGGTCAAACCTACTCTGCCCAAATAGAACCTTCTGCCCTGGCTCAAGCAGGGGCTCCTGGGGGGGCCGCTCCGGCAGGTGGAGCCCCTGCTGGGGCAGAACCGGCTGTTTCGGCCATTCCTCCCGCCGGGGGGCAGCCACCGACTCCCCCCGCTGGGCCTGGCTTGCCGACTACTCCAGCTGCACCGATGCTTCCTGGCACTGCCGCTCCCGGTGGTCCAGAACCAACAGTGCCGGAGACTGCTGCCCAACCTGGGACCGAAGGCCTCGGGGGCGCCCAGCCTGGAGCCAAACCGGGCCAACCCGAACCTGAAGTAGGCCAACAAGGCGCCGAAAAACCCGCTGTCATGGGCCCGGTTCAAGTGCAACTTTTGGAGGGGCTGGACGTTTTAGTCATCCGGGGCTTGCGCCGGGATGTCGAACAGGTTTTATCGGTCATCCAGCAGATCGAACAATTAGCCAAGGTTACCGAGCCGGTCATCGAAATCTATCCGCTTCGCTACGTGGATTGTGAGGCGGTGGCTACGCTGGTCCAGCAGCTCTACACGGCCATCTATGAGCCTCGGCAGGGGATTGTCAGTGTAACCGCCCTGGTCAAGCCGAACGCCTTGCTGCTGATTGGTCCTCGGGGCAATGTGGATAAGGTGCTCAATCTGGTACGGAAGTTGGATGCGCCGGTGCCGCCGGAGACGCAGTTTCGGGTATTTCGGCTCAAACATGCGGCGGCCGAGACGGTGCAGGCCCAGATTCAGCAGTTTTACGCGCAGCGGGGGGGTTTGGGGGTCCGGGTGATTGTTACTTCGGATTTCCGTTCGAATTCGTTGGTGGTGATGGCTCGGCCTAGAGACATGGTGGAAATTGCTGCGCTGATAGAACGGCTGGACACCGACACCAGCGAAGCGGAACACGAGATTCGGGTTTTCAAGCTCCAAAACACGTTGGCCGAGGATTTGGCGCCGATCATCCAGGCAGCGATTGGAGCTGGGCAGGCGGCGGCGCCGGCACCCGGGCAAGCGGCAGCGGCCCAAGCCGGAGCCCCAGAAACCAAATCCACCGTTTTGAGTTTTGTTACCGTCGATGCCCAAGGCCGACGCCTTTTAAAATCCGGCATTTTGACCGGCGTGCGCATTACGGCCGACGCTCGGAGCAATTCCTTGGTGGTCTCTGCCCCGGCAAAAAACATGCCGCTTTTGGAGGCGTTGATTCGCCAGTTGGATGTGCTGCCGGCGGCAGAAGCGCAGATTAAAGTCTTTACGATTGTCAACGGCGATGCCAGCAGTTTAGCCGAAATGCTTCAGGCCCTTTTTGCTACCCAGGCAGGTGGGGCGCCTGCTGGCGTGCAACTGCAGAACATCGCTGTGCAGGGGGAAAGTTCCCTGGTGCCGCTTCGGTTTGCGGTGGATGTTCGCACCAACAGCATCATTGCCGTCGGGACACCTGGTTTTCTTAGTGTGGTGGAAGCCATTTTGCTTCGGCTAGACGAAGCCGAGGTGCGGGCCCGGAAGAGTTTGGTCTATCGGCTCCGGAATGCACCGGCGGCGGATGTAGCCAATGCCCTGAATGAGTTTCTGCGAAGTGAACGTCAAGTGCAGCAGGTGGCTCCGGGCCTAGTCAGTGCCTTTGAACAGATTGAGCGGGAAGTGGTGGTCGTGCCGGAAATTGTTAGCAACAGCCTGATCGTTAGCGCCACGCCGCGATTTTACGACGAGATAGTTCGGCTTATCGAGGACCTGGACAAACGTCCGCCGATGGTGCTCATCCAGGTGCTCATTGCTGAGGTCGCTTTGAATAATGTGGACGAGTTCGGCGTGGAGTTGGGCTTGCAGGATTCGATCCTGTTTGACCGGAGTGTGCTGACCAATGTCGTTACTCGGTCGGTTACGACGACATTGCCCAACGGCACGCAGACGACCACCCAGGAGATTATCAGTGCCAATATCGAGCCAGGCTTCAACTTCAACAATCAGCCGCTAGGTAATAGCGGGGCCTCCAAAGCCACAGCCCATGCGGACGTGATCGGCACGCAGGGGTTGAGCCATTTCGGACTAGGTCGCCTGAACAGCGAGTTGGGCTTTGGCGGACTGGTGTTGTCGGCCTCCAGCGAAAGCGTGAGCATTTTGCTCCGGGCTTTAAAGGACAGCCGACGCATGGACATCCTGGCCCGGCCCCAACTGATGACCCTGGACAATCAGCCAGCATTTATTCAGGTTGGGCAAGAGGTGCCCACCATTCGGGGGGTAACCATTACGCAGACCGGCCAGGTCAATAATGTGGATTATGCCAGTGTAGGGTTGATCCTGGGGGTAACGCCTCGGATTAGCCCGGATGGGTTGGTAGTGATGGAAATCGACGCCGTTAAAAGCGAAGTCGGGCCGGAAGCCGAGGGGATTCCGATCTCGATCTCGGCCACTGGGGAAATCATCCGTTCGCCCCGGATTAACACCACCCGAGCACAGACGACGGTCAGTGCCCTAAACGGACAGACCATTGTGCTGGGCGGGCTAATCACGCGCAGTTCGTCGAAGATTCATCGCCGGGTGCCGGTCCTTTCGGACATTCCCGTAGTGGGGAACCTGTTTCGATACGACAATGTAACCACGAAACGGACAGAACTTTTGATCATTATGACGCCTCATATCGTCAATAACGAGCAGGACGCCGACCGGGTGCGCCAGATGGAGGCTGCGCGGATGAGCTGGTGCTTGGGCGATGTGGTGGCCATTCATGGAGACGGCGGTCTGCGAGGCCGAGGCGATGACTGGGGCGACGACGAAGTGCCGACCGTCTATCCGGACCTGGCGCCCACGGCCGATCAGTTGCCCCCCAGCCGGAGGCGTCTCCGCCAACTCCGAGACCGGGCAGGCCGATGGGTCTTCCCCCAGAATCGGCTAGAACCCCGTCGAGATTTGGGGCCAATGGGTTCGGCTTGTGAGGGCCCGCCGTGTCGGCCTGTACCCTGGGCAGCAGGATCGGCAGGTGCTGGCGGGGCAATGCCGGAAGGCGGGGGGGAACCGCTACCTGGACAAATCCTGCCTCCTCCGGGGCCGACTCCGGCACCTTCCGGCCACCCCCAGGCGCCGGAGCTCCTGCCGACCCCGCCGCCGGAACCGAGGTCGGCTGCTGCTGGGCAGGCAGAACCGGTAGCCCCCGCCCATGACGGATTTTCTGCCTCCGCCGCAGAATTTTTGCCCCAGCAGAAACCCGGGCCTTGGGAGAAGATCCGTGCCCGGCTGGCACGAAATAATCCCTCCGGCACGCCAACCACCCTGCCGGACGGTACCATGGTGATTGAAAAACCCTTGACGCCTTATGAAGCCACCAACAGCGATAGACCACGATGACTCGGTGTCTCGAAACAAGCCGGAATAAAACCAAAGCGGATCGAAATAGGAATCGTTTTTTTTCAAATTAGGGCCCCTGATCTAGTCGGCCAATGGCTGGCTGTTAAACAGGGATCGAAACAGGAATCTTTTTTTTCAAATTAGGGCAGAATAGGATAGATGCCATGAAATATCAACTGCTAGGGATGTGGAGTGTTGGGTTGTGGATGGTGATGGGCAGTGTGGGTTGGGGGCAGCTATTGGATTTCGATTTGCGCCGGAACATTCCTTGGCGGATTGGGGAGGTGGTTCCGCCGAAGACGCCGACGAAGATCGTGGCCATTTGGACGGATGCGGTGTTGCATCAGCCGGGCAGGCCCCCTACTCGAGGGTTCGGGGGGCGACTGATGTTCTACGGCCCGGATGAAAGCAACCCGATCAAGGTAGATGGGACGCTGGTGGTCTATGCTTTTGACGAGGAGGGGCGCTCGCCTACCGATGTCAAGCCGGACCGAAAATATGTCTTTCCGCCCGACCAATTCGCCCGGCATTATAGCAAATCGAAGCTCGGCCATTCGTACAGCATCTGGATTCCCTGGGACGAAGTCGGTGGGCCACGCAAGGAAATCAGTCTGATCGCCCGGTTTATTCCAAAAAATGGGGCCGCCATTGTCAGCGGCCAATCTCGCCAGATCTTGCCAGGCGTAGCTCCGGCAGAAGAGGCCGTTTCTTCGGCCGGTCCGGGTTCCTCTGGGGCTGGAGGCTGGCCCAGTACGAGCAGCATGCAAGCCCCAAGGCCAACGACGCCCTCTTGGCCCGAGCCGCCAAGCCAAACTCCTAGCTCACCCTCCCCAGCAGAAACCGCAGGAAAACAAAATCTCCACCCCCATTCGATTCTCCCCGAAGCCCCCAACATTTCTTTGCCGGAAAGCTCTCCCTCAGGGCTGGTTCCGGAGGCAGGAGTCGTGCCGGGCGTCAATCCCCTTCGCACAACCCATTATGAGGAACTATCCGCCCCAATGGCAGCACCAACCCAAACGGCTCCGAAGACCCCAGGCATGCGCAGTGCTACTATTCCGATTCCGTCGCCACTAATCCGGCCGAACAGCGCCTCATCTTTGCCATCCTATGGTCCTACCCCATATGGTTCGACGGTTCGGCCTAACCCAGGGACCGTTCCAGCTGCCGAAGTTCCGGCCGGCAACCCAGAGGAGGTGTACTCCAGGGCCTCAAACAGAACCTCTTGGCCGACCCCAGATACGCCTTCTACCCCCACGGGCCCGCAAAGGACAAGGGGTATCTCTTATCCCGACGGCGTAGGGGCTGGCGGTTCGGCTAGGGATTCTGCCCAGGCTCAGGGGCAGACTGGCCGGTGGACGCCCGGCCGACCTCTAATTCGTTCTGGACCGATCGGACCCCAGGCTCCAGCAGGAGCCATTGGGCCGCAAGCTCGCGATCGTGCTGGCTTGCCACCACTCCCCTAAGCACGGCGGTGCCATCCTCCGCCAGGAGGACCTGGATCGGCTGGATGGTCTGAATCCGTTTGCTTTGGCCGATTTTGGCGGTTAGGGTTTGACTGAGCACCGCTGGGGGAGCTGCCTGAGGGGGTTCAAAGCCCAGTTCCACCGCCACAGCCAGTGGGGGAGCGGATCGGCTGCCTCGGCCAGTTCGGCCGGGGCCCCCACCGCCAGGTTGGTTGCCCGGTTGATTGACTCGGCTTCGGCCCTGGCCGGAAATGGCCCGGGCGTTGAAGTTCTGGGTGCTCATTGTCCGGGCGCCGGAACCAAGGGTGCTCAGAATGCCGCTCACATCCTGCGTATCAGCCCCGACGAACTGGCCCGGTTGCCGGGCGCCCCGCATAAATCGCTCTGTACCGGTCAATTGCAGGCTGCCGGTGCCGGTTCCCAGACCAGAGCGGCCAAGACTGCTGCCGGTGCCTAGGGTGCCGGTCCGGCCTAAACTCGACGAACCAAATCCGGAAAGGCTGGTCCTACCCAAGCCGGTTCCGCCCAGACTCGAACCGGAGAAAGTTCGGGTCCCCGCCGTGGGAAAGCCGCCCATTGTCCGACTGCCGAACATCGTCTGCCGGGAGGTAGCACTCAACTGCCCGAAGGCCTCCATTTGCATTCCCAGCACGGCCAGCAGGAGGAGACCGAGAAAAAGGGTTTGTTTCATGGTTGACGGCTCCTTGAAGAAGGCCCCCGCCCATTCATTTTTCACTTAGAAAGGGAATAGCCTGGAAAGATTTTCGGAGTGTGGGGTGGGCAGAGGAAAACTCTGTTTGGGTTTTAGGAGTGCGTTATTTATTTTATCTATTTTATCCAAATTATATATTGTGAATACCATTGTTCGGTGGCTCAGCGAGCAATGCGCTCTTTTCTTCTATCTATTTTATCCAAATTGCCCATTTTCTAAAATCTAAGAACTTCAGGAAGAGAGTTTGCCAGTGCCTTTTTTCGTTTTAACCCCGCCTTCATCCGAGAGTTTCTGGTTCGGGGGAAACGATTTGTCGAATGCGAAACCGGTCTTTAGCTCGGCTTTTAGCATTTTTTAAGGCCGCCTCTCCAGGGGCAATCTCTCAACGGGTTTAAGCATAGGACCTAGGAAACAATATGGACCAATGACTGTTGCTACGTAACTATCGGAGAAAAAAGAAGTTACGAAAAAAATGGCGAAACTCGTCCTTAGAAGCCTCTAAAAAAACTACCTTCGCTAGGAGTGGGTGCCTAGGCGAGGGGCGAGTGGAACCCTTTGGGATTTGGTTTGGGGTAGAAGCACGGGCTGTCGTTCTGCCAAAAGCTGAAAAGCCACCAGCTTTGGAGTTCTCAATGTTCGGCCGTTTGGGCTAAGCCATTGGAGGGAAATACCGCTGGCAGTTCCAGGGTGAAACAACTTCCCTGACCGGGTTGGCTTTGTACAAGGATTCGCCCGCCGTGTTCCAGGAGGATTTTTTGACTTACCGGCAATCCCAGGCCAGTCCCTCGGGCGCCCTTGGTGGAAACAAAAGGTCGGAATAGGTTTTCCATTTCTTGTGGGGGGATTCCTGGGCCGTTGTCCCGAATATGGACCCGGGCCAAACGCCCGTCGTACTCGGTTTGGATTTCTAGTTTTCCTGGCAGTCCTTCTGGCCGATCGGCCAAGGCATCCAGAGCATTGGTTACCACATTGAGCACGGCATGGTGGAGGCCTTCTGGGTCGAAGACCATATCAGGCATTGGTTCGGCCAACCGAACCGTTAATTGGACGTGCATTTCCGCAGCCCGGGCCTGAACCAATTCGACCACATCGCTGACGACCTGATTTAGATTTGCTGGCCGGAGGTCCGGTTCCCGTTCTTTGCTGAAGGTGAGCATATCCATGACCAGGGCGGAGATTTTGGCCTGGTTTTTTTCCACAATGTTCCAGCCTTTGCGGATGAGGTTTTCATCATGTTCGGTCAGGCCCATTTCAATCAGGTAGCTGCCGCCCCGGATGCCTTGGAGGATATTTTTGATATGATGCGAGAGCACGGCAATGGTTTGTCCGATGGCGGCCAGGCGTTCCGCCTGCACCATGGCGGAGTAATACCGGGTATCTTCGACGGCCAAGGCGGCTTGGTGTCCAATGGCGATCATTAGTTTAAGGTGATCTTCTTTGAACTTCGTCTCTTGGCCGGTTTGCAAAATCTGCTGGGGGCTGATCGTGGTATCGACGTACAAGACGCCCACAATATCGTACCGGCCTTGCATGGGCACACAGATGGCTTCGCGGACACCGGCTTGTAAGATGCTAGCGGCGGGATCCCAACGGCGGTCTTGGCTGGCGTCGCTGGTAAGCACGCCTTCGCGGCGGTTTAGGACGTAATCGAGAATGGTGCGGCTGATGGTGATTTTTTCGTCGCCCCGTCCCTTATGGCGGGTCCGGCGTACCTTGGGCACCAAGGCCTTGGTTTCCGGATCCACAAGCATGATGCAGCCCCGATCCGCCTCGATCCATTCGAAAATAAGATCCATAATGCGTTGAAGCAGTTGGTCGATGTCTAGGGTTCGGCTGACGGCCAGGGCGGTTCGATACATCACCTGCAGGTTGCTTCGGGCGCGGGCCAGCCAGGAATCCGGCGGCAATACCGCTGCCGGATCCAGTAGTCGGCTGCCTTCCTCTTGAGCCAGCGCCTGAACAATATGAGAGGGTTCTTCGGCAGCAGCGGCAGCAGTAATATCCACGCTCAGCCCCGCATCTTCTCCCATCTCCGGCGTTAGCCCCGTATACAGAAGCACCGTACGCCCAATTTGGATATGGTCGCCGGTGGCCAGTTCCGCCTGCGTGATCCGCCGACCATTCACATAGGTGCCATTGGAGCTGCCTAGATCCACTAAAAGATGCCGATCCTCCTGCAGACGGATCTCCGCATGATGGCGGGAGACCTCCGAGTCGTGAATCTGAATGGCGTTGGCCGGGTCCCGACCTAGGCCCATGCGAGGCTCGGTCAGCTCAAAGCGGCTGCCTTGATCGTTGCCCCGAATAACAAAGAGCGAAGGCACGCTGGCTGCTCCCCTGGAAAACTGCCTGCTCCAGGGGAGCCTCCGCTGAGTCGGCTGCCCAGGTTACCTCTGGCCCTTTTGGGCCGACATGCTCCCCTGGATCAACTGTTCGATGGTACGAATCAATGGGCCATAATGATAAGGTTTCGGAAAGCACTCCCCTGGAAATATTCTATCCGGAGCCCGCCATCTGCCCAGCACCACCAGGGGGGTCTGGGTCTGTTGGACCTTCTGCGCCAGGGGCTGACAGATCCGATTGGCCGAGCCGTCTTCTACCTGTAAATCCAAAATGATCAAATCCGGTTGGTAGGTTTGAGCTAACTGCAAGGCTTCTTCCGGAGCTTCTGCCCAGAGGGTCTGCATTCCTCGGCGTTGCAGGACGGTTCCGAGAACCTCTCGGGTTTCTTCCCCGGCATCCACGATCAACACACTTGGCTTCCGTTCCAAGGGTCCGCTCCTTTCGGGGGCCAAAGGTTAGCAGGTTCTATGCCCCCCTTGTTTATATTTACTAAATTTCCTAAATTATCTAAATTAAATATCTTCTCTATATTGAAGTTCCCGACCCCCTCTCCATCCCCTGCCGAAAACTGGACCAAAAGAATACAGGCCTTTCCCCTACGTGTCAAAGCGAATTTTTTCTTCTTTTCTTCCCTCCCGGAGCGACTGGAACAAGATCCAAAAAGGGGCAACTCCCTCCATCTCCAACCGAATTTTTGCCCCCCTTGTAGGTTGCATGTGCCGTCTTTCAGAGGGTGTCACACGCTACGGTATTCTCGTCAACCCCACAGGAAGCTCCGTCCACCTGACTACGTTCCAACTTACTTGAGGAACCTCTGAATAATTCAAAGGAGATATTTTTACACTATTCCGGAACCCCCGTCAATAGCCCCAACCTATGATGGCACTGCCAACATTAGACTCAATATATAGTGCCCAACAATGGGAACCGACAGGCAAAGGAATGTATCAAATGTTCATAAAGTTCATGTGATGTTCAAAATTTTACATAGCTTCCTTGAGAGAAAACAAAAGAAGAGAAAGAAGGAGAACAGCCCCAGGAAAATTAGTCTTACAGACTAACTTACACCACGGTCTCCTGCTTTCCCGCAGATGAGAGGTTTTGTCATTGGGCGGTCTTCTACAGTTCCCGAAAAACCACCCTAATTGAGGGGTTTCCACATGAGGACTTTGGTATTTGCAAAAGCACCAAAAAGTCAATAGGGGGAAACTCAACGGGTTGAGAACGGACTGAAATGGATTGCCAAGCAGTCAGAAGGTAGCTTACCGTTCTCGATAGACGATCCGGCCTTTGGTCAGATCATACGGCGACAGTTCCACCCGGACCCGGTCGCCGGGCACAATGCGGATGAAGTTTTTGCGTAATCGGCCTGCCAGATGGGCAATCACCATGTGGCCGCCTTCGACTTGCACGCGAAAGCGGGTATTGGCCAATGCCTCGGTTACTACTCCCTCCACTTCGATGCCTTCTTCTTTTTTCGTCATATCCACGTCCTGTGCCCCAAGATCATAACATGCTCTCTTAGGCAGGAGCCTCCTGCCAGCGGCGGTGCCTCTGGGGCCTTATTTTTTATCGTAGCATTTTTTATCTGGTCGTCTAGTAGTCCCGAGCACCTTCTGGGTTGGGGGTCGGTTCCTATGGCATTGGGAGGGGCTCTGGGTTGGATTCGTTGGGCCGGAAGGTCTAGGATGCCCTTATTGTTGCGGTTGGTTTCGGGGGGTGGGAACCGGATCCCAATCGGCTTTGGTTCTGGTTGCCCGGGCAATGCTCGGCACCCACACCGGCTAAGCCCTAACTAGACCTAGTACTGGAGCGGTTCTCCGGTTTGGGAAACTCGCAGCCCTGGCAGAGAGCTTGGCAGGGGCAGTGCCGGGGAGGGGCTGCCCTTGTATCCTCCAGCAATGTGGATCAGAATGGAAACGGTGCTGAAAAGTCGGTGCCTTGTGCAAAACGTCTTACACTCTCCTTTAAATAGCAACCAGGCACCCTAGGGGTACGGGAACACCATGAAAAATCTTAACTCCTTAAATTACAATAGGTTACAAAAAAGACATCCCTCCGACGTTCCAGAAATTACCGAGCTAAAACCTTTTTTGGACAAAGTCGTTAGAGGTTAGGGGCTGTTCAACTGCGGTTGTTGGCCGCTGTGTCTAGTAGTCGATTGGAAGCGGGCACAGAGGTCGTGGCAACGTGGTAGCGGTGGTTTGTGAGTTGGTTTTTTCCCACAGGAGCTTCTCCGATGCGCAGCAGAGTCTTTGTCTTTATCGAAGCCGGGTTGGTATGTCTGGTAGCTCTGGGGGGTTGGCAATGGGGGGTCTGGGCTGAACAGGCCGGCAAACCGAAGGTTTTTACCGATCCGGCTCAGGCCGGTCCTGATTTTGCTGACCAGGGCGAATATGTGGGCCAGATTCAAACCCAGAGTGGTCCGGCCAAATACGGCGCCCAGGTAATTGCTTTGGGCGACGGGAAATTTCATGCCGTCGGTTATCCAGGCGGATTGCCCGGCGACGGTTGGGATGGGAGCGAAAAGATCCATGCCGACGGCCAGCGCCAGGCCGATCGGGTGGTCTTTTCCCTATCCGAGGGCCGAAAGGCGGAACTGGCCAAGGGAACCATTATTGTGTTGGAGGCAGATGGTCAGCAGATCGGCAAACTTCACCAGGTAGAACGCCGAAGTCCTACTTTAGGCCTCAAACCGCCCGCCGGAGCGGTGGTGCTTTTCGACGGCACTTCGGCCGAGCAGTTCCACGGCGGCCGAATGACTCCGGATGGCCTTCTGATGGAAGGGGCTACTAGCAAACAAAAGTTTGGCAGTTGCACTATCCATTTGGAGTTCCAGACCCCTTTTATGCCTTATGCCCGAGGCCAAGCCCGGGGCAATAGCGGCGTCTATGTCCAAGGACGCTATGAGGTTCAGATTCTCGATAGCTTTGGCCTGGAGGGGTTGGACAACGAATGTGGAGCCATTTATGGAGTGGCCCGGCCAAAAATCAATATGTGCTTTCCGCCGTTGAGCTGGCAAACCTATGACATCGAGTTTCAGGCAGCCAAATGGCATAACGGCCAAATGGTCCAGCGGCCTCGAATGACGGTTCGGCATAATGGTGTGCTGGTGCACGAAAATGTGGAATTGCCTTTTGCCACCCGTGCCGCCCCCTTGCCCGAAGGCCCAGAAAAGGGACCTTTGTTCCTCCAAAATCATGGCTGCCCAGTGCGATTCCGAAATATCTGGGTACTGGAAAAACAGCAGTAGGTACCCTTCTTAGGGGCGGAAAAACTAAGCCCCCTAGCCGAATAGGGAATTAGCTATCCCCCCAGAGTGCTTCCGCGCAAAACAGGGGGTGCTGTTTAAAATACCTGCTAGTCTTCTTTCTCCAATTGAGGTAAAATAATAAAGTCAGATGATTGCCCCGCTCCCCTTCCAAAGGGGAGTACCGAAAAATCTTCGCAAGTTCCTTTCTTGGATTTGCCGATATTCTGGAGGCTTTCCGCCACTTGAAATAACAGGTTCTCCAAAGGAGGCCGATTCTCCTTTGGAGCCACTTGGTGGCAAAAGCCTTCCCCAAGGGTGGGCAAAAGCTCTTGATTTCCCTTGGAAGAATTGTGGCGGGTTGGGAAAAGGCGGAGAAAAGAGGGTAAGCCTCTGTAAGGGGGGGTTCCCGGATAGAGTTGCTTTAAAGGAGACCAAACCTCCCGTTTAAGATTCCGACGGAGGTGCCAACCATTACGCGTGTGCCGGGGTCCCTGGCCGGCGGTGCTTGTTGCACGCCTGACCCCCGCACGTCTCGCAGCGACGCATCCGGTCGCAATCTTTCGGGAGGTTGGTAGAGGGTCGTCAGTGCTTCGGCCAGAGGCGCTGACGACTTTTTTATTGCAAGATCCCTGAATGAAGAAGAACGATTTGTTTCGAAGCATTTGAGACACCACACATTGCGGACAGGTTCTGAGAGTCTATCATTGGCTATTGCTGAGATGACTGGCAAGGAAAGGCTCATGGATGGGCCGCAGTGGGGAGGCTAATGCCATGGTGCTGCACCTCTCTGGGGGGGTGAAAGGAAACAATGGATGGGGTTTAGCGGGGAGGATAAGGGAGGTTTGAGAAGTGGGGGAATTGTGGCAAATCGAGAGAGAAAGCACGTGGTCTACAGAATTTGGGTAATATAGAAAACATAGATAATTTAAGCAAAACAGAAAAGATTTAAATTTCTTTCGAAGCCCTCAGCAGATGGGCAATATAGGGGAGTTTGGTAAAATAACAGGATTTTCTTAGCAGTGCCGGTGAAGTTATAGATTCTGGGCAAAGTTTACGGCCTCACCGCCCGATATGAAGAAGTGGGAGGTGAGGAAAAGCCATGGCCCAATTAACCCCGGAACTGGTGGTGGATGTGTTAGCTCTGTGTGAGGCGGGGGCCTCCGAGATAGCCGCCGCCTTGGGTCGGGCTTTGGACAGCTCCCTCCAACTGAACGTGCACCGAGCCGGTTCCCTGGATCTTTCCTCCATGCCCGATGGCTTTGATGGGCCTGGGTTGGTCGTGCTTCTGAAAGTGGGGGCCGAAGGTGCTTTATTCCTCTTGCCGGAAAGTTGCGGGTTTCTGCCCTCCTGGTACGGCCAACCCGACCCTACCGGCCAATCCAAACTGACCACCTTGGCTCAAGAGTTAGGCATGTTGGTCATCCCCGAATCGCTGCCGGTGGAGGATTTTCGGGCTGGCCGGGTAAGCAATTTGCGTGAAGCGATCGTTCGCGCAGGTTTGGCCGAAGGAGCTCCTTCGATTTCCTTGGCCGTCTCCGGGGCCAAAACCGCCCAGGGCATCGCACTACTGTGTTGGCCTGCTAGCCAACCCGACCAAGCCCTAGTGGAACCCAAACCCTCCGTCCCTAAGGTTTCCTCCAGGGCTGCCCCAGCGAGCTTTGCCGCTACTGCTTCTCCTAAGCCTCCGCTGAGAACGTCAGGCCGAGCGGTCTCTTTGAAAGATTTGCCTTTGTACGGCAAAAGTCTTTTACGGGTGAAGATTCCGGTAGCTGTTACGTTGGCTCGAAAAAAACATCCGTTAGGAAAGATTTTGGATCTAGCACCTGGATCGATCATCCATTTCGACAAATCCTGTGAAGAGCTGTTGGAACTGGAGGCCGCCGGGTATCCCATTGCCCTGGGCGAGGCCGTCAAAGTGGGAGAAAAGTTCGGCCTTCGCATCCTGCGGATTCGCCTGCCAGAAGAACGCATCCAGCCGGTCAAACGACGTTCCCGATCTTCCTAACGGAGTTGGTGGGTTGGGAAGACCGGACGGCATGGTGGCTTTCGGTAGGCCGAGTCGGGAAGCGTCAGCTACCGTTGGCTGGAATTCCCGAGTAACGGGTCATAAAATGTCTCAATAGCGGTGCCCCTGGAGGCCAGGAGTCTGCTAGGGGGCCAGGAGGAGGGGATTTGTCAATGGGAAGTTTGGATTAATGTATATTTGCTCTCCCTATGATCCTCTTGATCGATAATTACGATTCGTTTACCTACAACCTGGTGCAGCGGTTGGGGGAAATCGATCCCAGCCTAGATCTGCAAGTCTATCGGAACGATCAGATCAGTTTAGCGCAGATCGAGGCGAAGCGCCCAAGCCATTTGATCATTTCTCCAGGCCCCTGTACCCCGAATGAAGCAGGTATTTCCGTTGCCTGTGTGCAACGGTTTGCCGGCAAAGTGCCGATCCTGGGCGTTTGTTTGGGCCATCAGGCCATTGCCCAGGCTTTTGGCGGTCGCATCATCCGAGCAGGACGAATCATGCACGGCAAAACCGATGCGATTTACCACGACGGCCGGGGGCTGTTTGTGGGACTGGAAAATCCGTTCATTGCCACCCGCTACCATAGCCTGATCGTCGAACCCGCCTCTTTACCGGAGGTCTTTGAGGTGTCGGCATGGTCAGAGGCTCCGGACGGCACCCGAGAAATCATGGGGATCCGGCATAAGTACTGGCCTATCGAAGGGTTGCAATTTCACCCGGAAAGTTTTCTGACCGAGGTGGGCCATACCATTTTAGAACGCTTCCTGCAAATGCGTGCATGACCAAAAATCCTCAATACCCTTTCCCGACGGCCTGTTCAAAATCCGATAAGTGGTTTTATGTATATCTAATCTCTTTTCCCTCCGGCCGTGGGTGATCCGAACGAAGAGGCGCTAAACAAAACAGAACTCTCAAAAGGTTAACCATAGGCTCTCTGCTAGGGATATAATGACCTGGAGGGGCTTTGTTAGAGCGGGAATGCACTGGATCATCGGTGGGCGCGGCGTTGGAGTCGGCTAGCGATCAAAAAGGCCATTTCCAGGGCCTGTTCATAATTGAGCCGGGGATCTACATCGCTCCGATAATCCCGCTCGAGATCCTGTTCACTCAGCTGGCGTGCTCCGCCGATGCATTCGGTTACATTGTCCCCGGTAAGTTCAAAGTGGACTCCCCCTAGATGGGACCCTAGGCGCCGGTGGATGTCAAACGCCCGTTCCAATTCGCCCAGAATGTCATCGAACGATCGCGTCTTTCGACCCGTAGTGGAGGTAATCGTGTTGCCATGCATGGGATCGCAACACCAAAGCACCACCGCCCCTACCTGCTGGATCGCCTCGATAAGCGGCGGCAGACAACGGTCGATTCGGCTAACGCCAAAACGATGGATCAGCGTGAGGCGTCCCGGTTCATTCTGGGGGTTGAGGATCCGCACCAGCTCCAGGAGTTCTTCGGCGGTAATGCTAGGCCCGATCTTTACTCCGATCGGGTTGGCAATCCCCCGAAAATATTCCACATGGGCGCCCTGCGGATTTCGGGTTCGATCGCCGATCCAGAGGAAATGGGCCGAGAGATTGTACCATCCGGAGCGGCGGGGCACTTGCCGGGTCTGCGCCTGCTCGTAGGGAAGATGGAGTCCCTCATGGCTAGTGTAAAATTCAACTCGTGTAATTTCGTACAATCGTCGGCCCGCCACCGTCTCCAGAAACCGAATGCTACTGCCAATGGCCTGGACGATCCGCCGATACTCTTCTGCATATGCCGAGTGGTTGACAAACCCCAGGTCCCAGAATTCGGGATGGTGGAAGTCGGCAAACCCGCCCTCCACCAGGCCCCGGATGAAATTGATCGTTAGCGCCGCCCGCTCATAGCCGCGAAGCATCAGCTCCGGATCCGGGGTGCGCTCTTGCAGGCTAAAACCAGGCCGATTGATCAACCAGCCGCGAAAACTCGGCAACGTCAGGCCGTTGCGCGTCTCCGTAGGCGACGAGCGCGGCTTGGCATATTGACCGGCGATCCGGCCCACCCGAATCACATTGCAGCCTGTCCCATGCACCAGGACCAGGCTCATTTTCAATAGGATCTTCAGTTTGTTAACGATGGCGTCGGCCCGGCAGTCCTCGAAACTCTCCGCACAATCCCCGCCTTGAAGGAGGAATCGTTTTCCGAGGGCGGCCTCGGCCAACTGGCTCTTCAGCCGCTCTATCTCCCAACTGGTTACCAAAGGCGGCAACCGCGACAGTTCCTTTAACACCCGCTCCAACGCCGCCGGATCCGGATACTCCACCGCCTGCTGGATCGGCTTGGTTTGCCAGGAACTGGGCGACCACGGCTGGCTCATCGTTGGAACCTCCGTTTTTTCCCTGCCAGAATAAGAGGCTCTCACAAAAAAGAAACCCCAAAAAGTTCCACTAGGCCCTTTGGTAGGGAAACAGGGGGACGAAAGGTCGCTTTTGGTAGAGGCAATAGGAAATCCATGGACTTCTCTTCAGCAGCTACCCACGCCCGATATACATAAGTCCATTTTTCCGTTCGATGGTTGGATGTGGACAGAAGTTCTAAACCGACCTCCGACAGCCTATCGCGGAGCGAATTTTTCAAGCATGCGGAGCGGGATCTTTGCCCTTGTGATTACTCCCTTTGTTTCCGAGCGTTCGGTAGAAAACTCTATTGGTGCATGTAATTTTCTACCTCCAATGTTTCCAACGGGGTTAGGATATTGCTTATTCGGGGCGGCCTCAGCATTGGCAAAAGTCAACGGGAGCGGGTTCGTTAGGGGAACGGATCAGCCCATGAGATTTCGCCAGGGGGGCTGGTCGGCCACTTCGGTAACTTCATAGCCGCTCTCCGAGGGCCGGGCCGGGCCGAGGATCGCAAGCAAACGGGCAGGCCGATCGGAGCGGTTAAACGAGGCATGCACCGCATCGCCGGAAATAAACACAGCATCGCCGGGCCGAAGCAGGCGCTTCTGTTGGTCCACCCACTGCTCCACTTCGCCATCTAAACAATAAATCACTTCTTCCTGATCCGGGTGTTTGTGGAAGGCGTGTCCGCCGCCGGGCGATAGGGTAACTTCAATCACTACCAGATGTTTGGCCCCGGTGTCGGCTGGCCGACACGTCCAGCCCAACTGCCCCCAGGAAAGCGTTTCCCGAAACACCTCATCGGCAGGCAAAAATCGACCAGTCATGACAGCTCCTTCGGCAAAAGGAATACTTTAACCACATCGCCGCTCTCCACGGAAAAAAGGCTGACCTGGGGGCCCACCCCGGATTGATGCCAGGCTACCAGAGCCCGCCCCTGGCATGATGTCATGTCCGCCCAAGCGGCAGTCCAGGACCCCTTTGCATCTGTGCCGGGGATGTTTCTGGATGCCCACTTCCGCGGCAAGGACACTCCGAGGAGGATCTGCTCTTTGGCATTTCCGGGCGTGCGGCAGTCCAGGCCCCCTTAGCCTAATCCTCTCCCACGGTGGGGAGAAGAGATTTTAATGGAAATGTCATTCCCGCGCAACCGGCAGTCTAGTGTGAGCTTGAGAGGGTGAATTTTTCATCGTCGCCGCCAAGGCCTCCTGCTTGCACAGGAATGATCCTCTCGAAGGGCAGAGTCCGAAGCAAGAACGGTGCTGCCGGGCCGGCTCAATACGGATACAGGCCTTGGAGCTTTTTCGATTGGAGGGCTTCGGTGTAGTCGTATTGGATCGTGATCGGATCTTTATCCACTTGGACGCCGCCCAGCCGTCCGTCCCATAGCCAGGTCCACCGGCGCAGCTCGTCCCGATGCAAGATGACTCGGTGCATGACTTTGGTGCGTTTGTTTTTGGCCCAGCCGCCGTAAAGCCAATCGTATTGCCAGATTTCAAACCGCATGGTGGCCGCTCCGGGGAAATCGGCCTCGTAACTGGTAGGGAGGTCCCGAATGAGCATGACTAAAACCCGGGCTACTTTTTTATCCTCTGGGCAGCGGGCGATATACAATGGTACAACCTTATTTTCATAATGTCTCGATTTGCGGATATGATCTAAAATCCAGTCTCGGTCCTCGGCGTCTTCTTCTGGAAAGGTGGCGGTACCGGGAAAGAACGGATCGAACTCCAAGACCGGCGCAAATTCAAATCCCTCGATCCGCACTCGGTCTTTTCCCAGGATGACCAGGTCGTATCGGCCTTTGGGCAAGTCTTTGAATTCCCATTTGCCTGGGCTGGTTTCTGTAGCCCAATAGTCGGCCTGAGGGGCATCGATTTTGGCTTTTGGATCCACCGGCCGGCGGAAATTGCCATCCTGATCCCAGCGCCCAATGGCGCCTACGGCCCGCACACCCTCCGCTTTGCCTAAATCCACCACCACCTTGGCTGCCAGAGCCTGGCAGGCTGGCGCCAGCATCAGCCCAACACCAATCGCCAAACAAAGTTTTCTCCGCATCGTCCCATCTCCTCCAATAAAACCGGCTCTGCCTTCGGTACCAAACTCTCGCCAAATCGGTTGGTTCCAGACCCCAGACGCCATCAAAGGAAGGACCCAGAGGCCAACCTCCCCACGGCGGCCGGCCCAAACGAATTTTTTAGCCTGAGCCACCCAGGAATTCCGCAGGAGATCTACTTTGTATTTTAGAGAAGAAACAGGCAGCTCTCCAGTCGGCCCTGTCGGAAAAAGCCGGAGAAGGAGTTAGGTTTTGTCGCCCTGGCAGCAGGATAACCATACCAAGCGAACCAATCCCGTCCCATCGCCGCCTTTCAGGGTGTGGGGTTTGCCCGCCCTAACAGGAGGCTAAGAACACACAACCATTCCTGAGCGAAAGTCTGAGGGGGGCCGTTGCCTTTTCTGAGGCTGGTGGGCTCTCCAACGGCGGAAGGCAGTACCAGGCGGAACTGGTGGATGGGAAACAGGACCTGCCCTGCCAGGGGCATGTGCTATTGCCGGACGCTGTCCCTCCCGATCCCCCGCCGGGCAATTCGGATACAAGCCCAAGCCACGTATAACGGTTATTCCCGGAAGCCTTCCATGGGTCGGGGATGGGCAAGAGGATGATTGGTTCATGGCGGACATAGACGCCATAATGGACAACAGTGCCCCCGAAGCTCACTCCACCGCCGACTAGTCCCAGGGCGTCGGTTCGGATGCCGGCGCCGGAACCTGGCGTGGGGCACCGGTGGCTGCCAGCCCGAACGATCCGTTTAAACAGTTCGATGGCCTCTCGGTTGGCCTCCTGCCGTTCCGGAGCTGGGATACCCTTCTGCAGCAGGATGCAATCCACCGCATAGGCATCCAGAAGTTTTGGGAACAATTCTTGGGCGATCTGGGGGTGGCCGAACATGTCGGCCCCTACTGGCCGAGGCCCCTGGAGAAATAAAAGTCCCATGGTCCGGGGTGGTATGCGGGGCACAATTTCTTTGCGCACTTTGTCCAAATCCTGCCGAACATGCGGAGCATCCAAGGCCAGTTGGAGGTTTTCCGAGGGGCTAGGTGCGCGAAGGCTCATGGCCAAGCTCCGGACCGACTCCCAGACGCTGCTTTGGCCTTCCCCTTGGGCAATCCGCCTTTGGACCGCCAGCGGGGCCATTTGACCACTGGGCAGGAACTTTTCGTCCCCATGCCATCGGCCACGCTCCACGCAGAAGACATCCAGATTGACCCGTTGGCCGGGCGCTAAAACCACATCTTGGCGTACAGTGCGGGTTTGTTTGCCGCCGGAAAGGATTTCCCCCCGCATGATAAAGACATATTCGTCTGGGCTTCGGTTTTCGACCCATACGACCGGGACCGTGCCGCCGTCCTTTTCGGTAATCACCAGAACTCCCCGACGCATGGCTTCATCCAGGGTAAGCCATCGGCCTTCCAGGTGGACGCCTCGTTCCAGGAACAGCGGATAGACGGCCAAATGCCGATAGAAGAGCGGCTCGCCGATTTGGACCTGGTCCAGATAGCGGGCCAGTTCCGGGACGTGCCCGGCGCTAGAAGGCCGGAGGCCTTCCTGGAAGGAGATCAATTGGAGTGATTCGTATCCCCCATAGGATGGGTCTGCCGAGGCATTCTCAGCAAAGGGGATAGAAGGCCGCTCATTGTAGTCCCCTTCGGATGGGTTCTTGGCTACCCCATGGGCGGGCAAAAACGCCAAACTGAGCCAGCCTGCCACTAGTCCCCCGAAAAAGCTGGGCAAAAGGAACCTTTGGACCGGGTGGTTCTGGCCTGGGTGGTGGGGTTCTGGAAGCCGATTCTCTTGTGCCCCAAGGTCTATTTCGCCTCCCATAGGTAAGTCCTCCTTACCGATTACGCCGGTTGCACCTTCTGCCCACTGCCGACCGGTCCCCAGGTGCTAGAGGAACCGGCGACTCCTTATTGAATTTAGATGCATTTTTTATCCGAAAAGTTTCTATGGTACTCGGAAGGCGGATGCAGAAAATAAGAAAAATACACAAATTAACAAATACAGGTAATATAGATAAGCTTTCATAGGGAAGCCGACCTCCTTTTGCCCTCTAAAGGACTCCGTCTTCGCTTCTTGTCCGCCTGCCGATCGGACCTTTCCAGGAGAAGTCCTCTTTTTTTCTGAAGCTTGTGCCCCTAGCCTGCTTTTTCAGCTAAGCAATGAATAACGACTTTTTCAGCCGGCACGGCTTTAAGGTGCTTTTAGTGATTGCCTTTTTGGCCCCGTTGATGCTGGCCGGGACCCGTCGCTCCCTGCAGAGCAACTCGAATGATGTGAAATCCTGGCTGCCGGAGGCCTACGAAGAGACAGCCGTGTTCAAATGGTATCAGAAGCACTTTGAGGGGGATGCGTTTGTGATGGTCAGTTGGGAGGGCTGCACGCTGGATAGCCCGGCGTTGAGCCTGATGGCCAAAAAATTGCAGCCTCCGCCTGTGCCGGAAAATCAGCCCTGGCCTGCTGAGCCGGAGTTTTTCTCTTCGGTTCGGACCGGCAAGGATATTCTCCAGATGCTTATTGACGAGCAAGGCCTGGAACCGGAAGAGGCGGTCAACCGGTTGCGGGGGTTTTTAATCGGGCCGGACGGAAAACAGACTTGTTTGATTCTGACGATTTCCCGACTTGGGCAGGAGCGATGGGAGGCGGAATGGGCCGCCGGAAAACGAAAGCAAAAGTTTCTCCATGCCGCTCTGGAGCATATTCGT
Organism: uncultured Thermoguttaceae bacterium; assembly: GCA_938042245.1. Taxonomy (GTDB): domain Bacteria; phylum Planctomycetota; class Planctomycetia; order Pirellulales; family Thermoguttaceae; genus JANXAQ01. The sequence goes on from CALIRO010000016.1 coordinate 86,886, forward strand.
CAGGTGGCTACGCAGGAATGTGCCATTGCGGAGGCTGAGCTCCATATGGGGGGCCCGCCGGTGGATAATGTGGCCATCGACGTGGAAGGTCAGCGCTCGCTCTATCGGTTGGCCGGGGTATCGGCGGTGGTGGGGATCCTGATGGCCTGGTGGTGTCTGCGTCATTGGGGCCTGACCTATATGGTTTTTACGACGGGGCTATTTACGGCCGGCTGCAGCCTGGTGGTGGTGTATCTGACAGGGACACGGATGAACGCCATTTTGTTGACCATGCCGTCGCTGGTGTATGTGGCGGCTGTGTCTGGGGCGATTCACCTGGCCAATTACTATCGGGATACGGTTCGGCAGTATGGGCTGGAGGGGGCAGCCACTCGGGCCGTAAAAGCCGCTTGGCTTCCGCTGTTTTTGGCCACGGCCACCACCGGGATCGGCCTGGCGTCGATGTACATTAGTGAATTGGTCCCTATTCAGCTTTTTGGACTCTACTCGGCCATTGGGGTGGCTATTAGCTTTGTGATTGTTTGTACCTACATGCCGGCCATGCTGCAATGGATGCCGATTCGGAGTTTTGCCGATCCCAAGGCGGCCGGGGCTTCCGATCCGGTGCTTTCCGAGCGGTGGCAGTCGGTCGGCCAATGGATCCTCCGCCGGTGGGGGTGGGTCTTGGGGACCTGTTTACTTCTGATGGCCGTCGGCACCTACGGGGTAAGCCAAGTGGAGACCTCGGTGAAACTGATGCGGCTTTTTTCGCCAAACGCCCGGATCATTCAGGATTATGCCTGGCTGGAAAAGCACCTGGGGCCATTGGTGCCGATGGAGGTGGTGGTTCGGGTGGATCCGGCCAAAAGCGGGTTGGACCCGTTGGACCAATTGCAACTGGTCGAGGCGGTGCGGCAGCAGGTGGCCCAGTTGCCGCAGGTTGGCAGTGTGCTGGCTGCCTCCACGTTTGCCCGCGCGATGCCGGAGCGGCCTGGCATGATCGAACGCCGCACGTGGAATGTTCGCTTAGAGCGAAGTCGAAAGGCCCTGGCCGACTTTCTCCAATCGGAAGACCAGTACAACCTCTGGCGCATTAGCGCCCGGGTGGAGGCACTGACCGATCTGGATTATGCCGTATTCATCCAAGACATTCGCCGAGAAGTTGAACAGGTGCTCGACGCCTACCGGGCGCAGGGAATCGAAGGCGTCGAAGCCGTTTATACCGGCCTGGTCCCGTTGATCTACAAAGCCCAGCATTCGCTTCTGGATAACCTGATTTTGGGCTTTGTGGGCGATTTGATTTTGATCTGCGTGGCGATGGTGTTTTTGATGCGGAGTTTTACTGCAGGGCTGCTTTTGGCCCTGCCGTGCCTGTTTCCTCTGGCGGTGGTCTTTGGGGTGATGGGGCTAGCCGGCATTGTGGTGGATACTGGTACCGTGATGACGCCGGCGGTTGCCTTTGGGGTTACTGTAGATGATGCGATCCATTTTATGATTTGGTGCCGGCACGGTCAGCAGCGGGGGATGGACCGACGGCGGGCCATCATGTTCGCCTACGAAGACTGTGCCCGGGCGATCTATCAGAGTTGGGGGGTGATTGGTCTGGGGCTGTCGGCCTTTGCGTTAAGTTCGTTTACCCCGACGAAGCGATTTGGCATTTTGATGTTTGCCATGTTGACCGCTTCGTCGTTTAGCAACCTGGTGTTTTTGCCGGCGCTGTTGGCCAGTCCATTGGCCCATTTCTTCTGGAAGGGCGGCCAGAAGGCGTTGCGCAAAAAGAAAGCAGATCAACACCCACCTTTCGAACCGCCGAAGTCTTCCGAGCCGCCCACCCGATCCGAGCTGCCGAAGCCGCATTTTGTCGCTCCTCAGCCGGAAATGCAGCCTCTAGAGGAATCTGGTTCCCCCCAAAAGCAGGAAACTTTCCTCAGCGGGCCCCATTTTCTTCGGAAATTCTCACCGCATCCCGATGCCGCCGTATCCTTTTCCGCTCCCGGGCAGGTAGAATAATAGAGGAACCAGAATCGCCCGGTAGTTCCCTACCACCCGGGAAATCTGTTCTGGTTGGTCGCCGATCAGCAAAAGGGTCTTGGCCATGTTCGGAATCGGTACTACCGAGTTAATCGTTATCTGTATTTTGGCGTTGATTTTATTTGGCAATCGGCTCCCCTCGGTCATGCGGTCCTTGGGCCAGGGAATTACGGAGTTTAAGAAGGGGCTTCGGGAAGAAGAACCACCGGCGCCAGCTCCGCAGGAACCTGCCCGCTCCCGGAGCGAAGAGCCAGCCTCCTCAGTCAAAAACGACTAGGAACCCATCCCCCAAAGGAAGTTGCCCACGTTTCCAGCCCCCCGTTTTTCCAGGCTTTGCGGAATTATGAAGAGCCTTTTTCCAATGGGCGTTAAGAGGTAAAGGCGCGCGGCCGGCGGCCCCAGGAGAGGTTCGACCGTTTGCGATTTCTTGTTTGTCAAAGCTTTGCACTTGCCGAAAGCATCAGGCTGGGAGTGGGAAACGTTTTCGGTTTAGGTGAATTTTAATCCATTAGATAATCTTAGCTTACCACAGGGACTTCGATCAGGATGGGGCAATTGGCGTCGAGGCCCCAGCGGAGCCAGTCGGCCAGGGCGTCCGGTTCGGTTACCCGGCAGGCCGGTACGCCGAGCGACCTGGCCAAGCCCACATAATCAATTACCGGTCGGTCCAAATCCAAGCCTTCATATCGACCGGCCATTGCCTCCGGCAGCCGAAGCACTCGGGCGCAATCTTTGAGGATTTTGTACTGTTGGTTGTTGGTCAGCAGGAACGTAACCGGAATCCGGTATCGGGCCGCCGTCCAGAGACCTTGAAATCCGTACATAGCTGATCCATCGCCGATGATGGCAAGGACGGGTCGATGCGGCCAAGCAAGGCGCACTCCAATCGCACAGTTCAGCCCCCAGCCCAACGCCCAACCTCGCTGGGCAAAATAACCGGTCGGATCCCGCAGTGCTCCGACCCGTTCCAAGTAGCTGCCCATAGTCGTCGTAGGCGATTCTTCTACGACGGCAACGTGGCGCGGAAGCACCTGGGCTACAATGTCCATCAGCACCGGCGCACGAAGCGGGCGGAGGTCTTTTTGTTCCTGCGCTTGGCGTCGGAGAGCCTTTTGTTGGCGTCGGAAATGGGCGGTCCAGTGGGCGCGGCGTTTGTCAGCGGCCTGGGCTCTTGCCCCTTGGATCAGCCCCTCCAACAGCCGAGCCAGCTCGGCTAATGCCGGTTTCGGATGCCCCAGCAGGCCTACCTCCACAGGGTAATTTTTGTTTAGTTCCCAAGGGTTTTCATCGATCTGCACCAGGCGGAGGTGGTCTGGCAAAGGGGACGGCTCATGATAGATGTACTGCTGAAATAGCTTCATGCCTACCACCAGCAGGACATCAAACGGCGCTAGAAATTCCCGCACCTCCGGCGACCAGAACGGAAGCGGCGGACCGGCCAACGGATGGTCGGAAGGGAAACTGGCCCGGCCGTGGGAGGTGGTCGCTTCGTGGAAGACCGGCGCAGCGAGCAGTTCGGCTACAGTAACCAGTTCCTGGATGGCGTCGGCTTCGCAGACTCGACTTCCCACGAGAATGCCAGGCTGCTGGGCAGAGGCCAAGACTTGGGCGGCCCGTTCGAGGGCTTCTACCGGCGGCCGGACATGCACCTCCGGCAAGGGCGCAGAGCGCACGGGGACCGCCTCGGCACTGGCCATCTGCACGTCCAACGGAAGCGATAAAAACACCGGCCCCTGCGGCGGCATGAGGGCCGTCTGTACCGCCCGCCGAACCGCCGTGGGCAACTCCTCGACCCGCCGAACTTCATAAGCCCATTTCGTCCACGGCCGAACCACTTCCACCATCTCGCCCCAAAGGATCGGTTCTTCCAGCATCATGCGCTGGTCTTGTTGGCCAGCCGTGAGCAACAGCGGCGTACCGGCCCGATAGGCGTTATAAAGCATGCCCATGGCATTGCCCAGGCCGCAGCAGATATGCACGTTCACCACGCCCACTTGGCGGGATGCCTGGGCATAGCCGTCGGCCATCGCAACGACCGGAACCTCCTGCAAGGCCAAGATCAACTGAATCTGACGAGAGCTGGCCAGGGCATCATACAGCGGCAATTCCGTGGTGCCAGGATTGCCAAACAAATATCGTACCCCATACTCACTCAGCAACTCCAAAAACAGATGCATTCCGCTGCGGCCCATGATCTGCGGGTCCTTACTTGGCAAAGCCCCCTCGGAAGAGGTTTCCTCTCCAGAGTTATGGTTTTAGGTTCTTCAGGCGCCTGCCAGGTTGCCGCCATCACCGCCTCAAGAGGTTTCCTCTCCAGAGTCATTCTTCCGGGCTAGGGGAAAGGTCGTCGGAGGGTGGGGTCCTGAGGCCTTTGAATAGTTTTCGGCCAATCTGGGCCACGTAGCCGGTCCAGCAGGGGTCGGGCGTTCGGTCCTCCGCCAAGTGCTGTTGAAAAAAGAACACCTGGGCGTCCAGATAATCCAGGCAATACAGAGCCAGGGCCTCTAAGGTCATCGGCAACTTGGGGCTGCCGAACTCATAATGACCGTGATGGCTGACGATCATGTGTTTCAAGCGCAGAAGCGTCTCCTGGGGAAACGGTTCCCCCAGGAGCTGTTCGGCCTGGGGTAGTTTTTGTTCCACCAGGCGTACTCCCTGGACCAGATGGCCGACCAGTTGGCCTTCGTCGGTATAAGCCAATCGGCCTTCGGTGGTCAGTTCTTCCACTTTGCCCAGGTCGTGGAAGAAGGCGCCGGCCAGGAGCAGATTTCGGTCGATCTGGGGGTAACAACCGGCCAGGGCCGCAGCCGACTCCATCACCTGCACCGTATGCTCCAAAAGCCCGCCGGGATAGGCATGGTGGTATTTTATTCCAGCCGGCATCTGACTGAACCGCTCCATAAAGGCCTGATCGGCCAAGAAGCACTCGGCCAACGTGCACAAAGCCGGATCCGTCAAACTCCGCACGAGTTCCACCAGGCGGTTTTGCAGGCGCTGAAGCTCGGCCGCTGTCAGCCGGACAAACTCTCGTTCATCAACCTCCTGTGCCGGTATCCGGCTAAACCGTTTGGCCAGAAGCTGCATGCCGCCCTGATAGACCTGGGTGGTGCCTTCCACGCGGACATAATCGCCCAGCTGGAAGGCCTGAGCATCTTCCGGGGTGGCGTTCCAACGGAGGGCGGTGATCGTGCCGGTCCGGTCGGCCAGGTCCACTTGCAAATAAAGAATGCCGCTCCGGTTGGCTCGTAGCTGTTTACTGACCACCCGGAAAATTTCGTTTACCTTTTCCTGCGGGCCGAGTTGGTTGATATAGCGCCGGGACATCAAAAGGACTTTCCGCCAGGGATATGTTTCGCACACCGTAGGAAAAAGAGCCGTAGGGACCGGAATACCGGAGGACGCCTACTTTTTTCTCGGAATTACCCTCCCATTTAACGGACACATAAGCCGTAGTCTAAGCATCCGGGGACTGTCCTTCTGTCATTCCCGTGCAAGCGGGAATCCAGGCTGCTTGGCCACAGCCCTCTTGTGTCATTCCCGCGTAAGCGGGAATCCAGAAGGTGCACTCCCCCGTCCAACCTATCGGTTGGACGACCTTTCTCACGGCGGGGAAGGGGAAAACTTCCCCTCACCAGCCCGATTGATTCTACAAAGGCCTTCCGGAGCTGACAAGCACCTTGGAAAACGGCAATGGGAAGAAAAAAACCGCTTTCGTGACGCAGTGGGCCACCCCTTTGGTTTAGGGGTTGTCGTGAGCAGTCGCATGGGGCATAATAGCGATTTTTGATACTAGGATAATAGGATAAGAAGAGTTTTACGAACTTCTGGCGCCGTCCAAAGGAGCAATCGCATGAGCCAACCGATTCCAGTCAGCGAAAATCAACGGCCGTGGTATCGGATGCTTAACGGGTATCATTGGTTTGTGTTTGTGGTATGTACGTTGGGTTGGCTTTTTGACTGTTTGGATCAGCAGCTTTTCAACGCCAACCGAAAGCCGGCGATGATTGACCTTTTACACACGGATCCGAGCGATCCGCGCGTCGATGCCTGGGCTACCTATTCTACCTCGTTTTTGCTTTTAGGTTGGGCGACCGGCGGGATTTTCTTCGGTATTTTGGGCGACCGGATCGGCCGGGCCAAAACGATGGTTTTTACCATTCTTTCCTACTCCGTGTTTACCGGCCTGACGGCTTTTGCGGTGTCGGTCTATGATTTTATTCTCTATCGGTTTTTGTCTGGTTTAGGTGTGGGGGGGCAGTTTGCGGTGGGGGTCTCCTTGGTGGCCGAGGCCCTGCCCGATAAAGCCCGGCCGCCGGCCCTGGGAATGCTGCAAGCGTTTTCGGCCTTCGGCAATATCACTGCGGCGCTGATTGTGATGCTGTTTGAACATCTCGCCGCCGCCGGAGTGATTGCCGGCAGCCCCTGGCGATGGGTCTTTGCCGTGGGAATTGCTCCTGCCTTGTTGGCGGTGGTCGTGATGCTTCGGTTGGAGGAGCCGGAACGATGGAAGCAAGCGGTGGCCAGCGGCGAAGCAAAAAAGAAGGCCGGTTCCATCCGAGAGCTATTTGGCGATCGCCGTTGGCGGCGAAATACCATCTGTGGGATGCTCCTAGCGGCCTCTGGGGTGATCGGGCTGTGGGCCATCGGCGTTTTCTCCAACGATCTGACCCACACCGTCTTTCTCCGAGGGGCCGAAGAACAGGCCCGCCGCCAAGGCGAAGCCGAAAAGGATCAACAGTTTGTAGCCCTCCTGATCCACCATGCCGATCGGGCCCCCAGCAAAGAAAAATTGCCCAAAGAGACAGCCATTTTGGGTCTGCAAGCCGACGATCTGGACGCCCGGCTCCTTTACGCCGCCGCTCGCACCTTGATGGAAGAAAACAAGCCGGTGGATCCAGAGGCAGTTTTGAAGCTCTTGGACCGACCGGCCGCTGATCCGGCCAGTTCCATTTTGGATAAGTTCATGCCGCATCGAAAGGCCCAATCGCCCCAGGAGCGTCAGCGCCGCAGCGACTACCTCCGCCAAGGCGTAGAAGCCGCTACCAAAGCCCGCCTGGACCCAAAAACCTTCCTGGCCGAACACGCCCAGCATATCACTGCCCGCTCCAAGCAGATCCTCGGCCATGTGGGCTTTTGGCGGAGTATCAATCTGATGTTTTTCAACATCGGGGCGTTTTTCGGCATTTATAGTTTTAGTTGGGTAACCCAGCGTCTGCCCCGTCGGCCAACGTTTGCCATCTTTTTCCTGCTAGCCATCTTCAGCACAGCGGCGGCGTTTTTGCTCATGCGGGAGCCGTGGCACTTGTTCGTGCTGGTGCCGCTGATGGGCTTTGCGCAGCTATCGGTCTTCGGCGGGTATGCGATCTACTTTCCAGAACTATTCCCCACCCGGCTCCGAAGCACCGGCACCTCGTTCTGCTACAACATTGCCCGGTTTGTGGCGGTGCCCGGACCGGCGGTGCTGGGCGTGCTCACTGCCGTGGTCTTCAAAGACTATCCGGAGCCGATGCGCTATGCCGGTGTTACTATGTGCGCCTGTTTCCTGGTGGGCCTATTGACCTTGCCCTTTGCCCCGGAAACCAAAGACAAACCGCTGCCGGAGTAAATTCGCTAGAAGCCCAAACGGCACTCAGGCGGCTGACCAACCAGAAACCAAAGACAAATCGCTGCCGGAGTAGAGTGCCGGTCCCAAAAGCGCGGTAGTGAAGGGGCGCTATTCCGGAGGCGGCGAGTGCGTCCTTGGCGCTGGTATTTTGGCCAACTAGCAGACGCTATTGAGGGGCGCTATTCCGAAGGCGGCGGGGGGGAACCGGTGTGGAATTCGGTGGCAGCAGGCTCGGTGGGCGCCTCGGACAAACCGGATAGCTGAGCAGGCGTCTGGGCGTTTTCCCTTGGGGAGGGCGTAGGCGTAGCGCCGATCTCACTCCCTGAGGCCATTCTTCCTCCCAGCCAGACGGTCGCCGGCGCCGATTCTCGAAACATCCGCAGGGCCAAGCTCCATAGCCCCCCGACGACCAGGATCACCCCAGCCGCTGCCGCCAACGCATAGCCGACCAGTTGCTGCCGGAGTTCTCTCAGCGCCTGGCCGATGGCCGTTTCATAAGATTCTTGCACGATCAGTAGCCAACCGGTCGGCTGATCGGCCAGTTTGACCGGTTCCATTTCGGCCAGCCAACGTCGTCGGTAGTATTCGCCGCCCGGTAGTTTTCCGAGTGGGTCCTCATACCAGCAGCGCCGCTGCCAGCTGGTGGGCAGGTCCTCCGGCCTCATCACAATTTGGCTGAACTCCTGGGGGATTTTCGGTTGGGCTGGGTCTCGGGATTGAAACAGGGGATGCTCCAAAATCCGACCCGGATGCTGGGCGGTAGGTTCTTCCAGCAGCACAGCGAACTGATTCGGCTTGGGCGATAGTTCCACCAAGGCGCCAACGCCTACGGTCAGTCCGACCACTCCCAGAAATTGGCCGCCTGGCTTTTGGCGGATCGGTGTGGAGACGGCCACATTCCAGCGTCCGGTGGCCTCGCTTTGGTAGGCGGCCGACATTTGGGTCTTTTGGATGTGTTGGTCGGCTGGAGGACGCCAACGGCGATCGGGCATATCCATCGGCCCGCCGTGGAAGTAGCTTCGCCAGGAGTAGTTTCGGCCAATGGTTACCACCTCGGCCTCTTCCGGCACGCGGGCGATCTGGTTGCCCAGCGGATCGTTCAGAAACCAACTGTTCACCTGGCTGCCCAGGCCCATGTCTGGCGGAATGGCTTGCTCGAAGACCTGTTGCAGGTTCCGCCGCTGCGGATGATGCCGGAGCTTCGCGGCCAATTGTTGGAGTTCGGCCTCAGGCAAGTCTGGGTTGGCCAGTCGGCGGAGGATCGGCGCTAGTTCCGGGTGCTGGATCGTCTCTTGGAAGACGGTCAAAAACTGTTCGGATTGGAGCAGCCGTTCCACGGCTCGATAGCGTCGGTCCACCTCAGCGGCCGTGGTTCGAGCCGCATATTGGGCAGCAAACTTGTTGCTTTCCAAAGCCCGTTGGATAAGAGCTTCTTCCGATCGCTGTAAAGCGGCGGTGGCACCTTGCCAGGCAAAAAAACCCACCACCAAAAGCAGTAGCACCGGTCCTGCCGCCCCCACCACCAACATCGGCCGACGTTGACGCCGCAATTGCCGCGCCTGCAACGCATCCAACACCGCCTGCACATTCGGAAACCGTTTCTGTGGATCCACAGCCAAACAGCGATCAATAATGTCGGCCAAATCCCGATCCACTCCCGGCGTCTGCCGATGCGCGGTCGGACGAGGCGAATGCCGGATCCACCGCCGATACACCGCCAGGCGTTCTACCAGGTTTGGCGCCTGCTCCAACTGCCGTAGGATCTCCGGCGTCCGATAGGGCGGACTGCCCGTCAGCATACAATACAGCAGCGCCCCCAAGGCATAGACATCCCAGCGTACGTCGGGCGCCGCCTGCAAGTCGGCCTGCTCCGGCGCCATGTAGAAAAGTGTTCCCAAAGCCGGGGCCTGCTCGTGCGAAAGCCGAGACTGCCCAAAATCCGCCAGCCGAGGCCGACCGTCCTGATCCAGTAAAATGTTGGCCGGTTTCAGATCGCAGTGGAGCACCCCTTTGCCATGAGCATGAAGCAGCCCGACTGCCACCTCATGGAAAAGCCCAACGGCCTCTTCGACCGGCAGGGGCCCTTTTTCGAGGCGATCGGCCAAGGACCCCTGCTCCAAATACTCCATGATGTAATACGGCGGCGAGGCGTCCCAGCCGACCCCGATCAGTTGCACCACATACCGATCCGCAAACAGAAAAGCCAGCTTTTCCACTTCCCGCGAAAGCAAGGCCCAGTCCAGGCCGCCCCGATGGGCATAAAATTTGATCGCTACCCGTCGGCCGGTGTTCCGCTCCACAGCTACCCAGACCTCGCCGTACGCGCCTACCCCAAGCAGGCGCTCCGGTTCATAGCCGGGCACCTCCACCGGCGGACGGACACGCCGCAGGCTCATCTGCTGCGCCTGACGCTGCTCGGTTCGGCTTTGGGGTACAGTCGCATCCTCGGCCATACTACCAGTATACCAAATCCAGGAAAACAAGAAGCGAACCATCCGGCCAAATGAATCCGACCTGCTGAGTTTTCTGGCAAATGCCCTGGATGGACATCCTGGGGGTTGGGAACGGTCCGTTCGTCATTCCTGCGTAAGCAGCAGTCCAGTAAAATCTCCTCTGTCCTCCGTAGGAGAGGAGACAATTTCCCCTCACCCAGGGTGCTTAGGCAGACCAGCTTCTTTTGTGGTGGGGGATGAATCCGTCGATCCCTTCTGTGGGAGAGTTCAATGCAATCTCCTCTCCCCAGTGTGGGAGAGGGATAGAAGGAGGGGGATTTTGCGGGCGGGACACCCGGGCTCCAAGTGGGCGGACGAAACGTCCGCTCTTCCAGGGTGGATCGCCCTTTGTATTTTACCCCTTTCCCACTAAGAGGACAGTTCCGGCGGCGATGAGGTTCAGCATGGCGGTCAGCAGGCAGACCGGACCGATGCCCACAAGCGGAATCAGCAGGCTGCTTCCCACCAAGGCCCCGAAGGCGGCGCCGAGATAATCGGCCGTGTAGAGACGGCCTGCTGTAATAGAAACTTGTTCAAATGCTATTTTGGCCGCCAGCGGAAACACCATCCCCACCAAACCCGCCAACAGGAAAGCCAGCCCCAGAAAGAGGCCTTGGCAAACCAAGTGGAGGGCAGAGTATCGGCTCGCCTGGTCTAGGCCCCCTAGCACCGGAGGCAACAGGGCAGCAAAGACGGCTAAACAGCCGACCACCATGGCCAAGGCTCGTCGGTCCCACTGGCCGAGCCGACGGTTCATCCAGCCCGCCCCGACCGCCAAACCCGCCATGAACGCCGTAACTATTAGCCCCACCCGGTGATACACACAGCCAAAGACTATTTGAAACGCCAACAGTAAGACCACATGCAATAGCGCCCCAGCCAGGCCGGCGCTAAAGACGGCCATGGTTACCGGCCTTGCCCGCCACAGACACCATAACCCCAGGGCAGCCAGCCCTAGCACAAACACCCCCCATCGGACCTGATACTGCCGCATCCAATACCGTAAATGCCGATAGGCCAGGATGGGGAAAAAATCCTGGTTCATTGGGGCGTCTGGGCGCACTGCCCGTTCTAAAGCAGCCAAGCGATCCGGCGACAAAATCGCCGCCAAATACCCCGGGCGCATATAGTGGGTTTGCAGGCCATGCTGGGCAATCCGCTGGGCGATTTGGGTGGTAAGCTCCCCGTCAGAAGCTAGGAAGAGGATTCGTCCCGCCGGGATCATCAGAATATTGCGGAAGGCTTCCCGCAGCGTGCGGTGCACGATGGCTACCAGGTCCGCTAGCTCTGGACTCAGATAATTTTCATACGATGCGCAAGCCAGAGCCAACACCCCGTCAGCCCGAAGCCGCCCTTTCACCTCCAGGAAAAACTCTCGACTGTAGAAGCGATTCCATTGGGTGGACAGCGGATCAGGCACATCGGCCAACACCACATCGTACTGCTGGGAGCCGCTGCGAACCCATAACCGACCGTCGCCGGTTACAACCCGAATTCTCGGATCCTTTAGCGATTCCGGAATAAATTGTCGGCCTACCGAAAGCAGCAGTGGGTCTAGCTCCACATAATCGACCTGCATGGGTTCTGAGGGTGTGGCGCCGGAGCGGGCATCTGCCCATTGGAGCACTTCTTTGGCCGTTCCGGAAAGCCCACCGCCCAAAAGGAGCACCCGGCGGGCCTGGGGACGCTGCGCCATCGCAAAATGCACCTTTTGTTCTACCGTTTCGGCATCGCCGGTGGAAAACAGCGGCGTGCCGCTGGCGTAAAAGGTCAGTTGCTCGGCAAGCCGACTGATCACCACCCGATTGTACGCCGATTGGCCTTGGAACAGGACCTCTTGGCCGGCAAACTGCCGCTGGGTGGAGGCCAATTCCAGATCGCAGTTTGCCGCCAGCAGGGCCAGGGCGGCTGTCAAAAGCCCTGCTGTGACCATGACCAGGCGGTTTCGCGCTAGGTAACCTACAGCGGCTGCCAACAGGAGGTTTAAAAAGGCAGGCACATATAGCGTGCTGAAATGGCCCAGAAACCAGACCAAAATAAAACTAAACAAAAGTCCCCCTATAATGTCTCCCAGCACATCCAGAAAATAGACCTGGCCGATGCTTTCCGGCCGGCCTTCCGGGGCCAGCAGCCGACAGGTCAAGGTAAGCAGAAACCCAGCTAAAAGACAATACGGGGCCAAAAGCACGAGGCAAACCAGAATCGTTTCGGCCGGGCCCACTTCGGCCCCCCGCACAAACACCACATCTCGATAGGTACGGATGATCCATACTTGCAGGAGGGGAATCAGCCCAATGGCTATTTGTGCCCCGGCTAAGACGACCAAAGGACGCGCAAGCCTTTGGGCCCATCGCCCCCCCGAAGCGCCTAGGCCCGTCAGCAGCATCCAACTGCCCAAGACGATCCCTAGGACCAATTCATTGCCGGCCAGGGCGGCCATCAATTCCCGCAAAAGCACCACCTGCGTTAAAAAGGCAGACACCCCCAACCCAGAAATCGCCACCCATAAAAGACCCCGCACGCCGATCCACTGCCAGGCGCCACCAGAGGTTTCCGATTCCTGGAGCGGGGGAACCTGCACCGTCATCAGAAAGAACCTTTCCGGCTGGTTGGTAGAATAAACCTGCTTTAGCAAACTGGCCCTGAGCTCAAGGCAGAGGAGGCCATGGGAAGCTCGGGTTCATTTAGAAGGCTCCGGACGGCGAAGAACTGGCCGGTTGGACAATTTGGCTACTTTTCGCCGAAGACCTCCGCCTGGTAGGTGAGGATTTCGGTGTTCGGCTCTTGCCAGGCTTCGGGCGGAAGACCTGCCTTTTGCGCTAGATGCCGGAGGAAGTTTTCTTTGTCTGGAAGGTCCTTCCAGACCTGGGGCAGATAGGTGGCCATTCGTTGGCCTTGCCGGAGCACCACACCGTCCACCCCAGGCCGAAGTTTGCGGAGAATCTCCTGGGGGCTGTCGGCCTGGAGTTTGCGAGGAACCGTCAAGATGCTGATTTCGATATCAATCTGGGGCAGTTCGTCGGGCTTGACGGAGGGGAAGCGGAAATCGCTCAGGGCGGCTCGCATCGCATTTTCCATGACCGCCTTGTACAAAGGCGATTTGGGGAAAATATGTCCAATACAACCCCGCAGTTGACCCTGTTTATGCAAGCTGACAAAGCAGCCAGCAGGCGTCCGAAGCCGCTCCGGAACTTCGGTTTCGGCCACCTCCGGCAGCCCCCGCGAACAGACCGATTCCACCAACGCCTTCCGAGCCAGCTCCAAAAGGAACTTCCGCTCTTCCGGGCTATGCTCGCTAGGCGGTTGCAGGTTGGGAGGCTGGCCTGCTGCTTCGGCTTGACCCTCTATAAACGCCACCGCCGCATATCCTACTACGCCCCGAAATCGCTCGCCGGTCGTATCGCCGCTATTGCGATAGTCGAGCACCTTCGGCGTCCACTGCCGCTTTTTGGCCAGATGCATCAAGGCCAAAATCGGTCCAATACCGCAGGCTTCCTGATCGGCCGCCCACTCCAGGTCCATCCGGCGGATCGCTTCTAAACAGGTCCGGTCCAAATCGACGGCCGTCTCATAAGGATGATAATGGCTCAGATCCGAGCTGGCAACTACCAGCGTCCGGTCGTCCAAATACTTCTCCAGAGCGTCGGCCACCTGTTTCGGATCCACCTGGCCGAACACAATCGGAATCAACTGGAACTGTTTTAACACCCGTTGCAGGAAGGGCAGGTGCACTTCCAGGGAATGTTCAAAGGTATGTTCATCCTCTTGGCCAAACGGCGGCAACTGCTTGGGCGATTGCCGCCAAAAGAGCGGCCGAACCACTTTCGCCTTGGTTTTGGTCGAAAACGGAGGTTGCTGCCGTAATTGAGCGGCCTTCGGCGATAGCGGCACAAATCCCAGCGGCGTCCGATACGCTTCTACATCGGGGATGGAGGCCCCTTGGAACTGGGCGGTATGGCTAGGCGCCATAACGACCACAGTACGGATGTCTCGGCCACGAAGCTGCCGATAACCTACCGCCGCCACCGGTCCGGAATATTCATAGCCGGCATGAGGACAGATTAGGCCCCGCAATTTCTGATCGGCTGGGATCTCTACCGCCTGGGGGGCTTTAGGATCGGCCAAGAGTTGATCCACTCGTTTGGCCAAATCCTCCGGATGGGCCGGATAAAAAAGCCCCGCTACTGCCGGCTCCAGGACTTTTTGATACGTGACTTGGCCGGACCCGACAGGAGGAGAGTCCGAGTGACTCTGCGGGCCGGAGGCAATATCGGCTACCTGCGGAGCAGGCCCTTCTGGACCCCCCTGTGTAGTAGGCTGTGTGGTCCCATCCTGGGGACGAGTTTCCAACTGACATCCTCCCGCCCACAGCCCTGCCCAAACCATCGCAGGAAACATCCATCGTTGCATAGGCCTATCTCCCCCTTGGATGGCAGCTTTGGAACCGGGGGACCGATGATGAGAAAGCTAAACGTTGCCTCCCCGTCCTTTCATTTTATAAAAATTGTTCTCCCAAAGGGATTGTCCGGGGGGAAAGGAGGGAAAAAGAGCAGAGCATTTCGCCCAAAGAGGGGTATAATTAATTAGCCTTTTGTGGGGAAATCTATGCTGGTTCGGAAAAAGACTCCTCCCAGGCAGAAGCTATAGACAATTCAGACCGGACCTCCAACTCATTGTGGATTTCTCCCACGCCTTCTATTCGCCGAAGGATTTCTTGGGCGATCTGCTTTTCAAAAAAGCTGCGCACGCAGCCTCGGAGGATCAGTCGGCCTGAGTCGGCTTGGCAATAGACTTCCCGATAAGCCAACCGGGGGTCTTTTTTGAGAATGCAAAGCACTTTCTCCTCCAGATTAGGAGTGATATACTCAGAAGTTTCGTTTCTCTCGGCCCAGGATGCGTTTGGAAGCATGGTAGATCACACCCCCTGTGAAACAGATAGAAGGCTCCCCATCCGCCTAGCCAGAATCTACTATATTTAAAATCGGCAAGATAGAAAAAATGGGTAAAAAATTATGGTGAGAAATCTGAACAATTTGACTCTAACGGAATGAGGGGTACGAGATTTTACGGAAGTTTGGGCTATCTATTGGGGGATTAAGACCAATTGTTGGAGGAGCTCCGATAAACCAAGCAATTAGTTCTATGAAACACGGTTTCAAAGAGTTTCCCTGCAGGGGCGGACCGAGAGGAATCAGAAATTTTCTTTTGAAAAATTTCTTCCTATCCGGACACCAGCGCAAAAACGGAATGGGGGTGGGAGAGATCGAAGGCTTTCCCAGAAATGCCAAAACAAAAGCGGACAGGAGACTGGGGGAAAGGCTCCCCCTTTGGGGAGGGGGCGGAGAATATTGTTGCATCTTTGCAGCCGAGAGCCTTTGTCTGCCGAATGGAGGGAAAGGGAGAGTTTTCGCTGGGCAGGCGAATGGCTGTAAAAGTTCTCCAACCTTACGCAGTTTATTTAATCCATTTCTATTTTCTTCCTGGGGAAGGAAATAGGTAACACACGTTGTGGGTGCCGATGTACGAAGCGTTTTTTGGATTTTGCCGACGACCGTTTTCTGGTGGATCGCTGCTAGAGGATTATTTTCCCTCGGCCAGCATAGAGGGGGCACGCCAGACGGTCCAGCAATGTTTCGAGCGGGGGGCGGGCTGGGCTATGGTGGTGGGCCCAGCCGGGCTGGGCAAAACCCTTCTGTGCTACCGCCTGGCTCAGGACCTACAAAAGAGCTTTCGGGTATTACTGTTAAGCGGTGGTGGCTTGAGTGGTCGGCGGGAACTTTGGCAAACCTTTTTGTTCGGCCTGGGACAACCCTATCGGGGGATGGAAGAGGGAGAGCTTCGGCTGGCTTTGGTGGAATATTTGGCTGAGCAACGCAAACAATCCGCTGGGTTTATCGTGCTGGTGGATGAAGCCCATCTGCTTGCGGGGAAGTTATTGGAAGAGATTCGGATTTTAGGCCAGGCGCCGGTTCTACCGGACAATTGGTTTCAGGTGTTGTTGGCGGGGATGCCGATTTTGGAGGAACGGCTTTCCAGTCCCCGGCTGGAAGCGGTGCAGCAACGGATTGTAGTGCGATGCTATTTAGAACCTTGGACCCGGATGGAAACGCTGACGTATATTCGGACTCAGCTTGAGAAGGTAGCTGCTAAAGGGGATCGGCTGATGGGGGAGGGGGCGGCTGAGGCGGTCTTCCAAGCCACCAATGGCATCCCCCGGCTGGTCAATCAACTTTGTGATCATGCGCTGTGGTGGGCCTGGAAGCATCAGCACCGACAACTGGATGCTCGGATCGTGCAGGAAGCCTGGGCAGACTTGCAGCAATTACCTCCTCCTTCGGTGGCAACTGGTGGCGGTGGACCAGGGCCTGGGCTTATTGAATTCGGGCTGTTAGAGGAAGATGACCAACCCCAGCCCCCCAGCGCCTCCGAGGAGCCAATTCCCCACGGACCCTCTGCCAGCCTCAGCTATGCTGGCCAACAGAGTCCACAGGAACACGGGGCTGCCGGCGGCCAACGGGGCATTGGCCCCAATGGGGTAGAAGGGTCCGGGTTGGCCGAAGCCTATGGCTTGCCGCTGCACTCCCCTGCGAAGGATTTGGTTTCCTCAGAAGGAGAGCTCCGACAGCCGAGGGGAGAAGGGGAAATCGGCTCTGGACCGGAACAGGAGTTTTTTTTCGGGGCCTTGCCACAGCGAGATTCGGAAGGGAGATCGGCTTGGGAGTTTGTCGAGGAGGAGAGCTCCTCAAAAGAATCGAATCTACCGTCTCATTTATCCGCCTGGGATCGGCTTCAGCAGATTGAACTGGCGCTATCTCAAATGGGATCGTCGGCTACGAATCCTTCTGATATGCCCAATGGGCCTCTTGGAGGAACTAACTTCCTGCCGAACCAGGGCAGTCCGGGTTTTGACCAGGCAGCGGCTGGTGGCAGGAGCCAGGATTGCCAACCCCCAGGCCAAAGCCACGGCGAAAGCCCATCCCAGTCCGAACCTGGCTCAGGGTCCTGCAAGCTCTTAGAGTTGGCTGAAGTGGGGGCCTTTTCGGAAACCCAGCCACAGGCAGCGCCCACACCATCGGGAAGCTCGCCAACCCATGGACCAAAAGAAAAAAGCCTCACGATTCCCCCAGTCTCTGCCCCCTCCAACCAGGCATCGGGTGCTTTTTCCTCAGGAGGAGGTACCGCCGTTAGCGAAGCACCGGTGGATTCGGGTCGGCTGCCGTCTGAAGCACCGGAAGTGGAGCTGGTGTTTCCGTCCTCCGGTGCCTCTACCTTGTCTGCGGAGGCTTCTCCGATGGAGATCAATCCGTTCACCGAAACGTTTTTGGAAGAACAGTGGATTGAAGACCCTTATCTGCAGGTAGGCATGGAGGGCCACCGGCCCTGGTCGGTGTTAGGTTGGCTCCGAAACGAGTCCAGCAGCTTGGAAAAGATGGCTGGGAAGCCTTCCTCTATGGAAAGCCTCTCGGGAGGCGAACCGTCCTGCGTGGGGACATCGGACTGTTCCGATCCCAGACCGATCGAACCAGGTGCTGCAAAAGAGGTTGCTTGCTCCCCAAAGGTATTGTCTTTCCGTGGAGGGGGCGTCGGAAGCTCAGGCGGCTGGCTCAGCCAGCCTCCCACTCCTCCCCCAGAACCCCCCCTTATTGTGATCGAAGAAGCACTTCTGGAAGAACCAATGCCGGAGCAAAGGGCCACCGTAATGCCTGTAGGGCGGCATGAGTATCGTCGGCTTTTTGCTCGATTGCGACGAGGTGGAAAAATATGAGGTAGTGGAAAATAGATTTCCTCCCCATGCAGAAGCGGGGAGGAAATAGAATCTTGGGCCAATCATTTTCACCGGTTTTCCTCTAACAAGGTCGGATGATGCCACGAGCCTATCCCAAAAGAATCTTGCTAACCATTCAGCCGGACGGAGCGTGTTTTTTTGTCCTCCCGGGAAAGCGCACGATCCAGGAAAACTAGCCTTCCTATTCTGGACTGGTGCTTGCCCGGCACTGCCACGATGCGCTTTCTTCGGAAAAAAACCAGCAACCTCACTCCAAACGGGGGAAAGGGTACGAGTCTTGCTAATCCAGCAACGTCGAGAAAATCAGGGTGAAATGGGGGCGATTTCCTTTTTGGAATGAGCTCTATCTAATCCTAAGGGAGTACATGGAGGGAATGAGTCGGTTCTTGAGGGCTTTACAACGGGTGGAAGCTGGGCAGCAAAGCCAGAGCGTGCCAGACAGTGGCTTGGGAGGGGAATTGGCAAGCGAGGGTTCCTCGTGGGTTCAGCAGGGGGTATCGCCGGAACCGAGGGGAGCGCCGGTCCACGCAGCCGAGGTCCACCAGCATCTTCCTGCCAGGAGTGTTTCCGAGGGAGTTGGTGATAAAGGGTTGGCCGGAGGCGGTGGCGCCAGTGGGCTGGAGGAACCGACCGATCTTGCTCCGGTGATCCACCGCTTGCGTCAGCGTAGCTTGCCAGGCCGACAGCCAGGCTATTGTCAGATGGCCGCTTATATTTTGGAGCAAATGCCTGCTCGGCCAAATGCTGTTTTTTTGTTTATGAGTTTTGTGGGCCAGCCGCCCTCTACGGCCGCTGTAGCGCCGCTAGCGGCTGTTTTGGGCGAAGCGGTGCCTGAACCGATTTTAGCACTGGATGCCAGGCCAGACAGTCCGGAACTGGCCGAATCTTTCGGCTTGTCGTGCCGATCCCACCTGAAAGATGTCCTCCAAGGCCAAGTGCCTTGGTATGAGGCAGTGCGGAAAAGCTCCTTAGGGCAACTTTTTCTCCTCGCAGGAACTCCAGCAACCGAGTTGGACTGGTCGGTCGTCTCAGAGCCAATGTGGGCACATATGATGGGTCAACTTCGCAAACACTACCGACTGATTCTTATCGACGCTGGCTGGTATCCCCATCCTGCCCAAAAGCTCCTAGTGAACTTAAGTGATGGAGTGTATCTAGTAGTGCAGTTAGGGCGGACCCCTAAACGGTTGCTCCGAACGGCACTCCAGGAGCTTCAAGAAGCTGGGGCAACCGTGCTGGGTTGTATTGCTGCTTCGTAATCCTTTGGCCTGTCAAACCAGCAGCTTCCGATTATCAGGATGGATTAGGCGTCCTGCCCGCAGCCAGAAAGCCCAGCATTGGGACGGGACCTTAGCGACCACAAAAGGGCTCCCGGGCTCCATTGCTGCGGTCCGTTGCCGCCAGCGAGCGATTCTCTTGGACGGGCAGAAGTGGTTCCCCTATCCATTATAGCACAGGCAATGGGAGGTGGTGGGCTTTTTGGCGGCGCAGCGCCACTGCCTGCCGGACCAACTGCTTGCAGATGGCCTGGAAGCAGTCGGCCAGAGGCGGTTGCTCCCAGACCTGGGCCAGTCGCCCTGCATCGCACTGGACCCGAAGGCCCACATTCAACGGGATCTCGCCCAGAAAGGGGACGTTGAGCAGTTCGGCTCGACGGCGGGCGCCGCCACTGCTGAAAATCTCATGCCGCATCCCGCAGCCCGGACAGATAAAATAACTCATGTTTTCGATCATCCCCAGCAGTTCGATCTGGAGTTTCCGGAACATGGCAATGGCTTTGGTGGCATCCAGGAGGGCCACATCTTGAGGTGTACATACAACGACTGCCTCCGTTACTGGCAACAGTTGCGACAGGCTCAGGGCCACATCCCCGGTGCCAGGCGGCAGATCCACAATCAGATAATCCAACGGCCCCCAATCGGTATCCCGGAGAAATTGGCTGATGGCATTATGGAGCATCGGCCCCCGCCATAAAACCGCCTCGCCCGGAGGCACAAAAAACCCGATGGACATCACGGCAATTCCATCTGCCCAGACCGGTTGGAGCCGGTCGTTAACTACGATCGGCTGCTGGTGCACCCCTAACAGATGAGGGATACTCGGACCATAGACATCCGCATCTAGCAGCCCCACCCGGCAACCGGCCCGGCCGAGGCCTTGCGCCAACAAAGCGGCAACGGTACTTTTGCCCACACCTCCTTTGCCAGACCCAACCGCCACCACACTCTTGGCCGATAGCCCTACCACGCCCAGCTTCTCCGGCGCCCGATCCACCGCCTCCAAAACGACCTCCACCTCCGGAAGCTGGCCAAACGCCCTGCGCAGCTTCTGGGTAAACTCCATCCGGAGTTCTTCCCAGATCGGAGCGGCAAAGGTCGGCAAACCAATCACCACCGATAACCGACCCCCGCTTACCTCCACTTGCCGAACCTGCCCCAACAACACAAGACTCCGACCTAATTCTGGGTCTAAACAATCCCTCAGGACTTCGAACACCTCAGATTGGGTAACAGGTTTACAGTCCATAACAGTTCCGCTCTTGTGTCTTCGGGTCCCGATCTTACTATAGCCCCAGCGATTCCTACGCTACTCCACGAACCTTCCTAAGCACCAGCCCCCAGAAGCAAATTTTAGGCGACAAAACCCCTAGAAAAAGCTAGGTCCGCACCAAAAACTAACTACCGCCGGGCTAACAACCACCCACAGAAGGCAACAACCCCCTCTCAGCTCCTCTAGAGGTTAATCCTTGCTGAGCGGACCTTCTCGGTGGGACGAACAGGAGGCAGGCAAAAATGGGCTTTAGCGAAAATTTGTACCAGCTTCACCGCCAAAACCTCGCTTTTCCCCGGAGGGAACCAGAATTCGGGGAAACCAGAAAAATACTCCGTTTGGTTAACCAGCCGGGTGGTCCAACTCAATGCAGCTTTCCCTATCGATCAACAACTCACCTCCGGAGGGAAAGGATTACCAAAAAGAAACCCTCCTTTGTTCTGCCAGCCCACTAGGACACGGCCCCGATGGGGGAGCTTTTGGCGGCGCCCGGAGAATTAGGCCGGCTTTTCCGTAGAGCGACGAATCTCTTCGTAAACTTCTTTGCGGTGCACCGTGACATCTTTCGGGGCTTCAATGCCGATACGCACTTTATCTCCCCGGACAGAAACCACGGTGATAATAATGTCGTCGCCGATGATGATCGACTCCGAGGGCTTCCGGGTAATCACTAACATCCGAGGGGTCCTTTGCTATATGCCCCTCAACAGAGGGAAGAGGGAAAGGCACAGAGTTTGCTTGTATTATACCCATTGGAGCTAAGGTTTGTCAACTTCCTCCACCCCTCTTTTGGGGGTTTTGCGTAGTACATGCCCCGACTCTGGTCCGATTATAGCAATTAAATAAACTCTATCGATTCCCAACCCCCCGCACCGACGCAACACGAAAGCCAGCGACGAAAATTATATCAATTGAATAAACTTCTATCGATTCCCAAAACTACAACTCTCCGCCTTTTCCTTCCAAGAAAAACGATTCGGTTGACCGATGGGATTATCAACTAGAGGCCGTTAGATTTGGACAGGAAAGCTTTTCCTTTTTATAGTACAGACGAAAGAGGAGTTTGGTTTGGAAAAAACAAAGGATTTCTTAGACTTCTTAGAGAGGCCAAATTTTACTCTAATAAGGTGGGTAAATACCACCATTTAGTACTATGTTAAGAGCTTCTGAGGCCCTCGGCTGAGCATTCTGCTCGAAAAATCTTACCAATTTTCCCTCGCCGCTAAACTCAATCTCCATCGGATGGACAATCTAGAAGCGTTAACAAAGCCGGAAATTGTTAAGTTATAACGTAGGCGAACCTCTCAGGTGATCCATCTGGCTACCCCTTCCGGAGGAGTAGCATAAACACATGATAGGAAGAAATGAGGGTGCCAGACGAGGAAAGCTGGACCAGATCCTAAATGGAAAAGGGAACCCAGAGAGAAAGCACTCCTAAGGGGTATTTATGCCCCCCCCGATAGCAGGTAAAAACCCACCAGAGTCCAAAATCCCCAACGGCCGTCCCTCCGGAATAATCTGCTAGGAACACACCAAGGCAAACAAACAAAGACCACACCACTTAACGGCAACAGCCCAGGAAAATCGGAAACCTCGCCCTAATGGAAAAAGGAGTTTTACTCACTCCCGAGATGACTTGTTGGTTTCGCGCAAACCGGGCGTGTGCCCACAGGAGTTTTCCGAAACCCCCGAAGGAGAATTTCCTCTTTTTTCCTGGCCGGGTTTTAGGTAAATTATGGAGGCGATTGTAACGATCGGTTTTCTTCTCCTAGGAGGTTGGTTGGCTTGTTCTAGGTACATTATGAGGGCGATTTTGGCAGGAAGCTGGTCTTTAGCAACAGGAGGTTGCAGGATTATGAGGCTCAGCCCACCGGATTGGGAAGTTCGGCAGCTTGTGCGGCGGACCTTTCGCCACCTTGGCCTCTCGGAAACGAGCCTAGAAGAACTTCACGAGACGATCCTTTTTCAAGATGGCCGGTATTTGGCACGTTCCTACCGGGCAGGCCAGCTTATGGCGATGTGGCTGGTGGAAGTAGGAATCTTGCAATTTTACGACCAGGAGGGCCGAATGCTCCGGACCATCAATCTATTGCTGGAGAAAAAGCCTGCGCGGGCGGCTGCATAACTGGCTGGTTCCCCGAAGGCCTGACAGCAGCCCATGGGAAGTGGGAAATCAAAAATCCTTTTCCGGGGCGGGGGACTGGAGGGAACGATGTGAGAAAATCGACAGACTAGAAAAATGGATAAATCCTACCAGCACCTTTTCGGTTTTCTTGAATTGTGTAATTTGGCCCCATTTCACTTCATTCAGCCAAATTAGGTCTCCGTTTGCTGATGCTTGGCCGAGGCGACCTTCACAAGGTAGCTAGTTCTACATAGGGGACCAGATCTTGCAAGGAGCGGCGGAATTCGATGCCGTCGTCCCAATAGACCAGATACAGACGGCGGCAATGGACATAAGGCCGGTATCGCCACAGGTGGGCTAGCAGCGGCTCTTTTTCATGCAGTCCGATCAAAAGATATCTTGCACCTTCCTCCGTTGCCTTCTCAGCCAACGTGTCCACCAAGGCTCGAAACACATCTGGCCGATCAGCTTGGAGGGCCAAGAAGCTTAAAAATCGGTATGGGATTTCCTGACCAGGCTGGAACTGAGGCGGTTTGCCCAGCCATCGGCGTATCGGTTGCAGCAGGCCGTGCATGAGCCCCCGCCAGCCTCGATACCCTTCCAGTACCAATTGCCGGAAGGCCGTTTGGTTCCACAAAGCAGCTACGCCCACCACTTGGCCTTGTTCGAGGGCCAGATAAAAGTCCTTGGGCCGTAAATCCCGCAAATGGGGCAGACCGCTGAGCAAGTCATTGGCAATAAAACAAGGGAAAAACTGCCGACGAGTACCCTGTTGGCTAAGGCACTGTTCAATCTGTTGCAGGTGGGCGTCATCCGCTGGAGTCACTTCGAGGGCCTTGGGTACGTGCCTTTTGCCCATCGGAAGCCGCAGCCCTAGGGCATAGTACCGGCCCACGTCTTCGTAATAAGGCAGTCCAGCCCGGCCACTAGTGAAAAGTTCCCGGAGCTGAGAGGCCTCTTCGGGGATGCTGGTCAGATAAAGTTGGCTTTGCCGATCCCGATGCAGTTGATAGAAGGTTTGGAACATTCGGGCCAGCAGAGTTCCGCTTCGCACCGAGGGATCCAACCACAACCCCCCCAGATAGCCCAAATTAGCGGCCCGACCGTTGACGTAGGCAGACCGGATGGCACGAATTCCCCAGCCGACGATTCTCCCCGTCTGCGTATCTCGAATGACCCCGATTTGGCTGATCGCCCCCTGCACTCGCACAGCCTGCAAAAAGCTCGGCCGCGCCCGAAGCGACACCGCCACGGAGCTTGCCCGGATCGGCTCCACCTCTAACTGCTGCAGCAGCGGATCATCGGAGG
The DNA here is from genome assembly GCA_938042245.1 of uncultured Thermoguttaceae bacterium. Classification (GTDB taxonomy): domain Bacteria; phylum Planctomycetota; class Planctomycetia; order Pirellulales; family Thermoguttaceae; genus JANXAQ01. Next base: position 110,762 of record CALIRO010000016.1, read on the forward strand.
GCTTAGCCAGTTCGATGACAAATCGGCTCATCCTGTTTCCTACTGGTCTCTGAATCCGCTCATAGGCTCCCCACCGGAGAGCATCTTACAAACCCACCTTTCCAGAGGCTCTCCTTGGACCGGTGGGAGAGAGGCTGAAGAAAGTTTTTGAGGGCTCTGGGTTGGAAGAGCCTCTATCTGTACCCTTCATTCTAAATGGTTGCGATTGGTTAACAATTCGCTCCATAGGTGTTGGTAGGCGTGGACCATCCGGTTTATGTTAAAATGTTCACGAATGCGACGTTGGTTTTGCTGGCCCAAACGGGCGGCTAAAACAGGATCCCCTAAAATCCGCTGCAATCGTTCCCCCAATGAGACGGGATCCCCATAAGAAATGGTTTGGTCTTGACATGTTGGGCCTAAAACTTCCTCAATTCCTTCCACTCGGGTAGCTACCACCGGCAGTCCAGTGGCCATCGCTTCCAAAACTACATTGGGCATCCCTTCCCACCGGGAAGGCAGGACCAGCAAGTGGCTGGCAGCCAAGATTTCCGGTACATCCGCTCGCCAGCCAGCGAAATGGATCCGGTCGGCCACCGTTTGGCGTCTGGCCTCCTGTTGGAGCCAGGCCCGCATCGGCCCCTCGCCCACCACCAGCAGATCACAATCGGCCAGCGGCCTCAGCCACCTGTCCGCCGACGAAATCAGCCAGCCAAATCCCTTCTGCTCCTCCAACCGGCCAATCGCCACAAGCACCTTCCGCCCAGGCCGAACTCCTAATTCAGTTAAATCCGCTCGGTTGGCCGCCGGGTAATTCTCCCAGGCCACCCCATTGGGTATGACCACAATTTTCTCCGGCTGGATACCCCCTTCGGTTATGGTAAAATTGGCCACCGATTCACTAACACACACATATCGGTCCACCCACCGCTGGGTCCAGCGATCCAACCAAAGATGCCAGCGGCAAGCGCGTTCGGCCACTCGGATGCCAGCAACCACCACCGGTCGTCCGGAAAATGAGGCCGACAGGGGGGTTTTTCTCCAGCCCCACCGGACCCCACAGCGAGCCACCAGATTTGCATGGAACAAAAAACTTTGCACCAGTTCGATCTGATGCTGATGCAGGAGGTGGCTCAGTTGCCGAACCACCCACGGCAACTGCTGCCATCGTCGGGCGCCGAGAAAGTGGGGTTGGATTCCACCGGCCGTCAACATCGGCACACAAGAAGGCGCCCCTTCCGTGGGCGGAGGCGCTAGACTCACCACGATCGGTTCAAACTGGTTTCGGTCCAAGCGCAGAGCCAACTCCGCCAAACATCGCTCCGCCCCGCCCATCTGAAGTTCGGTGATACAAAGGGCAATCCGCCGCACCGTGGGCACACCTACCTCCTCCCCGATCCCTTCGCCAAGGATCGGACCGGTCGTCGATTATTGAATTAATGTATCGTACTGCCGAACCAAGCCAACCACACTGCCCCCCAACCCAAAACCAACCCCTGGTTCTGATGCCTTAGGCGCAGGGGATGGTGAAGTACTAGACGGCCAGGAGCGTTTTTTAAGCCATTTGATCCATCCCCAGCCTACCGCCGCCATCCCCACAACCCCCAGCCCAAAAGGACCCCAGGTCCCTGCTGAAAACTCCCATGGAAGCCGGCCTTCTCGCAGACCGGCAAACGCCCAGACGGCCAAAAGAATCAGCATCAGACCGTCGGCTTCTCGGAACAACGCCCGCCGCCAAGTAAACCGGTGACTCCAATGTTTCCCAATGCCTTTTCGCTTGCTGCGGCACTGCCAGTCCCGCAAATCCATCGGGGCCCCAGAAGCCTCCTTGCTCTCGGAGGCTGTTTCCGCTGCCAATGTCCCAGAACAATAGGAGATGTTTGCTTCGGCCAATGAAAGAGGCACACCGTCTTTTTGGGCTATACAGCGCAAAGGCGGCAGGGAAGGAATCCATCGGGGAGTTTGACAGCAATACTCGATGTACCGGGGGCCGAATCGACCCAACAGAAAATCTTCCTCGGCCAGCACGATCAAGTGGTAAAAGAGTCCAGCAAGACCGATAAAAAGCCCAACCCACCACACCGGCGCCACCAGCAGGGCCAAACCGCCCCAAATCATCAGATTAGCCAGATACAGCGGGTTTCGTACATAGGCGTACAGGCCGGTGGTGATCAGTTGCCCGGCTTCAAAGGTAATTCCCCGGCTGGAGGTGCCTGGTAGAGCCCGACCTGCCACATGGAGCCGAATAAATACCCCCAAACCGATTAGGCTAAACGCGGTAAGCCAAATGGGGAACCCAGTCGTGGCCACCTCTCCGCATCCCTGGAGGTATCGTCCTACGGCCTGGAAAAACAAAATCCCTCCAAGGGGACTAAATACCCAGCCCCGATGCCGAAACAACCATCGCCCCCACTCCACCCATCTAGAGCCTGACCGCTCCGGAGTCTGGTTCCCCCGGCCCACCTGGGATCCCCAGGAAGATCTCCTTCTACCACGGAATTGCTCAGCCATTTCCCGAGCGATCAACGGCACCGGCTGGGCTAAGCCCCAGTCCATCCCGCAGCCAACACTCGGCCCATAGGGGGAGTTTGTCTGGGCCGGATGGGGGGAAGGGGGGTATCTCCGGAGAACTTCCGGTTTTATCGCCAGGGGAAAAAGGGCTTTCCGGATGCTCATGCCAGACCTCCCCCGCACCGAGAGTTTCTCCGAGACAGATTAGTGCAAGGAAGTGGAGGGCAGCAAAAGTGGGTTGGCCGAGCCTTCCCAACGCTCGAAACCTCTGCTCAGCCAGCCGCCCGGTAAAAACAAACTGCCCACCAGGCAACCCACCGCCGCCCCAGCCAGGCAGTCGCTTAGAAAATGGGCGTTGGTTTCCAGCCGTTGGCAGACTACCAAAAAAGCCAAAAATATAAATATCCATCTTCCTCGGGGATAAAGCCAGCCCAATCCTAGGGCCCAGCCAACGGCCGTTGCCACATGCGCCGACGGAAACGATTGCCCTGCGCTTCCCCCGCTCAGCCCAGGCAAAAACCCTGTAAAACTCTCGAGAATCGGTTGACTCAGGTCAAAGGCCCTGGGCCGGGTCCGGCTCACGAGCATTTTCATCCCGTCGGCTGTCAGCCCACTGGCTAGCGCCATGCACACCGCCCGAGCCAACCGGCGCCGATTGGCTGGTTCTAATTGATAAATTAGCAGACTCACCAGCAGGACCCCCAGGCCGTGGCCAAACCCCTCTGACCAGGTAAGCAGTCGTTTCAGTTCTCCGGGGACTTTGGAGCGGGGGGATTGCACCCCAGGACCGGACGCCTCCCCCCCATGCTGGGGGAAAACGCCAGGCCAACTAGCTGTTTTGGGCTCTTGAAACCACCTAGCTACGGAGCCATCTACCCCCAGAGCTGCCCCAACTCCCAGAATCAAAAAAAGACTGGCCAGAAGAGCAGTTTTGGCACGCCATGTTTTCCTTAACTGTTTAAATTCTCTGTTTTCTCCAGAATTTCCATATTCTCCAACCACCGCATCCATGCCAGCTTCTCCACCATCATTTGGAAGGAAAAATCCCCTTTCCTACCAAAAACTCTTTCCCCCCAATCCTACCAACAGTTCCTATTCCCACCAAGACCTAATCTCCCCACACCAACAGCGAACAGATAGGGCATTAGTAAAAAAAAGGTTGCACCGGCCCCCCACAGGATGGGGGAATGGCCTCAGAGGAATTAAAAAGCACTCCCGGGTGGGCTGGGGGCACTTTCGGAGAAGCCCACAATGGGTATGCTAACCTCCCCCGGATGAACTGCTGGGTTGGCTGGGCTTGGCCAGCTTTTTCTCAAAGCTTCCTTCAGAACCCAAGAGTTTCTGGAACCCGCCCTCGGCCAGCCATTGCTTGGCCTTCTGGTCGCCTCGCAAATAGGCGTCCCAAAAGGCCGTCGAACCAGCGCAGATGAGCCGATGGAAGACGGCATCTTTTTCCCGCTGTCGGCGTAGGGCCACAAGACCGCGGCTCCCCGTACCCGGCAGACCGGCCAATCCTGGCGTCCGGCCAGAAAAGATCATATGATCCCCCCCGGTGAAAATCACCAGATACCGATCCGCCGCTTCGCCCGACAGGTCAAACGGCAACCGCCGATCCTCTTTACGGGTTTCGCCGATCGGGCTATCGTCTTCCGTGCCGGTCATGTAGAAGCAAGGGATGGCGATTTTTTGATACGCCTTTTCCCGTTGGGCGGGCCGCTGCGGCACTGGCGGACTCATAATGACGGCGGCTTTGATCCTAGGATCGGCCTGAGAGATTTCCCGCCCGCCGGGCAAAACGGCCACTTGTCCTGCTACCACCAGCGTCGTATGCGCCCCAAACGAGTGCCCGGCCATGCCGATCCGCTTTAGGTCCAGTCGGCCCTTTAACGGTCCCTGCTCGGTCTGGAGTTTTTCCAGCCGATCCAGCACAAACCGAACATCCGCCGACCGATCCATGGCCAGCCGTGGGGTTCGCACCGCCTCTTTAAGGGCTTTAAGCGGTTCGGCCTGCCCCCGCCAAACCGAGCTGTCGCTGCCAGGATGTTGCAGATGGACGCAGACGTAGCCGTGGCTTGCCCAATGCTGGCCTAAATAGCTATACCCTTCCCGGCTTCCGCCCAATCCGTGGGAAAACAGGAT